>DATNPY010000067.1:0-206508 GCA_036702955.1 Drouetiella sp. | reverse complement strand
GATTTTTACCTCATTTTTTCGCTGCTTTTGGCTCAGCCTTCTTCACTGCTTTCGCGCGTGATTTTGGTTCTGATTTTTCTTTTGGCTTGGAACGAAGTTCTTCGAGGATCTCCAGTACTTTAGGATTGGTGAGTCCGTCTTCTTTAAGCTTACGGATTTCCTTCAATTCTTCCATTGCCTGGTCGGGAAGAACTTTGATGCCATTTTCGTCTGACGTTGTCTCGATGTTGAATTCGGTCAGATATCGACGAATCGTAACGCTAGTGACGTTCAAGTCCTTAGCGGCTTGGGCAATCTTCGTGCCCTCTACCTTAGGTGTTCGGCTCATTAAGTGATTAGTCCTGACTGTATGTGTTGTCTAAATGTTGTCGTGTTGTTCGCCGACTTCCCGATCAAGTTCAGATCCGAACTGAACTGCGCTAACTGCGCTGCAACCACTGGATACTCCAGATGTTGTTTGGTGATGTGAACCTTCAGGAGTGAACGAACTGTGGGAACTTGCCTGAGCTGCCTGAACTAGCTATTCGCCATGGGCCTCAGGGCATCAAGAACCCTCTTAAAGTTAAACCATATACTTATAGTCAGAGTCTAGATGTTTATTAATTTTTCGTCATCGCATCTGCCGATGACATCATCAATTCCGCGGGATGCGGGACTACTTGGGCTACGAACGTTTCCTGGGCGTTCTGATAGGCGCGACGCAGGTGATTTCGGCTCAAGTGCGTGTAAAGCTGGGTGGTTACAACAGACGAGTGTCCCAGCAGTTCCTGTACAGAGCGGAGGTCGGCGCCGCCCTCGAGCAGGTGTGTCGCGAAACTGTGCCGCAGGCTATGCGGTGACAGGTTCTTCTGAATTTTGGCGCGATAAGCAAGCCGCTTGATTGTCTGCCAGACAACCAGTCGGGAAAGCCGGTTGCCTTTCAGGTCAATCAAAAGCGGCACTGCTTTCGCGTTCATGGGTGCGGATTTGGTGGTTGGAGGAAACTTTCTTGGTTCTGCCATGTATTGTTTGAGAGCTTCCATTGCAAGCTTGCCGAAAGGAACGATTCGTTCTTTCGAACCTTTGCCCATGCAGCGGATGTAGCCCTGGCTCATATTCACGTCTTTCAAATCCAGTTTGGTCAGTTCACTGACTCGCAAACCTGCGCCGTAAAGCAATTCAATAATCAGCCTGTCGCGCGATTTATCTGCAACGGCGAGCATTCGTGCCACTTCATCTGGTGTCAAGACTTGAGGCAGGTGTTTTGCTTTCTGCGGACTTTGAAAACCTTCACAGGGGTCGTTCTGACGCAGCCCTACGGCTCGTTGCCAGACGAACCAGCCGCGCAGGCTTGCTAATACTCGCGTCGTCGTGGACGAGCTGTGACCTGCCGCTTTCTGGCTGCTTAAGTATCTGGCGATGTCATGCCGGGTTGGATCGTTGTTGCCGTTCAGATACTTGATAAAGGCGACCAGATCAGATTGGTAAGCCGCTACTGTATTTGCAGACAGACCGCGCTCAAGCTCAATGTGACGCACATATTCGCGTAAAGTGTCAGATAATGAGGGTGACTCCAGAGGCGGTGCCTGAGAGAGCACTTTCCTGGAATATTTCGGCATCGAGCGTGGTGGCACGGCCGACCGATCCATTTCTAGAATGAGTCTGTGCAGAAGTTGCAAACTTATTAAATTTTAAGCGTGCCTGTATCATACACAATCGATCGCGCAATGCAAAGCTTTTTATTTTTCGCTATCCCTGTGATACATCCGCTACGCCGGTAATCCGCTATACCGGTAATAGAATCCTCTACACCGGTATTAGGTCTGCTATCCCGGTGACAGACCCGGAAGCGGGTGAGCCGATGCTCGTGGCTTACTGGGCAGCCAGTGGAATGATTTTTCAATTGACTGACCGACTGATTTTGGCTTGTCTAGGGGCGAATTGATTTTAAAGGCGAAGGCTCTTGGTTTATCGGACGCGATATCACCCAGCACCGGCAGCGATGGCAAATTTTCAAGCTGGTGCATCGTCACCTTGTTCATGATTTTCTGGATCGTCATCGCCTTGGACATTTCACCGATCGTGCCGCTGCCGAAGACGCTGGACGTGACACGTGGTATTTTTCCGGCGATCTCTATGTCCAAAACATTCTTTGTCAGGTTGGCTTTTCCAGCGCCCCACAATCGCATATCGTCCCCGTTATAGGTCAGTTCATCCACATAGAGAATGTTTTTTGCCAGGCGGAACTCGCTCACCATGTCTTTAAATTTACCGGTTCTGACTGGAACGGTGCTCTGCAGCAGATTGTTCAAATTGAATCCGAACAGACCCTGGTGCAACAGGTTGGCTTGCGTGATCTTGTTCTGGAGCTGACTGAATCTGGTGACGATGCCACTGTGTACGGTGACAACGCCGTTACCTCGCAAATTGGCCAGGGCATCCTTGTAGTCATTTCCTTCCGTTTCGAATTTGACATCGGCATCGACAGTGCCGGTCAATTCGCCGGGATGTCCGAACAGCTGCTCTGTGAGTTTGTTCGCCTGGGCTCTGGCTAATGTGGTTCGCAGCGAAAGTTTATGCTCGTTCATGTCGAGGCAGCCGGTCATCTCCATGGCACCACCGGCCAGGCTGGCGCGCCCGTTTGTGATTTGTAGCTTTGGCTGTTTGACTTGCTGTTCGTCTGCATCGAGTTTGATGTCAGCCCTGATTTTGTGGACAGGAATTTGACCTATCTGCACTTCGGAAAAATCGACTTCGGCCTTTTGATCCGAGCCGCTCAATTCCTCCAAATTGACGAATCCGCTTAAGTCGCGAACATCAAAGGAGGGAATTGAGATCTTTGTGAATACGATTTTGCCTGCGGCTTTTGGCTGATAGGCTGTGCCACCAAGACTGAGTGATCCAGATACGGTGCCGCCCACGTCTTTTGCCAGTGTCGGTTCAAGCACCGCAATCAGCTTTCTTGCCGGCACTGGATGCGGTGACTTGATAGTGCCGCTAAGAGTAGAGCGAGGCAAGTCCAACTCTTTTCTATCCTTATCCTTGAAGACCCAGGCGACTGCACCTTCTGCTTGCATGACTGAGTCTCCGATGGATACCGAAGCGCTTGAAACTTTCATGCCGCTTGTGGTGATTGCCAGTGTTCCTTCAATCTTCATCGGCTCGTCGAGGGGCTGATGCAATTTGCCCAGAGGCGACGACACAACGAGGCGATTCGACGCATTCGAAGAGACTGAAAAGGTAACATCACTTGCTTTGACGTTGCCGTTCAGCTTGGCTCGCAGAGCCAGTGGACCAGAAGATGTGATAGTCAGTTTCCACTTTTTGAATTGATCTGTGAGTTCTGGAATCAGCTCTAAAATCTCTTTTGAATCGATCGACGCAATCAATTCGGTTTTCAGATTTGGTGTATCGCTTTGATAGTTTTCGACATGTCCATTCAAACTGAAGTGCGAATTTCTCAAGGCTCCATTCAAATCTTGCAGTGTCAGCTGTGAGCCAGTGGCAGAAAGAGTGCCCGCGACGTGCTCGATAGGCAGGTGTTGTTCGCCAAACTTCGCTCCTACGTTAATCAAGCTGATTACACCAGCAAGATTAGGTTTGTCATTTTTCATTTCGCAGGTCGCATCGCCGTAGACTCGACCGTGCACTTTGCTCAACTGATAACTTTTCAAAAAGTCTGTGTAGAGCTTCTTGAGAGGCTTGGGCATGACAGATGATGCCAGATAGAAGTCGACATCTGACAGGTCGATTCCCGCTGATTTGACTTTGATGGCAGAGTTAACACGGGCATTGGTCGAGAGTTGTTCGATAGCGAAACTGGTGACAACTTTGTCGTTGTGGGTGACGAATCCTACGTCTTGCAAAGTCAGCACATCATGGTCATAAGTGATTGTTCCGCTTTTGGCTCGCAGCGGTTTTGACATGCCAGCCGGCTGATAGCAGAGGTCTTCTGGAGTGGTCTTGAAGTAAATGTTGGGATAGGTTCGGGGACCTGAGACGTTGAGCGATAGCTCATGCACGCGCCCTCTGAGCTGGTGCTCAGTGAGCAGCGGCACGTGCACTTTCAACACCTTCAGCAGGGTGTTGAGCTGATTCAGGTCGAGATGCTCGGAGTGGATTTTCAAGTTGACCGATGGTGTTCCACGAACACTGGCAGTGCCACTCAAGTCGAACCTGCCATCGCCTATGGTGCCAGCGAGACGGTCGATTGTGACCATGTCGTTGTTCCACTTCAGGTGCCCATTCATGTGTCGCGCCGTCAGTGAGCCATCTGACAGGCTGAATTCGGCGTTTTTAAAATCCGCGGTGCCGCTTGTGTTGTGACCGTTGTCTTTTAACTTTTCAAAAACACCGTTGACGTCGACAAGTCCATCTAAATTCAGTCGCTGTTTCGGCGTCATGAAAACGAGTCTGGCCAGTTCTTTCATCGCTGGTTTAGACTGGTACAGCGCTTGTTCCGCCTTCGCCAGTGAGAGATTGTTGGTTTGGAAAGAGAACTTGCCCTCGTCTGTTTTAAGATTAGCCGAGCCTTCAGTGCGAATCGTGCCGCCCGCCACAGGAATCAGCCCCTCGGTGATATCGACGCGCTCGTCGGGAATCATTTTGATTTCGCCCTTGACCTGCGATGTTTTGCTCAATCCGAGCAAGCACAGTGCTGGTGCCAGTTCTTTGGGTAGACGAGAGATGAAATCTTCGACCGGAAGACCTTCTGATTTAACGTCTGTGGTCAGCCTGGGATTGTCTGATGGACCGCTGATCTTGATATCGACATCGGCAGTTCCGCTCAGATTGGCTGGGTCGACGTAGCTATTTGGAGTAGTTTCTTTGGTGACCAGGCGCGAAACATCGCCGAGATCTCTAATATGGCTATCGAAGTTTGCTGAGTAGAGTGGTAACTTCTGGCTCCAGTCACTGACTGTTCCGTGGCTGGTCAGCTCGACATTGGCCAGTTTAGTGACCATATCTTTCCATTCCAAATTTTTCGTATCGATGCGGATCTTTGCTGTTGTCTTCGCTTCTGGCGCTTTAATTGTGCCAATTACTGGAGCGTCGAAGGAGAACTTCTGCGCTTCTGCAGAAACATCGGCAGTAATGCCTTTGCTCAGTACGCCGCCACCTTCTATTTTGAAGTCGAACAGTCCTTGCAACTGTTCGAACTTTCTGCCACTTTCTGTGGTGCTGAGCGGGCGATCCGAGATAGCTCGCAGGAAAGGCATCATGTCCTCAGGGTTTGCTCTGCTCACAGTCGCCTTGAAAGTGTACTTATTATCCTGCCAGTTCTGTAGTTCGCCCGAACCGAGACCGGACAAGTCAAAGCTTGTAGTGTAGCCCTTCTTCGGCAGTTTGAAGGCGAGATAGAATGGGGTCTTTTTGCGTTTGTGCGGCCAGACAAATTTCAGTTTTACTTCGTTTAGATCGACTACTTTCCAGGCTTCCACTTTGTTGGGAATTCGGTCGATGAGGTGCATTTTGCCGTTTTGCACCTGCAAATAGCGAATGTCCGGACCGAACTCCAGCAAATCGTTGAAGTTCCAGACGGCTTGAGATGTGCGTATCGCCCAGATCTCAGGGTTAACGAAGTTGAGGTGACTGATCACCATTCTTTTGGTAAACAGAGGCAGAATGCCGATACCGATTTCGCTGTTGCCTGCAATCAGAAATGGTGAACCGTCTTTCTCGAAAACGGCCAGCTTGGTCGTCTCTACCTCCAGACCGTTCAAACCGAAAGACCAGCTCAGGTGACCGATTCGAACTTTCCGGTGGAACATCTGAGTGAGGGCGGTCTGGCAATATGGCTTAGCCCAGTCGATATCAACGAGCAGCGCGATGCCCGCCAGCATGACGATAAAAGCCAGCCACATAGCCATAAATTTGCGGATTATTTGCGGCGTAGCGAAGGTTGATTTAAGAGGAGCGGCATCCTCAGCCAACGTCTGCTCGGGTGGCGAGTCGCTTTGAATCAAACACGTTCACCGGGTAGTCGCAACTTGCTTTTCATAAAACGTCCGGGGTTAAGCGACTTAGGTTTTGACTTGAGGCTTTTGCTATCTGAGTTCAGTTGCCTTCGAGCGCGTTCTCGACAGACCCAAAATCGCTGGCATCAGGCTAGCACAATCAGCCACCGTAGCCAAGAGTATCCTTCAGGTTCTCTACCTACATGTTACATCCGAATCGGAGCAAATCGCTAGGGACGGGGAATATTACTTGAAGGATGGGGAATGTTACTTTTGTAAGCAGAGATGATATGAAACTAGTGACCAACAATCTCGATATAGAAGAACTTGATAAGGCTTGTTGGCCGATATTTCAGCGATTGTTGAAAGAGTTGGGTATGCGCTACCGCAATTGGATCGTAGTCATTGAGCCGGTTTCAGAAGAATACTTTCTCGGTCAAGATGATCATGAAGTGCTTACACGGGCTCGAAAGAAACATCCGCTCGCAGTTTTCTTTGCTTATCGTTTAAACGAAAACCCAGCCATTGATTCACTCTAAATCAGTATTTTGCAGGAAGTTCAGCGAGGACCTTAGTTTGTATCTCAAAAAGTCGAAAATTATCAAAGGTAAAATAGACGGAGCTGGAAGAGTGCTTTTGCCAGTTACTTTGATGGCATCTGACGGATTTGAGTTGGTCGTCGACGCAGTAATCAACCTGGAGTTTACAGGTGCCTTTGTGGTGCCACAGCCCCTTGCTCGCCAGATTGGCTGGCGTTGTCTTGGCGCTCGACGAGTGCAAATCGGCAGTCACGTAGAGCTTTTGCATCATTATATCGGCATGATGTCGGTCGGTGGAGCGGCGCAAGCAGTGGTGGCCCTGGGCAGTCATCGAAATATTGCCGAAGTAGGACAGAAGCTGCTTTCTGGCAAACGTCTGACAGTCGATTTTGCTATTCAGCAAGTTGTTGTCGAGGATTCTTTCTGAATTTCAACACAAATGATTTTCATATGCGTAGCGCACCAGAGCGGCTCTGCTACCCAGGTTCAGTTTCTTGCGCAGTCGACTGACGTGCACTTCGGTCGTGCCCTCAGTGATATGCAAAGTCTCGGCAATTTCACGATTAGATAGGCCGGCAGCCACGTTTCGCAACACTTCAATTTCGCGGGAGCTCAGTTGCACACGAACTTTTTCGCGACTCTCGTTGCGCTCATTTATTTCTCGAGTCGAGTTAACGACGGTGCTCAACTGGCTGCACAACTCAGTTAGCTTATCGATACTGGTGCTTTGCGTTTCGACGATCTGATAAAGTCTGGCCTGACTGATAGCGATAGAAAGTTGATTAGCGATGCGGGTGAGCAAGTTGATTTCACCGACAGTCCAGCAGCGGGCGAAGTCGCATTGATCTAGATGCAAGAGCCCAAGCAGTCTGCCGCGATACACAAGTGGCACCATAATCATCGAAAGAATTTGGAATTGCACAAGTTCAGCATGTACATCAGTTGCGAAGGCGAATGTGTCATCCTGCATAACCACTAGTGGTCGGCGTTCGCCTACATCAAGAAGCAAGTCGTGATACTGCGAAAAGAGGGAACTTTTTTCAGACACTGCCTCGAGATTCTCCGGAGTTAGTTGCCTGACAATTCGCATGCTGCTTGTCGGATCAGACGTCAGGCAGATGATCGCGCGTGAGACTTTGAATTCACTTGCCAGACTTTGCACTGCTTTGTCGACAATGTCCTCCAGGTCGAGTGATCCGTGAATGCTGACGATCAGTCGATTCAGCAGAGCTTCGTCTTTGGAAGATTGCTCGACCCGCTGATAAGTCTCTCGCAGATTCTCAAGCAGCATGGCGCGCTGCAGATTGGTAGTGATGGTTCTGGGCAAAAACTTTTGATATTCAGTGATCTTTGGCAAATAGTCGCTTGCACCTGACAGCAAAATCTTCAGTGCGAGGTCAGGGCTGTCAACGCTGGTGATGACAATTATTGGACAGTCAGGCACAGCTTTATGCAGAGTTTGCACTAATTCGCCGTCGATGTTGTCAGGTAGTTCGTAGTCCATAACTATGACATCGAAGCGCCCCGTCTTCAGCCTGGTCAGCGCTTCTTCGGCGCTGGTGACGGTTTCGACACCATACAGCTGTGATTGAGACGATATGGCATTGCGACAAAGATCCTGCTCTGCCTTGTTGTGGGCAATGAGCAACACCAGTCGTTCGCTTGCTTCAGTGCTCTTTGCACTGTCACTCACAGATATTGACTCCATCAGGGATTCCAACCACCGTAAACACTATATGTATCAGACCGCGCCGCCTACCATTGATAACATAAGCCAGACCATAAACAATTATTGCCCAGCATATAGGACTCGTCATTCCAGGACTGGTATAAAAAAGATAGTTGCTGGTTTGCAATTATCGGTCCAAATCTCGGAAGGAACCATTCTTTAAATCAAAGTCCCTCACCAAAAGCCCCCCAGACCTCTTGTTGAGGCATTGAAGAATCCTACGAGAATTAAAGAGCAGCCTTCCCTCCGGCTGCTCTTTTATTTTGTCACTTTTTTGACGAACGGGGGCTGAAACGTAAACAGGGCGCAGCCTCTGCCAAAACGAAGCCCCCCCCTTTAAACCTTTAGCCGATATCGCTTAAAAGCGCGGTGGAGGTGTCTTCCACTCACTGATAAGGCAAGCCCGTTGGGCTTTTCAGCTTCGCCAGCTCTTCAGTTTTACAGCAAAATTCAGTACAAACTAGTTGGCGCCAGTGCCGCTCATGCGAATCGGTTGTCTGCCGCGCTGTAGATAGACTTTTACTAATTTCTTGTGCGCGACGTCTTTGACGTCTGTCAGATCCGCGACATAGGGTAAAACTTCCGGGTTGAATTCCATCTTGCCAACTGCTTCGCCAAGCTCATCATAAAATCGCCCGCTAATTTCATAATCGCCATCAGGGAAAGACTCGATTACTGGGTTGAGAAAGTACCCGACATGCTGGGCGGTCGGCGTATATATATTGACTTTGACGTCGGACATTTCCTGCTCCTGTATTCCTTTCCGGCTAAGGATAATTTTGGCACCTTCTGCCGGTTTCGTAGGTTGGCGGTCAATACTATTAACAAAGGCGCAAGAGCGGCGCCAATCGCTCGATCGCCGGTCAGTGCGGCGTATCGTTAATTAAAAAGGCGACCGACTGATGAGATTTTAAGGCGACAATTCTACATAAACAATGAGGATTAGTCTGCCAAAGCCCGTCCAGTGGGTCAAAGGTGTTATCATATACAGTCGCAAACACAATCTATAAAAACAGGAACGAATCTAGAGAGATGCTTTTACAAGAACGCAAGCAAGAAGTTATCGAAACGCACCGCGTGCACGCCAAAGATACCGGCTCGCCGGAAGTGCAGGTTGCCATGCTGACAGAGCGCATCAACCAGCTGACAGAGCACCTGCGGTCGCACCCGAAAGATTTCCACAGCCGCCGCGGTCTGTTGATGATGGTCGGCAAGAGACGCAGACTCCTGCAATACATCAGCAGAGAGAGTCAGGAAAGATACAAGAGCTTGATCGAAAAGCTCGGACTAAGACGGTAAAGCTATATTGGCGGGCAATTGCTCGCCAATTTTTTTTCGCTGCCGCGTGGAGTGATCTCCCTTGACGGCCTGATGCAGACGTTTAGTGAAATTGTTATCGCGTGCAGACCGTCAAGGTGTCGGTGAGCACCGTCATGTCCAATTTTAGTAGAAAAGAAGAAGCGAGGGAAATATTCGTGCAAACAATTCAAAGTCAACAAGCTGTTTTTGAAGTAGACGGAAAGCAGATTACCTGCAGAACTGGACGTCTGGCTAAGCAGGCTTCAGGTGCCGTAGAGGTCTACTGCGGTGATTCGATGGTACTTGTCACTGCCACTGAGAGCAAAACAGTACGAGACGGTATCGACTATTTCCCTCTTCTTGTTGATTACGAAGAAAAGCTCTACTCAGTTGGTCGGGTGCCAGGAAGCTTCGGGCGCCGCGAAGGCAAAATGCCAGATAAAGCCGTCTTGATCAGCCGTCTGATCGACAGACCGATCAGACCTTTGTTTCCAGAAGGTTATAGGAATGATGTGCAGGTCACGGCTATCGCCATGAGCGCCGATCACGAACACCCGACCGACACGCTTGCTATGCTCGGTGCTTCGGTTGCCATCGGTCTTGCCGGTCTTCCGTTTAATGGCCCGATTGGCGCTGTGCGCGTTGGGCGAGTGAACGGCAAGTTCGTTGCAAACCCGAGCTATGCCCAGATGGAAGAGTCAGATATCGACCTTGTCGTTGCCGGCACCGAAAGTTCAATCATGATGGTCGAAGCTGGTTGCAAACTGGTTACTGAAAAAGACATCCTCGCCGCCATCGATTACGCGCACAACATCATCAAGAAGCAGGTGGAAGTTCAGCGCAACTTTTTTCGCAGCCTTGGGATTCAGCAAAAGTCATTCGAAGCGGCGCCGAAAAAAGCAGGACTCAAAGAGCTCATCGTTCAGCACTGCACAGACAAGCTCAAGCAGTCAATGTCTGGAGTCACTGACAAAGCCGTGCGAAATGGATTCCTCGACGAAGCGAAAGCGGCGCTTAAAGCGGCGATCGAACAACTTCCAGAAGAACATGAGTTGAAGACTGTTTCAGACAGAACAATTGCTGAGTACATGGAAGAAGTTGAAGCTGAGATCATGCGTGCTCAGGTTTTAGACACGGGCGCCCGAGCCGATGGTCGACGTTGCGACGAAATTCGCCCTATCACAGTCGAATGCGGCATCTTGCCAAGAACACATGGAACCGGCTTGTTCACACGCGGCACCACGCAGGTACTTTCGGTGGCAACACTGGGAATCGGCAGTGATGCTCAAAGACTGGATTCAATCGATCCACAAACTGAAAAGCGCTATATGCACCATTACAACTTCCCTGGTTTCTCGGTCGGAGAAGTAAAACCGAACCGTGGGCCGGGCCGTCGCGAAATCGGTCACGGCGCACTGGCAGAAAGAGCGATAATTCCAGTGCTTCCAAGTCAAGCGGAATTCCCTTACACAATCCGTGTCGTGTCAGAAGTGCTCGAATCGAATGGATCGACATCTATGGCATCCACGTGCGGATCGAGTCTGGCACTGGCTGACGCCGGCGTTCCAATCGCCCATACAGTTGGCGGAATTGCCATGGGTTTGATTCTGGAAGGCGACAAGTTTGCGATTCTCTCCGATATTCAAGGTCTTGAAGACTTCCTCGGCGACATGGACTTCAAAGTCGCCGGTTCAAGAGACGGCATCACCGCTTTGCAGATGGACATCAAGATTGAAGGTATCTCGCTTGCAATCATGCATTTGGCTCTCGAACAAGCCAAACGTGGACGCCTGCATATCATCGATAAGATGGAAGCAGTTATGCCTAAGCCACGCACCGAGATGTCCAAATGGGCACCACGCATCATCACACTGCACATTCACCCTGAAGATATCGGCACAGTTATTGGACCTGGTGGAAAGATGATTCGCCGCATTATCGAAGAAACAGGTGCCACGATCGATATCGAAGACGACGGCACTGTGCTGGTCGGCAGTGTCGATCAAGCCGGTGGTGAAGCTGCTCGCGATTGGATTCAACGCCTGGTGCAGCGCATCGAAGTAAATGGTGTCTACGAAGGACGCGTCACACGCATCATTCCGATGGGATGTTTCGTTGAAGTGTTGCCAGGCAAAGAAGGCATGGTGCACATTTCTCAACTGGAAAACCATCGCGTTGAGAAGGTCGAAGACGTCGTCTCGATCGGTCAACGTGTTGTCGTTAAGGTAAGAGAAATTGACGACCGCAACCGCGTTAATTTAACGATGAAAGGCGTAACCGACGAAGAAAAGGCTCAGTTCGCTCCCAAGGGATAAAGCAAGACCTTTTATAGCGGTCAGCGTTTGTTAAATCGGCTATCCTTAGGATCAGTTGAGTTACTTTGGAGTGGCAGCTTCGCTGTATATGCTCTGTGGATGTAATCGCTATCCGTCAGGCGTGACTTGTTCTTTGCTGAACAAAATGCATAAGTTCAATTTGTTTAAAGGCAGCATTTTGACTGCTGCCGTGCTCGTTTTGTCGCTCGCGGCGACAGTGCCTGTGCACGCCAAACGGTCTGCGCATCATTCAACAAGCAGTCATCATGCAGCTCACGGCAAGTCGCGCGGCAGAGCAGCGTCGACTATTCATGTCAGTAGGCACAGTGGAAAGCACTCGACTATTCCCATCTCGCATAAGCACGGTCGACAGTCCAGGCATGTAGCGGTATCCAACCATCTCGTGCATCATGCTGCGCCTGTGTCGTATCCCGAACCGCATGCCGAGAACGTGCAAAATGCAAACAGCCTTGCCAGTGTGTACAGGCTCTATGACCGGGGTGTCAACGAGCGCCTGATGGGGCTTAACGAGCAGGCTACCAAAACGCTGAGAGAGGCAAGCAATGCCTACTCTTCGGCCCAGCGGGGTCTGACACTCGAGGCGATGATTGATTATGAGCTCGGGCAGGCGGCGGAAGCGAGTAACAATTACTCTGTCGCTGCAGATGCTTATGCGCGCACTTTGAGAATCAAGCCCAATTTGATTGAAGCGTCGGTGCGTTTGACCAGCATGCTTATGAAAGCGGGTCAGCCACAAGCAGCCCTTAGAAAAGCCCGAGACTCGGTGGCGATGAACCCCAACGATCCCCGTGCTCATCAGATTCTGGCGCTTGTACTGGATGGCAACGGTCTCGATGCTGATGCCAAAATTGAGCGAGAATCGGCTGAACGTCTGCTTCGCTCGCGGTCGTCTGTCAATTATGCCGATGTTCCTCAAGTCCAGAATCAAGAACCTGTGAGCCGGTTGCCCGGAATAGACGGCACAGGAGGCGCTAATTCGCCTGCCGAATCGCCTGCCGGCACTGGCTCTGCGCCAGACCTGAACAACACCGATAACGTTAATGGCACAGGTAATGGCATTGGCACCAGCACCGGTACCGCAGGTGAAGCCGAGATGCGTCGAGCCAGGCAGGAAGAGCAGTGGCGGATTTATCAGCAACAGCATGGTCAGGGTCAGCCGAGCACTTCGCGGGCGACTACAGAACCGCGTGCAGCTGTCGATAGGCGTCCATTTCAGACAGCACCGACGTCTGGCGGTGAGTTCTATAGAGCTCGAGTCGAACCGGCAAATAAACCGTCGAGCACTACGTTGGAAAAGCGCGAATCAACTGATTTTCCAAAAGGGTCGTCTGACGCAGTGAAAACATACACTCCAGACCCACCAAAGAATTCAGCAGCAAACCCCTCGAAAACATCGTCGCCTGAGTCGGCTAAAGGCTCATCTACAGACGCGAATGGCACTAAACCTCAGCCGCCGGTCGAGCCCGTCGACAACGACGTCATGCCGTAGCAATTCATTTCTAGATTTCTAGTACTATCCGCGCCACCAAAATTTAATGGTGCGTGTCCGAATTTTCCGTGCCGCATGTCTGAACCTTCCAGGCACATATCCGAATCTTCAATGGCACATGTCTGAACTTGCTCATGACATGCAAAAGAGGAGGGTTGCCCCTCCCCTTTCATAGGATTCATCGTGATCCGAGTCACACTTATTTGTGGTCGACTCTTTCTTTGAATTCTTTTCCTGGTGCGAAAGCTGGTACGCGCTTCGCTGGAACTTTGATTTTTTCGCCAGGTTTCTGTGGGTTGTTCGTTTCACGAGCGTTACGGTTGCGACGCTCGAAAGTGCCGAATCCAACGAGAGTTACGCGATCGCCCTTGGCGACTACTTCGGTTACAACATCTGTAAATGCAGCGAGCATCTCTTCCACGGATTTCTTCGTGTTGTTAGTGCGAGCGGCGATTTCTGCAGCTAATTCTGCTTTGTTCACTGAGCTTCCTCCTATCCCTAATTAGTTTAGTAAACCACCTTGTTTACTGAGTCTTTGTGATTTTTCTGCTCTACGCAACGAACCACGTAATCGGCAAGAATACAGCACCTGATACCGTGAGACAAGATACCGAGCATAAAAAATCAACTTAATTGGTAACGAATTTTCGGCGCCCACGCCGCAAAGAGGGGATGACATCCTCTCGACGAAAAACTGAAGTCTCGTAAAGCCCCAATTAGCTTGCCATACCGGGCTTGTCAGTCGCAGTCGACCCTAAAAGAATTACCTATAGTGGTGTGAAATCGGGTACAAAAGGGAATATCATGCAGTACGGATCCTTTATGTCGAGCAGTTCAGCTGCGTAGACTATCCCCGGAAGAGTCAGTTTGGGACCATCATCAGCCGCTAAAAATTCAATCGATTCGCGCGAAGCAACCTTTGTGGCTGCCAACGCTGCCGAAGCAAAGAAGTCGCTAAGCACAGTCGTGTTGGATGTAAGGCAGGTAACTCTTATAGCTGACTACTTTGTTATTGCCGGAGGAGATTCGACCAACCAGGTTCGAGCTATAGTCGACCATATCGACGAGGAGCTTTCCAAGTTGGGCTATCGGCAACGCTCGATTGAGGGCAAGGCTGATGGCAGGTGGGTGCTCCTGGACTACGGTGATATCATCGTCCATGTGCTCCACGAGAAAGAGCGTAATTTCTATAAACTGGAGCAGTTTTGGAATAACGGCTTGATTGTGCCAAAAGTCGAGTGGGAGCGTTCGGATTAGTCAATTTCGGGTACAAGAAGTACAGAGGAATTTTTGGAGCTGGAGGCAACGCTTCCGAACCAGATTCCAATTTTAGTAAGCGGGTTGAGGATCATGGGGGCTAGGGGTTTGATATGAGCTTCAGGACCAGATTACAAGGGTTTGTTGAAAACAGGCAGAAGATCCAGATCTGGTATGGAATGGGTTGCCACAACACGGTGACCGGACGTGTGCTGTCCGTTGATCACGACCATATCGACGTCGAATCTTACTCACACGAAAGCGATGGGCAGATTCATATTCGCCGCATTCTCATACCATTGCATTTGATTTTGCATATAGACATCACTTCGGCAGAGTCTATCGAAGAAGAAGAAGCCGAATCAGCACAGGGGGCGGAGGGAGCCAAAGAGGGAAAGCAGTCGGCAACTGAGATGCAGGTAATCGATTTACCTGATGCGCCACGCGGATACGCGGTGCGCGTGCTTTCTCAGTTGAATGCATCGTATTCCAATCGCTTTTCGAGAATGGCGTCCGGCCCCGGAGGCGTTTACTTCGCTTGCGACGGCAGTGTCTGGTTTGTGGACAGCGCCGGTCAACTCACCGAATACGCACGCATTCGCGGCAACAGCACAATTTCTGGTTTGCGATTCGATCGCAAAGGCGTTCTCTATGTCGCTACGATTCAGGGAACTGTCTATCGCATCGATCCAAACAAGAGTGGTCGCATCCTTGCTCAACTCGATGGCAGTTTGACAGGTGGTGGCACTTTCCTTTCCGATCTAGCGATCGGCACCAGGGAAGAGCTCTTCGTCTCTAACTTCCCATCAAATACTGGTGGAATTTTCAAAATCGACCGCACTGGCGAATACGAAGTTCTCATCGGTGGACCAGGACATGGCACTCAGGGACTGCTTCTAGATCCTGATGGCTTCCTCTGGTGTCTAGAACATGCAACCGGTTCTGTCGTGAAGAGATCGCTCGACGGTCGAGAAATCGCCCGTGTGGTTGTAGCCGAACCTGAAAGTTTCAACTTTGCAGACGGCTATGACGGCAACCTCTCGATGGACAGCCTGGGCAGATTGTACGTAACAGCAGGACGTTCGGGATGCGTGCTTCGCGTTAACCGCGAAGGCAAGAGCGAAATGTTCTTGACCGGTCTGGTAAATCCAACTGGTGTTGCCTTCGGTTCTGATGGCGCCCTCTTCGTCCTAGAAGCAGGTCGTTCGAGAGTGTTGCGGGTTGCGGCTCTAGACAAAGCTGACCGCACTGCTAACGCAACTGCGCTGAGTTAATTGACTCTACGCACTTCTGACTATATCGAATTTAAAGGGGCACCAGATAGGGTGCCCCTTTTTTCCAAACCTGTGCGTTGCCCCAACATGCCTGGGGACAACTAGCGTTTGGAGCCGCCGACAAGTGCCGCTGCATCAACGTACTCATCTTTGTAGAGAGCTTCGATGACAGATTTGTACTTCGTTGCCACGACGTTACGTTTGATCTTCAATGTCGCAGTCAATTCACCTTCGTCTACCGACAACTCATCAGGAAGCACTGCGAAGCGCTTCACGACCTCATAATCAGCCAGTTGCCCTGAGCGTGAATGAATTTCTTTGCGCAAAAACTGGTTCAGTTTTGGTTGCTTTAACAACTCTGCGTACGTGTTGAATTCCCAGTTCTGCTCACGACCGAATTCAATTGCTGCCTGTTCGTCGAGTGTAAGCAAGGCAACAAGCGCCTTTTGTTTATCGCCGAAGACTACAGCCTGAGAAACGAAAGGAACTGTTTTGAGGATTGCTTCGATTCTTTGCGGTGCAATATTTTTTCCAGCAGAGTTGACGATCAAGTCTTTCTTGCGATCTGTGATCTTCAAGTAGCCGTCTCTGTCCACCACTCCGATGTCACCAGTTTTGAACCAGCCATCTTCGAAAGCATCGGCGCTGGCTTCTTCGTTTTTGTAATAGCCTTTGAATATGGACGGACCTTTTAAAAGGATTTCGCCATCTTCGCCGAGTTTCAGCTCGACGGAAGGGATAGTGGGACCGACTGTGCCGACCTTCACTTTACCGCGTCTGTTTACGCAAGCCGGTGCTGTCGTCTCTGTCAGCCCGTATCCTTCTAA
Source organism: Drouetiella sp. (assembly GCA_036702955.1). Classification (GTDB taxonomy): domain Bacteria; phylum Cyanobacteriota; class Vampirovibrionia; order Obscuribacterales; family Obscuribacteraceae; genus PALSA-1081. The sequence continues at coordinate 189,822 of DATNPY010000067.1, read as the reverse complement.
TGTGTCGATGCCGATGGCATTGAAAAATTCGATTGGTTCTGCCGAAGCTGGTGCGCCACCACTGACGACAAGATTGAGTCTTGGTCCGATTTTTTCGCGCAGTTTACCGAGAACAAATTTTTCTGCGAGCCAGTGCTTCGCCTGCAGAAGCACTGATATGTTTTTGCTGTTTGCTTTCTGTTTGACGACTTCCTTGCCGACCGAGATTGACCAATTTATAAGCTTTTTACGGCGTCCAGAAGCGCCTTCAATGCCCATCTTCACTTTCGAGTAGATCCTGTCCATGACGCGCGGCACAACCAGTATCATCGTCGGTTTCAGTTCGGCAAGATTTTTGCCCATTGCTTCAATGCTTTCGGCAAAGGCGTACTCTCCGGCGCTCGTCATCCAGTAGAACTCGCCACAGACTCGTTCGAACACGTGTGAGAGCGGCAGGTAGTTCAAGTAAACAGTGTTTTCGTCAACCGGTAATACTTGTTTTACAGATTCAATCAGCGAAAGGATATTCGCGTGCGTGAGACCGGCTCCCTTCGGGGTTCCTGTCGTCCCGGACGTGTAGATGATGGTGGCAAGATCGGAGAGTTGCGTTCGTCTCAAGCGCTCATCTATTAGATTGGGTTTATCAACTTTCAGATCTCTTCCCAGAGCGAGCACTTGATCGACGCTTGTTATCAGATTTTGATCTACAGGAAGACCAAGTTCCTGGGCGAATTCCTGCAATGACTTCTTTGGTTGATTGACTAAGACGATCTTTGTTAGATTCGTTTTGCTTTTCGCCGCTAAGACTTTGCGGCAAAGATCTTCATTCTGCACGAAAACAATCTGGGCGGCTGAATTCTCTAGAATGTATTGAATGTCGGCTTGTGAGCTTGTCGGATAAATCGGAACTGAAATGCCGCCATTGCAGATGGTGGCAATGTCAGCTGCCACCCAGTAAATCGAGTTGCTCGAAAAGATAGCGACGCTCGATCCTGAGTCTACGCCGAGGGCCGCCAGACCCATTGCCATATCGGTGACGAAAGCTGCATACTCCAACCAGCTCATGCTCTTGTACGGATTCTTCTGCTCTCTGTAGCGTACTCCGACGCGGTCGCCCATGTGCTGAGCGCGTTCGAAGAATCTGGTAGCAATACCTTGCGTCACGATTCGTCCTCTGTTGGTTAAAGCTACTATTATTAGTGTAGTTAGAGCATTCCACGTCTTATGACGCGCCTTATTATAGCCAGTTCCCGGCTTGTCAATGGTGAGAGAACTCTGATGAAGGTGGTTTTGCCATACGCAGTCGTTTGGCTCGAATTTCGTGCTCTGCTGGGCTTTTCAATGTTAGAGGTCGGCGGGATGCAGGCGCCCTGTTGTGAAGTTTCCTTAATGAAACTACTCTTCCTGTCTGAAAGTGCGATTTACAGCTGAAGGGCTTATTTTGGCGCAAGAGCCGTATCTTTCAGACAATTTAAAACTTCTGTTTGACACCAGATGTGGTGTCGGATTAGACGCTGTTGCGAAAATCCGCCTTCACCTTTTTTGAGCTCTTCGATGTCTGTGAAATCCAATTCGCCAGATCGTCACTCATCTCATCAATGATAGGGTCGAACATCAGGTCGTGCCAGGCTTCCTGATAGAGCTTTCGCTCTTTGACGCTGGTCAAATTGTTGAAAAACTTTTCGCCTGCCCGCGCATTGACAATTTTTTCCATGCCGGCGTTAAACATCATGACCGGGCAAACAATGTGTCTGGCGCGCCTGTTTATGTCATTGGTAATCTTCAGTAGTTCGAGCAGCATGCGCGCCGGAACCGTGAATCGGCGCTCTGGATCGTTCAAAATCCACTTGCGCACCCCCGGGTCGCGAGTCACCATTTCCGGTGCGTAAGGCAACACGACGTCGGTGTCTGGTGCAGTAAAGGCTTGCCAGAGTGCTTTCACTCGAAACGGCAGTGTGAAGGCATCTGGATGCCCATCGAACCCGGGTGAAAACATGACAAACCCGGCTGGCTCAACCAGATGGTCGCTCAGAGCGCGCGCTGAGACTACTGCACCCATGCTGTTTCCCATGATGTAGAGCGGTTTATCACCCACTGTTCGCCGCGCGTAGTCGAAAGCGACTTCGAGATCAGCTAACCACTGATCATATGAATAGAATTCTTCGTCTTTGCGCTTACCAAAACCGACCTGGTCGTACGCTATCGAGTATATGCGTCGGATACGCAGTCGCCTTCCAAGGGCCTCAAACCAGCCACTGTGAGCACCTAATCCGTGCACGAGAACAGCAGCAGCAACGCATTCTGTTGGCGTGCCCCAGGTTCTGGCAGGCAGAGGCTTGGCAAGCGGAGACCTGCCTGAAACCGCATGTTCTGTGCGGTCTATCAGGATATGCGAGGCTGTGGGCGTTAGATTGATATCGACGACCATATTCAAGTTATTATAACTTTGACACCTGCTAGTTATCACACTGCTGAGCAAATGTTGCAAAAGGCGCAGATGGCTGCGAAATCATGACAGACACTGGACTAAACGAACCTGGCGTAGAACAGCATCAACCCGCTGCCAAGAAAGGTTCGGTGATTTTGCGCATTCTGGCTTTTCTGATTGTCCTTGGTGGCGTCGCTTTCGCGGTCTACTATTTCAACCGCCCTGCTGAAACACCTTACACACGCGCCGCCGCTTTGATTAGAGAAGGGAAAGCCGCTGCAGCTTTGCCGATGCTGGAGCAGCTGGCCAGGGAGCATCCCGAAGATCCAGAGGTAAACCCCTGGTTGGCTCAGGTTTATCTGAGCACGGACAGGCTGGCAGAAGGGCGCACTTATCTAGACACTGCCCTGCGCCTGAATGTCAAAGGTCCAACTTTATCGCCCGTGGTGCTGTCTTATGCAAATTACTATGAGAGCAAGGAAGATTTTGACGAGGCTGAAAAGCTGTTTCAGTCTGCCGCAACAGCGTGTCCACCTCAGGAGCTGAGCGCTGGTCGTGGCAGTTTGTATGCCAAGTGGGCGGACCACGATCTGAGCAAAAATCAGTTGGAACAAGCTGTCACTCATCTTGAGCTGGCGCGAAAGTTTTCAGATCAATTACAAGAACCACAGAAAAGCCTGGTTCCACACCGTCTCAGTGAAGCCTATCGTCAACTGGCCGCTTCTGCCGAACTGGCCAAAAACGATCAACTGGCTATCGATTTATTGAATAAAAGTCTCGCAGTTTCCGATGAACCAGTGACAAGAATGGCTCTGGCTGCTATTTACTCACGCACCGAAGAGACTGACAAAGCGATTGAGAATTATAAGAACGTGACGACGGCTGATGCCAACAATCTAGAGGCCCGACATCGCCTGATCGACCTGCTGTGCCAGACAAAAGATTATCAAGCTGCACAGGAAGCCCTTCTTGACCTGACCGATAAAGAGAAGAGTGTGGAAAACTACCAGCTTCTTGCGGCAGTTAATTTGAAACTGGAAAATTATGCAGGGGCTGTGCGAGCTTTTGAAGATGCTTGCGACTTGCGACCAAAACCGGAGTTGTTGAAACAGCTTGAAGCCGTTCTCGTTGACTGGAGCAATTTGCTCATGAAGCAAAAGAAGTTTCAGGAGGCTGCTTCGGTAAAAGGACACGCCGAGAGAGTGGCGGAGCAGCTTGGTATGTTGACCAAGGATGACAAAGTCGAACTGGCCGACAAGCAAGATAAGACCGTCCGGGTCGACGACCCGCGCGTTCCGCCCGTAGCGCTCAGCTCTTCGCGAATCTGGCTTGCCAAAGGCAGTTTGACGCCGGAAGGCGAGATAAAAATTCGCAATATTTCCGGGCGTTCTGTCGCCGATCTGGCGCTGACGGCAGTGTTCTTCGACAATACGACGCGAAGACAGTGCGGAACGGTCAGCTTGCCTGTGGCGACCCCCCAGTCTCAGCCTTTTCCAGAGGACGGCGCTCGCTCTCTCTATTTTTCCTGTCCCAATATCGTCAAACCCGAACATCAGCTGGCCGTCATCATTTTCTGGCGCGGACATTTCTTGAAAGAGTTTCCCGTCGCGAAGCAATAATAGTGAAGGGGCGTGTTTTAATAATTTGATGATGGAAGAAAACACTCCTAAACTCGAAAAACCATGCCGTCACGAATACGTGAAGGTGTTCCAGCGCAAGTTGAAAGGGCTCGAACGGCGCATGGTGGCAATGCGAGTTTTTCTGCCGGTTGGCCTGAAAGTCGGCGATTTTAGCCATCTGGGGGAAGGCAGCTACTGTTTTTGCACCACCTGTCGGGCTCGACTGTTTCCCCGCCGTACTGCGGCCGACAAAGCCGCTGCACGAGTGGCTCTGGCGCTGGGAAAAGCGGCCGCGGCTTCTAGCGCTGAGTTGGGAATGAATGACAATGTGGACGCGCTGCTCGAATCCATGGATGCGCAAGAGGTAGCCCAGAAAACTCTAGATATTCATGTGGACGAGCTTGAGTTAGAGTCTGTGGACGTTCAAGATATTACAGCCGAAGGCGTCAAACTCGGCGATGATGACGAGGAATCCTGCAACCTGACCGACGATGGAGACATCTAACATGTTCAGCAAAATTGAAAAGCTCTTTGGTCTGATGGTGGTGCTGCCACCTGTCTACATGCTGTTTCGCTTTTTGAGATGGTACATCAAGCAAGAGAGTGAGCCTCATATCATCGATGCAGAAGCGACTGAAGCTTAATCGATGCAGCGCTATATCGCCCGAATTATTCGAGCAGTTGTCGTCTGTACCCTGGGTTTCGGCGGCGGAGCAGGACTGTTCTTCTTTATCTACATCGTCATTTTCAATGGCGCGCCTAACGCTTTCGAGTTGTCTATAAAAGCGGGTCTAATTGTAGGACTTATTTTTTCTGCGATTATCGTCGGCATATTGCTACCGATGGACCTCAGTGCGCACCTGTTTTTGCGCAAAGGGCTCTATCGCGAAGTCTGGGAATTGGAGCAGACTCGCGACGTCGAGGTTGACGGCACGAATAAGCAGGTCGTTTCGGCTTGTCGCCAGGCACTGCTCGTGGTGCCATATATTACTAACGTTTCTGATGATACCGAGCACCTCATAACTCGCGCCGCGACGGGGCCAAGCTGGCGATCTGCCGGCGAAGAGCTTGAGGTAGAAATCAACCCGATCAGCGCGACGCGCTGGAGCCTCAAGTGCACCAGCAAGTCAAAGGGTAAAAATGTTCTTTTTGACTACGGAAAAAATTATGAGAACGTTGAGACCTGGCGAAAACATTTGATTCGTCTGTTGGCTGAAAATGCCGCCAGTGAAGCCAACCCCGCTTGACGAATAAAAAAGCGCACTGGTATCGGTGCGCTTTTTGATAAGTGATTAGTTTGAAGGCAGAAGTTTATTTGCTGTTTTGCTCAGTTAGTCTGAACAATCTCGAAACTTTGACTTCAAGAGCGTCTGCAAGTCTTGCGAGCACAGTAATGGTGATGTTCCGAGCACCTCTTTCAATATCACTGAGATAGGTTCTGTGAACTCCTGCTCTGCTGGCCAATTCTTCTTGCGAAAGATCTAGTGCCAGTCTGCGTTTTCTCACAACCTCACCGAGGTCATGAAGTAGTTCTGCTTCTGGATTAGCAGCTTTGCCTTTTTTTGCAGCTTGTGACATTGTTTGCGCCCTGTTGATAAGTGGTATGCCGTTTTTTTGCAGAGTAAAACTTGTAGTCGATAGGCTAAGTTGTACCTCCACTCTTCCAGTCTATTACAGCAAGAGGAAGTGTGGCTGAAAGCAGCGTGAAGTGAGTGTGAACTATTGGCGAAAATCCTTGCTGGGTAAGTGATTGAAGATTTGATTAGTAAATCATAGTCACCTCGAGGTGACTATGGCAGTCTACAAAGTTCGTATTTGTAATTCAGTACAAGAGTCGATAATGGCAACATCTAGTCGTTGTCGACTATACGGTACCCCAGGTGTCTGGTTGTTCGAATTAGCGGATTTTCGTTGCTGTCGTTCAGTTTCTTGCGCAGAGTCTTCATGTGCGTGCGCACAGTTTCAACCGAAGCTGAGGCATCAGAGCGCCAGACCCGCTGAAGAAGAGCTTCCGCAGTGAATCTCTGGTTCGGATGTCTCATCAGCAGCTCGAGGATGGCAATTTCCTTCAGTGCCAGATCGACTTCTTTGCCTGCCCGGGTAACGCGAAATGTAGAGGTGTCCATCTCTACGTCTTGAACTTTCAGCATTTTGCCTGTGAAACCGACTGGTCGACGCAAAAGGGCCCGCAGTCGAGCCATCAATTCAGTGGGGTCGAAAGGCTTAACGAGATAATCGTCCGCTCCTGAGTCTAAGCCAGTTGCTTTCTCTTCGGAGCTGTTCTTTGAAGTGAGCAATAGAATTGGCGTTGAGCCGCCGTTCGAACGAAATTGCTTGCAGATTTCGACTCCAAGCATATCCGGCAGCATCCAATCAAGAATAGCCAGGTCGTAAACGCCCGAATCCAGGTGTTTCAATCCTTCCTGCCCAGTCTTGACCGCTTCTGCTAAATAATGATTCAGTTCGAGATGATGTTGGATCAAGTACGAAAAAACTAGATCGTCCTCAACTATCAGAACCTTGGGCATCTTGGGAACTCTGTAAGTGTGACCCCTAGTCTACAAGATCGAAGCATAACCAGTCGATATGGTAAAGAATTCGACCGTCCGGCAAATTGAGTACCTGTTAAGCATACCTCGGATTTCCAGGGAAAAGCTGTGCACCTTTCTGACAGCTCGAGCGAAACTAAAATTGTGATCACCTGCTCTGGGTTAGTAAGTCATGGCCTTTTGAAAAACGCTGTAGACAAAGGAATCGCGGATGATAAATTGAATTTGTCGCAGGCGCTCGTCGGAGCGGCAAAATTCTTCGACGGCGTGAACTGCAACAATTGCAGACTTTTCAACGGGAAAACGAGCATGGTCTCCTATTGCTAGCGGAGTTATCGCAACCGAGGTCATTGCATAATCTGCTGCTGTCTTTAAAGCGTTCGTGTATGTACTGCCGAGCAATCTTTCTTCGTCTGCGCCGCCTCCTTGCCAGTTGGGTCCGACGGCGTGAATCACATACTTCACTTTCAGTAAACCTCCGTCTGTGACACAGTTTTGTGTCACTTGAACGGGACCCTGGTGCTCGATCACTTTCTGACACTCTGTGCTGAGTGGTGCTCCGGCAGCCGCAAAGATGGCTTTGTTGGGACCAAGAACTGGGGTCAACTTGGAGCAGGCATCGTTGATGATGGCATCGGCTGTCGATTGTGTAATGTCGCCAAGCGATAACATAAGATTTGTCGAATACACCATTTTTTGCGGCATCTCGCATCCTCAAATTTTGGTCTCAAACGATTCTCATAGATATAGCCGCTCAGGGGCGTTGCTGTCAAAAGATTGTAGTTGATCGGCTACTTTAGAAGCTGTCACTTTGCTGTGGGTACCAGTTCTGGGTGACCTGTTTTTGTTAAGTATTCGGCGAACAACTCCTTTAAATTCAGCCCGTCAAGTGTGTCGACGTCTTCGTAAGGAGCAATGCGTTTCATCGTCAGCGACTGCTTTTGCATCTGAATTGGTGCCCCGTCGTTGTCAAAGTTTCTCAGAGAGGCGCTGAGATTTACCAATCCATCTTCCAGTGGAGTGTACGTGCCTATCTGCTGTACTTGATTCGATGCCACTATTTGTTGGTCTGTGTCATTCACTGTGATTTGATTCGATAGAATTTTCAGCGTTACTTCCGCTGGGTCAGAAACTATAACATCCTTGCGCACGGCTCTCACGTAAGCATTGCCGTGAGCCAGCCCGATTTTCCTCATTTGTGGAACTTGAATGAACTCCCAGATTCTTCCTGTCCTGTCGCGTTGATGTCCGTGAGTGGCGCTGTCAACTTCTTTTACCACCGCATGTGGTGACTGGCTTGCACCGCTTTTACAATCTTGAATGTAGTCAATCAGCTTCGTTTCTGAATGCCACTTTCCTGCTAACCAGTTCGGAATTGGAAACCACATGTTGTCAGGCGTCTGGGGCGCAAGTTGCGCATTGCTGATTTGTGTACCAACTTGAAACTGGGGTGGCACAGGCGGCAGGGTCTCGTCGAGGTTAACACCGCCATGTAAAGGAGTTTGTGTCTGCAAAGGCGCTTGCAATTGCACTCTATCGGATGTTCCCTGGGCTTTTGCACCTGAAATGGATAGTAGTAACGTGCACGCCAGGACCTTGCTGAGAGCTGAAAAGCGCCCGGAGCGCGGAACCATGCTCAATTTTTTCACGCTGTACGCCTCACTTAGGAACCTGGGCTGGACCTGTATTAGCTACCCCACCAGGTGTTATTTTAGGGGCGCGCGGTAATCTTGAGTGCGTTTTGTGGTAAGAAATACTAGTGGTATCTGGGGTTGGACTTAGTATGAGAAGCTTTTCAAAACAAGTTGCGGTAGCGCCGCTCTATTTGTTGCAATCTATGGTGCTTGGCACTCTGCTTGCCGCTCCAGCTTTTGCTGCCAAGAGCGCAAGGCCGCTCTGGTTGCAAATTTATCGCATGATTCCCAGCGAAGCCTGGATTTTTATTGCCGTGATCGGCATAGTCGCAGTTGCGTATTTGTTATTCTTCCGCCGTATGAAAGATTGCAAGTGTAAGTGCGGAATCAGCTGCAAGTGCAATTGCAATTGTTCTGCTTCCTGCCCTTGCCAGATTCCAGTGCTTAAATTGAAGCGCTGAGCGTCCGACGTCAGAGTTCTCCTTGCTCGCAGTTCTCTGGATCGACTTTCTGCGGATCGCATTCTCGCGGACCGCACTTCTCGGATCGCGTGCTCAGTTCGCTATTCTCGAATCGTAGTGCTTGGATTGTAGTTATCGAATCGCAGTTCTCTGAAATGTCGCCTCTGGTGTCGTATTTAGTATCAGCCTAGGGTACTGTCACAGTTGCGGCATCTTTGAGCAACGATGCCAATTCGGATGCTGGAATCGCTCCTGAAGCGATTATTTCACCGTTCAAAACAAATGTTGGCACGGCACTTATTCCCAACAATCTTCCTGCATTTTCCTCCTCACGAACTTCCGTTGTTCCCTGCTCGCTGCTGAGAAATTTTCGAGATTCTGCGGCATCTAATCCGGCTTCCTGAGCGGCTGCCGTCAAAACTTCGATGTCACCAATATCTTTGCCTTCAAGAAAGTAAGCCCGAAACAATACCTCCGATAGATGGTGCTGCTTATCTTCTTTCTTGCTCCACCAGAGCAATCTATGCGCGTTGAAAGTGTTCGGCACACGCTTCATTGCTGCAAAGTCAAATCTGACACCATCTTCTGCACCAGCATCGGTGAGGCGCTTTTGCATTGCTGAAATATCGCTCGTACCGAACTTCTTGAGCATGTATTCTTTTCGGTCGACACCCTGACTCGGCATGGTTGGATTGAGTTCAAACGGCTTCCACGCACTGCTTATCTTCACTGATTGACCGATGATTTTAAGCGCAGCATCCAGGCGCGCCTTCCCAACGAAACACCAGGGGCAAATCACATCCGAGTAGATATCCAGATGAATACTTGCTTCCTTCTGTGCGCTCATCATTAGCCTCCTGAATGCTTTGACACTGGTCATTCTATCCAACAAGTGATCAATTGGTATATAAAACAGACATGCATGCAAACATTTTTTGTATTGAAGATTCAGTCACATTGCCGTTTTCCAGCTACTATTAAGAGATGATAGATCCCAGCGCAATGCAAACAACACAGGCTCCGTTTGTTCCGAGTCAACCTGCTGCGGTTCCCAAAACGACAGCTGCTTTTAAATCTCCGCTTCGATATCCAGGCGGGAAGCAAAAGGCTATCGAAAAGATAGCTGAGCATTTGCCGGCGAAAGTCAAAGAATTTCGTGAGCCGCTTGTCGGTGGAGGCAGTGTCTTCTTCCATGCGCGCAGCACCGACTTTGCGCAGACTTACTGGATTAACGACGCCTTCAAAGAACTCATGTCTTTCTGGCAGATCGTCCAAGATCCAGAGTCATGTGCGCGGTTGGTGTTTGATCTGGAAAGGTTTCGAGCCGGATTTTCATCTGCTGAAGAAATTCGCGATTATTTTTTAGAGGCGCGAAATGAAGTTCCTGAGCACTCCTTCCGTGAAGCATTCTTATTTTTCTTTTTCAATCGCGTCACATTTTCGGGCACCACTCGTGCGGGTGGGTTCTCTCGGGCTGCCAGTTTGACAAGATTTACAGCATCCTCGATAGAGCGCCTCGTGCCCATGCCCGAAGCATTGAAAGATGTTCGTATAACTTGTCTGGATTTCGAAACTGCAATCGTTGAGCCTGGTGACGATGTTTTTGTCTTTCTGGATCCGCCTTATTTTACTGCCACGAAACTCTACGGGCACAACGGTAGTTTGCATGCTTTCGATCATTGGAAGCTAGCGAAATTGCTGCAGCAGACTTCTCACAAATTTCTGATTACATACGACGATTGTCCGGAAATACGTGAACTTTACAAGTGGGCAAACGTAAAAGACTGGCAATTGCAATATGGCATGAATAACTGCAATTTGAAGAAGCAAAGCAAGATCGGAAACGAATTGTTCATCTCCAATTATTGACTCACTGCCGCACTTGCTTGACTCACTGCGGACTCTGAATTATTTGCAATCGCGGATAGAAAACCAGAATCGCTTTTCCAAGCACGCGTTCTTGATCAAGGAAGCCCCAGAGATGGCTGTCCTGGCTGTTGTTTCGATTGTCGCCCAGAACAAACAGGTGTCCTGGTGGAACAACGATCGCCTCTTCTTGACCGGGATATGGATAGATTGAACCGCCAGACAAAAGTTCGCCGCCAAGGTCTTTCAGTTTATGCAGTTCGTATCTGGGTGGTTCCTGGATGTAAGGCTCAGAGAGTTTCTCATCATTGATATATACGACACCATCTTTGACTTCGATTTTGTCACCCGGCAAACCGATTACACGTTTTATAGAAGACTCGGGAGTGTGCAAAGACGGTGGCGCAAAGGCTTTGTCAAGCAACGACATTGGGTCTCGGCTGATGTCTTTTGGACGAATTTTTGTCGCCGGAGGAAAGAACAGAACAATTTGACCGCGCGCGAACGACTTGCCTGCGCGATACCGAGTCATGTCGAACAAGACTTTCTCGTTCGTTTTCAGTGTCGGCGCCATATTTTCGGCTGTCACTCGCCTGCCTTCAATAGAGCAGCGCATCCACAGGAACGCTGCCATGACTGAAATCATGCACAGAAGCACCAGTAGGACCTGCAAGACGATTTTTAGATTGCGCATTTTGAAATCATAGCAACCTCGGCGGCGCTTCGCTTTCTAGCAAAATAGAGATGCATCTCCGGCCTTGCTGGTCAGTTTACCGTTGCAGATCAATTCTCTTGATTCGAGCCACAGCTCGAATTCTGGTGCCGGGCGACAGTTCATCAACTCGCGGAGGACGGCTATATCGTGGAAACTGGTGGTTTGATATCCGAGCATAACGTCATCGCCCATCGGCACACCCATAAAATAGTTGACGCCTGCTGCGACGAGCAGTACTGCCAGGTTTTCCAGGTCGTTTTGATCTGCATTCATGTGGTTTGTGTAGCAGGCGTCAATCCCCATCGGCACTCCGAGCAGCTTACCCATGAAATGATCTTCCAGACCGGCGCGCATCATCTGTCTTCCATCAGCAAGATATTCTGGTCCGATGAATCCGCACACATCGTTGACTAGAAATGGGTCGAACGTTCGTGCGAGGGCGTAGCACCGAGCTTCCAGCGTCAGCTGGTCGGCACCGTAATTGGAGCGCGATGAAAGTTCAGAGCCCTGACCGGTTTCGAAATACAGTGGTTTTTTGCCTGCATTCTTGCAGTTTTTCATACCCAGCTCTCTAGCTTCAGCGAGCATTTCAATCGTGATACCAAATGCAGTGTTGCCTTTTTCCGTGCCGGCTATGCTTTGAAAGATCAAGCCGGCTGGGGCGCCGTTCTGAATCGCTTTCATCTGCGTCGTAACATGACTGAGAATGCAGTTCTGCGTGGGTATCTGAAATTTCTCGATCACCTTGTTCGTCAGATGCATCAACTGTTCAACTGAATCGGCAGTGTCATAAACTGGATTTATTCCAATCACTGCGTCGCCGACTCCGTACGACAAGCCTTCATAAATTGAAGCCAGAATGCCGTCCGCGGAGTCTGAAGGATGGTTCGGTTGCAGCCTGGCTCCCAGCGTTCCGCTTCCACCCAATGTCGAGTTGGCCGTGGCTATCACTTGACACTTTTTTGCGGCACTGATTAAGTCGAGATTCGACATCAATTTCGTGACTGCAGCTGCGATTTCGCCTGTAAGGGCTTGATGCAGTGGAGCGATTGCTGCTGGGTCGGATTTTAGAATGAACTCGCGCAATTCTGCCACGGTCCAGTTTTTGATCCTTGACCATTCGTCGGCATCGATAGAATCATCGATCAAGCGGGTGACAGCATCGGTTTCGTAAGGCACCACAGGTTCATGACGAAGAGCTGTCAGGGTCAATTCTGCGAGCACTCGTTTCGCGGCTGTTCTTTCAAGTTCAGAATTGGCAGCTATGGCGGCCAGTGAGTCTCCAGCTTTCTCTTCGTTCGCCTTCGCCAACACTTCTTTTATCGATGAGAACTTAAAAGTTTCTCTGCCGATTTTGCATGACAATTTCTCAGACGTAACCATTCACTGAAGCTCTTTACTTGGAACTAATAGTTTAACTTGTTACAGTTTCAATGATGCTACTTTGATTGCAGTGACCTGTGTCAGATCTGGATAAATCCTTGGACGATTTGAAATTAAATGCATTGCGTTCGTCAACTCCAGCCAGGATTGGAGTTGGTCGAGCTGGGCTGAGACCAACAACAGAGTGTTGGCTGAAATTTCGCCAGGACCATGCGATGGCGAAAGATGCTGTCAAAGGTGATTTTAGCGAGAGCTTCCTGGCTTATGTGCGAGAGCAACAATTTCAGCTGGTGCAGACCGAGGCCCTAAGCAAACAAGATTTCATCAGCATTCCACCAAAAGGTAAAGTACTTGATTCTGAAACGCTGATGCACTTGAAAGCTACGTGCAAGTCTAACCTTGAAGTTCAGATTGTCGTTTGCGACGGACTTTCTGCGCTGGCGATCGAGGCGAATATTCGCGATATCTTGTCGATGCTTTTTGATGGGTTCGAATTGGAAAAAATCACTTTCGGCGCGCCCATAATTGTGCGCTACGGGCGAGTCGGAGTGGCTGATCAAATCTCACATGCTTTGAACATGCGCCTTGCGCTCTGTCTGATCGGAGAGCGACCCGGTTTGTCTACACCAGGAAGTATGAGTGCTTACTTGACATACAATCCGGGACCTCACACGATCAGCTCAGATCGAACTGTTGTATCCAATATCCATGCGCTGGGCACCATGCCGATCGAAGCGGGCGCTCACGTGGTTCAAATCGTAAAACGAATTTTGCACCTGAAAATGTCTGGCGTTAAACTGCAAGAGAGCTATACTGGCTGAGTCGCATCTAAGAGGCTGAATTTGTCGATCAAACCCCTGTTGAGCGTCGGCATAGATGTGGGCACGACGTCGATGCATCTTTCAATTAATCGTCTTTTGCTGTCCAATGTTTCCAAAATTGGTGAGCCTGAAAGAGTGGTCGTCTCTGGTTATGAGAAAGTCTACGCCAGCCCGATCTGTGTGACACCGCTTACCGTTGAGGGCGTCATCGACGCTGACGCGATTCTCTCTTTTATTGTGCAACAGTACGGACGCGCTGGTGTGAAAGTAGATGATATCGCATCTGGTGCAGTGATAGTGACCGGAGAGACTGCCAAAATTCGCAATGCTGAAGCTGTAATTAAGCAAGTCTCGTCGCTGTCAGGTCAGTTTGTTGTGGCGAGCGCTGGTCCAGACTTCGAGAGCGTCCTTGCGGGAAGAGGTTCGGGTGCGGCCGCATATTCGAAAGATACAAACAAAGTTATCTGCAATGTCGATATCGGCGGCGGTACTACGAATATCGCCGTTTTCAAAGGCGGAGTTTTAAAATCCACTTCCGCGGTGGGTCTAGGCGGAAGATTGGTCAGGCTCACTGAGCAACTGAAAGTCAGTAAGATAACTCGCTCCGCCCGTTTGTGTTTTGAGCAGCTTAGGATCGCCACCGAATCTGGTGTCGTCTTGTCGCGCTCCGATGTCTGTGCTCTGGCTGACTATGCTGCAGCCAGACTCGTCGAAGCGATCACCGTATCGGAATGGACAGCCCCCTTCCTGCTGACGGAGCCTCTTTCTCTCGAGCAGTCTGTGGATGAGTACTGGTTCTCCGGCGGTATCGCGCAAGTCATGCGTGATCTCAGTTCTGTTCGTTCTGATACCGAGTACGGTGATCTTGGTGTATTCCTGGCACGAGCGCTGCACGCTCGTTTGAATGCGATCGGTCTGTGCGTCATCATCCCACCTGACGCCATACGCGCCACCGTGATCGGAGCATCTGTTCATACTCTTCAGATCAGCGGGTCGACGGTCTGGGTGTCCGAGAACGTACTGCCTCTGAGTGGAATCCCTGTCATTGAACCCTCCACATCATGCGCCGGCATGTCTGCCGCGGCTGAGCAGTCAGACAGAGCCAGCAGGGGCGGACGTTCTGCCCTCCCATCGTCCGTCTGCAGACCAGACTCCGAGGACTTCATATCAAGGGTCGCAAACTGTCTCAAGGGTCAGAGCCTCGATTGGGCTGAGACAGCTGTCGCTCTATCCCTGCCAGATATAGGGAGGGCGGACTACCAGACCACGAAGGAATGGGCTGATCTGATTGTGACCGCGCTACACAGGTTCCGAGCCCGCCCGCCATACGTGGTCATAACACCCCACGATGTCGCCATCGCCCTAGGTCAATGCCTACGCGTGCTCATACCAGACGCTCTCCTCGTCTGCCTGGATGGTGTGTCCGTCGACGGAACTGGGGTCGTGCTCGACATAGGCCGCCCTGTAGCTGGTGCAGCCGTACCAGTGGTGGTAAAGAGCATGGTCTTCCCCACATGAGCCAGGGGGCCTGGGGGCTCGCCAATCCGTCGATTACCCACTAGTGGAGTCCTACATCCTGGCGTCCTGGACCTGCGCTCGTCTACTCCAGTCGTCCACCATGAGTCTCCCACTCTGGTCGACCGCGTCATGCATTCACCCCATCGTCTGCCACCCTCCGCCGTGGACCGGTGGTCGGTACTTCCTGCGACCACATCGCCTGCGCCCGTCCTGCACCGTCATGGAAGGGAACGGAAGGCATCCTGGACCCCTTCCGGGCGGAGTCTGCAAAAAAACAGCCGATTTTCTGCTCAACGCCCGCTTGAAAACCAGCTTTTTCCCAAAAAAAATCGAAATTTCAACCTTAAATCTACTGGAAAAGTGGGGGAAACACCTGTTTAGGACCCACAGGAGTGGGGTTTCAGGGATTTTGGCAGTATGTGATTAGGAACCGTTTGGACGGGCATAAAACTAGCAGCAGGGCAATGCATCTGCAAAAACAAATTCTCGGTACGAACCGCAAAGCGCAGCTGAACTGAAAGCAGCGCTGAGAGACCCATGCATTTGTCCAGCACATTAGTAAGACAGTAAACCAGCAGTTTCAGAGGAAGTCCAAATGAGCGACAATTTTACCGATCTCCCAACCCAAGTCGCCGAATGTCTCCACATGTTGGATTGCAATCCTAACATGCGTCAAGGCATCCACAACGAACTGCGAGCCGAGTGGTTGGCTGAGTACTCTGTAGTTGACTCAACTTCAGACCTCGAAGAAGTTGTTCGCAGAGAAGTTCAGACTGCTCGCCGAAGCTACGTTCGATAAGTCGTTCGGACCTTATTCAGATTCACGTTATGGACGTGAGTAATTTGAAAGTTTGATAGCAGAGGCACCTTATTTGGTGCCTTTGTCTTTGAAAGAAGATTTTTTTTAGATCATACTTTGATCTGGCTACCGATCATGTCAGTTGTTTGAAGGGAATTGATGATAGGCTGATTGTAGAAGTGGCTCAAGAGATTTTGGCACAAGAAATCTCGCATTTTATTTACTATCTTGTTTTTTTATTGAGGCTCGTATGTCAGATTTAAGAACTAGACAAGCTGGCGCTCCACCTATGCCACCCAGTGCACAGATTTCAATTGTACTCGGCGCATTGCTTATTATTGGTGGCATGTGGTTTTTTAAGTCGTCATTTAAAATGCCAGCGCAAGTCACGGCAGTTACTCGTTCAGTAATGAAATCTTTCCACTAGACTGCGTCTAGCACCTTCAGTGCTGAAAACGCTGGTGTCACTTGCAGCCGCGGTATCATTTCGTACTGGGTGTCAATCGTGCCGGGTGTCATTTGGTACCAGGTGCTAGGTGTCATTTCGTACCGGTACCGTTTCGTACCGGATTCGTTTCGTACCGGATTCATTTCGTACCTGGTGCCATTGCGCGCACTGGATTTACTTCGTACCTGGTGTTAGTTTTTCTGCTGACATGTTTTTCTTGATCACTATTCCGCGGCTGGTAAATGCCATGCTTCGCGGCGAGCCGGTTGCCACCATAACTGACTCTGCCAGCGGTTCCAGAACCTTCGTGGGAGCGACCCAATCGACGACGAAGTTCGCACCACTGCCTCCCGATGAATCTTCACTGGTGATGACGAAATCTGCTGTAGCCATGGCGTTTAAAAGTACCGGGCCTTTTAAGTACTCTTTCAAAAGCTTGCCGTCGGTTGAGTAATAGCGAACTGATTTGATGATGATTGAGTGGTCTGGATCAACGTTTCTAAAACTCAAAGTTGCCGCCAGGTCCATGGTGCGACCTTGATTCTCGTCATAAATTTGAGAATATATCGGCACGTAGATTTCTTCATCCATTGCCATCGGTTTCGATTTGTCTAGCGTGGTTGGTTTCAGGTGCTTTTGCCACGAGTCTGGCACTGGCTCAGAATCGGATTCTGTGGGTACAGGTTGCGGGCTGGGCTTTTTTTCCGCGCATCCTGCCATTAACAGCGTGGTTGCTACAAGCACGATAAGAGAAGTTGTTTGGCTCGGTAAACGCATTTGAACTCCCAGGTCGACTGCAGATAGTTTAGCGCTTGTGTGGAAATTACGAGCCTTTCGTAAGTACCCCATTGAGCCCGCTTAGTTAAAAAGCAAAACTACAGTCAGCCAGTAACAACAAGAATTGATAAGGCGGTAAAGCAATGCCGGATATCACTCGTGATTCAGCTTCAGGCTCGCGAAAATCAGAAGATGCGTTGAGCTGGGCTCAACACAATGTGCTTGACCCCGCGTTAAATGCCGGACCTCTTGCAATCTATAATGTTGTCGCTGATGCTACAAAATTGCCTGAAGTCCACCTGGCTGTAGACGAAGCTAAGCCGTACAGTTCGGAGTGGTTTGTACAGGGTCTGGCTGGTGGTGTAGGTGCTGCAGCTCCGTTTATGCTGGCTGGCGCTGGCGCGGGGAAAATTTTTCGAGCTGCAGACGGAGCCCTCGCTGGAACGAAGTTAGGCGAGGCGCTCAGCCCTGTTTTAACGTCGGCAAGAGCGGCAAATGTTGCTGGCGCCGCCGCTTTCGGCGCTATGCAAAAACCTGAAGACGGTCATACTAGATTCGGCAATGCCGTAGGCATGGGGCTCGGTTTCCTGGCTTTCGATAAAGGCAACATGCTCAGCCGTGAGCTTCCTCTGGCTGGAAAATTGATCGCTTATCCGACAACTGGCTTTGTCGGTGGTGCTGTGATGGGTGAGGGTTCTCAGCTCTTCTCAGACGGAAAGTTAGCACCGGCAGATAAAGTTCTGCAATCGGCTGTGCAGGGTATGACGCTGAATGCTGTTATGCCGCTCGCACATGAAGGCTTCAAACGCCTGTCGACAAAAACTACAACGGGTGACCAGGGAACGAGCGATCTTCATACGAATGGAATCATCAACGACAGCAATGCATCCGGCATAGTTTCTGAAAAGATTGTTGCCCCAGCAACGCTAGACCTCCACTCGCTCTCTAGGGCTTATTCTGAGTACATTCGCGATAGCCGTCCCAGTTATCCCACCATAGAAGAATTCGCGCAGCTAACGCCTGAGCAGATTGTTCAGAGAGGCTTTTATCACCCCGATGCCACCAATCTCGATCAGCTCAGTTACTTTCAGGAAGCAAAGCCAAGGCCGTTGCCTGATGCGGGAGTGGTGGCAAGCGAAGTAGCGAAGAGCGTTCAGGGCATGCCTATGGCAACTTCCAGCGGCAATCTCATACTCGGTGAATGGAATATGGAATTCCTTACCGGCGACAAAGCAGCATACTTCAAAGATTCCTACAAACAAATTGTGCCTCGCCATCACCTTATGTTTGTTGAGGAAGCAAATGCCGATGGACTGGCTCGTATTGCTCAAGACAATGGATATAATTTCGAAATTTCTCGAGATAACAGCAGAGGTCAGGCGGTTGGATTTCTCATTCATCCACGCTTGAAAGTTCTCGGCACGTCCACCTATGAGGAAATCGCCAACGTCGACAACATTCCAGATTTGCGCCCCGCTTTTCGCGTCGACTTGCAAGACACGGCCACGGGAGAAAAATTCTCCGCCGTGACCGTTCATCTTAAGTCGATGAGGGGCGGACCGGAGCAAACCGCACCGGTGCGAACTGAGCAGTCGCAGCGTTTGGCAACGGTGCTTGGTCCAAACTTCTCTGGTATCATCGCTGGTGACTGGAACACTTACCTGAACAATTCAAAAGAAATAAAACCACTTACCGATGCTGGTTTCAAAGTTTTGAATCCAACTGATACGACATCTACTCAGGCAATGGGAGGCAGACTTGATGGCTTCTTATATAAGAACATTCCGTGGATGATGTCGAATCCTGAAGTGCGACCTTTCTTCCAGAATCCAAAAATTACAAGAGGCTTGTCAGACCATGGATTGCTGACGACCACGCTGACGAGAAGCCCCGGCGCCGGGGTTCACACGTTCGTTCCCAATTTTGTTGGCTTTGACCCATCACGAAACTAATTAACTGACCAAATGGTTTAATCTTTTTATTGAATCAAAATGGCATTCGGTTGCGTCTCCCTTTTCAGACAGCTCGGAAAGAGCAATTGTCAGATCAGGAGGAAGTCCCATGAATCGTTTTATCAAGTCCAGTTTGCTTGTTGGAGCACTGCTGAGCACAATCGGGGCGACATTTACTGCTCCAGCTCAAGCTGACAACCGAAGTAACTATCTCAACAATTTGGCTGTGCAGATGTACGCAAACAACGTTGCTCACGGCATGAGCCCACTCACTGGTGGAATCTATAGCCCCTATGTGAATGGTGCTATCTATGGCAACAACAACGGATATCGCCGTCATAGACACCATGATGACGATGACTACAACTACAACAATGGCTATAACGGCTACTACAACAGTAACTATGGCTACGGCCCTTACGGCTATGGCACACCGTATTACGGCAGAAGACCAGGATTCTTTTCGCAGCTAATTAATGGCTACGGCTATTAAGGCTCTCAGTTTGAACATTGTGCAATTCCCGCACTGCGTTGCAACTAAAACCAGATCTTCGAGCCGTCAGGTCTGCTCCGGCATCCAGAAGCGATTGAAAGAGAAGCGTGCTCACCACTGATGTGGTGGCACGCTTTTCGCACATTCCCCCTAATTTTTTGTGCGCTGTAGTAAATGTAAGCGAGTAAGAATTTCGCCAAGAGGAAATATGAAAGGGCGTTATCGAAAGTTTGAGCGTAAACTAAATTTAGCTGGAGCCACTGCCGCTCCCACTGCCGCCGCAGTTGGCAGAGGAAACTCTTCTCTGGCGCTGGTAGCTGCTGTTTCGCTGTTTTGCTCCTGCAGCTCGACTGCGTCTTTTGCTGGCACTCCGCCTCTTCTCTCGCCACCCAGCCCGCTCATGCCTGGACAACCGAAGTTTGTCGCAATCAGCGAACAGCCAAAACCTGCGCTTATTCTGCAGGCGAAAGTAACCACCGTTGACAAAGAACTCGAGCATGAAAGCTACAAGGTTCACTCAGTGGTCAAAGCCTCGGTGTATGCGTACAAGCCTGGTGACGATCAAAACAAGATCGGTTATGAGCATTTCTGGTTTCATGACGGAAAAGCCGTCGGAGTAGAAAAACGAAATAACCAGGAGCTGCCGCCCGGCGCAACGGTTTCTATTCACGTATTTCAGTCTTCACTTTCCAGCCAGCAGACTAAGGCTGCCGCTAATGTCGTAATGCGTCTTGTGCTCGACACGCTCCTGCACAAGCGCGAAATAACAGGCGTCACCGTTTCAGCTGATGCGTTCTCAGCTATTTTGCAAGAGTTGCAATACCGAAACGGCCATGTGCTTCCCGAAGGCGAAGATCCCCCACAAGGCGCGCACGTAATATTTCAGTTGCTTGGCGATGCGTCTGATTTGAAACAGACACTCTACTGGATTTAGCCATCTAGCAGCGTGATTTAGCACTCTAACAGAGATTTCACTGCTTCTCTAAAAACTTCCGTGTGTCTGTCGATGTCACTGCCTGTGGTGGCTGGACAAATTAATGCCATGTTGTGAAATGGTGTCATGAGAATGCCGCGATTTAAGGCAAACAAGTGCATGTAGAGATCCATGGGTCCATCGACAGCAGCCGCAGCCTCGCCTCCATTCTTCGGTGGCGTCTCTCTGAACCAGTATTCGGCGCGACAACCAAGCTGTTGCACTGTCCATGGAAGCTCATATTCACGTATCGCCGTCTCGACCCCTTCAGTAAATTTTGTTGCCAGTGGAATGGTTTTTTCGTAGGCGGCATCAGTAAGAACGTGTTCCAGAGTAGCTCTTATGGCAGCCAGCGATAGGGCATTGCCAGCTAACGTGCCACCAATTCCGCTGGTGTCAGATTCATCTACCGGTGTGTTTTCTCGAATGCGTTGAGCCGTCTCTTCGCTGAAGCCGTAGGCAGCGGCTGGAATGCCGCTGGCGATTGGCTTCCCGACCGTGAGTATGTCGGGTTTAAGATTGTGCAACCTGGTATAACCGCCGGGACCAGAGCAGACAGTATGTGTTTCGTCGATGATCAGGAGAGTTCCTGATTTTGCTGTCAACTCGCGCAAAGCCTGATGGAAACCAGGTTGGGGGTGAACAATGCCGATGTTTGTCATAACGGGCTCTGCTAGCACGCAGGCAATTTCGTCTGTGGCGAGCGCTTGCTCCAGAGCGCTTATGTCATTGAACTCGATTACTGTAGTTGTCGTCGATGGGTCGACAGGAGGTCCCAGATTGCCTTTTCGCGGCACTCCTTTGCCATTTTCTAGAGTAATAAAAGTTTCGTCGACAGTGCCGTGATAACACCAGTTGAAGACGAGAATCTTTTTGCGTCCCGTAATTTTTCGAGCTAACCTGATCGAGAATCGGTTTGCGTCAGTGGCTGTCATAGCAATTTGCCAGTACTTCAAACCAAACCTGCGAGTTAATTCTTTGCCTACCCACAAAGAATCTTCAGTAGGCAGCATGAACGTGGTGCCCTTTTTGATTCTTTCAATGATGGCATCCTGAGACGCTTGAGGCGCGTGCCCAGTCATCGCTCCAGTGTCACCAAGGCAGAGATCGATATATTGGTTGCCATCTATATCAGTGAAGTGTGCTCCGCTGGCTTTGTCTACGAAGATAGGAAACGAACCTGCCCAGCGCACCATCCAGTTCATCGGCACTCCGCCCAGCAGATATTGCTTTGACTCTTCGAATAGCGCTTTCGACCTGGGATGCGAGCTTTCAAAGCGCTTTTGTTCTTCGCCAATCAATCTGTTCAAGCGTTCGCGATCGATTGTTCTGATATTTTTTGATGCTGTTTCCAATCGCTTAATCTCCCATTTCGATTTCGTCGAGTTCGTCGTTCATTACCCAGTGATAGTAAATCATTGCCGTCGCTACACCCTGAACCATGAACACTGCGAAAGGGACAATCAGGGTGAAACCGAGGGCGGTGCTCAATCCAAAAAAACAAAGGTCGACGATGGCTAAGGGAATCCAGATGCGGTTGGTTTCGTTCCAACTACGTTTCATTGATTCGATCGGGCCCAGTCCCTGATCGACAGCGAAGTATGGTGCCAATTGGAATTTGAGGAATATAACCGGGCTGATGATTACTCCAATTATTGTGAAAGACGGCAACGCCGTGGCAATCGTTGATAGAATCAGAACCATGGCTGCAGAAAACATTTGCGAGAGCGGTCTGAAAAGATTGCCAATACTTGTTTTTTCTTGCCTGGCAATGCGCAAGGTTGTATAAATCCAACCTGCATAAAAACCGCAGATGAATAGCCCCGGTATGCCTACACCGATGACGCTGGCTAGCCCTGCTTCTCGTGCATGAAAGAGAATTTTGTCAATCAGTAATCCGACGAATGCACCCAGACCCATAAATATGACTGGTCCGAATAAAGTGACGCACCAGGCACTGATAAGCGGAAATATTTGCTGCAGCGAAACCCTTCCCGACTCTTTCAGTAGTTCTACCGAAACGAGACTATTTTTTTTGAGTTCAAGCTCCACGTTATGTCGCTCCGAAAATTTGACCAGCCGTAATGGTTTGCGAACCGGTTGTTATCTTAACCGATTCTTCCTTTAGGGATTGTCTGCCGACCCATAATTTAAGTTGCGTAGGGCAGTGTAAAAGTGAAACGCGCACCTCCTGCTGGTTCATTGGTAGCATATATGGTGCCGTTATGACCGACAACGATCAGCCGGCTGATTGCTAATCCCAGCCCGCTGCCGCCCTCTTTTGTCTGTTTGCTCTTCGGAGCCACTTCGAAAGCTGTGAAAACTTTCTCCACATAGTCGGGCGGAATGCCTGGACCCTGGTCTATTACACTGACCTCCACGTGGGTTTGTTTTTCTGTGGCAATAATGGAAACGATGCCGTCGGGTTTGCAATATCTAATTGCGTTAGAGAGCAGATTGACCAGCAGTTGTGTGATGCGCTCACCGTCAGCCCGCACGAACGCGGCAGTGGGGCCAACCTTTATATGAATGTGTGAATTTGCTGCGTGTGCAGCCACTTCTTGCTCTGCTTGTTTCATGATGCTGCTCAGGCTTATCCTGCGCATATCGAAATTCATTTGACCGGTCTGCAGTTTTTCAAAATCAAGCAGATCGGTGACCAGCCTGATCAGGCGGTCAAGACTGCGTGTAACTGATGTAAAAACCGGTTGCGCTGCATCGGGAATAACACCCATCTTGCCGCTTATACTTTTCGCGACAGTCTCGGACACCGACATCAGTGGTGAACGCAGTTCGTCACTGATCATGGCGATGAAATCCTCTTTCAAATGCTCAACTTTCTTCTGTTCTGTGATGTCACTGACGACGCAAAACAAGCTTTCGTCTGCCTCTGACCAGAAAGAAGACCAGGATGTTTCGACAGTCTTATTGTCCGCCCTCAGCAACTTCAATTCGAATGTTCGCGAACCTTCAATCTGACAAGATTTGGAAAGTTCTTCGTCAGCTTTTAGCGCTTCTTGAGGCGGCACTATATCGTTGAGTGAGAGTTTTGCAAGCTTTTCAGACGTGTAGCCAAGCAGAGTCTTGGCGAAGGGATTTGCCTTCAGAAAAGTTCCGTCGCTAGTCAGTGAGCAAATCAAGTTGGCTGAGTTGTCGATGACAGCATGCTCGCGTTGCTCCGCTTCACGGATAGCGTGGTCCATGACGTGAAAAATCTGGTCCACCCGAGCCAGGTCATCGTTACCAGAAAGTGGCTCCTCAAGCGGCTGACGGCGAGAGAAGCGCTGAGCGTTGGCTGTAATCAGGTTGACGAATCGCTTCGTGTTCATGGCACAGACCGCGGCCAGAACTATCGTGGTCAACGCACTGCATGTGGTGGCAAGTTCGACAACAAGTACAATGTTGACGTGCGTTTGCCGGGCCGATTTCTGTTCGTTTTTGGCGTTCTCCGCTGCGACGATGTCGTCAGTCACTTCCGTTAGATCTCTTGCTGCTCTGAGTATTCTGGGTGTCGCGTCTTCGTGTGAGGTTCTGCTGGTTCTTTCAGTTTCGAGTATTTGAAATTCGGTCATTAAAGCTCTGGCTGTACTCATCAGTTCCTTATCGAACTGCTCATAGTCAGGAATGCCTTTGATGTTTTGATGAATTTCTTCGACGCGATTTGCCAACATTTTGTTTTGCATATCTGAGCGCGCTTTGATGCCATCAAATGAGACAAATGCTTCGCCGAGGGATCTGTAAAGGTCGCTGCTGAGCAGGTCGCACTGTCGCACTAAGCCGCTTGATTGGGCTGATTTGCTCAAATTTTCTTGTGCTTGAAAAATCCAGACTACCAGGAAAAACGAAAGCATAAATTGAAACAGCAAGGGCAAACAAATAACAATCAGACCCTGTGTTGATAGCTTCATGTTTTGTCCTCATTATCAGAGGGCAGAACAAATTTCGCGAATTGAACGTAGAATTGGCTTCCTTTGCCGGGTTCGCTCGTTACCCCAATGACTCCGTTTTGTGCTTCCGTCAGTACCTTCGCTAGTGCGAGGTTGAGACTGGCACGCCTGTCTCGACGCTGGTCTTCACTGTGTGACTGAAAATACTTTTCGAAAATCAGGTCTTGTTCGTCCGGCGAAATTGTTGCGCCCTCGTCGAGCACATAGATTCGAACCAGAGGTCCGTTGGACGCTACCACGACCGTGACAGTTTGATCGGCTTTTGACCGGTTCAAACTGTTGTGCAGCAGGTTAGTCAGAATTTGTGTCAGTCGTCGCTCATCAGCCAGTATCGCTTCATCTCGGCTGGGTGAGACAATATTGATGTTTGCCGCTCTAGCTACGGGTTCGACAGCACTGATTGCCTGTAACGCTACATCCATGGCGCTTACACATCCCATCTCCAGATTCGCACCAGTAGATTCCATGCGCTCCAGATCGAGCAGTGACTGAATCAAGTCCATGAGCTTATCAAGATTTTGCTCAGATTCTGTCAGTGCGGCTTGCAGATTACCATCCAGTTCGCCAAACCTGCCTGCAGCTAGCGAAGACAGATTGGCTGAGACTGACATCAGAGGGGTGCGCAGGTCATGGCTGGCGATAGCCAACAAGCGCTGCTTGGCGCGCTCAATTTTTTTTCGTTCGCTGATGTCTCGGAGCACACAAAAGTAGCTGCTCTCCTTCGGGTTCCATCTTACTTTCCAAGCAAACTCACGAGTCTCTCCGTCTCCGCACCTGAACTCAGATTCGAAATCATGCTCGAATGCAGCTTCTGTTGATTCACTCAAGATTTTTCGGATCCGCACCGCATCTGGTTCTGGCAGGAGCGTGAAAATTGAACGTCCAAGCACGTCATCGACTCGATAGAACCATGATTTCTCTACAGATTCACCAATTGAGATGATTTTGAATCTCGTGTCAATGCTGCACAGTACATCGACAGACTTATTCAACACTGCAAATTCTTTCTGATGAACACTTTTCACAAATTGTGCGGCGGCATGCAACGTGCGATCCAGCTCATCGATCTCGTCGCCGCCTGAAAGAGCAGCAGGAAGCTCTTGTTGCATTGCTACTTTCTCGGCGTTGCTTTCAATTAATTGCAGGCGCTTACCAAAACTTCTGTAAAACGTCACCGCCGCGAGGAATGTGACCAGCAAGCTGAGCAGAAACGCGCCGATCGCAGAACTAACCAGCAGCCATCTCGATTTGTCTAACTCGGAGGATTCCAACGAGTCTATCGAGGTTTGCACATCAACAATGCGTCTGACCAGAGGGTCGCTGTCCATGAGCAGATTGAAGACATCGTTTTTAAGGAGCGAGCCTTTCTTTCGAGCAGGAATGGTCGGGTCGTTGTAGTTCTTTTTTGCTTTTTCTATTAGTTCCAGTGCGTGGTCAAATAGAGCTGGTGCCAGATTTAGCGCCTCTCGGACATTTGGATGAACGTCAGCTGCTTTCAGCACGCCTTCCTTGGCTTGCTCCACTCTCATTTTGTCTTCTTCGAAGTTGGGCGGGCTGTGGTCTTCCCTGTAAACACCCATTGTCGCGATGTCGATACCAGCCTCGTTGAGGTGGTTCTGCATCGTGTGATACTCAGACAGAATCTTGCGCGAGTTGTAAAAACGCGTCGCACTGTTTTCTGTGGAAATTAGAACGTTCATGAGAACCGCTGTTGCCGCTATTTCGAAGGAAAGCGGAATCAACATGAGCGCAAAAATCTTTTGCCAGATGCGTAAGTTCATTCACTGCCTTTCGTTAGCACCGCGCGTAGTGCTCGATTAGCGCCGCTAGTCGGCTGGGAGCGCGCACCTGGTGGTGGCGACTCTGGGACCAGACCATCATGCCCAGGATTCTGGCGAAATATGCGTCTGTTCCTCCGTCACCTGCCCGTTCTTAACTATTTATTCTGTTAAGACCCACTCGTTGGCGGGAAAATTGAGGGAAAGGAATGGTTGAAACGGTGCGAATCAGTCGAATTTTTTTCAAATCGATTTTGGGCTGTCTAGTTACTGTGCTGAGCTTCTCTTCAGTAGCTTCGGCTCTAACTCCACTAGATTATCAAACCGAGTCGCGCATTTTTGACGCACTGGAGAAAGCACACGGCTTAATTTCCGCTGACCGCTACAACGAAGCGAAGCCATTGCTCGAATCTGCCGCCAGGCACGATCCCAGCCGCTACTCCGGTTCGTTGCATGAAAACCTGGCCATCATTTATCGAGAACTTGGTTATCCAGAGAAGGGACTTTCCCATGCCAGGATCGCCCAGAACTATGGCGGCTCTCCCGGCATTTTCTACACGATGGGTCTTTGCTATTCCGACATGGGTGAGTTCCAAAAGGCGGAGGACAACTTTCAACGATTTATTATAGAAAGTCCAGATAACCAGTTCAGGCAGCAAGCGAAAGACATTATCAGAGACTTGATCGACGACAGTCATAAGGTAAAAGCCGGTCAGGCAAAAAAACGAGATTATTTCGACGACATCGTCGAGAACAAAGAAGCGCAGAAGTGGAAACAGTCGCTTTTGCCGCTCAAGTTGTATATTGACTCCGGCAAGGGCGTGAAAAATTACAGACCGAGTTATCGCAGGTTGATCCTGGAAGCTCTTGATGCCTGGTGCAGTGCCTCCGGCAATAAGCTTTCTTACAAGCTGATTAACGACAAAACACAGGCTAACGTCGTTGTTGAATGGGTGGGGCAGGCTATCAGTACTGTACAGAAAGACCGCAAAAGGGATGCTGCCGGTCTGACGACTACGGATGCTGACGATAAGCAGGTGATATCGCACGCCCTGATTCAAATAGAAACGTATGATTTCGAGCGCAGCGCGCAAGCTGCCGATAGCAAAATCAAGAGTGCTTGTTTGCACGAGATTGGTCACGCGATCGGGGTCGGTCACTCACCCTACGTCAAAGATATTATGTATTTCAAACTCACTCCCCGCCAGCTCTTCTCGCTTTCGCCACGAGACCGCGCCACCGCCTCCAGGCTTTATCAGGATTACCCTGTTGTTACCCTGGTTACCGGCACCACGAGTCTGC
Source organism: Drouetiella sp. (assembly GCA_036702955.1). GTDB lineage: Bacteria > Cyanobacteriota > Vampirovibrionia > Obscuribacterales > Obscuribacteraceae > PALSA-1081. The sequence goes on along the minus strand of DATNPY010000067.1, from coordinate 162,380 downwards.
CTCCCGAATGCTTCGCGCAACCCTCGTTGCCACCCGGAGCGTTGCGCTATCCGCCCATCCCTCAATCATTTTTTGCGCAGCCTCCTTTGCCACCAGGGGACCACAGCAGCCCCTCTGATGATGGAGTTGCAAGCGGTTCTTCGCATTCCAGCTTGTTTGCTCAGCCTGCACCGCCTAAAGCCAATGCTCCGACTGCTCCAATTAAGCTACCCTCACTGCTTTTTGCTCAGCCCTCGCTGCCACCTGGTGGCAAAAAGCCAGTTTCGAAAACGGGAAAAGCCGTAACTAAAACCACGGTAACAGTCACCAAACTTGAATCACCGTCCCAGCTTTTTGCCTCACCATCCATGCCGCCTCGGCACAAATAAGGCCTTGTAATCGAGATTAGAGCTTGAGAATCCTAAACCAATTAAAAGCGCCTGCTGATCCAGCGTTGGAGCTTGCGATTCTTAGACCAATATGGACGCCTGGCGAAATCCAGTATTAAAGCCTGAGAGTTTTTGGTGGCTTATAACCAAGAGCTGCCACCATTTTCTCGTCTTTTTCGGCTGCTGCAACGTTCTTAAGTTCGCGATAGACTCTGGCTCGCAAGAAATAGGCGTCGCCAGCCCGAGGAGACATTTCTACCGCTTTGTTGCAATCGGTCAGAGCTTCGTTGTACTGCTTGAGTGCGATCTCGGACAGGGCACGATTTAAGTATATGTCTGGAATTTCCGGGCGCAGCGAGGCGGCTTTGTTGAAATCTGCGATTGCTTCTTTGTTTTTGCCCATGCCACTGTATATGATGGCGCGGCTGTTGTAAGACTGAGCGAAATTCGGGTCGACTTCAATTGCTTTATCTACCGCTGCCAGAGCCTCTTTTTCCCGCTTCAATTTGCGCAAGGCCTGGCTTTGCAATTCGTAGGCAGAGGCTTGCTTGTCGTTGATCTTGATCGCTTGTTCAATGTCAGCCAGAGCTTTGTCGGGTTTGTTTGTGATGATGTAAGCATTGGCGCGCACTTCCCAGGCACTCAGGTCTTTCGCATCTTGTTTGATAGCCAGGTTTGATTCCGCGATAGCTTCGTCGAGTTTGCCCTGCCAGAGAAGTGTTTGCGCTTTGCCGGAATGCGCGCCTCTCACTTCCGCATCGATTTTCAGCGCCTTATTAAAATCAGCCAGCGACTCGTCGAAGCGACCCAGCTTTTCATAGCTCAATCCGCGTCCAACATAAGATTTTGCATCGTCAGGATTCTTTTTGATGTTCGCTGAATAACGTTTCAAATCACTGGCTAGATCGCCTTTCAAGGGTGATTCGTCAGTCTTCTGTGCGTCACTCGTTGCGGCTTTACCGACATCGGCCGGATGACCAGCATGGTCAGAATGACCTATTTGGCCTGCGTGGTTCGAACAGCCTGCACTCAGACACACTGCGATAAACGCCAGAGCGAAGTTTTTCCATTCAGGAGACATGCTGTTCAACCCTTATAAATGAGCTGCACTTTTGGGAGCGCTGTAACTCTTGCTTTCCGATCTGGCTTGTTTTGCCACTTCTGGTGCAACCTTTTCAACGAACTGCCCGATGCGGCTCAACGCGATTTCTATCTTCTCTATGCTGGTGGCATACGAACAGCGAATGTGCCCTTCACCACCTTCACCAAATGCTGTGCCTGGAACTACTGCGACCCGTTCTTCGTAAAGCAGCCTTTCAGCAAACTCTTCGCTCGATAAGCCAGTTGCCTTTACACTCGGGAATGCATAAAAAGCACCTGACGGTAAATGGCATTTCAGACCAATTCCGTTTAACCCTTCAACGATTAATCGACGCCGCTGGTTGTACTGGGAAATCATATCTTCGACGGCGCTCTCCCCGTGTTTGAGAGCTTCCAGAGCAGCTTTCTGTGCGTTGATAGGTGCGCAAAGTGCAGTGTAAGAATGAATTTTCATCATCGCAGTCAGCACCTCTGGTGGTGCACAGGCATAGCCAATGCGCCAGCCGGTCATGGCATAAGATTTTGAGAAACCGTTCAATGTAATGGTGCGCGACATGGCATTTTTCAGAGATGCGATGCAGGTATGCTCGCCCTCGTAAGTGAGCCGGTCGTAGATTTCATCGCTGACGATGAAAAGGTTATGGGTGTGGGCAAAGTCGACGATTTCTTGCAACGCCTGACGCGGCATTGTGGCACCGGTGGGGTTGGAAGGAAATCCCAGAATAATTGCCTTAGTGCGTGCTGTTAGCTTCTTTTCCAGTTGAGCGACTGAAACTCGGAAATCATCCTCGCTCCTGGTTGCCACACCGACGGGCTCTCCGCCTGCCAGTGACACGCACGGCCGGTACGAGACATAACAAGGCTCAGGCACAAGCACCTGGTCTCCCGGGTCGAGAATGGCACGCATGACCAGATCCATCCCCTCCGAAACACCGACCGTCACAAGAATTTCGTTTTCCGGTGAATACTTTGCACCATACTTATTTGCAAGATGCTTGCTGATTTCCTGACGTAGTTCCAGTAGACCGTAATTCGAAGTGTAGGTCGTCTGTCCCTTTTCAATGGAGTAAATGCCTGCTTCGCGAATGCCCCACGGCGTCACGAAGTCTGGCTCGCCAACTCCAAGTGATATGACATCGTGCATTTTTGCTGCGATATCGAAAAATTTTCGGATACCGCTCGGAGCTAATTCGCGCGCTATTTTTGAAAGTGGTGGCGCTTTTTTTGAATTTTCGTCAGTCATGATTGGTGAATAGAGCAGTTGCGTTTTTGAATAGTATCGTTTCAGGTTGTTCGCGCCAGCACCGGTGGAGCGCTGAAGACGCTCATTCTCAGTCGGCAGCTACGGGGTGACAACAAGTCTCGTATCTTCTTCGTTGTCTACAAAAACGACCTGATCTTCCTTGTATTTGCGCAATAAGAAATGTGTCTCGGTCGCCATAACGCCTTCGATTGGCGCCAGCTTCTCCGCGACGAAGCGACCAACTTCTCGAATGTTGGCTCCCTCGACCGCAACGCGCAGATCGTAGCCGCCAGAGACGAGCCACAGACTCTGAACTTCTGGATAACGGTAAATGCGCTCGGCTACTTTATCGAAACCAACTTCCCTGGCTGGGTGCACTTTCACGTCGATAAAAGCGATTACCTTTTCAACACCTGTTTTTTCCCAGTCGATGATGGTTTTGTAGTGCTTGATCACTCCCAGGCGTTCGTATTCGGCAATCGCGAGTTTTACTTCTTCCACAGACCGGCCAAGCATTTTGGCGATCTTTTCAGGAGAAGTACGCGCGTCGCGGGAAAGAATCGTCAAAATTTCGTCTGGTTCTTCTAACGGCATAGGCTGATAGTTTAGCACTATCAGCCTGCCAGTTGGTTATTGAGTGTTTTTCACCTTCTACGAAACAGTCCGCGTCTGTGTTGATAGTAGTATTGCTGATAGTTCGCAACGCTGTTGTTACAAGCGGTTCCGGGTGTACAGGTCTGCGATTGAACTGGCCGGTAGACCTCGGTCGTTTGTGTCGTTTCATTGGGTCTTGCTACTATCGGTGTTTCAATGGTTCTCGTTACTATCGGTGTTTCATTGGATCTTGTTGCTATCGGTGTTGTTTCTGCAGGCTTGGTTTGCTCGGCGGTTCGACGATTCATAGCATCAACGATTTGATTAGAGAGTAACTGGACGATGTCGCCCGGATTTCCATAATTGGCAAATTTTGGTGCCTCTGGAACCAGTTTGCCGTTTGCATCCTTGTTTACGTGAAACACAGTCATCATGCTTTCATCGTTGGTGCTGTTTTGCTTGTTGTAATTTTCCAGAACAGAGGCGGCGTAGGCGCCTAGCTGTGATTTCGGGTCTACGGTATCTTTGTCGACAAAAACTACAACAGCTTTGCCATCTTTGTTCGCGTCCTCGGCTGCCCGAATAGCCTCTGTATCTTTACTGGCGGCGACCACCAGAACCACCGGTTTGTTCTGTTCCGCAGCAGCATTCAGAGCGTCGGCATAGTTCTGCTGGGAGTATTGGAACGGCTTTTCGGCAGGCTTTTCAGCTTCAGTTTTTTCAACTTTTGCTTCTGTCGGTTCTGCTGGGAGATCGAGATTGGTTCTGGCTCTCAATTCCTCAGGCGACTCCTGTCTCAACTCCGATTCTTCGACCAACGTCTGTGGTCTGTCCAGCTTGGGTTCAGTTTTTGGACCCTCCAACTTCGGCTCCGTTATCGGTCCGTCTAACTTTGGAGTCTCGGGTTCCATCTTTGTTTCAGGCACTTCCAGTTGCGGTATGCTGAAGTTCGGATTCGCAAGTGGACTGGCTTCAGGCTTTCCCGCTTCCAGATGTGGATATTTTGATGTTGGGACTTTGCATACTCCATCTTTGCAATTTTCTTCCGGCTGAGAGCTGTCTTTTGGCGCTTTGGCACCACTTGTGGTATCAAGCAATGGCGGTAGTTTAACTACAGGCTCCTCATTGGTTAGCGGTTTTTCTGCCACCACTGGTTTGTCTGCCGATTGCGATTTATCGTTGGTTACTGGTCTTTCACCGACGGCGGGATTCTCCTCCTTCCGAGCTTTTGCGCCGCTATCGTCTACGGCTCGCGGTGTCTGAGCCTGTGTTTCATTTATCAATGACTGCTTTTTTTCGGCTTCTTTTGTTGCCTCCACCGAGGTAGGCTTGAAGATATCGTTTATTTTTCCTGCTTTGCTTTTGGCAAACTTTTCGATGTCGGCCAGTGTCATGTCATTGTTTGTGTAAGCACTGGAGATGTCTTTTTTGTTGTCCTCCAGATATTTGAGCGCGGCCAGACTCTCTTCTACCTTTGCTTTAGATTCCTGCGGAATCAAGCCTGTAGCCAGTGCTTTCGCGTAGAAGTCTTTGGTTTTGTCGAGTTCATCTTGCGAGAGCCAGCCGTTTTTGCTGGAGTCCAGGGCGGCGAAATTGTCGCGAGCGTACTTTGCCGCAGCAGCAGATTTAGCTTCTTCGTCACGACCAGATTCTTCTTTTCGAAGATATTCTGCCATGCTGGCGTATGTTATTTCTCGCGATGCGCCGCGACCGCTGCCGCTGGAAGAAATCTGATCGAAGCGGTTGCGCATTTCTTCAATGACACGTCGTTCGTCATTGGACAGCGAATCTTTCCACTTTGGTGTGTCGAGAATTTTGCTCAACTCAGCGCGCGATACTTTGCCGTTTCCGTCAAGGTCTAACTCTTTCTGGTGGTCGAGATGATACTTGAGCATTACTTCTGACATGTGCTCGCCGCGAGACATATCGACGCGTCCTTTCTGCTGCGTCGTCGCGTCGGCAATTTTGTCGTCGATTTGAGGAATGTGCTCTTTCTCTCTCGGGTTGGCGTTCTTTGCCGCGTATTCTTGAATGTCTTTCAAGCTTGCGTCGTTAGAGAAATATGTATCGTTTGCAGCCGCTGCAATTTCGCCGCGATGCGCCTTCATATATTCGAGCGCTTCTTTCTGCTCTTTCAAATTTTTAGCAGCTTCAGGTGTGACCAGACCAGGAGTGGACAGCGCCCGATCGGCGAAGTCTAACTGCTTGTCGATTTCGGCTGGGCTTATAAATCCATCTTTGTCGCTGTCAACGGCATTGAATTTTTCTGCTGTTCCGAATTGCTTGAGCACATTTTGACCATTTTGGTAGGTTTCGTATTTGGTATCGGCTTGTTTTGCGTAAGTGTTTAACTTCCAAGCCGTGATCCCTGCTTGTGCGCCTCTGGAGTTCATGTTGAGGTCGCCGATTTCTTTGGAATTTGCGAGCAAATACGCAGCCATTTCACGCTGGAATGGATCGAGCTGAGACATCATTTTTTTGTCGTTCAAAACGTGCTGCAACTCGTTGCTGGAAATATTTCCATTGCCGTTCAAGTCGAGGGCTTTGAAATTTTTCTGACCGAAATCCACAGCCAGCTTGGGCAAATACCCTTGTTCCTGGCATCGCTGGGTGAGAGCCATTAGAAATTCTTTGTTGGACTCTGTCGCACCACCAGGCTTGTTCATCTCGTCGTGGATCTGCTTCAGTGCACCTTCGGTATTATCTTGCCTCAGTTGCGTGATCACACGATCAACAGCTTGGGGAACTTGATTGTCTCTCGGCTCTGTCATTTAAGAATCCTCCAGCGAGCGCCTTCGTTTCGAACATGAATCGAGAGTAATTTCGTTTTGTGGCCTTTGTGTACCTTCCGTTTGCGTTTGCCGAAAGCGCAGTTGCCTGCAAGGTCCATCCTATGGACTGCAGGTGGAGTTTCGTCAGCTCGCGATAAGTCTAGTTGTTTTCTTCGTTGCTGTTTTGTTTGAAGCCCATGAGGCGATGCATGAATGAGTCCCAGGCTTCATCCATATGATCGTCTGCCAGCTCCTTGAGCGCCTGCGCCTGGTCTGTGGCGGCGCGGCTTTCTTTGGAAACTCCGTTGGCAACTTTTTCCAGATATGATTTTTCGTTGCGAGTCAGGTTCAGCTTGTCGGCATTGGCAGCCACCTGCAGCACCCGTTGTGCGATCAATGGATCAAGCCAGGAGCTGCCTGAGTAGACAGTGCGAATGGCTACTTCCAGTTTAGCTTTGCTAAATCCGTCTTTGATGATGTATCCGTTTGCACCAGCTTGAAACGAGGCGAACATGTCTTCGTCTGAATCGTGTGAGGTGAGCATGATTGCTTTCAGTCCGGGCAATTCTTGTTTTACCGTCTTGGTGACTTCGATGCCATCTACCTTCGGCAAACCGATATCAACCAGGGCTAAACTGGGGCGGCTGGCTAAAATCTCGTCTATCGCTGCAGCACCATCAGCCGCTTGTCCGATTACTTTGAATCCCTCGATACCGTTCAAAGCCACCGATACAGCCGAACGGATCAGTTCGTTGTCTTCGACCAGGTAAATTGAAATTGTGTCGTCAGACATTTGCGCCTCATGTGGTGAAGGTGGTGGAAGACATAATAGTCGATTCTATTTCTTTGCGTGCTTTTTCGAAAGCGGTTACCAGTTGGGCGAAAAGCTGTCGAGCTTGTGTCCAGTCATCGCTACGGGTGGCGTCGCCTATCTGCTTGCTCAATGCGGCCATTTCGTGCATAGAAATTGTAGAACAGTAGCCTTTCAGTTCATGCGAATTGGCCTTCGCCTGCGCTGAATCTGTATTTGTTATCGCCTTATCGAGTTTTTCAAGGATTGCCGGGGTTCCATCGGCAAACATAGTAAGCAGGCGGCATGCGCTCTCCCATCCGAAATTTGCTGTGAGCATTTCGGTGTCGATGGTGCGGTCGCTCGGCTGCGTCGACAGCGTTGACAGCGTCGGCTGAGTTGTGGCGGGAGCCGGTGCTTTAGCTTCTTCTGCAACGACCGTGGCGCTTCTCGAGGATCGCTCCAATTGAAAACGAATGTCATGCGTTTTGAAATCTACTAACCGGTCTGGCAACAGTTTGCTGAGCAGGAAAAGTAAACCATCAATCGTAACTGGCTTAGCGACATATTCGTCCATGCCGATGGCCAGGCATTCTTCTCGGTCGCCTTCCATAGCGTTTGCAGTCATCGCCAGAATAATAGGTGACGTTTTCAGCTGCGGGCCGAGCGCTCTTATCTGTCTTGTTGCTTCGAAGCCATCCATGACGGGCATCTGACAGTCCATCAAGATGACGTCGAACTCTTGTTGTTTGACAAGATTTACGGCTTCCAGTCCGTTGCTGCAAATCAATGCGGACAAACCCAGTTTTTTCAGCTGTAAATTAGCCACTTCTTGATTGATTGGATTATCTTCAACAATTAAAACACGCAAGGTCGGGTCAAGCGATTTTTCTTTGTTGCCGTCATTTGGTCCTCTGCTAAACGGCGCAAGTTTTTTGCCGTTCGATAAATCATCGAGGCATTGCAGTAGTTGCGTTTGCTTGAGCGGGCGTGTGAGGTAGGCTGAAAATCCAGCTTTCAGCGCATCTTCTCCCAGCGCTGCCTGATCGAAATTTGTCAGCAAGATACCAAACAATTCCAGTTGATTGACTAGCTTTGCCAGGTCTTTAGGTACTGTCGTGTGGTCGAGAATTTGTGGATCGACGTTTATCAAAGCAAAATCATAGATGCTGCCATTCTTGCGCGCACGTTCCACTTCCAGAATTGCTTCTTTCGCATCTGCTGCACTGCCGAACCCTACGCCGTAATGTGTCGTGAAGGTCCGCAACTGTTCAAGTTCGCGTGGGGTGAAGTTGACTGCAAGTAGTCTCCCAGTCGGGTTCGCCGTTTCGTCGGGCTGTTTTTCGCTCAGCACCACAGGCAGTTTGAACCAGAACGTCGAACCTTGACCTTGCGTGCTGTCGACTCCGATTTCGCCGCCCATCAATTCAACCATCAGTTTTGAAATTGCCAACCCCAGCCCTGTGCCACCATTCGTAGTGGCGGCTTTCTCCATGCCTTGGGAAAACGGCTTGAATAGTCTTTGCATGGTGTCTGGCGAGAGCCCAGAGCCACTATCTTCAATAGCGAATCGAAGCGTATTCTTTTGACCGGGTTCGTTGCGCACGGTCAGTTGCACGAAACCTTTGTCCGTGAATTTAACGGCGTTACTTCCCAGGTTGAGCAAGATCTGGCGCAATCTCGTCGGGTCGCCCATTACCACTCTGGGCACTGTCGGCTCGACGAAAGCCACTAGCGAGAGGTCCTTCAGCCGAGCTGGTCCGCCCAGAATCTCGGCCACTCCCTCAACCAGTTCCAGCACATTGACTTCTGTGTTTTCGAGAGGAAATCTCCCGGCTTCCATCTTCGAAAAGAGCAAGATGTCGTTGACGACATTTAGTAATGCGCCGCCTGCACTTTTTATAACTTCGACGAATTTGCTTTGCTCGGCATTCAAACTTGTGCGACGCAACAAGTCACTCATGCCGATGACGGCGTTCATGGGCGTGCGAATCTCATGGCTCATATTGGCCAGAAATTCCGCCTTGAATCTGGCTGCAGCCAGAGCCTCATCCCTGGCTTTGACGAGTTCTTCGTTCAGATTTTTGATTTCTTTGTTGGCCGTGAATCGCTCGATTGAATAAAGGAGTGTCCGGCTCAACCAGTTCGAGTTGAGATCTCGTTTGACCAGGTAGTCCTGAGCTCCCAGCCTGACTGCTTCAAGGGCAATGGCATGCTCATCAAGCCCCGTCAAAACGACGATTGGAATATTATCGGTCTCTTTGCGCACGGTCAAAAACGTTTTGATGCCCTGACTTTCAGGCATCGATAAATCGAGCAAAAGCACGTCGATGCCGCCCGTCTTCAGGCGCTGGAGCCCGTCTTGCAGGTTTTCTATACACTCCACAGCAAATTGACCGACTTCGCTGTTGGTCAGCAGCTGTTGAAGCAGTCGCGCGTCATCGGTGTTGTGGTCGATGATTAGTACGTTGATGTCGGTGCTCATCGGTCGCTGGTCTCACTCATCTCTTCGTTCGAAGGAAAAGGGAAGGTGCCGGAGCACCCGAAACGAAGTGTATGATTGTGCGTTCAGATAGTAAGCCTGGCAGAATCTATCGATTCTTCATGATATTGTTGCGCGTCACAATGCTCATGCCCCGAATTTGCCTTAAAATAACTCTTCCTGGAACCCCCAAAATTAAGATACTTGGACCTGGTAAATGGGCAGTATTCAATTATCTTTCCGCCATTTGAACGACAACAATGAATGACAGCCAGAAAAGTTTTGCGGAACTAGGCGCTGAAGCGTTCCAAGAGGGACGCTACAGTGAGGCCGAAAACTTTGTGCATGCTGCTTTGAGAGAGGTCGAAGACTCAGGCGACGAGCTTGAAATCGCAAACGTGCTCGACAATCTGGCTGAAATTTACTTCGAGCAGGGCAAATACGACAAAGCCGAGCCTCTTTATGACCGCTCATTGACGATTCGTGAGCGGCTTCTGCCTAGCTTGCACGAAGATATCGTCGCCAGTTTGAATAATTTATCGGCGCTTTATTTCTTCCAGGAGCGTTACGCTGAAGCGGAACCGCTTTGCAAGAGGCTGCACAATGTCTATATGTATGCGCTGGGGGCTGAACATCCCGAGGTGGCCAACAGTTTAGCCAACCTGGGGCTGGTTCATGCCGGCCAGAAGCAGTACGAGGAAGCCGAGAAAGCTTACAAGCGTTCTTTGATAATTCTCGAAAAGGCTTTTGGATTCAAACATTCAGAAGTTGGAATTGGCTTGAGCAATCTCGCCAAGCTTTATCAAGACCAGGGCAAATTCCAGCAATCGCGTTTTCTCTGGGAGCAAGCGCTGTCAATTTTGGAAAGCAGCCTGGGTAAAAACAGCGCTGAACTGAGCGAAGTAATTCGCAATTTGATGCAAGTTCTCAACGAGTTGAACGACAAGAACGCGGTCGCCATGTTGGAGTTGCGCTTACTCGAGTTGGAAGAGAAATCGCTGGAGGCGAGCGACGCGGAAGTTCTCCAGCGCATGTCCAGTTTGGCGAAATTCAATGCCGCACGTGAAAAATATTCTGAAGCGAAGAATCTGTACAAGCGTATTCTGTCAATTAAGACGCGAATTCTTGGTGAACGTCATCCTCTCGTTGCCGCAACGATGGTCGACCTGGCGGATGTTTGCGAAGCGGATGGAGAGAAGGACAAAGCGGAAGAACTCTTTAAAGACGCTCTCGATATTTACGAAAAGAGATTGCCACCATCGCATCCAGATAACGCGCTGGCATTGCAGAAACTGGCTCATCATTATTCGGCCTCGAGTCAGTATGAGCATGCGTCGGTGCTCTGGGAGCGATTGTTGTCGATACGCCAGAGTGAAACGCCTCAGAACAACGAAGATTTGCTGATTTGTTTGAAGAATTTGGCGCAGTCTCGCTATTTAGAAAATAAATTCTCTGCCGCAGAACTGCTTCTCAGGCGTTTGATTGGATTGCTTGAACCGGCGCATGTTGCTATCGATACGGATATCGCTACTTGTTTCTTCTACCTTGCTGAAATTTTACGGCGTAAGCAAAAATATGATGAAGCTGAGATTTATTATTTGCGCGCAATCGATGGTCAAACAAAAGCGCTCGGAGCAGAAGCAACTGTGGTAGGGCAGATGCTCGAATGTTATGCAAATCTGCTGGAAGAGACGCATCGGGAAGAATCTGCAAATCACATTCGTCAGTGCGCCGATTCGATTCTTTCCAAAAATGCTGCCGCGATTACTAAGTAAGAAGTGATCATTCAGCAAACAAGTAAGTCGGCAAGTAAGCAGAAACAGGAAAGCAAGTAAGTTTGTGTCAGACAGCAAGCGCGAAAAGATTGCCAACGCGACGTTGGAACTGATCGCCGAACGAGGCGAAGGTAAGACCATTTGTCCGTCTGAAGTGGCGCGTCAAGTTTTTTCGGAAGACAAATGGCGCGAAGAAATGGATACAGTGCGTGAGGTCGCTCAGGAGTTGATCGACCGCGGTTACATTCAGGCTACACAGAAAGGTAAAGTAATCAAGAGTGCAGTGGAAGCGCGTGGTCCCATAAGACTTCGCAAGGCAACCGGTCATTAGTCCTCGCAAGCACTCATTATGGTGTGTATAGAAAACAGTTGGACAAGTGTTTACACTTGTTGAACGATCCGACTATTTTTTGACGGTGCCGCGTTAGATGTTCAGTTGGAGATTTCGAGGTCCGAAAAATGAACGCAAAGAAAGCAGTTCTTTCACTTCTGGTAGCAATTTCTTCGCTCAGTACCACGGCAACGTTTGCTGATACCACCAGTGATGTCATTACGCCCGGTGCACTAAAGAAAAATGGTGCTCGAAAATTGTGCGTATGCTTTTCTGATAGCTCTGACGATAAACCACAAAAAACATTCCTGGAAGGAATGACGGGAGAAAAGGTGGTCTGGAAGAAAAATATTCCTTTGAAAGTAGCAGTTAACACTGCTAAAACAGACGTGATTGGCAGAAGTGGTCGCCTGGAAATAATTTCTCAAGATCCCGGAAGCGCGGCTTACACTAAACAGACTTTTACCTGGGATGGCAGCAAGGTTGCCTTCGTGTCGAAGATTGATGGAGACGCATCGCAAGAACAAGTCGACCAATTGAAAAAAATAGCTTTATCCGGAACGCAAGCACAACTTGATGATTTCTCCGATCAAGACCATGCAATCTTTTATCCAGACAACTACATTACAGTCGATAACGTGAAGTCTATTCTTGACGGCGGACGCAAACAAGCTCTAGCTCTTCTTGCTGCTCACAAGCCACAGCAAGCCGCGCAGCGCATGCAACTTTGTCTTGATGCGAGCATGGAGCTTTGCTATCTCGAAGGGCTGGAAGGCGAAAAGAAAACTGCGCCTGCAACCTGGATTGAAGCGTGGTCTGTCGACCGAATCGCCTTACCTGCCAGTTACTGGAAGCCGATCTTAAAGGATTACGGAACTGTTTTGAAAGCTGCAGGACGCGTAAAGGAAAGCGCAAAAATGGTTGCCGCGAGTAAGTGATGTCGCGATGTTCGCGGCAAATAGGCTTTTCATGGTCAGCGAATTATTTATCGAAGTAATTCTTCACTTCGTAAGCAGCGTAAGCCGCTGCGCCAACAACAAGCCCGATTGCTACACCTCTAGCACCATAGTGAGAAGCACCGGACATATAATTCGATTCCATTCGCAGTAAATTGTTCGCCGTTTTGTATTGTCCTGCGAAGTCATAAAATGAAGCTAGCGGGGCAGTGAAGGCTTGAACTGCTCCCTCTGCGACCAGACCAAATGTACCACCGAGCGCACCGCCAACTGCACCACCGGCAGCAGTAGTGAGCCCGCCTATTTCGAGGTGATGGACAAGAGGCGATGTATGTTTGTTCGCAGCAATGGCGTTTTCGGCTGTGGTCAAGTTCGACATGTCTAGATGCGAACCTACCTGGTCGCTGGTTTTTTGTAAATGCTGAACTTCCGAGATTTAAGAATCAAGTTTTCCCATTTTTCTGGTGCGCTCCACTCATATGGCAATTTTCTTGCAGATTTAATCCTCAATATAGGTGAATCAGATTTCCAATTTATTACCACTCCAGCGCGCTGGTCGACAAAGCATCTTTATTGTTATCGTTCTAGTTTGCTTTTCTTCTGGTGCCTTCTCTTCTTATGTATGTGCATGTTTATTGCCCTCTATTCGTTGACAAACAGAGCCGAATGATGGTAATTTATATGTATATACATGCAACCTGCAGCCAATGTTCATAAATGGTTGGTGGAAATGAGATCTCCAATAACGAGCGGAAGCGATTGCATCTCACGATCAATAAGGTGTGCCGACCGAGCGCTCACCAATGCGTACGACCGGGCTCTGGCTCCTAGCGGTTTGCGCACAACGCAGTACACGCTTTTAAGTGTGCTGCAGCGGCAAAATGTGGCGACGATAAGTGAGTTGAGCGAGTTGTTGGATCTTGACCAGACAACAACGACGCGTAACGTCCGAGTTTTAGAGGAAGCTGGCTTTGTAATGCGCGTGCCCCATCACGATCCGCGAGTGAAATTATTGAAGTTGACTGCTGACGGAAAACGAAAAAGACAGATTGCCTTTGAACACTGGCAGCATGTGCAAGAGCAATTTAAATCATCGTTGTCCGATGAAGAATGGAATGTCTTTCAAAAAGTTTTGGAAAAGATTGCAAGCGTATCAAAAAAATTGGAGTGCACATGAATTTGGTGGATGAAAAAGGCAATACGGGTCTGATGCTTGACGATCTCAAGATTGGGCAGACTTTTCTTAGCGGCACTCATCAGCTGGATGAAGCGCAGATTGTAGCTTTTGCTCGCGATTTTGACCCTCAACCTTTCCATACCGACCCGGTTTCTGCAAAGGACACTTTCTTTGGAGGTTTAGCCGCTAGCGGGTGGCACACTGCTTCTATTTCGATGAAATTGCTTGTGTCCAGCGCCAACATCTCCGGAGGACTGATTGGAGCCGGTGCCGAAATTACCTGGCCAAGACCGACGAGGGCTAACGATGTTTTGCAAGTCGAGACGGAAATTACGGAAATAAAACTTTCTCGCAGTCGTCCCGACCGAGGCATAGTCACTATCCGCAGTATCACTAAAAATCAAAATAATGAAACTTTGCAAATCATGATCTCAAGACTTGTCGTTCCCAAGCGTAAATAGACTTTCCATCTTCAAAGGAGCAGGAGTTTCATGGTCGCTAATGCAGCCAGTGTTTCTGTAACACATCAATCTTCCGAAACAAACCTCATAACGTATTGTGCGAACAAGGCATTTGAACAAGTAGCTTCAGATCTGGAAAGTCAGTTAGGCCATTTGGACCAAAATGCCGCGCTTTCCGGTGCCGAAAGCTTGCAGGATTCCGTGAAGCGAATGGAGGGCGCTAGCGGCTTAATGATTATCTCGGTTCTGGAAATGGATCGGTTATTACCGGAGCTTGCAAGGTCTAATATTCGCTCCCGGCAGTATCTGATCGGTAATCCGCTCATCGCTGACAAAATGGCAAAGTTCAACACTCTTGCAACTCTTTTTGCTCCGCCTCGCGTCTTGCTTTTTACTCGTGACGGTCAGACCTGTATTAGCTATGAAAAACCTTCGACTACGTTTGGTCGGTTGAACTCAAGCGAAATTTCCAAGGTGGCGGGAGAACTTGATGAAAAGTTCAAAGAGCTTGCCATTCAAGCATTGAGTTAAATGTCAAACTCTGCAATTCGATTTCGCCCAGCAGATTGGCGCGATAACTTTCCAATGATTGCTACGGCTTGCGGCAGCGTATATGGAGATAGCCCGCAATTTTGTCCCAGCCCGCTAAACCTGGATGTTGAGCAATGATTTCGGGTGTGACACGGGGCTCGCAAAATTTTTCAAGATAAAAACCGCTTTCGACCAGCCAATTTAGCCATTCGCTGAGCGTCCAGTAGAAGGTCGGTACTTTAAACGGCTCGAATTGAGACTTTTCCGTTTCGGAAGACTGGGTAAATGTCCAGCGTTCGATGTTGCCCTGCGAACCCTGAAAATAATCTCCGCAGATTACACCTATTTTTTTGTCACTTTCTTTTATCCATTCCCAGCGGCGGGTTTGAAAACATGGATGGGTTATGGAGAATTGCAGAAAACCGCCCGGTTTGAGCACCCTGAAGGACTCCTGAATGCAGACCCATGGCTCGGGCACATCCATTAAGAACATCGTTGCCATGACAAAATCGAAACTGTCGTCAGCAAAGGGCAATTTTTGGGCGCTGGCAACCTGAAATTTTATTCCGAGTGGAGACTCGTTCTCTGCTTCTATTGAATGCTTGATAAAAATTTCCGAGGCGTCGATACCGTGCATGGTGGCACCTCGTCTGGCGACAAGACGGGTGTTATTTGCTTCACCGCAGCCGATGTCGAGTCCGCGCAATCCTTTTACGTCAGGCAGCATGGAGAGAAATGCGGGCGTGTTCAAGTTGTCTCTGGTAATGTCACGACCTTTCCTGGCAAGGAAGGTCCATGCTTCCGCATTTTCATTCCAGAGTTTCGAGTTCTCTTCCCAATCCATCTTTAAATTGCTCGCGACAGGTCAATCGTCGTATCTTTCAAGGATTCTATCTATGTCGTCAATGGAGCGTGGTTCCTCTTTTGGAACTAAATGAGGAAGGCGCATGGCGTCGTAATCGATCAAATATATTTCGCCGTTGTCTGGATCCACGCCTAGCTGCTTTCGACCGTGGAGTCCAAAGTCGTTATCCCAGAAAACATACTTACCATCTTCGACTATTTGGCGATCGAAGGCGCGCAATTCCGGCATCATTACCGGGCTTTGCAAACGTTTTTGAACGAAATATGTGAGGGACGAATCTGGCAAGTCGATCGTTTGAGGTCTCACTAATATGGGTGCGTCTATCAGTTTGAGACCTTTCTTCGTCCAGATCTCCCGGTTACCCCAAGTTTCATCCCAACCGTGATCTGTTATTTTGAGAATGCTTTTGTCAGGCAATTCGAAGGCGATGCTATCAACTCCGCTCTGGAAAAATCTAACAGGTGTTTTGAAGTGCCTCATCGCTTTTGCTATAGCGGATTTATCGTGAGTGTTTTCAACATATTGGGGAGTTCTTGCGCTGAGCAAAACATCACTGACTGTGTTGTCCAATTTGATTGGCTCTGATTCACCAGGTTTCAATTGCGCCGGAGCAGCATCCGTGAATCGAAGGCGTCCGCTTTGATCCTGAGTTACGTAGACCCCTTCGGCCTCCGGCAAGATGTGTTTAGCTAGTAGTTCTGAAGACAGTGAGCGGGGATTGCATGTGGCGATAAGGTCTGCGCCCCCGAACGCTTGTTTGTTAATCGTGTTAAAGGATGTAGGGTGTGCTTCTAAGTGCTGAATAATCAGACTCTCAGTTGGTCCAAGCACTCCAGATGGTGTCACTTCGCGAACCGCTGCAAATACTGGGTCTCTTGGTGCAGATCTAAGTTGATCAATTACACGTTGATCGCCGTTTACCAGCTGAAATTCTCGAGAATGCGAGTCGGATAAATTTCTCTGGATAACCGGATTGATCCTGAGCTCCGAACCTTCGCCTGTCAGACTTTCGGGGCGGTAGCCTCGGCTGGCAAATTCGTTGCCTGATCCGGATTCTCTACCCAACCCGGTGAGGTTGCCCAAACTAGATTCTTTCCCGAACGTAGATTCATGTGCTGTCGCTGAGTCGCCTGACCCGGTATGCCCGGATTCGACCCTGTTTTGCTCGAAAGTGGATGGTCTCTGCGCCATGCTGATTAATTTAGCGCCTGGTGCAGCCGCGACCATGTCTGTCACACCGGTCAATGCCGCGGCTGTAAGAATTTTTTCGACATCAAATTTTTCTCCCGCCGTTTGCTGTCGGTTAATTTCTTGAGCACTTCCTGAGGCTGCACCGAAGACTGCCCCGGTTGTGACTGTTGACCAGAATGGACTGCCTTTAAGGGCACCACTGGTGATGCCATTAATGCCGCTGAGAGCGCCATGTGATAAACCGAAAATAAGTACGTCCGAAGCGAGCGCAGTTTTATTGAATGATTGATCGAATGTTTTGGCTAAACCATCGCCCAGGTCGAACTTGCCGTCTGCATTGAGATAAGTCTGTCTGGTCAGTGCTCCGTCCAGCACACGATACGACGTTCCAAGGCTCACGGCTTTGAGAGCAATGCTCATATCTTTGGCTCCGACATAATCGAAGCTGCCTTTCAGCGCCAGACCTTTTGTGAGACCGAGCCCTGCGTCGATAAACTGGTTTGCGATCGAGTCACCGGGTTTTGCCTGGTCGAGGGCGTGCGCTGCTCCTGCAACTGCATAGCCGGCTCTGCCTGGTAGGAACAAACCTGCCGTCTTTACCATTCCGGCGCCGTATTTGTCGATTTGAAAGTCCATTTTCAGCGAAGTTTTGTCGGCATCAACCAGACCTCTGGCTCTGCTAGCCAATTCATTGGCCGAGTTGGTATCGCCTTTTCGCACTGCCTCTTTAATCTGACCGTCGAGCTGCTCGACTGGCGTCAAAGTATCGGCTCTGCCTAAACTTGTCACCGCTGAAATAGCGCGACCGAGATAGCTTTTCTGAGCCATCTGGTCCTGGTGGGCGGCGATGTCTTGCCTGAGAAGCTCTAAAGCTTCTGATGGCTTGGTCGGCGCCGACGGATTCGCAGTTAATGCTGAATCAAACAGGATATTGGGTCCGCTGAAGGTACATGGTCAATGTACGGGCGCCAGGGTCCGATCTCAATAGGGAGATTCCCATACCCCATAAAATGATAGGTGCAAAACGGCGGACCTAAAGATAGCGCCAGCTTCACGGCGTTCTCTCCCCTGGTTTTAGAAAGATAAATCGGACTTTTAACCGATATCGGTTAAAAACCAATTGGAGACGTCTTCGACGCTCTGAAACAAGGCGCCATTCAGGCGACCCGGCTCTACAAGCCTAAGAAATCTGGACCACTGCCTTGCGATGTCGGTTTGACTCTCAGATTAACTTCTGGGCAAACGTCTTCGCAGGTGCGGCAATGGACGCAATTTTCCAGAGACATGCCGTGTTTTCTGATCTGATCGACGATATCGATTCTGTGCACTTCGGCTGTACAGTCGGCGACGCATGGAGTCGTTTTGTCGACGCCTTCGTAGCGCTTGATGCATTCCACGCAAACCTGGGCGTTGAATTCGTCGATGTGATTGTTGCCTTCATGGTATTTAGTCGACGAGTAGAAGACTGCATCTGCTCGTGAATAAATCGTCGCTTTGTCGTACTGAGGCTCTTCGTACTTCGGAGCTACAAACGAAGGAATGATGTGTTTGTAGTCGGCTTCGTACTTGATCGGACCGATATTGAATTTGCCGTTGATCAAACCGAGCGATCTGACGCCGTCCTTTGGCGCGCCGAAAGGATGTTTGAACCATACTTTCCACATGCCGAACATGGCCGAGGATTTGTCGATGCTGCGTGCAACTTCAGGTAAGTATTCACCGAGTAATTTTGGATTTTCGATGAAGGCCCAGCGGAAATATCTGTTGTCGTAAGATTCTTTGATCACGAAGCTGTTTTTCAGACGTTCCTGATATGGTGCCAGTGCCGCTTCTGAGTAATCTTGTTTGACGAGAGCGTCGTGCAAGACTTCTGCAGCCACGTAACCACATTCCATGGCGCGGTCGATACCAGCGAGATTTTTGACGTCCAGAACGCCGAGAGCATCGCCCAGAAGAACACCACCGGGTACTGCGAACTTGGTTGGCAGTGCGTAGTAGCCGCCTTCTGGAAGCAGGGCGGCGCCGTACTTCAAGAGCTTGCCACCAGTGATCATTTTTTGAATCCAGGGGTGCTTCTTATAGTCTTGCAGTTTCTGCTGCGGGTTCATGTTTGGATCGTGGCTGTCTAAACTGATAACCATGCCGATTGTCAGTTTGTTGTCTTTCATGCCATATACGAAGCCACCACCGAAGGTGCCTTCGAGCAATGGCCATCCAAGTGTGTGCCAGACCTTACCTTCATAAGACTCGTTGCACTGCCACACTTCTTTGACGCCAACTGACCAGATCTGCGGGCAATCGCGTAGTTTGAAGTGGTCAATTACATCTCTCGAGATGAAACCTTTGTCTCCGAAACAGGTGAACTTTCCGTAGACGTAATCATCTTCGCCTTTGGGATCTTCGCTGACGCTAACACCAGCTACGCGTCCGTCTTCGAACACCACACCGTGCGCGGCGAAGCCTGTGAAAAGGTCTATCGAAACGTTTGGAACTTCTTTTGCCTTCTCTTGAAGTTGGCGGGCCATCCAGTTAGTAACGAAGCTCAAGCTGAGAACGAGGTAACCAGTTTTGTCCATGGTTTTTGGCACCATGGCGTTGGGCATGTCCCACTTCTTTTCGATACCAAGCACAGAGAGATTGCTTTCCGTGCAAGTGGCTTCGATAGGGAAACCTAACTCTTTGTAGTTCGGCCAGACTTTCTGCAGTACGTGAGGATTAGAGACAGCACCACTCATGATGTGGGCGCCGAATTCTTTGCTCTTTTCCAGAACGGCGATCGTGAATTCCTTGCCGCTGGCTTTCGCCAGTTCAAGGAAGTGATACGCGAGTGTCAGATTCGATGGGCTGCCACCGACGAGCAATAGGTCATATTCAATGCGTTCCGACAACTGCCTGAACCTCCCGCTTCACTTTGTTTTCCTGTAGTTGTTTGATCATCTCAGGGATGATCTGATAGCAATCGCCGACGATACCATGGTGCGCGAACTTGAAAATCGCGGCATCTGGATCTTTGTTGATTGCAATGATGATGTTTGATTTCGACATGCCGACTCGGTGCTGGATGGCGCCTGAGATGCCGCATGCGATGTAGAGTTTTGGCCGAACGGTTTTGCCTGTTTGACCTACCTGATTGGCGTATGGAATCCAGCCAAGGTCAACAACCTTACGCGAAGCTCCGACAGCAGAATTCTCGAAACAAGCGGCCAATTTCTTTATCAGTTCGAAGCCGTCGGCAGTGCCCAGTCCATAGCCACCGGCGACGATCACGTCTGCATCAGACAGCTTGATTCCCTTAGACACTTCTCGAATGGTTTCTTCAACCACCAGTCTTACGTCTTCGTCCTTCAAATTTACTGGAACTTTGATGATCTCGCCTTTTCTGCCAGCATCCGGTTTGTTCGGAATCATGACGCCAGGTCGAGTGGTAGCCATCTGTGGATTTTTCCACGGTCCAAGAATTCTTGCCTTCAAGCTTTCGCCGAAGCTTGGACGAATTGCGTACAAGCAGTTTGGATACAAGCCGATTTTCGTTGGGTCTACTTTGCTCTTGTGCTCGTAGGGTCCGATGTCCAACTCTGTGCAGTCAGCAGTCAAACCTGTGTCGAAGTGAGCGGCGATGCGTGGTGCAAGGTCGCGACCGGTCGTGGTCGAACCGAGCAGTGTCGTATGTGGTGGCTCAGGCAGTGACTCGAGAAAATCAACGAGTGCACGACGATAAGGCAAAGTTCGGTAACACTTCAGTTCTTCGTGATCTGCTACATAGACCTTGTCTGCGCCGTACTCGATCATCTTCTGCGGGATGTCGCCGATCTCGTGACCCATGACGATGCAGAGAAGCTTGCGTTCCATCTTGTCTGCGAGAATGCGACCGGCACCCAGTAATTCGAGGGTGACCGGCTGCAACTCACCGAGGATGTGCTCAGCTACGACCAGAACGTCGCCTTTGGGACAAAATTGCGAGACATCTGGTGTTGGTTCTGGTGCAGTTTCTGGTGCTTGTTGCGGTTTAGTTTCTTCGCTCATTATTTTGCCACCAAGTATTCGCGGATGCCTGTGTTTTTGATGATTTCGAGCACCATTTCTTCTGGTGAGTGACCCTCGTGCATGGTGCAACTGCCGCCGATTTCACCCACTTTCTCGGTTGCAGCAACGATCGTTGGCGAGCCTTTCAGTCCGCATCTTTCGATGTCTGCGCCGATCATATCCAGGTCGATTGTCTGAATGAATTGCTTCAGTTCTTCCTGTCGTCTGGCCAGTTGTTGCACTCGCCAGGCGCCTCTGAATGATTTGTATTCAAGTGGATGATACGAGTTGGCGACGGTGACGAGTACTGGCGTGCCGGTACTCACTCTCTGGATGCCGCCCTCAATAATTCTTCTTGCTTGCACTCGGCCGTTTTCTATGGCGAAGTCTTCGCAATAAGTGATTTGCGGCAGATTCAGACGCTCAGCCAATTGTGGACCGACCTGTGCTGTGTCACCGTCGGTGGTTTGCAGACCACAAAAGATGAGATCGAATTTGCCTGCATATAAAACTGTTTTGTACAGCGCATAGGCTGTTGCCAATGTGTCGGAGGCAGCTAATCTGCGGTCTGATAGAAGAAAACCGCGATCTACTCCGTGCTCAAGCGCTTCCATGAGAATTTCAACAGCGGGCGGCGGTCCCATCGAAATGGCGGTTACCGTTCCACCGTAGGCTTTCTTCGTGTGTAAAGCTGCTTGCAGGGCGTATCTGTCAAATGGATTTAACATCCGCTTGGCTTTCGCCCGATCAATCGTACCGTCTGGATTTATGCCCGCCTTCGATCCCTGGTCTGGAACCTGCTTGACGAGCACGAAAATATTGTAGCCTGACATAACTCTCCTGAGCTCCCAGATCAATATTACATATATTGTTCGCCGAAACTCGGATTGTTACGCGAGATCACAGCTCTGAGAATTTTGCTATTTGACGCGCTAATCGGCGCTTGAGCTAATTCCGTAATGGTTTCTTTGTTTTTGATGTCATAAGGATTTCAACATCGTCAGGAGCGTATGATTTCTCAACTCGGGATGAAATTCAGCTAAGAGGAAAGTGACCATGACGAAGTGGCGAATTCAGGGCGTTGTAAAGGCATTGTCGTTTACGATTGTGCTTGCCTCTTGCCCGCTTTTCGTGAACTGGCACTCGGTCGGTGCGGTTGAAGCAAGTCAAAGAACGATTGAGAATTCTGACTCAAAGGCGGTGAAATCGAAAGCCGCAGGAGCCCAAGTTGAAGCTGCCGCCTTTAAAACTAAACCGCCTGTAATTCTTGCTCCGCAACCTAAAGCGGGTATCACCGGTGATCAAAATTTCAGCATCATTGCTGATTCATTTTTCGATGACATGTTCAAGCTCGAGCCGAGCTGGGCTACGCAATCAGGCTTTCATGAGCACGATAGCGAGCTGGAGAACTACTCTGCTGAGTTTATTGCGGCGCGGATTGCTGGTTTGAAAAGCTACAGAGACGTACTGCAAGCCTTAGATCCCGCTACTTTATCTCGAAACATCCGGCACGACCGTGAAATTTTGCTCGGTCACATCAATAACGACCTACTCAGTTATGACGAATTGAAACTCTGGCAAAAAGACCCTGACACTTATTCCAGCAGTATCAGCTCCAGCATCTTCAACCTGGTCAAGCGAGATTTTGCGCCTTTGCAGGCGCGTATGAAGGCCGTGATCGCAAGGGAAAAATTGATGCCCCAGGCGCTTGAATTTGCCAGGCAAAATCTCGACGCCAGGCTGGTGCCAAAAATCTATGCAGAGATTGCAGTTGAGCAGCTGCCCGGCGCGGTCGATTTCTTCAAAACTTCCGTTCCCGCAGCCTTTAAAGGCGTCAAAGATCAGCACCTGCAGAACGAACTCGCTGAATCCACAAAAGACTGTGTAGTGGCGCTGAAAGACTATCAGACTTTCCTGGAGGAGATGATTGCCAAAAATTCCTGCAAAGGTAATTTCGCTTACGGCGAAGATGCGTACAAGAAAAAACTTCTTTACCAGGAAATGGTCGATGAGCCGTTAGATTCTTTGCTGGAGCGCGCAGACAAAGAGCTGAAGCGTCTGCAGACGGAATTTGTCAGTCTGGCCAAAGAGATTGAGCCGAGTAAAACCCCGCAGCAATGCTATGAAGATGTGGCAAAAGAGCATCCGAAACCGGCTCAGTTGCTTACCGATATCCGTAATTTGCTTGAGCGAATTCGAAAGTTCTGCGTTGAACAAAAAATTGTCAGCATAGCTTCGCCCGAGCGTCCGATCGTGGCTGATACTCCGTCTTTCATGCGTGCTTTGACTTTTGCCTCGCTGGACGTACCGGGACCTTACGAAAAGAAGGCAGTGCAATCATTTTATTACGTGACGCCACCTGAACCGAACTGGACGCCAGCTCACGTAGAAGAGCACATGCGCGCTTTCAGCAATTCGGATTTGCTTTGCACCAGTATTCATGAGGCGTACCCCGGTCATTTCGTCATGTATCTTCATGTCAAACAGACAGCGCCGACTAAAGTGCGCAAGCTGATTGGCTCCACGTTGACTGAGGAAGGCTGGGCGCATTACTGCGAACAGATGCTTCTGGACGAGGGATTCAACAAAGGAGACAAGAAGCTGAAACTGGTGCAGCTTCACGATGCCTTGCTGCGCAACTGCCGTTTCATAGTCGGCATCAAAATGCACACCCGTGGCATGTCTTTGCAAGACGGCACGAAATTTTTTGTCGAGCAGGGATATCAAGAAAAGGCGAATGCTGAGCGCGAAGCCAAGCGCGGTACATCCGACCCGACCTATCTTGTTTACACTCTCGGAAAGCTGGATATTCTTGCGCTCAGGGACGACTACAAAAAATTAAAAGGAGCCCAGTTCAACCTGCGCGATTTCCATGATCGCTTCTTAAGCGGCGGCTATCCACCGGTCAAAATCATCAGGGAAGAGATGATCGTTACACCTGAAAAATAGCTCAATCGGTTCACTTGTATTAGAATGACGGGCTTAACCTACTTCTATAAGAGAAAGAAATGATTGTTCAAAAATGTCTGCGCCTGCTCGGTATTCTGGCGATTGCTGCGCAATTGAATTGCGCTCCGGCGTTAGCAGCTGATGGTGAGGGTTCTGGAGCAGAGAGTGGTTGGAGCACAAATTTCAGCGAAAGTCTTGACCGGGCTGAGAAAGAGCACAAACTTGTTCTCGCCGATTTTTATACAAGCTGGTGCGGCTGGTGCAAACGACTTGACCAGACGACTTTTGCGGATCCCGCATTCAATCAATACCTGAGCGAGCACTATATCGCTGTTAAGTTGAATGCCGAAGACCACGGAGAAGGTCAGCGAACGGCTCAGAAGAACGATGTTTCCGCTTATCCTACCGGGCTCGTTTTTACGCCGCAAGGAAAGGTCGTAGGAAGAATTTTTGGTTATTTCGATGCTTCTCAATACAAGGCTAAGTTAGTCAAGTTTGCGAAGAAGGCACCTAAACACTAATTTGCCGCACCAAATATGGTGTTGACAGAAATTCAAATGCAAACATGCCCGACTGGCAGACAATCCCAAAGAGAGAGAATTACTTATGAGTACGACTGGTGAAAAGAGCACGATGGTAATTAAACCGAGAATTCGCGGCTTTATATGCGTTACCGCTCATCCGACAGGCTGTGCCGCACATGTGCAAGAGCAGATCGAGTATGTGCAGAAGCAAGGATTGATTCAAGGAACGCCGAAGAAAGTTCTCGTCATCGGTGCGTCGACTGGATATGGACTAGCCTCTCGCATTACAGCTGCTTTTGCTGGAAAAGCAGGGACGATTGGTGTTTTCTTTGAAAAGCCAAGCGAAAACGGAAAGCCGGCCACGGCCGGTTGGTACAACTCGATAGCTTTTGAAAATGCTGCTAAAGCTGCTGGTCTGTACGCAAAGAACATCAACGGCGATGCATTTTCTGATGCTATTAAACAGCAGACAATCGATGCGATTAAAGCAGATTTAGGTAAAGTCGACATGGTTGTCTACAGTCTGGCATCGCCAGTTCGCGTGCACCCGAAGTCTGGCACTATGTTCAGATCGGTGCTCAAGCCAGTTGGAAGCGTATTTACGAACAAGACTCTGGACACCGACAGAGGAGTGGTGAAAGACATCAGTATCGAGCCAGCTAACGAGCAGGAAATGCAAGATACTGTTGAGGTCATGGGCGGTGATGATTGGCGCTTGTGGATTGACGCTCTCAAAAAGGCAGATGTGCTTGCTGACGGCGTTATCACCGTTGCATATTCCTACATTGGTCCTGAAGTGACCTGGCCTATCTACCGTGACGGCACCATCGGCAGAGCCAAGAAAGATGTGGAAGTGGCCGCTCAAGACATCACGAGCGAACTTTCAAGCATTCACGGCAAAGCTTATGTGTCCGTCAACAAGGCGCTTGTCACTCAAGCAAGTTCAGCAATTCCAGTGGTGCCTCTGTATATTTCACTGCTCTATAAAGTGATGAAAGATGCTAAATCACACGAAGGCTGCATCGAGCAAATGTACAGACTCTTTGCCACTCAGTTGTATAACGGCAATCGCCCGAAGTTAGATTCAGACGGAAGAATCCGTATCGACGACTGGGAGATGGATGAGGCCACGCAGAAGAAGGTCCAGGCTCTCTGGGACAAAGTCACGACTGAAAACCTGAATGATGTTTCGGATTTCGAAGGATACAAGTCAGAATTTCTCAAGTTGTTCGGTTTTGGATTGCCAGGAGTCGATTACGAAAAGGAAGTCGACCCCGCAATCTAGAAAAGGTTATCCATTCAGATTGGTAAATCTAGAAATTGCCTATCTTGCGACGATTTATCTATTGAATTGTTAGTGTGGATACAATCCATTTAGAAACAAAAAGCCCCGCCATGGCGGGGCTTTGTTTTCTTTATAATCATGGACGTGAAATGTGGCTCAGGCTGCGTTTTTCACTCGGTGGTTAGTTGGCTTCGGCCACCTGAATGACGTTATACATAGTCTGCAGTGCGTGTGTGGCTCCACCGCATTTTTTGATGAAGTCTCGCGCCACTTCTCTGATCGCGTTCATGTCCTTAAAATTCGGCATGAAACCGAATCGCATAGTTTTCGAAGTGGCCATTAGGTGACGGACAAATCTGAGTCCTGGTTCAGTAATTTCTGCGTTATCTGGACCGCCGCTGCCTTGCACAATCGTTCGCACGATTGAGGCTT
This sequence comes from Drouetiella sp., assembly GCA_036702955.1. Classification (GTDB taxonomy): domain Bacteria; phylum Cyanobacteriota; class Vampirovibrionia; order Obscuribacterales; family Obscuribacteraceae; genus PALSA-1081. The sequence continues at coordinate 136,531 of DATNPY010000067.1, read as the reverse complement.
CGGCAACGAACGCGGCGACAACGTCAGCCGCTGGTCTATATACGATGGGGTCGAAATTCATTTCATTGGTTGGATCAAAGTTCATCGCCAGGTGCTCCCGAATATAAAGAAATTGTTTAGTGCCACCCCAGTAATCTACCAGTCTGGTGAAACTTGGCAACTAAACAAACGCTAATTGATGACATGTTTCGGCTCTCACATTCTCTTGCGCTTTCTCCGAGATCGTATGCAAACCGGCATTCAGACAGGCTTTTAGTGGATGGCAAGAAAAATTGCAAAGTACTGCTTTCATCGTTATATAGACGGGAGCTATGTTTCAGTCTGTATCACCGTAACTCGTCTTAACAATTCCGCAATCAAGCTGGAGCCGTGCTTCCCTTGTGCTCGGGTGGGCAATTCCGGTACAGTTTTTCCCACGCAATGCGGCGTCTACCGCTGAATTAGCCACAATCTACAAAGGAGCCGACGCGGACACCATGAAATGTCTTGTGAAAGAAGATGTGAGTAAAGACGGCATGACTCTGCGCACAGATGTGCCAGAGCCAGAATTGGGCTTTGACGATGTTCAGATCAAAGTGCTTGCCACCGCTGTCTGCGGCACCGATAAGAGCATCTACAGCAGTGCCAACAACGAAGGCATTCGCAATGAGATGCAGCGATATATTTTGAACGGGGCTGGCTACAAGCCTATCGTCGTCGGTCATGAGTTCTGCGGCATCGTCGAAAAGGTTGGAGCAGGAGTCGGTCGCGATCACTGGCGGAATGTTCCGGAACAGCTTTTGATCGAACCCGGCGATTATGTTACCGCTGAAATGCATCTTTCATGCGGGCACTGCATGCTCTGCAGAACTGGCAACGAGCATATCTGTACACAGGTGCGAGTCAAAGGCGTTCATCTTGATGGATGCTTCGCCGAAAGCGTTTCTGTTCCCTATAAAAATGTGATTTTGCTTGGCAAAAATGGTGACCAGTCTCGCATTCCCAAGCGCATCGGAGCTCTGCTCGATGCTTTTGGAAACGCCGTTCACACCGTGCACGAAGCTGATGTTCGCGGAAAGTCGGTGGCGATACTCGGTGCTGGCCCGTTGGGTTTGATGGCAACATTTTTGTGCCGTGACTATGGTGCCTCACGAATCTATCTTACTGAAGCAGCTGATGTTGACCGCAGATTCACGCTGGCGCGCGAGTTTGGCGCAGATGAATGTTTCGATGTAACAAAGGGATCTACTCCTCTCTATCAATCAGTTGAAAAACACGAGATTGGTTCAAACGGCGTCGACATTGTCCTTGAGATGTCCGGATCACCTGCAGCTTACACCGATGCCTTCAAAATAGTTCGAAATGGTGGCACGGTGATTTTGCTGGGAATCGCTCGCAAGCCGCTTGCGAATTTCGATATTGCCAATGCGGTTATATGGAAAAGCGTCACCGTCAAAGGCATTTTCGGCAGAAAAATGTTTGATACATGGGAAACAATGTTGCGCATGCTGCGGTGCGATCGTTTTGACCTGCAAAACAAATTGGACAAAATAATCAGCGCGAAAGATTACATGTTGGACGAATATGAGGAAGCCTTCGGTGCTCTTGCAAGCGGGCAAGAAATGAAGTTGGTTTTTACCCCTTCTGCAAACGGTAAAAAATAGATTTGATCAGAGGAAACACCAGAACGACCAGAGAATTACACTGAATTCGCCACGCAAATTTTTTAACGACTGAACAAGACTCTTATAAGGGGCAAGCTAGATGGTTACATCATCGAAGAATCACAAACTTGGTGTTCGCGATTTATACTCGTCACTTGGTAAAGAATTAGACCAGGCGAAAGAAGCGAAGACTTTCAAGTACGAAGTTCCTATTGATGGTCTGCAGGGGGGCACCGTCAGTGTGCACGGCGAGAACGTCGTCATGCTCGCCTCAAACAATTATCTCGGTCTGGCGAACCACCCTCGGGTGAGAGAAGCTGCGAAGTTGGGGCTTGAGCGATATGGATTCGGAATGGGATCGGTACGATTTTTGTGCGGCACTCAAAAAATCCACGCTGAATTAGAAGAGCAGATTGCAAAATTCCTTGGAGTTGAAGCTGCTATCTTGCATTCCTCTTGTTTTGCCGCCAACGAAGCATTCTTCACGGCTCTGCTGTCAGGCGATCTTGGTCAATCTGATTATCGAGACGTTATTTATAGCGACGCTCTCAATCATGCCAGTATCATCGATGGTATCAGACTGGCTCGCCAGGCTACTAAAACTACCGATTTGAGAGCTTACAGGCACAACGACTTCAAGCAGCTTACCGACTGGATTCAAGAAGACGCTGCTAAAGATTACAGACTGAGCATCATTGCCACAGACGGAGTCTTCAGTATGGAAGGCGAATACGCTCCGTTGCAAGACTTTGTCGAGCTGGCAGCAAAAAATAACCACCTGCTTTTTGTCGACGAGTCCCACGCTACAGGCGTTCTTGGCAAAACCGGTCGAGGTACTCCAGAACAGTGTGGCGTGCACGGCAAGATCGATGTAATTACAGGAACGCTTGGAAAAGCGCTGGGTGGGGCTGCCGGCGGCTTCATTGCGGGCAAAAAGGAACTTGTCGAGTACATGCGGCAGAAGTCCAGACCTTACACATTCTCCAATACGTTGCCACCACCTATAGTGTGCGCATCGATTGAGGCGATTAAAATGCTCGAGGAAGATAACAGTCTCGTGCAGAAGTTGCACGACAACACGGCGTATTTCCGCAAAGAAATAAAGAAGCTGGGATTCACGATTCTGGAAGGTGAGCATCCGATTGTGCCGGTCATGGTTGGTGAGGCATCAGTCGCTCAGGATATGAGTCGCGAGCTTCTTCCTGAAGGTGTGTACGTGCGTGGATTGTGGTATCCAGTTGTGCCAAAAGGCGAAGCTCGTTTGCGGGTGCAGATTTCTGCCGCTCACGAGTTCAAAGACCTGGACCGTGCTCTGGGCGCATTCCAAAAAGTTGGCAGGAAGCTTGGCGTCATCTCCTGAGGGAGTCGACTTGAGCCTTGCTAATTGCGCATGCCTATTCTACGCGTTGGGCTTCCCAGTTGCCGCCGCCCTGTGTCTTGCCGCTCATGTAAGGACCCTGGTAATCCTTATCATTCACGAATCTGACAGTGGCCTTAAATGCCATTGTTCGTGACGATGTAGCTTGATTCTTGCCTTTTGTGTATTTGCGAATGATCGTGATTTTGGGATAGTGATACCAGCCCTTCTCGATCGTAAATTTTTCTTTGGTGTTCAAATCCACACCATGCCCTGTAATCCGGTCACCATCTTGTTCTATAAACATCGATGAACGCATAGTTTTGAAATTGTATTCGTATCCGACATCCCATTTGCCTGAGACATGCGGAGCGCGATCCGCAGGCCAGTTGGCCAGCAGTGAACGGTCTGGTTGCGGAGGCGGTTGTTGCTCGGGCGACTGATCTGGGGGCGCCTGTTTCGGTTGTTGGTCTGATGGTGGCGCTTGCGCCAGACCGTTGTTGGGAAGCACCATTTGCGCTTCCCATATATTGTTGATGATTTTTCCGTTCGATGCGGTTGTGTAGTCGCCGCTCATATAAGGTCCGTGATAAGTCGAATCGTCTTGAATTTCCAGCTTGCCGCTGTACTCGACCGGCGGTGCGCCCTGGTATTGCTTGAAGAAGTGCACCTGACCGTTGGCTACCGTTCCTTTTTCGATCGTAAACTGCCCTCCGTCCTGGTCATCGGTGCCAGTGCCTTTAAAAGTCTGACCGAGCTGATCTAAGTGAAAGGTGGAATTGAGCGTGCTTGTGTTGAACTGGAATCCAACTTTCCAGTCGCCGGCTACTGAAGTTGGCACCTGTCCGGCCTGTGACTGACTTGAGGAGACCGACGGGTTTGCTCCAGTGGTGGTAGTCGTTGTGGTTGCCGTCGTTGATGGTTTCTTTGGACCGACTTCAATTTTGGCGCAGCCACCGAGCGAGCTGCCTAAAAGCAGGGTCATTGCGGCTATTGAGGTAAATTTGGGTCGGAATGCGACGGTTGCCATTAAGTTGCCTTTCTACCTGTGTCTTCGGCAGTCTCGATGATCATGAAAACTGACAGAATGACTGGTTGCACTAGCGTACAGAATCGGATGCAGACTGGAAACCCTTGAGAATCCAGTTATTTTGAATTCTAGCGTTATCGTCTTAAATTTGCCGGAAACGCCCGCTTGGTTAGCATTGGGATTCAAAGAAGACCAATTTGGGTATGTTTACTGAGACCTTCAGGTCCACAGGGCCTGAAAAATGTGAAGTCTGGGGCAATTTTAGACTGAGTCCAATGATTGGAAAGCTTCCGCCTTGCCCGGTTTGCGTCGATGTCAATAATTAAAGTGACCGACTACGTATTTTCCCCAATGACATGATTTACAAAGATCCCTAAAGTGTTCATGCTTACTACTTCTATACCTTCAAACCCCCCGAACCCTCAAGATCCAGAGGACGCATCTTCGTGAGCGTTTCCGACAGCCTTATTTCATCAGGTTCTGATTCTTCTGCTGAGAAGAAGAAGACAGCCGCGCCTGCTGACCACAAAGATGCCCCAGCCGTCGATCATCACAATGACGGAACCAGTGAAACATCGTCAGGTCATGGCGACGACCACAGCAGCTTCAGTTCTGCTAAGGTCGATGAATGCACCAACGACACCTGGACGGGTTGGGCCTGGAAGAAGATTGTCTCGGGCTACAGTTCGCTCGCGGGAGTAACTCCAGACAAGACTGCAGACCAGAGCAAAATTGACGACATCGATAATCTTACGTTTACCTCGGACATTTTCAAAACATCTACCGATGCTACGAAGACGACAGCGCCGAAGCCTGATGCCTCAACTTCAGACAGCAGCGGCGTTTCGAGTTGGTTCTCGAAGATGGGTGACGCTGTTGCCAGCGTCGGTAAAGAAGTAACCGGTCACGTTACCAGTGCGATGGATTGGTTGTTCAGCACCACAGATACTAAAACCGGCAATAAAACTGAAGTTTCCGCAAAAAACGGTGAGGCGCATCTCAACGGCAAAAATGCCGATGGTGTGCCTGTCGACGTGAAGGTGAACCCGCACACGATTGAAGGTCGAGTTGGGGCTGCCGAAATTGCGTTGAATAAGGATACGAAGGAAGGACACTATAAGAGCGGCGCATACGATGTGACCGTGCAAGGTTCGACGAAAACCGTTGTCGACAGCGCCACGCATCAGACATTCCAGTGGGATGAAAAGGCGCAGAAAGGATTCATTGCGGACAAAGATGGAAAGCACATCTTCGACTTCAACTCGCGCGAGCAGTTGACCCAACAGCTGACATCTGACAAGTCAATCACTCAGACTCAAACCAAAGCAGATGCGACTGCTGATGCTGCTCGCGCCCAGATGAATGCAGGCGAGCTTGCCAACCAGACTCGATTGTTTGTCGACAAAGATGGTGATTATGCTGTTGTTCGACGCGATGGTTTGATGGTCAAAACATACAAGCATGGCGATGAACACGGACCTTACGTCACTTTGGAAAAAGATGGTCACGTCATCAAAATCCAAAATAATCATGCTTACTATCAGCAGGAAAACCCAACTACTCACGCTAAAGAGTGGGTTCAGATGCATGGACACAGGCACTTGATGCCTCCTGGTTTAAGTGTCGATGAGCATACTGGTGCTGTCGCGGTTGATGGTAAGACCGTTGTAACAGCAGCAGGTAATGTGCAGGCAGACTCACAGACTCACATCGATACCAGCACAGGGAAGATGACGACTTCATCTGATACAGGCACGGTCACAGTCGAAAACAACAACGGCAGAACGCGAGTCAAACATCCAGGATGCGGCGAGATCGTCAACGACGGTCACACGTTCATCAACATGGATCCTAAAACGAAGAGTACGTTCAGCAGTATGGATTCGGACTCTGGCGAAATCCGAGTCTTTGGTGGTCCAAACAATAGTGGTATCACCGTCGATACCAAGCCCGGCGGCAACATGACCATCCGCGAAGCTGGCGGTCAGGTCACAGAGATGAACAATCAAGGGTATTTCAACTCAGTCGACGCCCAGGGCAAAAACTTGATGAGTGTTTCAACCGGCGGCGATGTAAGCTTCTACGATGGCACGACTGTTAGAGCTGATGGAACTGTAAGTAACGCTTATGGGTCTGCCAGGGCCTGGGATGAAGGTGGCAGCGCGAACGGAGCCCTCACCAACGCTTCGTCGGCGATCGGTGCAGCATTGGCGGCGAGTGCTCAATATGATACAAGCGGCAGTTCGCTCGGTGCGCTCGATGCAGCTGATTCCGAGCTTAATAGTCTGGCTCAAGTTTATACAGCGCTTGGACGTCTCGACCTGGTCGGTCAAATCAGTAACACGCGAGGCGAAATCAGTGCCGCTCGTGCCAAAGTCTTGCAGATTGTCCAGGTGTCAGCAGATTCTCGTCGCTTGACCGGTGACGGTAGCGCATCGAGAGTGCATGAAGCTCTGGCCAGTGGTTCGCCGGAAGCATACTTGCGCAAGGAGCAAAACGAAAAGCTCCGTCCAGACGACCAGAGCGCCGTTGCCTAGTAACCCCCATTTAGCTTTTAACCGATATTCCTAAATGCTCCGATTTTGAAGCCTGGACCTATATCGGTTTAGCTGCTGGTTCTGGAGTTTAAAGCGATATCGGTTTAGCTGCTGGTTCTGCAGTTTAAAGCGATATCGGTTTAGCTTCCAACTCTGAACCTTAACTAGATATCGGCTAAAGATTCGGCATGAACCCTTCAGTCGATATAGGGCTTGGGTTACAGCTTCCCGCAAGTCCTTTCCACTGTGCCGCCAATTCGCTAAACTAGTCTTGATATTGGAAGGAGGATTTCGTTGGCAATTCCGATGAACACCCCGGTGACGGTGCTCCTGGTTAGCGGTGAGCAGGTCGAAGGTGAGGTCGCCATGGCTGACCAGAGCACATACTTGTGCATCCGGCGGGAAAACGAGACTCTTTATCTTCCCTGGTCCGCTATCAAGTGCGTCCGGGGTCCTTCTTTACCCGAGCGGTCAGTGGGGGCTAGCTATTCTGCCGGCAGGTTGCCAGGTGCCACCTAGTTAACTTCGTACTTAATCCCATGAGAATTCAGCCATTCCTCGATGCGTTTCCGAGTTTTGCTGAGCCTAAACTCTTGAAAGCGTTTCAATTCAGACGGCTGTCCCTCGAGAATCTTTTTGAATGAAGAGAGCAGGTGGGGGCTTTCGAAAGCCATCGAGAGGATGTTTCTCAGTTTGTCATCTGTGACTGTAGACCAGAACTCTTTCAGGTCCAGCACTAGTTGCTCTTTCGCTGGTTTTGGCATGTATATGAATTTGTGCCTGTCCTGCTCGATTTCATCGGTCAAATCGCGCAAGTCGAGTAAATTTCGATTTACCAGTTTTACGACACCAGATTCGATATCAAGATAATACGAATTGTCTTGAGTGTCGTCTTGCCAGGCGTAAATCAATGCGGCCAGGTCGAGCTTAAGTGCATTTTTCATGTTCTACAGTTTAGCGCACATAACGTTCGTAAACTGTCTGAATACCCTTCTCTTCAGGCTTCATGGTGTGAGCCTTTTTCAGCTCGGCTTCCCCTTCGGTGCGCTTGTTCAGATGTTCAATTAAAAGGAGCCCAAATTTGCAGTGGGCATCGGCATCTGTGATGTTTGATTCGAGGGCTTTGCGATAGATTGGTTCGGCGAGCTTGTACTGCTTGTCGAGCACGTAGAGGTTGGCTAAAGCGGCCTGGTAACTGGAGTTGCTCGGTTCGAGCTGGATTGATGCTTCTAGCTCTTTCTTGGAGTGCTCAACTAGATCGTGCCACTTAGTCTTGTTTTGCTCGGCTTCTTTGGTCAGCTGACTGATCAGTAGCACTCCGTAGTGATAATGAGCGGCGGCGTTATTCGGGTCGTACTTGATAGCTTTTTCGAATTCAGCCTGTGCTTCGGTCGGGAATTGCATGTTTTCGAAATACAATTGTCCCAGTTGATCGTGAGCATATGAATTTGATTCTTGAATGGTTATCGCTTTCTTGAAATTCTGCTCGGCTGATTTGAAGTTCTTGTACAAGACCGTGTCTATATGACCAAGACCGATGTAGGCGCCTCCATTTTTCGGGTTGATTTTCAGTGCTTTCTTAAATTGCTCATCGGATTGATCGTAGATTTTTCGATAGTCAACGAGCAGGTTGCCGAGTCCAACGCGGGCATCGTCTAGGTTGGGATCGAGCTGTAGTGCTCTTCTGTATTCCTTCTCAGCTTCGTCTACGCGACCCAGCGGTGAAAGAAGGAACGCGGCAAACATCGAATCTGGCAGACCCATATTTGGTGCCAGCTCAATGCCCTTTTTGAATTCTGCTTCCGCTTCGTCATAACGCGTTTTGTCGAGTGCCACCACTTTTCCAAGTTCGCTGTGCAGTCTCGAATTTGCAGGAGCTAATTCTGTCGCTTTGCGAATTTGAGCTTCCGCTTCTTTGGCATTATTTTTGTACTTGAGTAGAATGTCTGCCAGACCCAGTCTGGCTTGCCAATCTTCAGCGTCTGCTTCGATTGCTTTGTTGAAAAGACCTTCCGCTTCATCGATGTTGCGTCCCTGATGCTCCAGCAGAATTCCTAAATTGACCAGAGCCTTAACATTCAGCGAGTCGAGGGCAAGTGCTTTTCTGTACTGTTGTTCCGCTTCGTCGATGCGGTTGTTTTTGTATTGGTCCAGAAATCCAAGCAAAAAGTGCGCATCGGCGCTGGTCGGGTCGAGGCTGATGGCCAACTGGATCTGTCTGAGCGCTTCGTCTGTGTTGCCGTTGCGCACATAAGCTCTGCCGAGCACCTCGTGTCCGCGAGTCGAGTTGCTGTCATTTACGACGGCTCGGTTTGCTGCTTCGAAGGCTTCAGCGTAACGTCCCTGTTCGTCGAACGCATCTGCAAGAGCCAGATATGCATCTACTGAGGATGGATTGTCTTTGACGGCAAGTTGCAGATCGTGAATCGCATCCCAGAGCTTGTGCTGACGAATCATCGTTTCGGCGGCACTTTTATGTGCGCCGTAGCTGGCGAAATTCAATCCTGGCGACTTGCTTTCCGAGGCTGCTGCTCCGGCATCGTCGCTGCTGTATGGCACCGTCACTGGTGCCGGGCGGTTTATGCTGGGGGGAGCGTTGACTACAAAAGAAGGTCCGGTCAGGGCTGATGCCATAATTGGTGTCTGCAGCTCGCCTTTATCTTTGAGCACATCGCTTTGCACTTTCTGCTTCATCACAGCGAAATCCTGGTCGATGGAGTGGCTGCCAGGTGCCCGCAGCGCCTCAATCAGATAGTGCGTGAAGTAGCTGTTCTTGAAGCTTTCCGATTCCCAGGCTCGTTGGTCTTGTGAACTCGATGATAAGACAACACTGCCACTGCCCTGAGCCAGTGACGTTGGATTGACGTTCGAGCGTGTCAGACCCTTGTGCGAGTCACCCACAGCTCCTGCTCCGCTGTAGCAGGTGTCCATCACGAGCATGATGCGATTTGTGTGAACCCGTTCCTTTATGATGCGAATCAGCTGTCGCATTTCGATGCCAGTGGCGAACATTTTGTTTACTTGCGTATCATAGGCGACAACATAATTGACGCCGTTTATGTCCGCACCAGCCGGTGAGCCATGCGTAGACAGATAGATAACGACCAGATCGCCGGGTGCCGCGCCGTGTGGCAGGAATGAATCACCCAGCACGTCCATGATGTTGACTTTGGTGGCGTCTGAATTGACAAGCAGCTTGACGTGGTCTTTAGCGAACTTGCCGCCGTTCGGGTCGACCAGGTAGTCATAGAAGTCTTTTGCGTCTTTGGCTGAGTAGTGAAGCTTGGGAATACTTGGGTCGGCGAAATCTTGCAGACCAATTACGACAGCCCATTTGTCTTGAACCTGACCAGCCGGTGCCGCAGTCGGCGCCGCCTTTGATATAGGAGGTGACACGACACAAAGAGCACCGGCAATCAGTGCTGCGATAAGCCGGGATCGTCTCTTCATCAAACCAACCTCCTGGATCTCACAAAGTGCACGAAATTCTGCACACCAGCATATGACTCGCTTTTATTCGAAATTAGGCTTCAGTTTAATAGATTGCGAGGAATTTCGTCTCTTCCCAGGCTATCATTAGCTCAGAAAAACCCCATGAGTTGGTAGTGAACAGCCTGTTTGAAACCGTTCTTTATATTCCCGAAGGAATCAATTTCGACTGCACCGGATGCGGTAATTGCTGTTTCCACTGGCCCGTGCCGGTTACTGACGAAGATGTCGAAAGAATAAAAGCTCTGGTCGGAGCATCTGACGAACCTGATTTTCGCAAATTGCCGGTGTCTGTCGACAAGATGAAGGCATTTACTCATTCGCTCGAGAAAAAAGCTGACGGCAGCTGCCAGTATCTCGATGCTGATATACGTTGCAGACTGCACAAGAGTTTTGGCATCGAAAGCAAACCGGCTATGTGTCAGCTTTTTCCTTATACATTTACGATTACGCCCAGTGGGGCTTTTGCTTCGCTCAGTTTTGCCAGCACGGGAGTGCTGCTCAACAGCGGCACACCGCTCACAGCGCAGAAGGAGTTTCTGCAGAAACAGCTGGTTCTGTTCAATCAACTTTTTCCCAGTCAGCCGGATTGGAGTCAGATTCAGCTTGTGGATGGCGTCGCCATGCGCTGGGTTGAATTTCTAGCTATCGATAAAGTTCTTCTGGAAAATATTTGCCCCGCTAATGGCAGGGCGCTCAGTCGTGAAAACTTGCTTTTACAGAGTAAGTTCATCGTCGGCAAGTTGCCCGGAACAGTTGACCTGGACAATGCGCACCTGACTAAAGTGCGACCTATATTGATAGATCAGATATTGCTCAAGCTGCTCTATCAGTTGTATTTTGTCGATGATCCATATCTGGAAGGAGCTTGCGAATTTGACCAGAAACAATTTATGGATCTGATGGCGCAGTCTCCACATTCCCTCTCTCTCAGCTTCAGCAAGTCGAAGGGGCAGTCCCTTCCGATTACGTTCAAGGCTATCAATGATTGTAATTTAGATAAGAGCGCCAATCTGGAATTCGAAAAGCTGCTGACTCGGTTTATTTACTGCAGGCTCTTCTCCAAGCTTTATTTCGGTCCGGGTTTTGGTGGCTTGAGTTTGCTTGCCGGCTTCCACCATTTGATTGTTGTCGTTGCATTGACTCGCATTCATTTAAAACTGGCGTCAATAGCCGGTTTGGATGCTTCGGATTTCAATTGGCAACTTGAGCAAATACGTTTGATTGAAAGACGTTTGACGGTCACACATTTATCTCGTCAAGCACACGCCATCCTGGAAGTACTATTGCAGAGCCCGTCACGAATCGAAAGAATTTTGTCATTGTCAGCGTAGGCGAGCAGCAATCGTCATGCAAACGGAAAAGCCGCGAGGAAGCATTAAGAAGGAGTTCAGCCAGACTTTTCGCTCGCTCAAGCACCGCAACTTTCGCGTCTATTTTCTCGGACAAATGATTTCTCTGTCTGGCACGTGGATGCAGAGCGTCGCGCTGAGTTGGCTTGTGTACAGGCTCACGCACTCGCCTGTGGCTCTGGCGCAAGTAGAGAGCGCAAACCTCTTTCCCATGCTCTTGTTCGGTTTGCTGGGTGGCTCCCTTGCTGATAAGTGCGACCGAAAAAAGATGCTCTTATGCACTCAAACATTGGCGATGCTCCAGGCTACGGTTCTGGCATATCTAACTTTGACCAATCAAGTTCAGCTCTGGCATGCGATTTGTCTGGCGGCCTGGGTCGGCACCTGCAGCGCATTTGAAGTGCCATCACGGCAGGCGTTGCTTGTCGATCTGGTGGAACGTGACGATCTGGTCAACGCTATCAGTCTGAATTCTTCTCTATTTCAAGCTGCGCGCACAATCGGTCCGGCCATCGGCGGCATGATAGTTGCTGCGGCGGGTGAAGGCGTTTGCTTCGTGATCAATGCTATTAGTTTCCTGGCTGCCATTGCTGCCATTGCTCTTTTGCAAGTACGCAAGCATGAGAAGGTGAGCCACGCGGAAACGCAACATGTATCGGAGGCATTGAAATTCGTCTGGCAAGAAATGTCTGTGCGTCGCGTCTTGCTGCTTGCGATTTTTCTCAGTTTGTTTGGTCTTCAATTTACGGTGCTGCTGCCTGTCTTTGCTTCAGAAATTTTGGGCGGCGATGTCAAAACACTGGGTGCACTTCGGGCAGTGGCGGGTGTCGGTGCGCTGATTGCAGCGCTGAACCTGGCGCATCGTGGTAGTGCGAACTTTCTTAAATGGGCTGTGGGTTGTGCCAGTGTCGGTTTTAGCTTGCTTGTGATTGCCTTCTGTTTCTCTCGTAATTTGTGGATTTCTCTTGCCCTGGCTTCGCTTATCGGTCTTTGCATGACTACGCAAATGAGCGGTGGACATTCGCTTTTCCAGTTGGCTGTCTCGGATCGTCTGAGAGGGCGGGTAATGAGCATCTACATGATGGTTCTTCTGGGAATCGCACCCTTTGGCAGTTATTTCGTCGGGCTCTGCGCCAGTCGCTGGGGTGCACCATTAACAGTGGCAGCCTGCGGTGTTGTCTGTCTTTGTTCAGGCATCTCTTATTTGCTCTCAGTGCGTGCCGAATCTATCGCGAACAAACACGTTTCCGGATAGCGTTCGAGTGCAAGCAGGCAGACGCTGTTACCCGCGGATGCTGCTCCGGCGGATTGCGCACTCCATGCCAGGTTTCAAGCGACATCACTTGATTTCGAAAAGATCTTTTGCGTCGCCGCTTGAGTCTCTGGTGTCTTTGCTGATTAAGACTTCTCGCAAAGATTTTGATAGTTTATAGCCTGTTGGTGCGTCAAAAATTTTGGATGGAACTGAAACCATCCTGGCGCTCTTTGTGGAGAGCATTACTTGCTGTCCATCTTCTTTCAAACCAGTCATCCAGTCCGTGCCTTGCTTTGCCTGCACAAAGCGTAATGTCAATCCGCCGTTAGTTGGCAGACGAAAGGTCTCATATAGAATTTTGACGATTTGCGGTGCGACCAGCTTGTCGTTAGGGAGATATTCGCAAAGCGCTACTGGCCCCATAATTCGAACTACATGATTGCCACCGATACTTGTACTCAGTGTTTCTTTTCGACCGCCGTTTATGTATTCACCTCTTTTGGTGACAAGAAACTGAGAGACCATTCCTCCTTCAAGAAAAGTTTGAAGAGGGCATGTGAAATAGAGCTTGTCGTCGTCTCTGAAGACAGTCACTTTCCACTCTGGTGCACGGGCCACAAGCACGAACTTCCAGGAGCCTGTATCTTCCATTCTTATCGCAGTTTTTGACGCGGTCGTTTGAACATCACCGAAAAAAAAGTGCGTTTGTTTCAATTCAAGGGCTTGTTGCTTTGGACCTGATGTCGCTGTTTGAGGCTGTTGGACCTTTGCCGGCGACGCTGAACTATCCAGGGCAAAAGCGCAAGACGTGCAGAGCAGCAAAAGTGAAACCAGGAATCTCAAACTTACTTCTGAGCCTATCGAGACGCTTGACTCTGTTTCCAGTGCTTCCTGTTTTCATTCTATCCTGTATCGGCCGTCCGCTCCTGCTTATTGCCAGATTGGGTGTTGAGGTGGTGTTTCTTTCTCGCTCGTTTCCCAATCTTAAGCAATTGATAGATTGGAAAAGTATCTTCTTAGTTGCGAATTTAACTCTCTATCATTATCGAAAAGATTGATAGATAGAAGCGCCTGCATTCTATAAGTGTAGTCAATATCAGGCCGCTATCTGCGGAGTTTCATTTGCGCCAAAACGCCAGATTTTTTAACTTCCTCTAAGCAAAAAAGGCAAATTTGCGAGGATTGCAAGTGCTGACTTAGGCGTCACTAACCTTTCCTCTTTGCCTCTTCGGTATAATGCCGGACGATGACTGAAAGGCTCATCCAGACAAGGTTTCCCCGCGGTACCAAATGCCAAAAAGATCCGATATCAGCAAAGTCTTAGTTCTTGGAGCTGGGCCGATCAGAATTGGGCAGGCTTGCGAATTTGACTATTCTGGAACGCAGGCATGCAAGGCTCTCAAGGACGAAGGTTACGAGGTTGTCCTGGTTAATTCCAACCCGGCAACGATCATGACTGACCCCGGTCGAGCTGCGAAGACCTACATCGAACCGTTGACGGCCGATGTCGTCAGAGAAATTATCGAAATTGAGCGACCTGACGCGCTTTTGCCGACAGTGGGCGGTCAGACCGCTCTCAACGTGGCAGTAGAGTTAGCTAATTCAGGCTGTCTCGAGGAACTTGGCGTCGAGCTTATCGGTGCCTCGCTGAAATCTATCGAGATTGCCGAAGATAGAGAGCTTTTCAAAGCCAAAATGATCCAGATCGGCATGCCCTTGCCCAAATCGGCGGTGATCCAGTCGCTTGATTCTGCCAGAGCCGTTGCCGAGGAAGTCGGTTATCCAGTCATCGTCAGACCAGCCTTTACACTCGGTGGCAGCGGTAGTGGCACTGCTGACAATGAAGAAGAACTGCTCAGAGTCTGTGCCGATGGATTGCGAGCCAGTCCAGTCGGTAAGGTGCTTCTCGAGGAGAGCATCGTTGGCTGGAAAGAGCTGGAATTCGAGGTGGTGCGCGACAAGGCTGACAATTTTATTGTCGTTTGCTCTATTGAAAACATTGATCCGATGGGAATTCACACCGGCGATTCAATAACAGTGGCACCAGTGCAAACTCTGTCTGACCCGGAATTTCAAACTCTGCGCGACGCTTCCAAAAAGATTATCAGTGCTGTCGGTATCGACTGCGGCGGTTCCAATATTCAGTTTGCTATCAATCCCAAGAACGGTCAGTTCGTCGTCATCGAGATGAACCCGCGTGTGTCGCGGTCCTCTGCTCTGGCTAGCAAAGCCACCGGTTATCCGATCGCTAAAGTGGCTGCAAAACTGGCGGTGGGTCTAACTCTAGACGAGATTCGCAACGACATTGTCGGTGATGTATCAGCCTGTTTCGAACCGGTACTCGACTATGTCGTCACTAAACTACCTCGTTTCGAGTTTGGGAAATTCTCGGGCAGTTCGGAAACGCTGGGCACTCAAATGAAGTCTGTAGGCGAGGCGATGGGCATCGGTTCTACATTCCAGGAATCAATTCAAAAAGCTTTTCGAAGTCTGGAGCTGGGTGTTAGTGGTTTCGCTCAAATCAAAGGACGCACCTCAGCCGATCAAGAAGTGTGGAAAAAGCGCATGACTGAGCACTCCCGCTTCAGATTGATAGATGTCTGGGGAGCCTTCAATGCGGGTTTGACGGTTGCTGAAATTACTGAGTTAAGTGGTTTTGATGCATGGTTTCTGGATAATTTGCTCGAGATTTTTGAAGTCGATCGCCGTCTCAAGTCGCTTGCCATCACATCTGGTGCGGATGTTCTAAAACTGTTGACGAGAGATGAGCTTGTCAGTTTGAAGAGATTGGGATTTGGGGATGCTCAAATTGCGGCAATCTTCACGCAAGATGGCGTTGTTGATGTCACTGAAGAAGCGATTTATGAACTGCGCCGGTCATTGAACGTTTATCCAAGCTATAGAAAAGTGGATACCTGTGCCAGCGAGTTTCCTACGACATCGAATTACATGTACTCCTCGTACAGTGCTGATGAGAGCGAAGATGTAGCAACCAGTCAGAGTGCTGAGAAGGTAGTCATTCTTGGCAGTGGACCAAATCGTATCGGGCAGGGTATCGAGTTCGATTACTGTTGCGTACAGGCTAGCCTGTGTCTGAAAGAACAGGGCATGACACCAATTATGGTGAATTGCAATCCAGAAACGGTCTCTACAGATTATGACGTTTCCAGCAAATTGTATTTCGAGCCGATTACTCTGGAAGACGTCTCGAATATTGTTTTGCGCGAAGGCAATCCAGGCATCATCATCCAGATGGGTGGGCAGACACCGCTCAAGCTGGCGTCAACGCTTTGCGCTCGTGGCTTCAAAATTCTCGGCACCTCAGTCGATTCAATCAATCTGGCTGAAGATCGAGATGCATTCATTGGCTTGTTGAACAAGCTCGGATTGAAGCGCCCTGCCGGAGCTGTCGCCTATTCGGTAGAGGAAGCCACTTCAGTAGCTTCCACTATTGGCTATCCCGTTCTGATTCGACCGAGTTATGTGCTTGGCGGCAGAGCGATGCAGGTCGTTCACAACCGTGAACAGTTAGAGAAATTTCTCGGCGCCGGATTTGCCGCTGCTGCTGGTGTTCTCATCGACAGATTCTTAATTGATGCAATTGAAGTCGATGTCGATGCCATCTCAGATGGTGCCGAAACTGTAATCGCTGGTGTCATGGAGCACGTGGAACAAGCTGGTATCCACTCTGGCGATAGCTCATGCTTCATGCCTCCACAGAATATCAGCGCTCATCTTATAGACGAGATGATTTCGATCACCAGAGCAATCGCTGCGGAACTTTCAGTGAAGGGATTCCTCAATATGCAGTTTGCTGTGCAGGATGGCGAAGTATTTGTAATCGAAGCCAATCCACGGGCCAGTCGCACAGTGCCGTTCGTTTCTAAAGCGAGTGGCGTGCCGTGGGCATCCATCGGTACGCGCGTGATACTGGGCGAATCACTGGCGTCTCTGAGCCATTTGTGGCAAGACAGACCAGCGTGTGTAGCCGTTAAATCACCGGTGCTGCCATTTGAGAAGTTTCGCCAATCGGTCGTCGCACTTGGTCCCGAAATGCGTTCAACAGGTGAAGTTATGGGTATTGCGTCGGAAGCCTGCTGCGCTTTCGCCAAGGCTCAAAATGGTGCCAACAGAGAAGTGCGCAGCGTCAAAGCAGCAATTGTTTCAGCTACTGCGGATTGTCTGACTGAGGTTGCCGAGTTGGTTGCTCAGTTTTCAACACTGGGCGTGAAACTTTTCATCGCGGACAAGCTTTCAGACAACATTTTTGCACCGCATTTGAACGTCATGGATACCTCATCAGAAGCGGCAGTGCAAGAAGGCTTGAAGAAAAACGAAATTGACCTGATCGTCAGTTTGTCTTTGATAGATGCGCTGGAAAACGGCGAACACACCTTGCGCCGCGTTGGTATCGATATGGGTAAAGTTGTGACGGTGAGTATGGCTGAAGCCAGGCAGATCTGCGCTTCGATTTACTGCGGGCAGGTTCACAATCCCGCTCCAGTCAGTCTGCAAGATTTGCATGCACGGGGCACCATTAGTTTCGTTCCATCGGCGAAAAATCTTGCCACTACTTAATTTTGCCGAGCAGTCGAGGAGCGGTTTGTTGTGAAGTTCAAAATTGGCGGTAAACAGTTTCAGGTCTTGCCTGTAATTGCTGTCAACTACGCGCTCTATTCGATAGCGTTTGTTTTCGCCTTGTTCCTTCTGATCGATCAATTCGTGCTGACAAATCTGGAGGACCAGGGGAAGATTTGTTCCAGTGCCTGGCGCTCTGACAATGTCAAAATGATTGCCCAGATGCATGCGCGCAACTATGCCACCGAAAAAGATCCGATCTGGAGATCAGAGGGCTGGCCCGTTACAGCGGCCTGTCCTAAGTCGAAGCGAATTATGGTCATGGGTGATTCGTTTGTCTGGGGCACCGGTTACTCCAACATGAACACGATCTGGTGGCGTCAGTTGCAGCGTGAACTCGAGCGGCGCGGCTATAACGATGTGGAAGTGGTGGCAGCAGGCATGCCTGGTGCGCCGACGCGCAAAGAGTTGCGATGGGCGAAGCAGTATGTGCCAATCTATAAACCTGATGCTTTGATCTGGGGCTACGTAACTAACGATGCAGAAGAAGGCAGTCAGGATGGTCTCGGACTCGTGAAGAACGTGCGATTGCCTGAAGACGACTTCCCCGTGCGCGTAAAAACGTTGGTAGCTTCCGCATTTCCAAACATAGGCGATGAATTTCAGACTCTCAGAAGTGCCTGCCGAACAAGGAAACTTTCAGGGCAAGTTTACGGCTGGGATTTTTCTGATTGGGAATTGAAGCTTCTCGAAGGAAAAAACTGGGAAGTCTATCATGACACCGTC
The DNA here is from genome assembly GCA_036702955.1 of Drouetiella sp. Lineage (GTDB taxonomy): Bacteria > Cyanobacteriota > Vampirovibrionia > Obscuribacterales > Obscuribacteraceae > PALSA-1081. The sequence continues at coordinate 118,504 of DATNPY010000067.1, read as the reverse complement.
AAACAGCTCGGTGAGTACGTGCAAGCCTTGCCAATTCCGTCTTTTGCAGTGACGTTGCCCTCTTGTATTTTTGATACGCGAAATTTGAGTGGACGCAACATGCTCAGCGTGATCAAAAACTATTACGTTCCACGTTACACACCAGTGAAAGAGTTGTTCGAAGCAAACGGCATCAAATGGTATGACCTGCTCGACTCGTTTCTCGCTTTCGTTGCGCCGGACCCGCGCATGGACAGACCTGAGCCACCGCTCTGGCTCGCCATCAATCCAGCCAATGGACATCCCGGTCCACAGGCCACCTATGTGCATGCAGTGCAGACTGCTAACATTCTGGAGCAGCACTACCCGCAGTGTCTCGGCAAAAAGTCTCTGCCGGTCGATGTCGTCAAAAAGGTGCGAATCAATGACTGGCTGCCTGCCCACATTTCGCTCAAGCAGAACGACGAGCACATCTTCTTCATCTACCCTAATACCGATGATGACCTGCTTACCATGCCCATTCGCAAGCCCTATGTGCAATTGAACCTGGAACATCCTGCTTCGATAAAGTCCATCACTTTGAATGGACCCAATCTCAAGAGTGCCGATGTTTATTTTTCGGCCGATGGTGTTGACCAGCATTTTGATGATGGTTCATTGACTGAACTGGGTGAGAAGAAAGGCAACTGTATCACCTGGAATTTGCCTGAGGGACCGCGTTCGTCGCATCTCAATACAATCAGGATTAACGCTCAGTTCAAGGGGCTTAACCGTGGTCTGGTGCTCGACCTCGTCACTGCCAAGTAGGCAGCGCAGCTCAGTGTAGCCTCACCTCTATCTACCAGTTACGTAATGCAGCGCGTCGCCGTAGGTCGCGCCGTCGGCAATCGAGTGACCGCGGTCGATTTCTACAAGAGAGACTTTGAACTTTTTCTGACGAAGAGTTTCGCACAAGCGTTTTTGTTGAGATGGTGGCACTACCTCGTCTCGCCTGGCAGAAACGACGCAGACTTTGACGTTGGGTCGATCTGGAAGATTGGAGTACAGCGTCTTGATGCTGTGCGAACGATAATACTCAGGCTGTTGATTTGGGTCTCCGGCGAAGGATTGAAAAAGTAGCTGTTTTACTTTGTATGACCTTGTTTTCCAGAACAACTCGGCCAGATCATCGGTCGGTTCGACGGTGATAATTCCTGAAATTTTATCGAGTATGTTTTGTGGTGCGTAGTGTAGATAAGCGACTGACTCATAGGCACCAAGCGAGGTGCCACATAAAATGATGTGCTTGAGACTGGGATGATCTATGTAGTCTTTCAAAATCAGTTGGGAGACGCCTCTGTAACCATCGTATCCATTAAGAGCGGCGCACGAGTCACGATCTACCGTTTGAATCGCCACTCCCGGGATGTCTTTCAATAAAGCTTTGGCAACGCTGTCGGATGGTGTTGGTTTTTCGAACGGCTCAAGGTAGTTGCCACCATACGAATGAAAGTAGACAACTAGAAAGTTTGGCGTGATGCTGTTTGTTTCGAACTTGTTGTTGGCGAAGCCTGGTTGCGCTGCCAGCAATGAATACAGAAGGGCAGTGAAAATTAGTAAATCGCGCACGAGATGACTCCTGGTATTGCAGGTGGGGCAGGCACTGGCTGGCGTTGATTGCCACCACTTTGTTCCTATTGAAGCACCACCTTGATCTAAATTGAAGCATGGAGCCAAACGGTTTGCCTGGCTTTTTGTTGAATTTGCGCCTCAGTGCCGCTTCTTTACAGGGCTTCGATTCTGAGCTAATGGGCTTGTCAACATGGCGCTGTGATGTTGTCTTTAGACTGGCAGGCCTGACCAAATGTGACGCTTTTGACAGACTTTAAACTAACTTCCTCTCACATTCGATCCTGATCGATATGCGAAGTATTTCGTTTCAAACTCTCACTATTTTTGAGCCTGGCTGAAAGTGTGCTCCCAGCGCCCTTTCATGCGGTCGGTGGGCTTGCGTCAGTCTTAGCAGTCTTTCACTCCTGAGATAATTAGGTGCTCCTAACAACGGCACGGTTTCTGCTTTTGTATAATTTTGGCGCCGGGCGGCATCGATCAGCTGTCGATGTGGACATAGTGTCCAAGCCTTTTGGAGTGGAATGTTCGTCTCCGTCATAAAGAAGCTTACGAAGGGAAACGCAGTAGCCGTCCGCTATCTGCTTATTTCGCTGGTCGGGTTGCTTTTGCTCTGTTTCGCCGTCGATGCGTATGTTATTCCGACCATGGAAGATAACGGCAAGATCGCATCTACCGGGTGGAAGGCTGAAAACGACAAACTCTTGCACTCCATGCATGTTCGCAATAAAGCCGACGATAACGATCCCGTCTGGCGTTCGGATTTGTTTCCTGTGTCCGTCGAGAAGACCTCCAGGAAGCGCATCCTGGTGCTCGGAGATTCTTATGTCTGGGGTCATGGTTATTCCAATTTGAATACGATCTGGTGGCGTCAACTTCAGCTCGAACTGGAACGCCGTGGGTATCACGACGTAGAGGTGGTCGGTGCGGGGCTGCGCGGAGCTGCTACCTGGCGTGAACTGGGTTGGGCCAGAAAGCTGATTCCCGAGTACAAGCCGGATCTAGTTATCTGGGGTTATGTGACGAACGATCCAGACGAGGGCGAGCAGATCGCGCCAACAGGCGGTCACGTCTGCAAAGCTCTGATCGTGCCGAAGGACGAAGATTTTCCTGAGCGCGTCACAAAGTTGATGGAAGGCGCCTATCCGAATCTAGCGGAACAACTGCTCGCCATTCGAAAAAAACGTCGTGGAGAAATTCTGGCTGGCGATCGTTACGGCTGGCAGTTTGGTGACTGGGAGCAGAAAATCGTCGAAGGCGACAACTTCGAGCACTATAAAAAGACGATCAAGAGCGTCGCTGATTACACGAAGCAGTCCGGAGTGCCTGCGTTTTACATCACCTTCCCAAATGCTGTTGTTTTTGCCTCGAACACTGACAAGAACGAGAACTTTACCGGACGTGCTTTCTACGAGAATGTTCGTCGATACTACGAGAACCGATATGCTCCTGTCAGGCAGGCATTCACCCTGGCTGGTATGCCCTTCTACGACATTCTCAATGACTTCGTCGAGTACGTGTCTTCTCATGCTGCACCAGGAAGCGAGGCGCAGAAATTTCTCTACCTGATCAATCCCGTCAACTCGCACCCTGGACCTTTAGCCTGTCACTATTACGCCGTAAAAGCTGCCGATTACATTGAAGCTAATTACAAGGACGCCCTCGGTCCGCGCACGCTTGGAAAAACAATGAGCAATCTGCCGGTGATCAACGATTGCGTTCCCTCCGATATTCAGCTAAGACAGAACAAAGACCATGCCTTCTTTGTTTATCCTGAGGGCGAATCGGACTTGTTGAATATGCCTCTGCGCAAGCCATTTGTCTTGCTTAATCTCGCTCATGCTACTCGTTTAAGCGAAATCAAATTGATAGGTGAGCAACTGAAGGAAGGCGATCTCTCGCTGACATTTGAAGACCCGGCAAAAAACTATGACGACGGAATTCCAGTTGAACTCGGCATCAAAAAGGGTGGCACGAATTCCTGGAGGATTCCAGACAAGTACGCGACCTGGGCAGTCAGTTCAGTTCGCGTCAACGCGAAATTTAAGGGTGAAAACCACGGAGTTATTTTGGACATGATACCAGCTGCAGGAGTTGCTCAATGAGTTCGAAGACCAGGGTACTTGGAATATCTGCCTACTATCATGATTCCGCCGCTGCTTTGCTTGAAGACGGTGTTTGCGTCGCTGCCGCTCAAGAAGAGCGATTCACTCGAAACAAGGGTGACAGCTCGTTTCCGTATAATTCAGTAAATTTCTGTCTGGAAACGGCAAGAATTACCGAGCAGGATATTGACCACGTTGTTTTCTACGAAAATCCCTATGCTAAGTTCGAGCGGTTGCTCACGACTTATCACGTCACCGCTCCTGCTAGTTTGCCGAGTTTCGTGAGGGCCCTGCCCTCCTGGCTGTCTAAAAAGCTCTGGATGGGTCACGAGATGTCGAAAGAATTGGGCATCAACAAGCATGTGCATTTCTGCGACCACCACATGTCGCACGCGGCCAGCACATTCTATCCATCACCCTTTGAGGAAGCGGCCATTCTCACTATCGATGGCGTTGGCGAGTGGTCGACAACAACTTTTGGTACCGGAAAGAAAAACCAGATCGAATTGATTAAGCACATTCGATTTCCGAACTCGGTGGGCCTGCTCTACTCCGCCTTCACTTCTTACACTGGCTTCAAGATCAACAGCGGTGAGTACAAGCTGATGGGTCTGGCTCCTTACGGCGAGCCTAAATATGCGGACATCATCAAAGACAAGCTGATCCAGATTCAGGACGACGGCGCTATCGTCCTCAACCAGCACTACTTCAACTATGTCGGTGGTCTGGAGATGACCAACGATCGTTTCCATCAATTGTTCGGTGGACCGCCTCGGGAAGCAGAATCGCTCATAACGCAGCGCGAGATGGACCTGGCTGCCAGTATCCAGGCTGTCTTGAACGAGATTGTCCTGAAAATGGGAGCGTATGTGTACAAAGAGACGCGCATGAAGAATCTTGTTATGGCAGGCGGCGTGTCACTGAATGTAGTGGCAACTGGCTTGCTGTCTCGAGAAGGTCCTTTCGAGAAGATCTGGATTCAGCCAGCAGCTGGTGACGCTGGTGGCGCTCTCGGAGCGGCGCTGTGGATGTGGCATCACGAGTTGGGTAACGAACGCATCGTGCAGCAGCCCGACGCTATGCACGGAGCTTTCCTCGGCTATGAGATTGCGCCGACATCACGTGATGATGATGAAGTGCTCAATCGCATGGGAGCTGTCTGGGATAAGTGCACTGATGAAGAACTGAAAACGAAGATGGCGACGGCGATTGCCGACGGAAAGATCGTGGCAGTGGCAAGAGGCAGTGCTGAGTTCGGTCCACGCGCTCTCGGCTCACGTTCGATTCTCGCCGATGCGCGCAGTCAGAATATGCAAAGTCACTTGAATCTGAAGGTGAAATTCAGAGAAAGTTTCAGACCGTTTGCGCCGATGGTACTGGCGGAAGATGCAACCAAATACTTCGATATTCCGCAAGAAAGTCCTTACATGCTGCTTTGCTATCCGGTGGCAGCTTCACGACGCAAAGAAGTTGTAGACGATGGATCGTTTGGCATCGACAAGTTGAAGCAGATTCGCAGCGAAATTCCTGCTGTCACGCACGTCGATTATTCAGCTCGCGTGCAAACTATTGACCGGGAACGAAATCCCTTTATCTACGATGTTATTTCTCAGTTCAAAGAGAAAACAGGATCGTCGGTAATCGTCAACACTTCGTTCAATGTGCGCGGCGAGCCCATCGTCAACTCTGCCGAAGACGCTTATCGCTGCTTTATGGCAACCGAAATCGATTGTCTCGTAGTCGGCAACAGATTTATGAGACGTGAAGAACAGAAGAACCGTCCGCTCAACGATGCAGACAGAGAGAAGTGGTTAAGGAGGTTTGAACTTGACTAGTCATTCGACGTACCTGAGTCGATTACACGAACGAAAGGAAATGGAGGAGCTCAAAGCCACCATTATTTTCGGTCTGGCGCTCGGTTGGGTACTTACATTGATGGGCGCCTTCCGCTATTTCTTTCTTGTGCAGGAGCACTACTGGCTCACCGTCAGTGAAGTTGGTCTTGCGATTCTGGCAGTGACTGTAATCATGCCCGGTTTAATCAGCTATCCGCAAAAGGCTATCCAGATGGTGGGTGGCTTCGTGGCTACGCAAATTTTCAAAGTGCTGATTGCAATTGTCTATTTCATCGTGGTTTTGCCAATCGGATTGATTGCGCAGAAAGTTTACGGCACTCATCCGTTTTACAGTTGGCAGGGAACCGCTCCAGCCAACATGGAAGGTTGGGTCGATAAGAACGTTACTGCTCAAAACAATGGCGTCAAGGGTAACCAGAAGAGCTCCATGTTGCTCAATTCGTTGCATGCATTTCGCTACTTTACAGAGCATGGACAGTTGATTCTGCTTCCATGTCTGGTGTTATTCCTGGTGCTTGGCTTAATGGGTGTTCTGGTGCAAAGTTCCGCTATCGCACCGCTTATTTACACTCTCTTCTAGAGTGCTGAGATATTCGTTATCTCTGCCTGCCATTGAAGCCATCCTGCTTCGCCTTCAATTTGCACCACTTACACCCTGCACCACCGCTATCCTGTACAACCGTAGAAATTTGTGAAACTCAAGATCCTCAATAAGCGCTTCGATATCTTTCCAGGGCTGGCGTTCAATTACTTTCTGTATTCTTTCATCGGCATTCTGGCCGTTTGTTTTGTCATAGACGCTTTCGTTTTGACTTACCTGGAAGATAGGGGAAAGATTTGTTCGTACTCGTGGCGTCAGGAAAACGGGCGACTGCTGGATCAAATCAAAAAAAGAAATTGGGCCAATCCGACCAACCCCATCTGGCGTTCGGAAGGATTTCAGGTTGAAGAGAAGTGCCCGAAGTCCAAACGAATTCTCGTAATGGGTGATTCGTTCGTCTGGGGCAGCGGCTACGCCAACCTGAACACGATCTGGTGGCGTCAACTGCAGAGAGAACTGCAAAGACGCGGCTACAACGATGTCGAAGTGATCGCAGCCGGCATGTCCGGCGCGTCGACCAGGATGGAACTCGATTGGGCGAAGAAACTTGTGCCCATATATAAGCCAGATGCGATTATCTGGGGCTATGTCACCAACGATCCCGATCAGGGCAGCGATAAAGCTGGTTACGGCATTGTGAAAACAATCGTTCTGCCCGGCGACGATATTCCTGAACGTCCCAAATCGCTGTTCTCTGATTTGTTCCCTAACCTTTCCGACGAACTGTTCAACGGGCTGAGAAAGGGCACTCTCACGTTTCGCCTCTCCGGCGAAAAATATGGTTTCGATTTTGCCAATTGGGAGCTAAAGCTGCTACAGGGAAAAAATTGGCAGGAGTATGAAGGCACAGTTTCAGAACTCGGAAAGTATCTGAAGTCGCTCAATGTGCCATCATTTGTGGTGACACTGCCATGTTGTGTCTATGCGACGGAAAAGCCTCTGCCGGGCAAGAATCTGATTGACAAAATTCGCAACTATTATGATGCTCGCTATACGAAAGTCGCCGCGTTATTCAGAGAGCATCAAATAGAGTGGCATGATGCGCTCGGTGCATTTTGTGATTTCGCCAAATCAGATCCGCGCTTCTATTCACCAGACCCTCCGCTCTGGTTAGGCATTAATCCAGCCAACGGACATCCGGGACCGATGGGAACTTACGTGCATGCTGTCGAGGCTGCCAACATCCTCGAGTCTAAGTATCCTCAAGTGCTCGGGCCGAAAACTATGCCAGTTGAGACCGCCACCGTCCGTAAGGTCAATGATTGGACACCTTCGTCGATTCATCTGAGGCAAGACGTCAATCACATTTATTTCGAATATCCAGAAACCGGCGAAGAAATGTTGACCATGCCTCTGCGTAAGCCTTTTGTCGCTTTGAACTTCGAGACACCAGTAAACGTCAAAAGCATCAGCTTGAATGGAAAGTCTTTAAAGAGTGCTCAAATTTATTACAGTGCGGAGGACCCGGATAAACACTTCGATGACGGAAGTCTGACTGACCTGGGACAGAAGAAAGGTGTGTTTGAAACCTGGGCGGTGCCATCGTCACCGCGTTCGACCCACATCAATACTCTGCGGATTTTAGCGGAGTTCAGTGGACCGGATCGCGGCTTGCTGCTTGATGTTGTGTCTGACAAATAAGCGGTATTCTGAACCAGAATCTGCTTCCCTTGCCGAAAGTGCTCTCCACGCCTATAGTGCCACCGAGTTGCTCGATAATCGATTTGCAGATCGCCAGTCCTAGACCGGAGCCGCTCTTTTCTTTGGCATCAGCCTCTTCAACTTGCTTGAATCGTTCAAAAATTGCTTCGTGATATCCCTCTGGAATGCCGCGCCCATGGTCCTTAACGGACACCTCCAGCTGGTCGTCATTTACAACTAAATCGACTGCCACCGTTTCACCTGCCGGTGAAAATTTGATTGCGTTTCCCAGCAAATTGATCAACACTCTGGAGAGACGATCTGCATCTGTGACTATCTTTAGATCTGTCGATGCAGTTGTAATCTTGACACCATGTTGATCTGCAAATGTTTCAACTGAATCTTTGCAGCGTTCGAAGAGGTCGGCGACCTCAGTTTCTCGCATGTACATCTGCAATTTTCCTGCGGTCAAACTTTCCATTTCAAGCAGGTCATTGGTGATTGCGATCAGGCGTACGATTTCTGAGTCTAGCACCTGAATTTTTTTTGCTGCGGGCTCGGGCAACTCACCCAGCGCTCCCATGCCCAGCAAAGTAAGCGCACCTTGCATCGACGTGAGGGGCGTGCGCAGGTCATGGCTGACTACTGCTGTCAGTTGCTGTTTGAAACGCTCTGCTTCCTTTCGTTCTGTAATATCATGCACGACGCAAAATAAAGATTGCTCATCTTCAGATTTCTGTACCGACCAGAGCATGTCTTTATAAGATCCATCACTGGTAATAATGCGGTTCTCGAACTGTCCCAGTGCGTGCGCTGCCAGAGCTTCCTTGCTCGACGGAAGGGAAGTTTTACTGTCTTCTGCCAGAATCTCGACGCAGCGACGACCGCGCAGATCTTCGGGCTGATAGCCCCAGATTCTAAGCGAAGCAGGGTTGACGGAGGCGAATCTTCCCTGAGCATCGATGGTGCAGATAATGTCGGATGCATTTTCCAGAACGGCGCGCTCGTTTTTTCGTGTTTCAGCGATGATGGTTGACATCCCCCGGAGAGATTTGTCGAGATCAGTAATTTCATCTCTTCCTGAGATTGGCTTGTTAAGAGGTAGTTCGGCGCCAATGCGCATTGAATTGTCTTTCACCACTTTCAATCTCTCAACGATTGATTTAGAAAAATAAAAACACAATCCAAATGCAATGATCAGACTGACAAGTATACCGACCGTAACGTAGGTCAAGAGCAGCGTTCGAAATCGGGCTGCTGCTTCGTCGCTTTGAACAAGTGCATTTTGGTATTCGTTGCGAAACCCACCCAATTGCGCTCTCAGTTGCTGGGCGATCTGCATGGCTTGCCGGCTGTACTGGAATCCCTCATAAATAGCCAGATCGTTGTGCTGCACTTTTTCGTCGATATGGTTCAACAATGCCAGTGCGAGTTTTGAAGATTCAGTTACTGCCTTGACGCTTTTGATTGTGAGCGGATGTGAGCTGATATTTTGAATCGATTTTACGTGCTCGATGTACTTATTGCGTGCGCTGATGAAGTCATCGTAAGATTGCTTGGTTGGTAATGTGGCATAGGTTATCGACGAAAATACAGCTAGATAGCCGTCCGAAGAGGCTGCTGAGATATCCTGAAAATTCGAAAGAATGTGCTCTTGTTCCAGTGCTTGTTTTTGCGACTGAATGACCAACAAGCACAAGACGATTACAAATAGAATTTCGAAAAGCACTGGTACGGCCACCAGCATCACACCTTTCGAAAATAGTGAGAAACGTCTTTTCAATCGCATTCCTTCTGAAACCCGAGTCGCTCGGAAAACCTGATCGCTCGGATGGCTTGATTGATTTGGTCACCTGCCAGAATGAGGATTTTAAATGAACGATCGGGCAATTGAGTGAAAATATTTTTGAAACAATGGAATACTCATTTTAAAAACGCCGTCATCCAGTTGTTCGAACTCCAGATGGCCCGGGTCAGTGGTGCTGGCGAAGCGCTGAGAATTTGCACCATGTGGATTGCGAATCGTAATCATATCTTTGGACGCGTCGAATCCGATCACTGTATAGGCGTGTTGTGGCACAACCAGTGAAGGTAAGCTTCCGATCACGCCGGCCCAATAGGTGCCTGCGACGATAGGATTTTTTGAGGAGATTGCGCCTCCAATAAATTTGGAAAGTTCTTGCACGCTGCACGTCGAAGGTGAAATTACTTCGGCTTTGCAACCGGTTATGCACTGCAAACCCACTTCCAGGCGGGATTGATCTGCTTGCGCACCCTCAGCACCGGCGTTGTCTGGAAATTTCTGCACTTGAGCGCATTCAATGATGGAAGCCCACAAGGCTTTGTCGTGGATCCCGGTATCATCGAGAAATTCTTGAGTGACACTATATTCCTTTCCGTCGCCTGGAAAACGCACGACGTAGGAGCCCTTCTCGCCGTAGCGAATCATGTTCGCCATGAGCGCCTGACCGCGAGGAAGTTCCGCCAGCGCTGACATGGACGCCTCAAACCAGCAATTCGGAAATCTGCTCTGGTCGATTCCGGCAGCTCCATCGCGTGCAATATCTGCCGCGGTAAATGGACGCGTCACGCCGGTTTTTTCGCCGAAAACAGGTTTAGGTGTGAAGGCAATCTGGGCTGCCTTTATTGTTTTCTGTGTGATCAATCCTTGTTTTTCTGCTTTACGCACGGTTTCGAAATTTTTTGGATCTTTCGCCATTGCCTCTCGCACCGCCGCTCTTCCTTCAGGCGTCAGAAGCATCGCCTGCAAGGCTGGGGGCAGCGCCGCTTTCACTGACTCTGGCAGTTCCGGCTCTGGAGCGGCTCCAACACCTGGAAACATGGACTTGCAATAACCGCACTCGGTGGTGCCGGGAAAGTGAGCGACGATGTACTCAGTCAACTGCTTAGCGCGAATAGTTCTGCCACAGGCCTTATTTGCCAGAACCGCGTAGTAATAGAGACTTGCGGTTGTCCTGGCAGTGCTCAGCGCCGCGTCGAATGCATCTGCAGATGCCCTGTAGTTTTTCTGCGTGTACAGGGCGTAAGCCTGGCTGACTGCAGGATCAGTCTGCTTGCTGGCGGATGCCGTAGTTTTTTTCTGCGGGTTCATTGCTTCGGCCTGGCTTAAACTCGAGGTCTGGGCGAGCAGGCTGAGAAGGCAAATACACAAGCCGCTTTTTATTTGAGATGACATGAGAATGTGTCCTCTTGTGTCGCAACTACGGATATTATGTACCCAGGAGAAATGGGGGCATTGCTCACCCCTGTGTGCTGCATGATTATTTTGCATGCTGGACTGTTAAATGATCAAGTCAGCCTCTGGGCGGAAGAGTCTTCGGCTGCTCGCAAAGCCAGTGTCGAGTTGCCCAAACGTCGCGGCGGAGTCTCTAAACATCCGTACAGTGCATCGTTTGCCAGAGTTTTTAGTGCTGTCGATAAATCAGCTCTTCCTTCAGAAGTCGACTCTGCTCGTGTTTCTGCCGTGCAGGCCTGGTTACCATCGAACAATGACATGCCAATACCGTCAAGCCGCCTGCTCTGGCCCGAGGACGTTGAATTTCCATCGCCTACAAAACACTCGGCCTGGGCGATCGATACTGTAACCGTTCATGCTTTAGAAATAGTCAGCCTGATGGATCAGGCTGAGCGCGGCAACGTTTTGAGTCCAGGCGTAATTCTTGCAGGCGAGTTCGCTTATATTCTTCAACTGGCGAAATTTGCTTCCAGTCTTGTAGCGCGACAACAGTATTTGCCTGGTGTACGTGAAAACGGTGATGCATATTTTGCTTGTTGGAAGCCGATTTTTGCTCCCGACGATCATGCCACCATTAGTGATATCGCTCAGTCGATGCCACCTGTGGTGCGCAGCTTAACATCGATCGCCACATCATCGAAAGTTTCTCCGACTGCAAGCCGGTCACCGATTGAGTTGGTTTCAGGTTATGTAAACGCATTCGTCGATGACGCAGTGCGCGCCAGTGCATCAAGTGTGGTGCGGAGTATTTATCAAAGCAAGAATGCCTACTTGAATGTACACGATTGCTGGGTGCATGCCCTCGCTACCGGTAGCGGTCGCATGAATTTCGACAGCAGAGAGATTGCTGAATTCGCCAGACGATTGGATGAATGGGAGCAGCCGCTTCTGATCAGCGAATTTGCTCAATTTCGTCTTTGTTTTCGTCTGGAAGAACCACCAGATGACGCCAGTGCGGGAGGTAATTGGAAAGTTCAATATCTTCTGCAATGTGTAAAGGATCAGAGTCTTTTGATACCAGCAGAAGATGCCTGGATAAATGCAGGAGCAGTGCGTAAAACCTTCGATGCTTCAAATTTTAAGCCACGGGAGCAGCTTCTGCGTGCACTTGGTCAGGCTTCCAGAGTCTCCACGCAGGTTGAGGATAGTCTCAAAACTAAAGCTCCTTCCGGTTTTTATTTGAACAATGAGGAAGCTTTTCTTTTCTTGACCGATACGGTGCAGACCCTGGAACAAGCCGGGTTTGGTGTAATGCTGCCTGCCTGGTGGCGAAAAGGGCAAAAGTCGAAAGTGCGCAAGAAGGCGAGCGTACAGGGTGCTTTGAAGGTAGCAGGTTCTAAATTTACTCTCGATGCCATTGTCGATTTTGATTGGGAGATGTCGCTGGGCGAGACCACACTGACGCGGGATGAGCTCGAGACACTGGCCGCTTTAAAAATTCCTCTTGTCAAAATCCGGGGGCAATGGATGCTCGTCTCTAAAGACGACATACAACAAGCGATCAATTTCTTGCAGAAGAAAGTGCGCACTAAAGGCACTTTGCGTGACGCGGTGAATATGGCACTGACTCAGTCTGCGCCCGATGGATCTGAGGTTACGGTCGATGCAAGCGGTTGGGTTGGTGAATTTTTGCATCAGCTCAATGAACCGCAAGTGATGGTGGAGCTAACTGCACCAGATGATTTCTGCGGCATCTTACGAAACTACCAGACGCGCGGATACTCATGGTTGCACTTTCTTTCGCAATGGGGTTTAGGCGCCTGTCTCGCTGATGATATGGGGCTGGGAAAGACCATTCAGACATTGGCGTTAATTGCCAAACAAAAAGCAGAGGGGGCGCAGGGTCCCGTTCTTCTGGTGTGTCCTACCTCAGTCGTTAGCAACTGGTGCAAAGAGGCTGCCCGTTTTGCCCCCGGTCTATCTGTTATGGTGCACCATGGTGGCAAACGAAAAAAGGGCGATTCGTTTGTTGAAGATGTAATGCACAGCGACATTGTTATTTCTACCTACGGTCTTCTCGATCGTGATTTGAAGCATTTGCAGGAGATTGCCTGGAACGGCGTCGTGCTAGACGAAGCTCAGAACATCAAAAATAATCGTACCAAACAATCGATTGCAGCTCGATCTTTAAACAGCCGCTATCGCATTGCATTGACTGGAACGCCTGTTGAAAACAGCGTTTCTGATTTATATTCGATTATGGATTTCCTCAATCCCAACTTGCTCGGCAATCCGACTAATTTCAAGGGACGGTATTTGATTCCAATTCAAGTTGAAAAGAACAGTCAAGCAGCGGCCCGATTGAAAGCAGTAACACAGCCATTTATCTTGCGCCGTTTGAAGACAGATAAGTCAATCATCACCGACCTTCCGGAAAAAATGGAGATGAAGGTGTATTGTTCTTTGACGAAGGAGCAGGTCACACTTTATTCGGCAGTTTTAAATGAACTTGCTGCGAAACTTGCTGCTGGCGAAGATGCACAGCGCGGAGGTTTCGTGCTTGCTGCGATGTCGCATTTGAAGCAAATATGCAACCATCCTGCTCAATTCAGTGGCGATAATTCTGAGTTAGATGGACGTTCGGGTAAGCTGGACAGGCTGGTTGAAATGCTCGAGGAGATTTTGCGCAGTGGCGAGAAAGCTCTGATATTCAGCCAGTTCGCTGAGATGGGCAAACTCATAAAACAGCAGTTGCAGGATAAGTTTGGTGAAGAGGTTTTATTTCTCCATGGTGGCGTTTCCAGAAAACAACGTGATGAAATGGTGACGCGCTTTCAATCAGCCGATGGTCCTTCTTTTTTCGTTTTGTCATTGAAAGCGGGTGGCACTGGGCTAAACCTTACTGCCGCCAATCATGTTTTTCACTTCGATCGGTGGTGGAATCCAGCCGTGGAAAATCAAGCTAGCGATCGTGCCTTTCGAATCGGACAGAAGAGAAATGTTCAAGTTCACAAATTTATCACTGCGGGCACACTGGAAGATAAAATTGACGAACTGGTGGAAGAGAAACAACAGACCGCTGATTTCATCGTGGGATCCGGTGAAGGTTGGCTTACTTCACTCTCAAACGAAGAGCTGAAGAAGATTTTTTCTTTGAGCAAGGAGGCATTGTTTTAAGTGTCTTATGATGATGTTTTCAATTCTCGTTACGGACCACGCACTGCCCGTGGTGGTATCAAAGCACAAACGGCGCGTGGCTCGTTTGGTAAGAACTGGTGGGCTCAGCGCTGGGTGAATGTGATTGAGTCGTTGGACCTTGGTGGCAGGTTGGCTCGGGGTCGGGTTTATGCCCGGCGAGGCCAGGTGCTTTCAATCGATATCAGTGAAGGGGTAATCGAGGCGAAAGTGCAAGGCTCACGGGCGCTGCCTTACAGCGTTAAGATCAAAGTGCGGACGATTCCCCTTGAAGATTGGATATCTTTTGCTCAGGGGGTCTTCAACCAGGCTCTGGTAGCGGCCAAGTTGTTGGCCGGTGAAATGCCGAAAGATATCGAAAGTTTGTTCGAGAGCAAAAAGCTGTCGTTATTTCCAAAACGGATGGATGAATTCGAGACTGAATGTTCGTGCCCCGACTTTTCCAATCCTTGCAAGCATATTGCGTCTGTACACTATCTACTCGGAGAAGAGTTCGATCGCGATCCTTTTTTGATTTTCAAAATGCGAGGATTGAGGAAGGATAAGCTCATTGATTTGATCACCAGTGTCGATCAAGTGATTGAATCTGGTGAAGTTGAAAGCGCACCCCGGCTTGGCCAGTTTACCGAATCTGACAAGCCGATAGCGAACAGAGGCGGTCCTGGATCCAGAAAGGATAAAGCTAACCAGAGCTCTGGAGCGGACGAAGGCAGCTCAAGTTCTGGAAAGAATGGGGGCAGCCCAGGTCCCGGCAAAGCTAAGAGGGGCTCCAGGTCCGCAAAGAAGGCGCCGGATCTGCCGTTGGAAGATTTTTGGAAGGTCCACGCGGTTGACTCTGACGGTTTGCTCTCTATCGCGCCGACATCTAATGCCGGTCTGCCAAAACGACTGGGAAACCTGCCTTTCTGGCGTTCGGACTATCCGTTTCTGCCTACTCTCGAGCAAATTTATAAAGTCGCAACCGAGAATGCTATCAATTCCCTTGCGCAACCGTTGTTCTCAGACCGTAACGGCAAAGACTAAAATCTAGTGCTGCCCAATCAAAACTTTCTGGTCCGTCAGAGTCTGGCAGATACGTGGATCGTCGCAAATTCGATCGGTCAGGTATTTAAAGAATTTCTGGCCGCCTGCCGCATCTAAGTGTGCAGAATCTTCGAAGTCATCTGGTTGAAAGTGCAAGTCTTGCACTGGATCCCAACATGGAACGTGCGCGTTTGCAGCAATGGCGCGAACTGTATCTTTGTACCTCTTCCAGGTCTCAGGCGGAAGCACACCAGTGTGCTGAGGTGTGAGCGGCATGAACGTGACCTGGATTGGGATGTTGTTTTCTTTTGCCAGTGCGAGAATCTTTTCGAAGTATTTCGACTGGACCTCGAACTGAGCGTTGTTAATCGGCAGGTAGATTTTTCTAAAGAGAGCCAGGTCTTTTGCATCTTTTGCCGGTGCAAATTTTGCATCGGCGCGCTCCTTCGCTTCTTCCTTCTGCTGTTTTGTCAGTGGTGTTTTGTCATCACTACCAAGCATAGCTGTGGCTTTCTTCAAATCTTCAGGATGGTGTGTGATCTTCGCCGTTTCATGAGCGAGCATAGCGCGATAGTCGTCTCGGTAAAAATAGAAACTTGAGATACTCTGCATCACTGCTTCGGTCAATTCCGGAATGGCAGTGTCACAGCGTGTATTGCCCTGCACGATGTCTCCAATGCGAACTGGCAGGTCAGCCAATTGCACATACGTGGAAGTCTTTTCGATTTTGGTGCGATGGTTATCCAGAAAATCTTTGGGACCGCTAAAGAGCAAAATCATTTTTGGCTTTTTGCCGGAAGCTAGATATTTCTTCAAAATCAAATATTGATCCGACATCATGCAGCCGCCAACGGCGCTGTTGGCTATCGATATATCTTTTCCCAGTCGCTTGCCGAGCAGGTTTGCGAAATAGTCCGACTTCGAATAAGTCCAGATTTTGTACTTCATGTACCAATCGTCGTATCGCGTCTGTCGTTTGTAGAATGCGTCATCGCATCGTACTGATGGGAACAGAATTCCCGAAGCGCCAACTATTAAGACATCGGAGTTGTTCTTCGCCTGCATCAGCGGTGGCAGTTTCGCCACCTGCGTTCCCCACAGATTGGCCGTATCCTGAAACTTCGGAAGCCCGGCCGGAAACAGGGCATTAATGATCAGGTTAAAGGCAATCAAACATGCCAGGCAACTGAATGTGGTGCCTGTCAGCGCTTTTGCTGTTGGTGTCATATTTGGTGCCACTGGGTGCCTTAGAACTGGAAGTATACGAATGGAGCCGATGTCGTTGGAATCAAAACAATCATGGCGATTATCAGTACCGCGCAAAAGGCGCCTTTGATAAACTGTGGCACCCCATCGAAGGCTCTATCTTTGATGAGCTTGCTCAAAGGAAGTGTCGAGAAGAATAGCACTGCCACCATTGTCACAGTTACAGGCACGATTATCGGCAAAGTTTCTTTGGCGATGAAGAAGTGATGCGCTTCATCTGCGGTGTAGATTGGACTGAACAAAAGCATTTTTTTGACGGCTGCAAATGCTTGCTTGCTGTCTTGCAGGCGGAAGAAGACGTCACCGATGCAAACGGCGTTGAAGGTCATGAACATTGATAGATAGTGGAAGTATCCACTTTTCCAAAAAACGTCGAGCCTGGGTAGACGCCCTTTCAGAGCTACAAATTCACGATGCACAACCAGGCAGAGCCCGTGGAACAGCCCCCAGATCACAAAACTCCAGGACGCGCCATGCCACAAACCACCCAGGGCGAATGTAATCAGGATGTTTCTGTTGACCTTCCAGTTAGAGACACGAGAGCCACCCATGGGGATGAAGAGGTAGTCGCGCAACCAGGTGGAAAGGGAGATGTGCCAGCGATGCCAGAAGTCTGACATGTTGGCGGCGATGTAAGGCAGGTTGAAGTTTATTGGAATGTGATATCCAAACAGCATCGCTGAGCCGCGGGCGATGTCTGTGTAGGCCGAAAAATCGAAGTAGATCTGGAACGCGAACGCGTAGGTGAACAACCACAACTCCGGTGCACCGTAGGCGCTCGGGTTGGAGAATCCCATTTGAACAAGGATGGCAAGATTGTCTGCCAGCAGTAGTTTTTTCGCCAGTCCCATGACGATGAGCGGAAGACCTTCGTCGAAGTATTCCAACTTAAACGGATTTGTATCCGTCATCTGTTTCATGAAGTCATCGTATCGCTTGATTGGCCCGGCGATCTGAGTTGGGAAAAATGCCGCAAAGAGAGCGAAGTGCACGAATGAGTCAACCGGCTTGCCGCCCTTATTTACTTCAAACAGGTAATGGATGAATTCAAAAACGAAGAAGGAAATTCCCAGCGGCAAAACGATGTTGAGTGCAAAATCAGGTGTTTGTTTGCTGACTAGATGAACCGCAGATGCCACCGTGTCGAGAAAGAAGTTTGCATACTTGAAGGTGGCGAGTGTGAGAATGTTTGCGATAATCCCTGTCAGGAAGACCTTTTTGCGATTCGTTGTTGATCGCGACAGCAACTTGCCCCAGTAGAAGTTGAACAAAGTCAACCCGATGATCAAAAGGACAAAGGGTGGGTTCCATGATGCGTAGAAGATGTAACTTGCCACCAGCAGCAAGGGCAGTTTAACGACGCGCGGAGACAGCCAGAACAACAAGACGACGGTTGGCAGGAAAATCAGGTACTGGACACTGTTGAAAAGCATTTTTCTCGGCTCTGGTTAGATCCCATGGCAAGTCCCGATAGTACCATGGCGCGGGCACTTCCAGCCTTTAGATAAAGTTTCCGAAACGGCTTACTCAGGTCTATACTGAGGCTCAAAGGCTTGCCCCTCGATAGTTTTGTCTGTTCAAACGGACTGGCGATGGTGTTGTCAATTTCTTTTAATTTAGACAGGCTTGACGTTTTGGCGTGCTGTCAGGAGGCTGAATATTAGCTGCCTTTTAACTGAATTCGGCTAGTGTTGCCCGATCAGAACGCCGTTTTGCACGATAGCGGCGGCGATTTTTTGATCGCTGCAGATTTTGTCGGTGAGATAACTAAAGAACTTCCTTCCGCCTGTGCTGTTCAGGTGCGCGCTGTCTTCGAAATCGCTCGCGGCAAATCCCATTTCTTCTTGCGGATCGAGGCATGATACTTGTTCTGTTGCCGCGAGGTCTGAGACACGTTTCTTGTAAGTATCCCAGGCATCGGGTTTCAAGATGTTTTTGTGTTCTTCAGCCAGTGGCATGAAGCAAATTTGCACAGCGATGCCATTGCTCTTTGCCAGATCTATAGTCTTTTTCAGGTAAGTAAGTTGTTGATCGAACTGAGCTTTGTTGATCGGCAAGTAAATTTTGCGGAATCGCTTTACGTCTTGATTCGTATCAGGTATGTATCTCTTCGGAGCGTCTGCGATCACACTCGCTGGCGCATTTTCGTTTGCTGCCTGTGAAGAAATTTTTGTGGACAGATTCTCTGCAGACTTCTCCAGTGATTCTGGATGCCCCGTCAACTCTGACGTTTTTCTTGCCAGAAATTCTCGGTAGTCTTGCCTGAAGAAGTAGAACTTTGACAGGGTTCGCAAGAGCGATTCAGACATCTCCGGAATTGATGAATCGATTTTGCAGTTCCCCTGCGCGATGTCGGTAAGGCGCACTGGCAGATCAGCTAACTCGGTATAGATCGGGGTTTTGTCGAGGCTTGGTTTGAGATTATCGTAGAAGTCTTTCGGTCCTGTTGTAATCAAGACGAACTCAGGTCGCTTGCCGACATCGAGATATTTTTTCAGGACGAGGTATTGATCGGACATGATACAGCCACCAGACCCGGTATTGTCTATGGTGACAGGTTTATGCAGCCTGTGTGAAAGCAAGTCGGCGAGATAGTCAGACTTGGCGTATTTCCAGATATCGGACTTCATGAATTTCTCGTCGTATCGAGATTGACGTTGATGAAATTCGTCATCGCATCTTACTGATGGAATGACAATGCCGGAGGCGCCCAGCAGCAGTACATCTGGGGTCTCTCGGGCTTTAAGCATGCCCGGAAGTTTCGAAATCAGCGCGTTCGTCATGTCTCGATAGGCTGGCATCCCCTCGGGAAACGCGGCATTGATGCGAAGTTGAACACCAGCAAAGTCGACAGGCAACCAGAGGTAGTGCCTGCCAGATATTTCAATGATGTTGGCAATTTGGCAGTCACTTGCATCTGCTGGCTGACGGGCGTGGAGCAGGTCACGCGGGAGTTTTGGGAGAAGCTGAAATCGGTCTGCGTAAGCCCGCCATTTTTACCACATGGCAAGCCCTTCGATACTAGCACGGTGCGGCATTACAGAGATTCAGGTTAAGATTTATTAGTAGACTTTTCTTCGTGATAATCAAGTTCAGTGTTGATTGACCAGATGTTGTCCTTGGTTTTCACGCCGTTGGCGATGTTTTCGACCGCAGTCATAGCGGTAAGCATGGAATGGTCCTGATTGTTGTATTTGTGCATTCCGTTACGTCCAACCAGAAACATGTTTTCATACTTGTCGAGAAAGCGCTGTAAGTCATCAAACTGTTCGTAGGTGCCGAAGTAGCCTGGATAAGTCTTTGGCATCTTGATCACAGTGGCGTCGAGCACGTCAGACTTGTCGATGATGCCAATCTGCTCCAGTTCCTGACCGGCGAAATCGATCAGTTTCTGGTCGTCCCAGCTCCAGATATCGTCAGTCTCGTTGCAGAAATATTCCAGACCCAGCCAGACTTTCGACTGGTCTTTGATCATGTATGGGCTCCAGTTGTTGAAAATCTGCAGCCGTCCCAATTTCACGTCTGGTTCTTGTATGTAAATCCAGTTGTCCGACACAAGCCTGGCGCCAGTTTCAGATTGTTCGGAAATCTTCAGTTTGTTGACCAGCAGTCCGACTGTAAAAAAGTCTCTGTAGAGCAAGCCATCGCTTATTTGTGTGACTTGTGGACCCGGTTTGGGATCCATGCATTGGACCAGGTCTTTTATCGCCATTGTCGAAAAGAAATAGTCGCCTTCATAAGTGCGGTGTTCACCCGTTTTGGCGTCTTGTATTTCGACTGATTTGACTGCATTGTCTCCAACATTGATTTTCACTACGTTGCAGTCCAAGATGATTTCGCCGCCCGCTTCCTGGATGTGTTTTGCAACGTATTCCCACATTTGACCGGGACCAAGTTTCGGGTAAAGAAAACGTTCAATCAGCGAAGTTTCAGTTTCTTTCTGACCGATATCTACCGCAGACAGTGAACTTTTGAAGAAGTGGCGAACTGCGCGCCAGAGCGACAGACCTTTGATGCGTTGTGCTCCCCAGGCAGACGTAATTTGTGAGCACGGAACGCCCCATACTTTTTCGGTATAGGACTTGAAAAATGTCAGATAGAGCTCTTTTCCGAATCTGTTCGTCAAAAATTGATCGAGAGTTTTTTCCGGTTTGATTGGAAAGAGGCTGGCTTTCATGTAGCTCATGCCAACTTTTGCAGTCTTGAACAGTCCCATGTTTTTCACAGTTGTGGGCGTCAAGCTGATTGGGTAATCGAAAAATTTGCGCATGAAATAAATGCGCGATTTGCGATTGCGCAGAAGCATGACCCGATCGTCTTTACTGGGATCAGGAGCGCTCCCCTGTGCTTCTACAGATGTTGTTTTGCGCTGGTAAGTGATGACCTGATTTTTTTCTTCCAACGCTTCCAGCGGCATCACATCAAGCCACCATTGCATGATGCGGTCAGATTTAGAAAAGAATCGATGCCCGCCGATGTCGATGCGATTGCCTTTGTAGTTGACGGTGCGCGCGATTCCGCCGAGGTAGTCGGTGCGTTCCAACACGATCGGCTTTATTTTTGTATGTTTCAAAAGCTCGAAAGCAGCTGTCAATCCAGCCGGTCCGGCCCCGATTATAACGGCCGTTTGCTGGCTACCAGCGGGTTTTTCCATTGATCTTGTCAGACCTGCGTGAAGGAAGTCGGATGAGCCCGCTTGATAATGCGATGCTCAGTCATCAGCCGTCGATCTTACACAATTTGACAAACCATGTCAGCAAAATCGCCTCACCTTTAGATGGTTTCAGGCAGTAATTCCCGATGGATAGCTATTTCGCTTTGATTGACAACGATTGTATATACGAGGGGCTTTACACAACGTTAGACAGTTTGAGTTGATGCTGTTACTGCAGATGTCGTTGCAGTGGCGAAATTCGTCTGTGCAGGTGCGAAATTCGCTTGTGCAGGTGCGAGATTCGCTTGTGCAGATGCTGCGAAATTCGTCTGAGCAGTTGCTGCGGTCAATTGTGTAGTTGATTCAGAAGCCTGCGAATTGGCTGGCTGTGAGTTTCCTGATTGCGACTGACGGAACTGGCCAGCAGAGTCTTCAATTGGTGTAACAGGCAAGACTGATTTGCCTTGAATCTTGTCGCGCGTATGTAGCGCTACACCGCACCAGAAGGCGATGCCGCAGTAGACAAAATAAAGCCAGTGCATGCAGATCGCTGGTATCGCAAATAGTGCGCCCCGTCTTTTAACAAAGAAGCTGTAGGTATTGATATTCAGCGCAAACAGAACCACAGCCAGAGCGGCTGCAGCGTAACCGGCATGTGGCACCAGTGGTGTAAGCACAAGCGACAAAAGCAACAAATAAGTGACAACAAGGCTGAGTCTCTGATCTTTACCGAGATTCAAGTCGTTGATAAGTCTTGATTTATCATTGAGAATAAGGCGTGTCCAGGGAATACCACGGTCGAATATGTCGGTCTTCAGCAAACACATTAAGGTCCAGTTTTTATAGTGTTTGACTTGCACCTTTTTGGACAGCACGATTTTGCCGCCCGATTGCTTAATGCGATATCCTAGGTCGATATCTTCGATGCTGGGTCGTTTATAAGTGACTACGTCGAATCCACCCAGAGCCAGGAACAGTGAGCGGCGAACTACGCCGCATCCCGACCAGAAGGTAGCGGCTTCTTCGCTGCTGTTCTGGTGCACCCAGTGGTGCATCAAATTCTTGTATTGACTGAGAAATGACGGTGCTCTCGGTGTCGTGTCGTAAGAGCCGAACAGAGCATCAATGGCGGTATCACGTGAGAGGATACCGGCCATATTTTTAAAAGTTACTGCGTTCACTTCGCAATCTGCGTCGATGAAGCATACATACTCGCCCGAGGCGTAGCGGGAGCCGATGTTACGGGCTGCACCGGGACCGAGTCGACCTTCCGTGCTCATCACTACAGCGCCGTAGTGACGCGCTAATGCTGCTGAATTATCGGTCGAACCGTCGTCGACTACGATTAGCTCCCAATTTGTCGGCTTCCATCTGGCAATCGCCGCCAGGCAGTCTTCGAATTGATCGCCGCCGTTGTAGACGGGCACGATTACTGAGACGTTTGGTAAAAGGGTTGTCGGACCTGATTTGATTTTGGTCGATTGTTTTGTGTTATCAGTCATCAATGTTTCCGTGTGTCCGCTGCGATTCAAATGAATCTTCGATGTCTTCAGTCACTTATTTCCGTGGGAAAAAACTCGCAGTCGGGCGGTAGTAATTGCTCTTCTTGTCAAGAAGCATGGGCTGAGTACAGCTATGAGATTGCCAAATCGGACCGAGATAGTAAAGAGCGAATACATAATATTTGCTGCCAGCAAAATCTTTATTCTCTTGGCTACCCGAGGTAATCCCCAGCGCTTCAACCTTGAGCAAATTTTCAAGTATGTCTTGATAATTTCTAATTGGAGGAGTTGTAAATACGTGTTGCAGATTGCAAAACGTAGAGGATATTTCCCGCATAACGATGTCATAGCCGTGCTGGATGCCAAGTGCTGATAATGTCAGAGCAATTGAGCAAACTGCGAGCACGAGAGTACTTGCAAATACGAGCGTGACGATTTATTTGCCAGCCACGCAGGGTGGATTCAGATTTGCTTCAGGTCCACCGGCATCAGTTTCTTGTGCCAGTGCTTCTGCTTGAGCTGCGAGCGTCTCGATTTTTTCATCTGCTGTCTTCTTTTGACGATTGAGAATCGCTTTGACATCATCCATGGTGATCGCTCTGAACAGAAACACCAGACCAACGTAGGCACCACCTGCGAGGGCAATCTGCACTAGTAAGTGCAGATGATGCGTAGCCTGAACGATTGGATACATGAAACATGCTGCAATAGCCGGTTTCCAGAGGTGTCGACCGAGCGGTATGCGTCCGACGAATTTTTGAGCGGCAAAGTAGTCGAGAACGAGGATGAGGAATTCGCAGGCGAAATTTGCCAGTGCGGCTCCCATGATTCCATATTTTTTAATGACAAGGAAGTTCAACACTACGTTGACCAGGGCTGCCAGCGACATGATGCGCAGATCGTTGCCTTGCTTGTTGAACGAAATCAATGTCACTCTATACGTTCTGCTCAGCATATGCAGCCCGAAGAGTGCCAGAAGCACTTGCAGAGCTGGAACTGCAGGCAGATAAGCTTTTCCGTACAGAAAGTCGACGAGCGGTTCTGCAACCAGGATGCCACCAACTGAAGCACCAACGGCGATGGCAGCCGAGATGCGCATAACGCGGTTCAACAGCGCTTCAATCGTGTGGAAACCCTGAACGTAAGCTTGCGCGAGAGTGGGTCTGAGAGCGGTGTAGTACGCCACCGTAATCAAGACGAGCATCCAGACAACGCGGAACGAAGCTCCGTACAGCCCTGTTGCCTCCGAACCTACCCATATGCCCAGCAGAAGGATGTCGAAGTTCTCGATTATTCTTCCGACCAGAGCCGAGCCTACGAGCGGCAGACTGCCAGTTACAAACTTCCTTACGGTCTCACCTTCCCATCCCAAGTTGAGCCTGCCGAAGGTGCGTGTGTAGGTGACCATCAGATAGCCAACGGCGACGGCACGAGTTGCAACTTGCATGATCGGCACGTACATGACGTCGTCAGGGTGTTTTACAAGCAAAAATACACCAGACGCCATGAGTAACTGGCAGAGGCAGTCTGACACTATGGCCGGTACCATAGATTTGCTTCCCAGGAACACCCAGTTTAAGTCAAGCGCACTGGGAATCATGGTTGCGCCCGATATAAGAATGATTGTTTTTGTTAGAGGCGGCAGCGGCATGAAGTACGTGGCAATCGCCAGTCCGACCAGTGCAGGCATTAGCATGAGCAGCCGCAGGCTGAGGACCGATTTGACAATCGTTGGAACTGGTGTGATACCACGTGCTACTTCCAGTGGACCCCAGGCATCAAATCCGAAGTCAACGACTATGCCTACATAGGCCAGCACCGTCATGGCAAAGACTACGGCGCCGTACTCGTCGGGCAGAAGCACTCTCGTCATCTGTATGGTGACAGCGAAAGCGAGGACCCTGCTGATCATTTGTCCGACTGAAAGAATCGCAAAATTTTTGCTGATTCCAGGTTTTTCTTTGCTCATCCAGTCAGCCCCGAATTGTGTTCTAGAGCCGGTCTT
Organism: Drouetiella sp.; assembly: GCA_036702955.1. Taxonomy (GTDB): domain Bacteria; phylum Cyanobacteriota; class Vampirovibrionia; order Obscuribacterales; family Obscuribacteraceae; genus PALSA-1081. The sequence goes on along the minus strand of DATNPY010000067.1, from coordinate 93,873 downwards.
CTGTAAAACTTCATGGTCTTGTTGAATTAGCTCGCCTGCCAGTCAATTAAGGTTTTCGTGCAACGAAGCCGCTTGAGTGTCCGAAAGGCAAATCGATGTTAGCGGAGAGCAGAGATGCTTCCAGTTTTAATTCTGAGTGCATGAGATTGTTCAACCAGCCAAGATTCCTGGCGTAATTTTTGATTGCCAGACCAGGACCAATTGCTTTGGTCGTATTTGTCAGACCGTGTGAGTGTCCGTTACCATGAGCGTGACCGTGTTTGTGTCCGTGATCGTGACTGTGTCCGTGTCCTTCTTCATGATCGTGCTCGTGATCATGATGCTTTGGACCGTTGTTCCGCATAGCGTTGACGAACTCGCGCAACGCGCCGAATGCACTCGGCAGTGTGTTCAAATAAGTAGCGCGTTCCACGACAAAACCTGCTTGTCTGAGCATGGCAGTAACAGTCGGAACGTCATAACGGCGGTACTGATTCTTGTCGGCACCTTTGAGCGCGACGCGTCCCCACGATGAATTGGTGCGGAGATAGACTAAACCGCCTGGTCTGAGCAGTCTCTTGAACTCGGCGATCGCTTTTTCGTCGGCTCCGGCGCCGGCTAAATGCTGAATTGTGTCGATGCAGATAATCAGGTCGACGCTGTTAGAGGGCAGTGGTACGTCGGTGGCGCTACCGAGCACCAGTTTTTTAGCTCCGCGCATCTGGCAAAATTTCAGAGCATGTTCTGAATAATCCAGTCCAGTTGGTTCATCTGCAATTGGATAGTGTTTTTGCACGAAATCGAGAAGGTAGCCGGTTCCGCAACCTATGTCGAGCACTTCGATATTCTTCATCGCAGCGGTTGGTTTGCGCAGCAGGGCGACCATCGCATCGCGCATGCCTTGAGCCCACCAGTGATTCTCTTCGATGTCGTACAGACGCTGGTAGTATTCAGGCTCGAAAATCTGCGGCGCGGATTCTAATTTTGTGCTCATAAATGCTTTTAGCTTCCTATTATCGGAGTCGTCGGGATTGCCCTGGTCGGAGAATCTGCTTCTGCTGACACGGTGCAGCCGCACCGCTCAGTTGATGTTTCTACTAGTGGTCAAGTTGCGATGATTAGGATAACCCGTTTGTCAACATATAATCATTCGCCAGGTTTCATACTAGTTTGGCAATCAAGATTACGGACGAGCTCTGATGCCTGAATGCCTGGCTGTAGCGAGGTTTGGGGTTGCACAAATCTTTGATAACGCTCGTCTAATCTTCATTGGAACGTAAGCAAGCCGTAATGTGTAGCATGATCTAGCCTGGTTCATCGGCGGCTGTTTTCTCAAGCAATTTCTGTGCGAATTACTAAACAATCGATTGCGATCTCAGTTATCGGCGCAGTTCTCGTCGTTGCTGCTTTTACTTTGCCTGAAACCGTCCACATCGAGTCAGTCGTTCCGGCTGGCTCTGTCAGTTCGCCGGAAAAGAATTTGATCATCGTGAAGTGGTGTTGTTTTCTCGATGGATTTTGGTGTTTGTTTCTGGGACTGTCGGGATGGCGGTGGCGCCAGCTGACAGCCGATGCCCTGATCGTACCCAGGGTGATTGCGGACAATCTTCCGGTGACGCGCAAACAGTCGACTGTCGTGCTGTCGATCGTCATCTTGCTAGGTCTTTTACTTCGCAGTATTTCATTGAATTCGAGCTTTTGGCTCGATGAAATAACTCCCCTGACGTTTTATCGTGACAGTTCTGTTTTCGGGCTGCTCACGACTTATTACAGTACGAATAATCATCTTTTCTACACGCTCTTAGAGAAGCTTGCTGTCAGTGCTTTTGGTGAGCAGGAGTGGGTGGTGCGTCTACCGTCGGTTCTGATTGGTGCCCTGACTATACCCGTACTTTATTTACTGACGCGCCTGATTGCCAGCCGATCGATTGCGCTAGCAACTGCGTTGCTCCTTTCGGTCTCTTACCAGCATATTTTCTTCTCGCAAAATGCGCGAGGATACACCGCGCATCTGCTCTTTACGCTGGCTGCAACGTTGTTCTTGCTGCGTGGTATCAAGAAAGACAGGATTGTGCACTGGATCGGATACTGCTTGTGCATGTTTTTGAATATGGCTTCGATTATCGCCAGCCTTTCTGTGCTAATAGCGCACTTTTTGATCTCTGTTGTAGCGGCATTTGTCGTTCAGCGGCGAAGTGGAGGGGGACGCCCGCTTTTTTTCCGCCTCCTTGCAGTTATTTTTTTGTCACTGCTGATGGTGCTGCATTTGTACAGCATCATTTTTCCGCAAGCTTATATGGTTGTGCAGGAGACGTACCACGTTCAGTCGACGGGATTTACGCTCTTTTCGGCGGAATTTCTCAATGAGGTTGTGCGTGGTCTGAGGTTATCTAATTTGCCGCTTCTGCTGGTTGCCGCGCTGCCGGCACTTGTAGTCGCAGGTGTTGGACTGAAAGCCATGTTCCGCTCAAGTTGGATTTTGCTGGCGGGGCTGATTCTGCCCGAAATTCTTTTAGCGTTGTATTTGCTAAAGCTGGGACTTTCTGTATCACCGAGATTTTTCCTTCTGGCGTTGCCTTTCGCGTTGATGCTCTGCGCGGTTGGGGTGCATGAGTCAGCAGGCTGGATTCTTCGAAAATTGAAAATGGAAAAGTTTATGCCTGTAGCTTTCGTTCTTTCGATGTTGATTGCAGCCGCGATCAATATCGCGCCGCTGCTCGCCTACTACAAAATTCCCAAGCAAGACTTTCGTTCGGCTGTCCAGTATGTCAAATCCAAGCCAGGCAAAGCTTATCCGCTTTCGATTTATACCGCGCGCGAGGGGGTTGCTTATTATGCAGGCCGCTCCGGCATGCGCCTTGACACTGATTTTTTCGACGCCCGTACCATTTCTGAGTTGAATGCGGTTTTGCAGAAGCATAAACCGGCGGAGCTCTACTTGCTGACTACTTTTCCACGTGCATTACATCTGGATCATCCTGAGCTGGAGCCTTTGCTGGACAGATATTGGGTGGTGGACAAAGTATTTCCCGGTTCGATTGGTGATGGTGATTTAACCGTATGGAAACCTCGTTAGTTGCAGGCGGGGGCAATTCTTGTTAGTTACATGCACAGGCAATTGACGTTGAACTGTTTTATTATGATTCTGCTTTGACGCACGAGGAAATCAGGAAACTTGTTATGAGAACTGCAGTAATTGGACTGGGCAAAGTCGCTGAACGGATTCATTTGCCTGCGTGCAAGTCGGTTTCCGAAATCGACTTGATCGCTGCCAGTGATACGAGCGAGGAACGGCGTCGTGCCATGAAAGAGCAGTTTTCCATTCCTAATGTTTATGCTGATTCGCTCGAAATGATTGAGAAGGAGAAACCGGACCTCGTGATGATCGGCACTCCGCCAGAGTTTCACAAGGATCTCTGTCTTGCAGCATTGCGAAACGGTGCCGACGTGCTTTGCGAAAAGCCGTTTGTTTTGACTCTGGACGACGCTGACGAGGTAATTGCAGAAGCTCGCAAGTTCGGAAAAAAGTTGGCTGTTAATACTCAGTATCGTTACATGTCTACCTACAAAACTGCGAGAGAGAGCATTGCCTCTGGCGAATTTGGCAAGCTTTATTTCATCAACTGCTGGCAGCAAATGTATCATCCGCCCGCGTTTGAAGGAGAACAATCGTGGCGTTCGTCGCTCAAGCAATCCACGCTTTATGAGTTTGGATCTCATCCCATTGATTTGATTTGCACTTTTTTTGGCGAGTTGCCCATCGATGTTTATGCGAACATTCCCAGAGTAAATCCGGAGTACGATTCGGATGTATTTGTGCAAATGACACTTCGTTTTTCCAACGATCGGCTTGCTACGCTCGTTCTCAACCGCGTCAGTCATGCGCCAGAAAAGTATCTGGAGATGCGCCTTGATTGTCAGAAAGCGTCGATACGAATTTCACTGGGTGGTGTAGCGAGAGCCGGCATTGAGTTGTCTCGGCACAAAGGTGCAAATCGTCCCGCTTTCAGAATGAGCTTTGTCAAAGGCGGTGAAGCTCGGGTTGAGTCAGGTGGCAGCACCCGAGTTCTGGCGCAGGAACGCAGTCCGGCTTTTGCGTCAGCGACCGCATCACACTTGCGCACATTCCTCAAGCAGAATGCTGGTGGTATTGAACTTGATACCGTTGAACACGCTAGAAATGTCTTAAAGGTGATTTTTGCCGGTTATGAGTCTGCGCGAACCGGTCAGATCGTGAAGCTGTAATTGATGCGCGCAAGGACACGGTGACTGCGGACGAATGCGAACAAGCGAAATAATTCAATGAGTGCCCCGGTTTCAGCTGCCCCTATCTCGATAGTCGTCGCATCTCAAAATGCGAGAACCAGCATCGCCGAATGTTTGCAAGTCGTCATCGCTCAAGCTCGTGAATTGAATGCCGAAGTTCTGGTCGCAGATGCGTCTACTGACGGCACGGACGCCATCATTCGCGAGCAATTTCCTGCGGTCAAACTGCTGAAAGGCGACTCAAAGAAGGATCTGATTCCGCAGCTCTGGGGGCTTGGCATGAGCAATGCGGTAGCGCCTATAGTGGCTATCACTAACGCGCAATGCATTCCTGAGCCTGCGTGGTTGATCTCGATCAAGACAATGTTCGATACGACTGATGCCTGCGGAGTAGGTGGACCTATTCATCCGCCGATAAATGGCAGTGCGCTGGATTGGGCCATCTATTTTTCGCGGTTTACGGCGTTTATGCCGCCGGTACAAGATGGTGTGATTCGGGAATTGCCTGGCGATAATGTCGCTTACACCAGAGCCGGTTTGGATGCATTTTGGAAAAATCGTGACGCTGGTTTCTGGGAAACGCTTTTTCACCACGAATTGCGCGAACACAACCAATCCTTATATATGTCTTCCGACGTGAAGGTTCACCTGGCCCATACAGAGGGCGCTGAAGACTTCTGGGGCGTGCGGATGAAGCATGGACGGCATTACGGTTCGACCCGTCCGAACACCTCAGTACCGGCTAGAATTCTGCGTATTTTGTCTGCACCAATCCTGGTGCCGTATCTGGTTGGTCGCATGGGCATGAGAGTGCTGAGTAAGCGAAAAGATTTTCTGATGCCTTATCTTATGGCTCTGCCCTGGTTGACTGTGTTTACCGTCGCCTGGTCGATTGGCGAAATTCAGGGTTATCTGGCTCCTGTGCATGAGTAATCTCTACGACGACCTTTGCCATTGTGGTGTCTGAATGAGCGAACTGCCAGAACACGATCTTTCCATTGTGGTGCTTGAATGAGCGAACTGCCAGAATACGATCTTTCCATTGTGGTGGCGTGGCAGCAGTCTCAGCCAAACCTTCTGGATTGTCTGGACTCGCTTTTCAGTCAGAAATGTTCGAGCAAGTTCGAAGTTATCGTTGTTTATGGCGGATTCACTCCATCGGTGGGTGAGTTGAAGAGCAAGTATCCACTCTTGAAGGTGCTTGAACATCCTCAGTGCGGCAGCATTCCATCGTTGCATGGATTGGGCGTAGCTGCTTCTACCGGAAAGTTAATAGCAATAACTGAAGCTCATACGACTTTTGCTTCAAACTGGATAGATACAGCAGTCAGTATCTCCGGGAAGCAGCCAGATGCCGCCATTGGCGGTGCGGTGGAACCGGGAAAATTTTTGTCGTCAGTTGATTTTGCTCTTTATCTTTGTGATTATGCTCAATTCGCCTTACCTCTTGCTGCAGACGTTGCAGATGATCTGCCAGGAAACAACATCGTTTTCAAGCGTGGTGCCATAGATAAATATTTATCGGGCAAAGATCTGGAGCGGGATGGTTTCTGGAAAACTTTCTTTTGCAATGAGTTGATAAAAAATGGTGAGCGGTTATCTCGCAGTCCTGATCTGGTGGCATATTACAATCGACATTTGAGCTTTGGTGAAGTGATGAATCGTCGCTATCACCATGGACGGTGCTTTGGTGCGATGCGATGCGAAGGCTTCGATGCTGCCCGGCGCGCGTTCTATTCCGCCTCTTGTGCCGCTCTTCCCATGGTTCTTTCGGTGCGGCTGTTCAATAAAGTGAAGCAGAAACCTGCGCTGATGGGCAGGTTCGTGCTTGTGCAGCCCATTTGTCAGGCGATTTTAAGTGCGTGGATATATGGGGAATTTGTCGGCACAGTCAGTGGTGCCGGTGACAGCTGCGAGCGCCTGTGACGTTCTGAACTGGCTTGTTCTGACGAACTGCTGTGACGCTTTTGTACTGGCTCGTTCTGACTGGAACTGCTGGGACGCTGTTAATCAGCGCTGTTTCTGACTTTATCTGCGACTTGAGCGCACAGAAGAATTTCTTTTTCAGAAATGGGAGCGGGTTTCTCATTCAGTGCGCATCGGTAGAATTGGCTGATCAGCGTGCGGAGCCCGGGATAGGCGACTTCATTTGAGGCGCCTCTCTGGACCAGATTTCGACCGGCGTCAAAAACGAGGCTTGAGCCGAAGCGAAATGGTTTCAGGATCTTGGAGCGTTGCGAGACTTCGCCCGACTCACGGGTGCAAAATCCATGGAACAAATCGATGTGAGCTGACGCCCGGTCACCGACTACGGTCAGCTCGTTTCGGGTCGGTCTGGCTCTCAAGCTGATGGATATTCTTAATAAAGTATCATCCACGTCAGCGTCGATTTCCAGTTCGCCCTGTCGGTAACGACGGACGTTGAATTGCTCGGCGGCAAGTTTTTCTCCAAAAAATCGAAAGAACAGGGAAAGTGGGTGGGGCAAAATCTCCAGAAGGACGTGCTGTCTTTCACTTTCAGACTTGCCGTCACCCCCGCTTGTGTATGCCGTATGAGTTAAGCGGACGAGTTTACCCAGTTCGGACCGATTAGCTGCCAGCCTGGCCGCGCCCTTTTGGAAAGGCATTTGATGGACTGGTACAAGTTTTAAGCCACGCTCATTTGCCTTTTTGAGCAGTAGTTCAGTTTCTTCAAAGGTCGGTAGGAGCGGCTTTTCAGCCAGGATATGCTGATTGTGAGCAAGGCACATTTCGATTGCTTGCCGATGATTTTGGTCCGGCGTGCATATGTGAGCGATATTGCTTGTGCCTTTGCTCAGGCACTCTTCCAGCGACTCGTACGCTTTCTGGGCACCGAATTCGCGCTGAAGCGCTTTCGCTCTTTGCACATTCGGGTCGACGATGCCAATGATTGACGCCCCACTGCGAATGGCTGAAAAGGCGTGCCAGCGCCCCATTAACCCCGCACCAATGATGATGACTTTAGCTGTGCTCATGTTTTGAAAGTTTCGGTTCCAGCGACATTATGGCTTATTTCCAGGCAGAAACCAGATTCGCTGACGATGAGTAAAGACTTCACTCGAGAGGGTTCTCCTGACAGGGTCAAGTGCACTAAAATTCCTATGTTACGAGCTTGGGCTTGTTTAAAACGCTCTCAGGATGCCGATTTAAATATATGACTGCGCAACTATCTCAGAAACTTTCGATAATTATCGCTTCAATCAACGGTCGGGAATATTTAGAGCATTGCCTCGATGCTCTGGAAAAACAAGATGGTGGCATCGACGCCGAAGTAATCGTCGCTGATTGCGTAGGTGATGAAGTGACCAGGCTCGTCAAAGAAAAGCATCCTCAAGTGCGGCTGATTTCTTTTGGTGAAAAACAGAGTGTGCCCAGGCTGCGAGCAACCGCAATCGCCCAGGCGAATGGTCAAATTATTGCGATTACCGAAGATCACTGCATTCCTCCGTCAAACTGGTATCAGTCGCTTTTGAAAGCACACCAGGTCAACTCGGCTCCTGCAATTGGTGGCGCTGTCGACAACGGTGCCACCAGACGGATCATCGACTGGGCTGTTTTCTTTTGCGAGTACAGCAATTTCATCAGCCCTGTCACCAACGGCGTCGTCCACGATCTGCCGGGTCCGAACGTCTCGTATAAACGCAGCGAGACCCAGCATATTTTTGATTCCAACGAAGAAGAGTTCTGGGAAACTTTCGTTCATGGGCAGCTCGAATCAGAAGGTAAACAGCTGTGGTCTGACCCTTCGGTGAGCATGATACACAAAAAGCATTTCACCTTTTCCGATTTCATCTCTGAGCGTTTCCACTATTCGCGTGCTTTTGCCGGAACTCGTAACGAAACTATCAGCGCCAAGCAACGAATGATCTATCTTTTCGGATCGCCGCTTCTGCCACCAATGCTGATGCTGAGAATTTGGAAGCGGGTCTGGGCAAAGAAGCGTCATTTGCCTGAATTTGCCATGTCGCTGCCTTATCTATTGAGCTTCATGGTGGCATGGTCGGTTGGAGAGTTCGTCGGGTATGCAACGGGACCTGGGGACAGCGCGCTTTATTTGACTTAGATGACTGAAACACCCGCATTATCTGTAATCGTCGTTTCGTTTAATCAGCTTCCTGTTTTGCGTCAGTGTCTGGCGGCGTTCCAATCACAATTCAATCGTCTCAACGTGGAAATCATCGTCATTCGCGATTGGAAAAACGGCGACGATAAGCAATTCAAACGTGAGTTTCCACAGTTTTCCTGGATTGATGCTCCGGCTGCCAGCACCGTGCCTGCGATGCGCAAGATCGCGCTATTGCAATGCCAGGGCAAGGTAGTCGGTTTCACCGAAGACGATTGTGTTGTTTGCGAAGATTGGTGCGCAAAAGTTATTGAAGCGCACAAGGCTGAAAATGTCGCCATCGGTGGTTCTGTTGAACCAAGCAATTTCGCCCGCAGTCTTGATTGGGCTGTCTTCTTTTGTGAGTATGCCCGATTCATGAATCCCTTTGCCGGGGTGGTGCCGTCCTTACCTGGTAACAACATTACTTACAAGTCTGACAGCCTGAAGAAGTTACTCGAGTCTGATTCGAGTGGCGGGCTGTATGAAGTTTTCGTCAACGGTGAGTTGCAAAAGTCGGGTGAGGATTTAAAAGCAGACCCATCTTTTTCTGTGCGCAATATCAACTCCTGGAAGTTGACGAACCTTGTTGACGTTCCATTTCATCACGGACGGGGATTTGCTGCAATGCGATTGGATAGCAAGCCATTATTGAAACGTCTGCCGTTTCTCGGTATCGCTGTAGTTCTACCGGCGGTGCAGATGATGCGGATGGGGCGTCAAATCATGAGCAAGGGGCGGCATGCCGGAAAATTTGTGCAATGTTTGCCGCAGGTTGGACTGTTCTACATCAGCTGGTCTATCGGCGAGTTCGTCGGTTATTTGATGGGTCCGGGCGAGAGCTTGAAAGAATGGCGATAGGGGGGGTGGCACTGATGCGGGTGGGTGTAGATGCGGCTTGCTGGTCAAACAAACGTGGCTACGGTCGCTTCACGCGCGGTCTGTTGAATGCGCTGGTCGAGTCGAATACGAAACATGAGCTCGTCTTTTTCGTCGATGCTCAGACCGCTGGTGATGGCGATCTGCCTACCAACGTTACGACCGTGGTTGTGAACACAGGCGACCGACCGACCGCGGCTGCTTCTGCTTCCGATAGTCGTTCTATCAAAGACTTACTGGCCATGACAAAAGCCGTCGCTGGAGAGTCGCTCGACGCATTCTTCTTCCCGAGCGTTTACACCTATTTCCCCGCCATCACGAGGGGCAAAATTATTCTCGGAGTTCATGATGTGATCGCGGAGGATTATCCCGATCTTGTATTTCCGGACAAGAAGCACAGAAGTTTATGGGCATTGAAAGGTTGGCTGGCCCACAAACAGGCTAATTACATCATGACGGTGTCTGAACATGCAAAAAAGGGCATTATGCGGCATTTCGGGCACGACCAGAATCGCGTCTATGTTATCGACGAAGCACCAGACCCAGTTTTCACGACGCTTAAGCCCGATCAAGTCGATCGCTCGATTTTGTCTCGTTTCGGATTATCTGTTGATTCTCGATTCCTGATCTACATCGGTGGCATCAATCCTCATAAAAATCTGCCTATGTTGGTTCAAAGTCTTGCTGAAATTCGCAGCAAGCCTGGAATGCAGGATGTGAAGCTTGTTATTGTTGGAGATTTGAAGGACGGCTTCACTCCAGGAGTGAGTGAACTGAAGGCAAAAATAGCAGAATTGAATCAGGGTGATGCCGTTATTTTTACAGGCTTTGTCCAGGACGAAGATGTGATACACCTTCTCAATGTAGCTCAGGCTCTGGTATTGCCTTCGATGGCGGAAGGGTTTGGACTTCCTGCTGTAGAGGGTGCAGCTTGTGGCATTCCAATCATTGCCACGCAGAACAGCCCCTTGCCGGACCTGTTGCAAGATGGTGGCATCTTTATCGATCCAAATTCGGTCAGTCAACTGACCGATGCTCTCAATGTCATGCTGTCTGATACCTCGCGACGCGATCAGATGGCTCGTGCAGCGACAGCAAAGGCTCAGCAACTCACATGGCAGCGCTCGGCGGCGCAGTTAGACTCCATGCTCAACGAGGTTGCGAGCAAATCTTGAGCAAGCTGAAGATTGCAATGGTGACGACGTTTTTTCCTCCGCATAATTTCGGCGGTGACGGCGTCTTCGTGCAGCGATTGTCAAACGCACTGGCTCACCGTGGGCATGAAGTGCACGTCATTCACGATAAAGATGCGTTCTCCCTGGGCAGCAAGGCTCTTGTTGCCAACACGAGCGAGGGGCATGATTCGACTGATCCGCGTGTCACCGTTCATTCGCTGGATGGTGGAGCTACCGGCAAACTCGATTTGATTGCGACACATCAACTGGGGCAGCCGGTCGGAAAGTCGGAGCAATTGAAAAAACTGCTCGACCAAAATTTCGATGTCATTCACTTCCACAATATTTCGCTGCTTGGTGGTCCGGGGGTGCTCGCTTACGGTGATGGCGTGAAGCTGTGTACTCTGCACGACCACTGGTTTGTTTGCTCTACTCACGTCCTCTGGCGTTTTGATGAGGAGCCGTGCACGAAGCGCACATGTATGAGCTGCACATTGGCTGCGCATCGTCCGCCCCAGCTGTGGCGATACACGGGTGCAGTCGAGCGGGCATCTGTTAATGTCGATGCGTTTCTTTCGCCAAGCGAGTTTGCTCGCGGCAGTCATCTTGCCAATGGATTTCCGGCATCGATTCGAGTCTTGCCACATTTCCTGGCGGAGCCGTCCACTGACATAGACTCCACGCCGGTGCACACTCGCCCGTTCTTTCTTTTTGTTGGACGGCTGGAAAAGATCAAAGGCGCGCAAGTTTTGATCGAGCAGTTTTCACAATTCAATGATGCTGATTTGATTATCGTCGGCAATGGCAACTACGAAGCGACTTTGCGGAATGCAGCCCAGGGACTGAATCACGTGCATTTCCTGGGACGAATGTCATCGGAGCGTTTGCGCGAATATTATCGGCAGGCGGTAGCCGTTCTGGTGCCATCTCTTTGTTTTGAAACCTTTGGATTGGTGCCGCTCGAGGCATTTTCAGTGGCGACGCCTGTTATTGTCAATGACCTGGGTGCTTTGCCTGAAGTGGTCAGGGACGGCGGTGGCATCGCTTACAAAACGCCTGCGGAGATGGTTGCGGCGATGAAAAAACTACTGGGCGATGCGTCATTGCGTCGTGAAATTGGCGCCGCTGGACTTGAAAATTTCAAGAACAACTATAGCGAAGCCAGACACATGGAGCGTTATTTGAATTTGATAGCAGAGTTACAGAAGAAACATTTGGAGGTTTCATGCCCGGTGAAATAGGAGTGTGTCACATAGGTGCCGGATCTATCGGAGCGCTGAGAGCGGCTGCTGTAGCCAAAACTCCAGGACTTCGGTTGGTTGTGGTCTCTGACATACGGTTGGATGCGGCGAAAGAGTTAGCCAGTAAATTCGGTTGCGATGCGACTGCTGATTGGAAAACTGCAGCCAGTCGTTCAGATGTTGACATGGTGATAATTTCCACGCCACCGAGCTTACACGCTGACATGGCGGTTTTCGCGATCGAAAACGGCAAGCATGTTTTGTGTGAGAAGCCGTTAGCTCATACGCTTGAAGATGCTGAGCGAATGTGCGAAGCAGCAGAAAAGAAAGGAGTGTTGCTGAAGACGGGATTCAATCATCGCTATTTCGAATCCATGGCATTTGCCAAAAAACTCATAACTTCAGGGCGTCTGGGAAAAATTCTCACAGTCAAAGCTTACGCCGGGCATCCCGGTGGTAAGGAGTTCGGTCCGGCGTGGGTTACAGATGGTGCTGTCACGGGCGGTGGCAGTCTTGTGGATAACGGAATCCACATTATGGACCTGACGCGATTCTTTCTCGGTGATGTTGAAGTCGGTAAGGGCTATGTCGCCAATCTCGTCTGGCCGTTCGAGAAGGCTGAAGATAACAGTTTTGCACTCTTCAGCACCGCAGACGGTGCGAAGGCATATGTTCATGCAAGCTGGACAGATCCTCGCGGGTATTTTTTCTCGATGGAGGTAGTAGGCACGAAAGGCTATGTGCGCGCTTCCTATCCACCGATGATGGCTGAGTGGGGCGAAACTCCCGAGGCTGGTATCAGAGCGAAGAAGCACTGGGAGATCTTCCCGATGTTCCAGGTGAAAGAGAGATTATATTCCTGGCGATGGACGATTATCAACTCATTCATCAAGGAGATGTCTGACTTCGCTGAAGGAATTCGCACCAACAAGCCCGTCGAGCCGACTGGTCGAGACGGCTTGCGCACCATGCAGATGGCTCACGCAATTTACCGTTCATCAAAAGAAGGCAGTGAAATCAAAGTTTGATGGTTCCGATTATTACCTATCATTCAATCGGCACGCTTAATCCGGTTCTGGACACACCGACGGAGCGGTTCGAGCAGCACTTAAAAGCTTTTTTCGAACGCGGATATAAAACGATAACGGTATCGAATCTGGTGCAGCTGATGAAAGCAGGCACGCCGCTACCGGAGAAAACTTTTGTTATCACCTTTGATGATGGATATCGAACTTTCTACACCGATGCCTGGGCGCTCCTAAAAAGGTACGGTTTCAATGCCACTGTGTTTTTGATCACCGACTTTTGTGGGAAGGATAACCAGTGGATCGGACAACCTGCATCTGTACCCAGGGCACCATTGATGACCTGGGATGAGATCGAAGAGCTGGCTTCGCAGGGTTGTGAGTTCGGCGGGCACACGCAGACTCATCGACCGCTTTCCACACTATCTCCGCAGAGTTTGCAGGAAGAACTGGTTAAGTCCCGCGCTAAGATCGAGGAAATTACCGGGCAGTCCGCTGCAATTTTTGCCTATCCTTACGGTGATACCAGTGGTGATGCTATCGCTGCTGTTCAGGAGCACTATGAGGGAGCAGTCTCAACGGACCTGGGAATTTGCAAGAAAAATTCAAACAAGTACCTGCTGCCGAGGATAGATTCCTATTATTTGACTGACGAATGGATTGCTAATCTTGAGCAGCCCTGGTTTTCCCCCTACCTCGGTTTCAGACAGATGCTGCGCCGAGTCAAGCGAATTTTCCAGCCGGATTGGACTCCAGATGAGTATCGAAATGCCGACAAAAATTGAGTCGATACTTTGTTGCCCGCTTTGTAAGGGTGCGCTGGAAGTTAAAGCCGCAACGAAGGCGCTATGCTTTTTGTGTCGCAGTTGCGATCGCGAATATCCCGAGATTGCAGGTGTGCTCGATTTTCGAATTTGCCCGGATCCGTACATAGACATTCCGGCCGATCGAGCCAAAGCGTTGCGCATCGCCGACAAGGCGGCAGAAGGTCTGTCTTTCGAAGAACTGGTGGCGTTTTACTATTCGATTACTCCTGAAGTTCCCGATGACCTTGGTCGCCATTACCTCAACCATCATGTGGCTGGAGTCAAGCGTGGTGAGGGCATTCTCAGGCGGATGCGTTCTTACGGTTTGAGTCGGCAAGCAGAGCCGGGCGTTGACTTGCTTGACCTGGGCTGCGGTACAGGCGGGTTCCTCGCCGCAGCTCAAGCGCAGGGGGCGGCGTGTGTTGGAGCCGATGTTGCTCTGCGCTGGTTAGTGATTGCACGCAGCCGATTCCGTGATTTGAGTCTCGACGATATTAGCGTCGTCTGTGCTTGCGCCGACCATCTGCCATTTATGCCTGGATCGTTCGATGTGATATTGGCTGAGAACCTCATCGAGCACTGCAGCGATACAACAAAAGTCTTTTCCGAAATAAAACGAATTCGGCGAAACGGTGGAGCGTTTATGGCTCGCACGATCAATCGCTTTGCCATGGGGCCCGAGCCGCATGTGGGTGTTTGGGGCGTCGGCTACCTGCCACGAAGTCTTGCTAACTCGTACGTGAAGCTCGTCAAGGGCATTCCGTATGAACACATTTATCTTGAATCCTTTGGCAGCTTGCAACAAAGCATTCAGTCAATCGGCAATCTGAATTTCGAGACTAAAGTTCCGCAAATCACCGAAGCCGACTACGCGCACCACCCTCAATGGAAGCAACAGCTTTTCAAGATCTATTCTGGCTTGATGCGCATGCCCGTAATTGGAGCAATTATGGCGCGTTTAGGCCCATACGTCGATGTTGCTTCGAAGCCGGATTTATCTAAATGCAATTGACGACGAACTCGATTACCAATCCAACTTCTGCACAAAGAACTGATAAAAAATTCGTCTTTTCGCTGTTGTTCATTGTCGTTGCGTTGCTGTTAGTCGGGATTTTTCGTCATGAGATGTGGCGCGATGAGCTGCAAGCATGGTGTCTGGCAAGAGACAGTGCCAGCTTGTGGGAGGTGCAGCAGCACCTGCGTTATGAGGGGCATCCCATATCGTGGTATGTGCCACTTTTCCTGTTTACTCGTCTGACTCACGACCCGACAATAATGCAACTGTTCAACGTCTTTTTGACAAGTGCTGCTTGCTATCTCGTTCTTGCCTTCGCTCCATTTACTAAATTGCAAAGGGCGCTTTTCTGCCTTGGTTATTTTCCACTGTTTGAGTATGGCATCATCAGCCGCAGCTATTCCCTTGAACTGCTAATTTTGACAACCTTTTGTTGTCTGTTTCAGTTCCGAAAACAGCATCCATGGTGGCTGTTTTCAATCCTGATTCTTTTGACTTGTGTGAACGCCTATGGATTGATGCTTGCGTTCGCGTTGACCGCTACGTTGCTGCTCGATTACTGGTTGGAGCGAAAAACTTGTTCCTTCCCTTATAAAATCGCCGCGCTTGGCACCACTCTAATATTGGCATCATCGGCGCTGACTGTGTGGCAGATGAGCGCTCCGGCTGACGGTTATCACGGCGAGATGGCTGCGATAAAAGAGGAGCAGCCAAAGAGATTTTTCAAGTCTTTGCGAGCCATTCCAATCGCGTATGCTCCAATTCCGAACTACTCGGTGCAGGAATTTTGGAATACCGATCTCGTTTCAAAAATATCAAACGAGCCTGCGACCTATGCGTTGGTGGTGTCGATAGTGGTTTTGTGCTGTGTTGTTCTCTTCACAAAACCCGCAGCATTGTTCTTGTATGTGATCGGCACTGGCGGTCTGGTTGCCTTTAGCTACACGCATCTGCTGGGTGGCTTGAGACAACAGGGACACTTGTTTTTGGTTTTGTTGTGTAGTCTCTGGGTAAGTTTTTATGTTCGCCGCAAAGAAGTTGGTCCGTTGTTTTTGCGCAGATTTTCCACAGATCAGACCAGGGCTCTTGTTCTCACTCTGATTTTGATTTTGCAGGTGGTCGCAGGTATATACGCGTACGCGCAAGATCTGGTGCGCCCGTTTTCTTCGGCGAAATTGGTGGCGCGCTTTATCAAGCAAAAAGGCTTGCAAAATATGTTGATTATCGGCAGCAACGATCATGAAATAACTCCTGTTTCAGGATATCTCGACAGGAAGATTTACTGCCCCGAGAGCAAAACCTACATCGGTATAGTGGTCAACAATACAAGTCGGCACAACATAGAATTCAAAGAGCTTGCGGTCGCAGCAAAAAACGTGATGGATGCCCGTCATGTCAACGAGGCGCTACTTATTCTCAACTATCCTCTCGGTGCAGTTCCCGACGGATTCAAGGTTGAGGGTTTGAATCAATTTGACAAAAGTATTCAGGGCGACGAACGATTCTACCTCTACAAAATCAGTCGTGTTGACGCTCATGTTGACAGTGGTCAATTGAACGATGCGAATGGTCAATCGAGCGCAATGGACCGTCAGTCACGCGCTCCGAATGGTCAATCGAGCGCAATGGACCGTCAGTCACGCGCTCCGAATGGTCAATCAATAGCAATGGACCGTCAGTCACGCGCTCCGAATGGTCAATCAACAGCAATGGACCGTCAATCACGAGCTCCGAGCGGTCAATCTAATCAATTGGACCAGTCACGCGCTGCGAATCGTCAATCAAACACTGCTGCGAAAGAGCGCAAGGAATAAGGTTATGTTTGAGAGAATCAAAACGCTGATCGAACTTAATGAGAGCATTTTTGATTGCTTCACTTCCGAAGCACTTGAAGTAGTGAATATTGCGGAGAACGAGGCGCGTTCAATGCATCACCGCTTCATCGGCACGGAGCATATTTTGCTTGGATTGATTGCGGAGAGCGAAGGCACGGCGGCACAAGCTCTGATGGCGCAGGGTGTGGAACTGGGTAAGGCGCGCCTGGAGGTAACAAAAATTCGAGGCGAGAGCCGTGGAAAAATTCCCCCGGTTTTGCCTTTCACGCCAAGTGCTAAACGCTTGCTTGAAGATGCTCTCAAACATTCCAGAAGTTGTGGACTCAGTTATGTTGGCACTGAGCACTTACTGTTAGGGTTGATTGAACCGGGTAAAGGTGCTTCCGCAAGGGTCTTGCGCGATCTCGGAATCTCCAGAGACGATCTGCGGAAATCTCTGCGACCACAATAGCAAATCCACGTCTCCTGAGTAGAAGATTCCATCAACCCTGCGGTGAAATCCACAATTCCTTCTCAGTAGTAAATCCAACACGTCCCGGTCGGAACTCTACATTCAACCTCAGTAGAAGAATCAGATCCTGCTCTTCGCAACTTCACTGCGGGTGTATTCTGGTACCATTGCGGTAGTTCATCTGAGTGTTGGTATAACAAACAGTAGTCCCAAATCGAGCATCAATTATGTCAGAGACCCCTGGTGGCAAAACTACAGTCGATCCGACTTCCCCAAACAATAAGGATTCGGTCAAAAAGCCGGTCCTGATCGGGTTGGCAGTGGCGATGGTTGCATCCGCAGCTTTCAACGCGGGCATCTGGTATGGGATGGGGCTGGAGCCGAAACAGAAAGTCGCAACACCTGAGTCGACCGGGACCATGCAGGCTGTTCCAGCTGTTGCCACCATCGCTTCGACTGCGGATCCTTTCGTCGTTACGATTCATCTGACGCCAATTGATCCGACCAAGAAGAAAGGACCTGACCTGAATCTTCCGATGTTGCAGATGCAAGAGCCGCAACCGAGATCGGCTCAAGATCGACGTCCAATTGGTTCAGGCGTGATTATCGGTTCGGATGGATACATTTTGACCAGCTCTCACGTTTTGCATGCTAACTACGATGTTAGAGTAACGCTCAATGACAAGCGTACATTTGATGCCAAGATAATCGGTAAAGACCCATTCATGGATATCGCAGTTATTAAGATTGAAGCGACTGGTCTTCCGGTTGCCAAATTTGGTGACAGCACCAAGTTGCGTGTCGGTGAGTGGGCGATAGCTGTGGGAAGCCCCTACGGTTTCGAGCACAGTGTCACGCTGGGGATTATCAGCGGCATTGGGCGCTCACTGGAGCAAATGAACAACAATACCGAGATGATTCAAACTGATGCTGCGTTGAACCATGGGAATTCAGGTGGTCCACTCCTTAACGCGCAAGGTGAAGTGATCGGCATCAATACGGCGATTCGAAATCAGGCGCAGAACATCTCTTTTGCCATTCCGTCAGATCGTGCGCAGTCTATCGCCAAAGAGATCGAGGCTCATGGCAGCATTGCACGTCCGTACCTGGGAATACACATGATGGACATTGATGCTCAAACGGCGAAGGCGATGGGCTATCCAGAAGAAGCTTCGGTGATAGTGGCGTATGTGATGCCCGATTCGCCATGTCAGAAAGCTGGGCTCGATCAACATGATTTGATTGAGAAGGTCGATCAGACCGCGGTCAAGTCAGCGCTTGATGTCAGGAAAATAATCCAGCAGCACAAGCCGAATGATGTCCTTGCGTTTTCTCTTGCTCGCAAAGACGGGCATGAAGTGCGTAAAGTAAAATTGGGCACCTACCCTGAAAGTTTGAACTACTAGTTGGGTTTCGCTGTCTGAGGCGTTCGTTTGCATCGATGCTTGACTGGGGCCTGGCACACGTGCGCTTTCAACAGGGCAAGGCTCTGTCACCATATTTGATACCATGTGAGTCGTATTCCGGCTCGTGTGTGCTTGTATGATAGTTGAGCAGTAAATTTGAGACGCCGTTGGGTATCCTAGTTAGTAGTCTGTTTTTTCGGTACCAATTATTGAAACTGAGCCTATCGCATTTTGCTTTTCTTGCTTTGACTGCATTTGCCTGGATGCTCTTTGCCTTTTATCCGCCCTGGGTAGTAGTTGGAAACAGCGTCGCCCCCGGAACTGAAAGTGAGCCCAAATACTTTGGTTATGCATCAATTTGGGAACCCCCTGCAAAAGCTGAATTGCGCGGAGCCAGCGTCGAGGTAGATTTAAAGCGCCTGCTCATGCAGGACCTCGGCGTGCTTCTGCCAATTGTGATGCTCTGGTTTATGAGCGGTCCCTTTCGACGTGAAATGGAACGGGCGGAGGCTCAAGAGAACAAATATCACGGACCCGAGGCAAACCAAAACCTCAGCCGGCAGTTGCGAGTAATTCTGGTTTTAGTCGCGATCGGCTGCATTGTGTCCGCGTTGCTCTTGCTCAGAGAGCATGTGAATCTTTCAAGGCTTACTGGGGCGCCTTCTTTGAACTCGCCATAGCCCTTCGAGGCACCTTGATCGAACTTTAAGGCGATATCGCTTTAGGGATATTTATGGGGGACTGAACTGTAGTCAAATGGCAACTAAGAGTTGTCTTTAAAACGATATCGTTTAAAAACTCATATGGGGCGGTTTTCAAGCGCTGGAAGGCAAGCTGGCAACGGCTCTTAGTATATCCAGGCTAAGCTTAAATCTCGGCTCTGGCCGTGTCCCCAGCCAGAGGTTTAGCTACGGCTTCTTCGCTCGATTGTCCTCTGATCTTACTCGCTCTTTCCGCAAGTTCTCCAGCCTTTTCTGCCTGGTCGTCTTGTCTGGCCAGGTTCGCCTGTTTCTCCAGGATCTCGGCCACCTGCAGACTTTCCTTTCCATACATGTTCTCCGCCATCTCGCAGGCGCTTTCGTAGAATATTTCGGCTTCGCTGAAATTCTTTTGTATGCGATAAAGTTCGGCCAGATGCAATAAAGAGACGATAATGTCGGAGTGCTCTTCACCCAATGTCTTGTATCGCGTCTCCAGGATGCGTTTGTAGCAGGGCTCAGCCTCGTCTATCTGCCCGGAAATGATGTAACAGCCAGCCAGGTGCATGAGAGCTGTAATAGTTTTTTCGTTGTCAAAACCAAAATTCTTTTCCGTCAACATTAGTTCGCGTTTGAACATCTCTTCCGCTTTCTTGTACTCTTTTTGCACCGAATATGATGCTCCAAGATTGGCGCAAGAATTGATTAGTTCAGGGCTGTTTGGTCCTAGCACTGTTTCTTTGAGAGCAAGAGCTCTTTCGTACGTTTTTTGTGCCAGATCATACTTTGCCTGGCTGCTGCAAGCCTTGGCTAATTCATCCAGTAAATCGGCGGTTTCAGTGTCGTGTGACTTTGAATTCTCAATGCTTTTGTAAATCGACTCAGCTTCCATAAAGTTGCCATCGGCCGCATGCAGAGTTGCGAGTTTGAGAGCACAGTTCACATACTTAGCTGTTTTACTGGCACCGTTCTTTTGAGAGTCGATCTGATCACGATAGAATTTTTTGAGATGCTCTTTGTCTTCTGCTCGTTTTGCAAGACTTTCTAATTTTTCATAGAGCGATAGTACTCTCTCGTCGTTGTTCGGCAAGATTTGCTTCAGTGCGTTGGCACACTTTTCAAAGATAGTTTCGGCCCGGTGGAAGCTATCTCTGTCGACAAAAGCCTGTGCTGTGTCTTCCAGTTGTGATACCGCTAGCAGTACCTCTTCGTTATTCGCTTTTGCTTTGACCAGACCGTTTATAAGCTGCGTCAGTAGCGATTCTGATTTATCCAGTTGATTGAGATGGAAATAAGTTTTGGCTAGATTCCTCAGAACTGCAATCAGCTCCGGATCCTCCGCCTCTGCTGCTTTGCTGTAGGTCGGTAAGGCTCGATGATAAGCAGGCTCAGCTTCTTCGTAACGTTCTTCAGCCAGATATAAATCAGCCAATCTGCGCAGGTTTCGTGCCGCATCCATGCGATCTAATTGACCGATAGCGATGTAATTTTCGTGCAGACGCTTGTAGACTTCTTCCAGTCGATTGGAAAAATTGCTCATTTCGTAAAGTTGTGCCAACTCTAAAAGTGCTTGAATGGCTTCTTGCCGCAGCTCTGGTGACGCAGTGCGCTGGGCATCGACAACTCGTTTGAAAATCACTTTGGCATAATCAAAATCTGTCTGTAATCGACATAAACGCGCGAGCTTCGCGTAGATCGGCAGTAGCTGAGCCTGGTCCTGATTCTCAGACTCTTGAATGATGTCGATGGCTTGCATGTAGAGAGCCCGCGCATCGTCGTACATATCAGCATCAAGTTTTTGGGTAGCAAGGTTTCCCAGCGCGGCAACAAAGACGTCTTTTCTGTCGCTCTTTTTTGCCATCTGTTCTAACGCAGCGACCGCTATGGTGCTGGGAAATTTTATGGCCAGTTCGGCGAACAGATCTTCGCTGGCAATCTGCCGAACGAATGAGAGCGCCGCGGCTTTTCGTTCTTCATCTGAATCCATAAGCATGAGAAATTTATCCAGCGTTGCCGACTTCACGCTCATTTCATTTTTAGCAGCCAGTTCATTGATGTCAGCCTGGGTCTTGAGCGCTTCGCCTTTTACGAAGTCTTGCAATTGTTGAAACAATGTGCACAGCGCGTCAGTTGATGCCTTGTTTTCTGCAGTGAATTGGCTGACAGCTTTCGTCGCGTGTTCACTCACCTGTTCCGGCAGCGAGTCTGCTAAGCCTGAGAAGCTGGACTGCTTTTGCTCAAGCGTTTTGAGTTCATTTTGAATCGAAGCCTGTTGAACTTTCAGCTGCTCCAATTCTTTTTCGAGAGAACTTCTAATTTGGTTCAGAGATTCGGCATCTGGCAACTTAGAGTGCTGATTCTCCAATTCGGTCAAGCGCTGCAAATTCTGATTTTCCAGAGCTGAAATTTTTTCGTTAATGCCCTTGACCAGCGTACCTATCTCTTCTGACGCACCAACTGCGGTGATGGAGCGCTGGTCGTTCAGCAACTGTTTAAACTCACCGGTAATGGCGCGGCGGGTAATTTCTTTGTCAGCATCTGCTCTTTGAAGCTGTGACTTAAGGCTGTCAATCTCTCCCTGATACTTGCCCTGGAGCGTGCTCAGCATTCGCCACACCACCACAGCCATGACCAGCGCAATCGCACTGACAACGGCAATAATGATTTCGAGGGGATTAACGTTCATCCAGGTAGGCTTCTAGGCAACTGACAGTAGCGTCCAGTGAGTCCATGAGATCTGGCAACAGCTGATCGCACTGATCAAAGTCGCCAGTGATTGCAAGTCTCTCCATATTAGAGGCTAATTCTGCGGTTTTCTGAGCCATGATAATTAAACAACAACCTTTCAGAAGGTGGGCTGCTGACCGGACTCCTTCTTTGTCTCTGGTTTGCAGTGCAATTGTTAACCTGTCCGGCACCGCTGCAACGTCTTCCATGAATCCAGCGGCGATCTCGCGAGCGCCATCAACTTCAAGGGACTCTTCGAGCTCTTTGAGATTTACGGGGGCGTCAGACAAAGCTGCGATTGTGTTTTCTTCCACGGCGACAGACCCAAACAGAGTTTCCGATGGTTATGCGATGGCTAGACGTAACCTGGTGTACAGAGCTCTCGTAGTTGGTCTCTGACTTCGCCGAAAGAGGATTTTAGTTTCATGTATTTGACACGCACTTGAGTCCAGTTTCCGGCTTCAGCGTCACTCATAATTTCTGAGGTCAACCGTGTCATTTCATCTATGCCGAGAGCGGCACAAGGTCCTTTCACCGAGTGAGCGAAGTGCGTTACCGCACCTGCGTCCTTTTCTTCTATGCCCAGCTGGATGCAGTCGATAAACGTGTTGACGGCACTGAGGAAAAGGCGCGAAACGTCCTGTACTTCCTCTTTATCGAACTGTTTTTGTAGCGATTCAATATCCAGCCCTGTCTCTTTGAGAGGCTCAATTGGAGCCGCTGGAGCTTTGGGTTGCTCTTTCGACGCTGCTTTTATACATCTTTCCACTACTTCGTGGAGCTGCTTCTGAGTCGCACCTTTGCTCAGAAAATCATCCATACCGGCGGCCAGGCAACGTTCTCTGTCTTCCTGGCGATCGTAAGAAGTCATAGCGACGATCGGAATTCGTTTTCCCTGACCCTGTTCGTTTTTGCGAATAGCGGCGGTAGACTCGAATCCATCCATGATTGGCATATCCAGGTCCATCAGGACCAGGGCAAAATCTCCGGTGGTTACAGCCTTTTGCGCCGCATCGCCGTTATTGGCGGCTTCGCACTCGAAACCAAGCCGCTTCAGCTGCAGACGAAGTAGTTTTTGATTCACAGGGATATCGTCTACGATAAGAATTTTTCGGCGTTTGGCAGTACTGGCGTCTGATTCGGTCTGTTTAGTCGTTTTTTTGGATGACTTGGAATGTTTGTCTGGTTCATGAGGTGCTGTGACCGCTGGCACGTTGAGGTCAGTGGCGTCCGCGGCATCTGTCGGCTGGTCCGAAACTGGTTGCACCGGCGTGACTTGCGCAATCGACTGTTTTTCGTTGCTGTCAGGTGCAAAAAATTCTTGCTGTCCTGAAGAATCAACACCGGGTTCAATTTGATTGGCAATAGCGAAAATTTCGGAAGTCAACTTTTGAACGATTGACTCGTTTACTTGCTTAGCTTTCTCTTCAAGGGTTTGTATGTCTGCTTGCGATAACGCTTGTGGTTGAGAATCTGCGTTTGTGTCAGTAGCGGCGAAATCCTGTTGTTCCTCAGACATGGTGGTCTGCGAAGCCGTCTCAGATGCGGAGGCAACGGTCAAAGTTGCGCTGTCTACCCCATCTGGAACTGGTTTTGTTGAGTCATTGTTGCTCGATTTCGAATTTGCATCATTGCTATCGGTTGCGTCAGTTGACGTTTCGATGTCACTCCACTTTGCTAGTTCATCACTTGCATAATCGATCACAGCAGAAGCATCAGAACTTCCAGCCACACTCGTTTCCGGACTGGGTTGAGGAATATCGGATGACGTTTTTTTTGACGATTGTAGTGATACTGTATCTGGTGTCGCTTCAGGGAGGTAGTCGAGTTTTCCTAACTTTTCAGTCAGTAATTGCAGCTCAAGCTGGGCGCTGCCGATTTGCGAGATTTGCTGCTCCAGGGCTTCACAGGTGGACTGAATCTGATTTTCAACTTGAACCTGTTCGGTAATATCGACCAGAAATACAACAGCGCCGCCGATAGCGTTTGTATCACTTTTGAGCGCAGTGGACGTTGCTTTTATCCAGAGTCCATCAACGTATCCCTGACGTCTGACGAACAAATCAACCTCAGGGACTTCTTCGCCAAGCACTGCCTGCTGCCAGGGCAACTGCTCTTTAGTGTATTTAGTAATTTTGTCGGTCTGATAAAAGCCGAAGTTGCCAGACTTCTCGGCGAGGGCGTCAGCCATCAGATCAGAGCCAAGCAGGCGCTCTGCCGCAGTGTTGAAGAGAAGGTGTTCGCCGTTTGGACCCAGGATTATGGCGCCGACGGCTGGATTGTGCAAAATTTTATGGAGAATCTTGGGAAACTGATATAACGTTTTTTGAGATTCGTCTCTATCGACCAGTTCACGCAGTTGGGCAGTCGTTTGTTCAAGACCTGGTCGCTCATCATGAGCTTTTGTCTTGATGACGCGAAGCGTGCTGCGCAGGTCAGCAATCTGACTTCGCAGTCTGTCGATATGATTGTTCCAGTTAATGCTCATAATTTGAGTCTATTGCTTGCTGACAACATGTTTGGTCCGGGTTTGATTGCCACTAATACTATAAGGCAACTGAGTACAGAACTGGCGAATCTAGAGCATTTCGCTAGCTCTAATGCCGGGAAGCCCGGCCGCTGTTCTCTTTAAGCCCACTCCGTTGTCAAAATCAAACCTTAAGGCGATATCGGTTTAGCTCTGGTTAGACCCCTTCTTCAAACAGTGTAATCATCACCCAGTAAGCTTATTCAGTCTTTCAGGCTTGCCTTAGCCGTGTCAAAAATCAGCGCAAAATCAGGTTGTAAGCAAGCGACGTTTCAGCCGGATTTGTGGGTTCTGTTATGAAATACTGCCGTTTCAAACGCTGATACAAGCAAATTAGTCAATCTCTGACTGGAGACCTCGACCTCGTGCTGCTCGCCGTTGAGGACAATTTTGCATTTGCTTAAATCGCTCAATTGCTCGCTACCGAGATTGCGTGATGACCAGATCGATGCCAGTCTCTGGATGAAATACTCACCCTCGAAAGTTTTGTAGATGAAATTGTCTGCGCCACATGCAATTACCGGCAGCAAATCGGCGCTATCGACGAGGGTTGAAAGTAGCACGAAGGGAATCATTCGGTACTTCGCATCGCTTTTCAATTTTTTGCACAATTCGTAGCCGTTCATCTCCGGCATATTTACATCGCACAGCACCAGTTCTGGCATTTGTTCAAGACTTGCCAGTGTATTCAGTGCTTTCTCTCCGCTGCGAGCCAGTGTAACCTGGATTTTTTCTTTCTCAAGGACATGTTGAATCATCATTGCTTGCGTCATAGTGTCTTCGACTACCATGATATGCACGTTTTCCAAACTTATGGTCACCTTTTACCTCGCCTGTTGGTCGTTGTTCTGCTGCAATATCAATGACTGCGCAATTTTATCCGGTGGCAAGATGAATTGAGCTGCACCAAGTTTGATTGCCTCATTCGGCATACCAAAAACGGCTGAAGTGTCTTTATCCTGAACGATGGTGACTGCTCCCTTTTCGCGCATCTGCTGCAACCCATCGGCGCCGTCTTTACCCATACCTGTAAGCAAAATACCTATAGCGCGAGAGCCGTACGTTTGAGCGACCGACCGAAACAAGTAGCAGACTGACGGTCTGATACCATGTTCGGGCTCGGCATCGCTGAGTAAAATTCGCTCTTGCGCGGTGACTGTAAGATGGTGGTAGTCGGGAGCGAAATAAACATGCCCTGGCTCGAGCGGCTGATTGTTGGCGGCGATATCGATTTTAAGCTGACACTTCGGCTGCAACCAATTTATAAGTCCGTCTAAAAATCCATCGGCGATATGTTGGACCACGGCGATCGGATAAGGATAGTCTGCAGGAAGCTGGCTCAAAATCGTGTCCAGTACTGGCGGTCCACCCGTGCTGGCGCCTATAGCCACGAGTCTGCGAGCGACGAAAGGGATTTGCGCCGCTTCGAATTGTTTCCCCTTAAATTTGGATGACCGCCTCACAACTTTGATCTCAGACATGCTTTTGACTTGTTGCACAAGTTGTCGTGATAGCGACTCATGTTCGCTATGTCCTGGTCCTGGTGGACGTTTCATGGTTCCTACAGCGCCGGCGTCCATGAGGTTGAACGCTTCTGAATATTGATCGGCGTTCCAGGTGGCGCTGACTATGATGATTGGAACCGGTTTTGTTTCCATAATCTGACGAGCTACCTGCAGACCGTTTGCGTCCGGCAAATAGTAGTCCATCGTAATCACATCAGGCTTGCTCTTATTGACGAATTTAAGTGCCTCAGCGCCACTACTAGCAGTGCCGACGACCTGGATGCCTGGTTCGCCATTTAATATGTGGGTCAGCATTTGCTGCGCCACTATCGAGTCTTCGACTATCAATACTTTTATCATTGGCTAAATAAGGCGTTTTATCACATCCAGCAAGTTGTTCTGGTCGAAGCTACTTTTAACGAAGAATGCATCGGCACCAGCTTCGGTGCCTTGATCTCTAAATTGTTGGTCTGTCATGGAAGTGACGAGTATAATCGGAAGTTTCTTACCACCTTTTCTGACGGCTTCTGTCAGCTGAATGCCGTTCATTTTCGGCATTTCAATGTCAGTGACGAGCATATCGAATTGTTCCTTTTCCAGCAGTTTTAAAGCATCAGTGCCATCATTGGCGGTTTTAATTATGTAACCGGCTGACTCAAGAATATTTTTCATCAAGATGCGTGCTGTGATGGTGTCATCAACAACCAGGATTCGCTTTTTCGCCTGTGTTGCAAGAGGTTTTGGGCGTTGTATTTTTAGAGATGACAGCCTGGCCGCTGACTGAACTAAATCACGAACGTTCAAAATAGCGGCAGGTTTTCCTGAGCCTAGAACTGTGACGCCAGCCACGTTTCTGACTCTAACCAGAGGTTTGGAAAGCTTCTTTACGAGCACTTCTTGCTCTTCCAATACCTCGTCGATTTCAAAAGCACAAAGCGCATCGCTATGTCTCAGCACCATAGCAAGAAGTTGTGTCGGATTGTTTTTTGAAGCTGGTAATTCCAACACGTCATCGAGTCTGAGCAGAGGCACTTCACGACCGTCGAGAAAGATTGAACGTGCAGCATCAGTGGTTTTTATCTGCTCGTGTTTGACTTTGAGTAAACGCTCCATATCTGAAGTCGGGACGATTAACGTTTCGTCGGAACACCTGATCAGGACTCCTCTAAATGTCGCAACTGTCACCGGTAATTTGATTCGGAAACTTGTTCCCAACCCCTTTCGGCTTTCCACAATCAAGCGTCCGCCCAGTTTTTCGATATTTTCCTTGGCGATGGCCAGACCCAGCCCTCGTCCTGAAATTTCTGAAATTGCGGAGCTGGTCGAGAAGCTGGACTGAAAAATAAGAGCTATTGCCTCTGCATCTGTCAATTCTTCCGCCTGTCGATTGTCGATCAGTGAGTTTTTAATTCCGATTTCTTTGACCTTAGCGATGTTTATTCCTGCTCCATCGTCGGTGACAACGATCTCAACGGTGTTTCCCTCCTGCGGCATTACGCTAATTTTCAGCGAGCCACGCGGCGATTTACCCGCCTGTACTCTGACTTCAGGTCTCTCAATGCCGTGGTCGATACTGTTTCGCAAAATATGGATGAGCGGATCTTTTACCTGCGCCAAAACTCTTTTGTCGAGTTGAATAGTGTTGCCTGTTATTGTCAGATCAACTTCCTTCTCCAGTTCCCTGGCTAGATCGCGCACCATCTTAGGCATCAGTTCGAGCATAGTCGAAGCTGGCATCATCAGAAGCTTCTTCGTATTTTCCAGAAATGTGTCGACTGTGTTGCTGGCGACTCTGAAATCGTTCAAGGATAATGTTTGCAATGAGTTGAGCTGAGCTCCCAATGCGCTCATTTGTTGCTGCTGTGCATCAAGAAATTCGATTACTCTGGAGAGCACTGATTCGATAAAGATTTGCTCTGCTGAAGCCTGGTCCCGGTCGATCATTTGCCGCGCGGCGCGCACATCGGCGTAAATCTTGGAAAGCTCGCGGGCATAGCTGTC
This sequence comes from Drouetiella sp., assembly GCA_036702955.1. GTDB lineage: Bacteria > Cyanobacteriota > Vampirovibrionia > Obscuribacterales > Obscuribacteraceae > PALSA-1081. The sequence continues at coordinate 66,214 of DATNPY010000067.1, read as the reverse complement.
GAATTTGAATCCGATGTTATTCAAGTCACTGTTGTGTTGTCGACTCATGATCTTGAGGCTGAGCATATCTTCAGCTCGCATCAGTAGTTCGTCGAACCGGGCTGCAGGAATTCTAATTGTTTCACGATTCGGATCAGCAACTGATGGCGCCATCATGGGTGATGTCGCTTCGAACATCGCTACGTTTGGTTGCCCGACTGCATTCATTGAGGACGCTGATGATATCGACGACGAAGACGGTGAGACAGGAATGCCTTCAAATAAAGCGCCGGCGGAACCGCTGTCTTGCCACGACGAGTCGAAAACAAAGCTGTTCAAAATAGCTTCTGCACTTTCAGAGGCGTTTGCAGCCTCCGGTTTTTTCGCTGGTGGCACATCTTGAAAGATCGGAATGTCATCACCCCAATCAGAAAGCGGAGCAAACTTTGGTGAGATTGGTGTGTCAGACCCCTCTGGTTGGCTTGCAGATGCTGTCGGATTCGTTGATGTTGCCCGATCCGTTGGTGTTGCCGGATCCGTTGATGTTGCCCGATCCGTTGATGCTGCCTGAACCGTTGATGCTGTCGGATTCGTTGATGTTGCCCGACCCGTCGATGTTGCTGGAAACCTCGATGTTTCCGGATCTGTCGCCGCTGCTGCATTGATTAAGTCGAGTAATTCCAGTAGTTTTTTCGATTCACCTGATGACTCGTCATTCTGCAGTCCTGCTAAAAACTCCGACACCGAGTCCACGACCTCGAGAAGAGCGTCCATTAGCTTCGCCGAGACATCACGTTCAGAACGTTTTAATTGCGAAAAAATATCTTCAAGAGATTGGCAAACGGACTCGAGATTCAAGAGATTTACGGCTCTGGCAGAGCCTTTCATGTTGTGCAATTCTCTGAATGTGTTCTCGATGATTTGTTGGCGCGCCGAAGATTCCTCTACGTGAGGAAGTTGTGTTAGCGCCTCTGAAATGCGCTCAATTTGTTCGTGAGCTTCGCCTACAAACGCGGCCCTCAGTTTTTTCAAAAACGCATCTTCTGAGGACGTCATTGATCACCTAGAGTTGATATCTTTTAGTCAAGACTTTCAGTGTGCCACCCAGCTCTTGTAGGGTAAGAGTTGCTTCTTCGACGCGTTTGATGGCGATCAAATTCTGTGCTGTAGCATCCTTGATGCCAAGCATTGCTGTGGCTACCTGATCCACGCCGGCGAGTTGTTGCTGACTCGACACCGCTATCTGGGCCGCTGCATTGGCTGATTCCAGAACGCTGCTAGCCAGTGTGGAAATAGCTTCGCCAGCTTGATTTGATTGAGTGACGGCCGCATCAACTGCGCGGCTGCCCAGTTCGGTAGCCATCGCAGCAGAAGTTGTTGCCTGCTGAATTTCACCAAGAATTTTGCGAACTTGCGCCGTCGCGTGTTTCGATTGATCTGACATACTTTTTACTTCTTGCGCGACCACCGCGAATCCGCGACCAAGCTCGCCGGCTTTAGCTGCTTCGATTGATGCATTGACCGCAAGCAAATTGGACTGTTGTGCAAGATCATCTACGGTGGCAATTATTTCTACGATGGATTGACTCTTCTCGCTCAAGCGCACCATGCTGTCGGCGATCAGGTCCATCTGCTCGCGGATTCGCTTCATCCCCAGGATTGTCTCTTCCGTCGACTTGCGCCCCATTGTGGAGATCTGTGCTGATTTTTGCGCGCTTTCAGCTACGTTTTTCGCTTTCTGATTGGCGATGTGCGAAGTCTGTCTCACTTCCTCTACAGTTGTTGTCGTCTCTGTTACAGCGGTGGCTGTCTCTGTAGCTCCCGATGCGGAGTCAGACACCGACGCCATAATGTTATTGACCGCGTTAGAGAGAACTTCCACTGCCGATTTGATTTGAGAGGTAGCAGACCCCATATTCTCCACCATCGAGGCAAAAGCCTTGCCCAGTGAATCCTCATCAGAGCGGGGTTTTACTTCCACCCTCAAGTCTCCTAATGCAACGCGCTGAGCTGCTGCGGAGATGTCTCGCAGCGAGGTCACCATGCTGGCATAAGCACGAACAACAGATCCGACTTCGTCATTACGATTAGAATCGGGAAGCTTGGCGCCAAGGTCTCCAGCTGCCAACCTCTGGGATGCCAGAGTCAGTTGCTGCAACGGAGCTGCAATCTCTTCGCACAGGGCCATGAAGCACAGAACTCCAAAGAAGACAGCCAGCACTCCAACACATGCGATGAGCATTATGGTATCTCGCTCGGTGCGGTCTGAAATGCTCATTTGCTTGGAAAATGTGGTGCAAAGAGAATGGATATTCTTACATCGCCTTAGTTGAGTACTTTGAGCAAATTTTTGCGCTCCAGATGTGTCTCCAGATTGGAGCAGCTGTGTGTACTGTTTGACTCCGGCGCGATACTGCTCAATTGCTTGATCAAGCTCCTGCTGCGATGGCCCGCCAGTCACCCTGGGGAGTTCCGGCATTTTTCGTGGCAAATCAGAGGTCATATCAGACAGGTCGCCAAGAATTTCCTTCTGGTCTACTGACGCTGACATTGTCTCCATTTGCGCCGCATCAATCTCTCCTGAAAGTCTGAGCAGTTGGTTTGATATTTGTGCCGCTCTTTCTCCAGCACTTTTCGCTGACAGCGCCAGACACGCGGCTCCGGAGATAATCAGAATGCAAAATATCATCGTTGAAAAGCTGATGAGCAGCTTATGGCGGGTCGCTACATTTTTGAACATGATGAAGTATTCCTTTTATCCACGCTCATTGTCTACCTGCTCATTCACCAGGAGGTCTTTAGCTTTTAGCATTTTTTCGACGTCAAGTATGGTGACACGATCTGTTGTGATGCCACGCAGAAATTTGGCTCTTTTACCGGATAAACTAGCCAGAGAAGGTTGAATTGTTGATTGTTCGATCTGGCGCACACCTGTCACCTCATCGGCGATGATACCTAATACGATATCGCCTTTTTCAACAATAACCACTTTGTTGAAGACAGAAAATCCTGCGTGAGGCAACTCGAAAAATCGCAAAATGTCGATGATTACGATTATTTGACCGCGCAAACTAATTACGCCTACGATAAACTCGGGTGTTGATGGGATTCGGCTCACATCCTTGAGGTTGTGAACCTCGCGAATGTCGCAGGTTCTGACTGCGTAAGTTTCACCAGAGAGCGTGAACTCGACGACTTCAACGAAGTCAGTTTTAATTTCGATGCGCCTGTGAGGTTTGGCGAGAACGCGAGCGCGAGCTTTCAGTACGGCTCGCTTCATAGCTTGCAAATTTTCTTGCTCGGCTCTGGTGAATGGCGTGTCCACGGTCACCGCCTCGTGTCAGACATCAAAGAGCTTACAATAACTCTCATACCGCTGGCAGTAGTTCCTTCAGATTCCGGCAAAATATCATCGTCCTCATAAGAGCTCAACAGTTTCAAAGCGGATTTGAAGTGGCGTTGCGCTTCGCGCAGATTGCCCGACTGGCGATGCAATATACCCAGATTGAATTCGGCCAGCACGAAGCTTGAGTCCATGAGCAGGGCTTGCTTTAACGAGTGCATTGCTTCGTTGTTTGCACCTTGTTCTTGCAAAATGGTGGCACGCAAATAATGGGTGGAAGCATTGAGTCGATTTGCCTTTATCGCCTGATCGCACCACTTCAAAGCATTTTTGAGTTCGCTATGGTTGGCGAAGCTTTTTGCCAGGAGTACTAACGATGAAAAATCCCCGCCGTTCTGGCATCGCAAGAGGAGCATCTCTGCAGCCTCTTGATATAAGGCTCTGTCGTAACGGTCCTGGGCTTCTTCGAGGCTGGGGATTCTTGCCCCAGTCGCACGGGTAGAATCGCTTTCTTGTGAAGACGAATTTTCGGTGGATGGCTCCACACTGACTGCGTTGACAGCATTTGTGCTCAGCTCGAAGTATTTCTCTTCCGCGTGATTGAACGCATCGGTTGAGCCATTTGGTGCCGTAATTCCATGCGATAGATGGCTGGCGAAGTCAGGTTTTTCACTTTGTTTCGTTCTTTGTAAAATAATTGCACCATTTCTGTGCAAGGACTCAAACGTTTTATCTCCTGCGGCTGGCAGCTCATTAGGGCCCACAAACAAATAGCCATCCGGTGTCAGGCATTTGCTTAAGGCGGATATGATTTGACTGCCGTGCTCAGTGCTGAAATAGATCAGCACGTTTCTGCAGAAAATTATGTCCATTGAGCTGTAACCAGGATCTGACAATCGCTCCAGTTCCGCCAGGTTCAACCATTCGAAACGAACCAGCTTCTTTATTTGCGGATCGATGAAGAACTTATTTTTTTTGACTTTGAAAAATTTCTCTTTGAAGAATGCCGGAGTGGCTCGGAAGGACCAGTCACTGTAGATTCCTTCTTCCGCTCGTTCTAAAAATGTTGGATTGATATCAGTGCCAAGAATACTGATTTGCCAGTTGTCAATGTCGGCAATCATTTTTTTCAATAGCATAGCGATGGAGTATGGTTCTTCTCCCGTGCAGCAGGCAGCGCTCCATATTCGCATAAAGCGAGATTTTTGCCGGGCTGCTATCAGTTGAGGCAAAATCTCATTTTCAAGCACGAGAAATGATTTGGGATCCCGAAAGAAATAGGTTTCTCCCACCGTCAAAAAATCTGCCAGCAGTTCGATTTGTTCTCTGTTCAAACTGTCTGAGAGAAGCCACTGCGTGAATTCATCCAAGTCATCAAAGTCAAATGCGTCAGCGAGGGCGGTCATTTTTGCTTTCAGGTCGCCGAATCGCTCCGCTGAGAAATTAATACCCATATGCTGAGCAAGGTGGTTGCTCAGACGCAGCAGTGATTCATCGGTCAATTCGTTTTTCACTAATGGGAGTACGCCAGTTGCAGTGCCGTTGTCAGTTTTTCCTCGTCTTCTGAAGAGAGAAAGTGTAGTAGTTCGTAAAGTTCAATCTTGTCAGTTTCAGTTGAAAAACCATGCTTCTCTTCTGCAATTTTTGCGTTGTATGGCTTTGGAGCAGTTATCTCATCAGGCGACGCGTGCAGCACTTCGACAACTTCATCCACCAACAAAGCAAGCTGTCTCTCCTCGATGTTGACGATAACTATTTGGTCTGACAATTCTATGGAGCGCTGCCGCAAGCCGAGCTTCCTTCGAACATTGAGAACGACGACCATGGTGCCGTGTACGTTGATTAAACCGAGGACTGTATCGGGCGCCCCTTCTAACGGCGTTACCTCGACAGCCGAGTAAACCTGTTCTACAAGCGAAAGTTCGATAGCTAACTTCCTGTCGTCAATGGCGAAAATCAAATATGGCGTTTTTTCTTTAGTGACCATACCTCTATAGTTCCCAAAATTGCAGTGGTTTTTATCGTCTGGACAGCCCGGAAAGGTCCGATATTTGGACTTTCATGAGTATGACTGACCCCTTTTCCGAATTTTTAAGCGATATCGGCTTAGTGTTGCAAATCGACCTTAAACCGATATCGGTCAAACGCTGATGGGGAACCCTCAAATCGTCCATACATTCAAGTTGTCGCCAGGTTGTACCCAGCCTCATTAATTTTGGGATCAATCCACTCGATTGCCGTTTGATATGGGATTTCCACGGTGGATTCAATTACACCAGCCCCTGATAATTCTCTTCTCGGTATCCCAGGCGGACGGGCACAGATGGAACAGAGTTTTTTCAAACGTGAATCAGCGGTCGTCACAGACGGCATTGCACCAGGATTGGCGGATGCAGTAACGACAACCTGGTCGGATCTCAATCAAGCAAAAAAAGATTTTGCCGCCGATCCGGTTAAAACAACAACAACGTTTTTAGAGAATCATTGGCAGGATGCCGCCGTCGGCGCCGCTATTACTCTGGCAAACCCTCGCGGTTTGGCCAATGTGGCTTTGACGGCCTATGCCACTCGTGGCCTGTGGAGTTCAACAGGCTCCGCTATGCTCCAGGCGAGTGACGCAAACGCTGATTTGACCAGGGTCACAGGTGACCTTCGAAAAACGGTTTCTCACGAAGGTACAGCTTTCCTCTCTTCTATGCCTCTCGCTATGGTCGGCGGAATGGCTGGAAAAGGCGCGGCGAATGCAATCTTCGGCAAAGACATGGGCGCTTTCGACATGCTTACGGGCAAGGTGTCTGGCGCTGAGGTCAAAGCAAATCTGTGGAACATCGCTGACACCGTAAAGCCTCCCAAGTTGAAGCTCCTCGTCACTGACATCGATGGCACAATGGGGCCCTTCACTGACTATTTTGCGCCTGCCGTGCGCGAGAATGTCGCCAAAATCAGTGCGGAACACAATATTCCGGAAACTGAGGTTTATCACAAAATCGGTGCTGTCATGGACAAGTACCGCAGCCACGATTATCCATGGAGTCTGGAGCAGTCTGGGCTGCCGGAAAAATTCAATATGACCCCAGAGCAATTCACCACGCAAGTCGTCGAACCGTTCTGGAAGCATATGGATGTACGCCGTGAAGAGCTGCTCAAGCCGTTTGACGGTGTTGCAGACTCTCTCGATACGCTCCGCGCAAACGGCGTTCGCATCATGGCTCGCAGCGATGCCCCTTATTACATCGGTCTTGCCAGACTGCACACGATGGACCTGGCCAATCGTATGGATGAGTTTTACGCCCTTGAAACTGCGCCACCAAATCCAGCGGCGTTCAGTGATCCTAAGTTGATGGAACATGGTGCCAAGCGCGTGGCTGATTTCATGGCGGCAGAGAAGCCTTTTGAACAAACTCAGGCACTGTCGAAGGCTGATGAAAAGCCGCATATCGGAAACCTCCAGGAGCGCATGACTGAATTAAACGTAAGACCCAGTCAGACAGCTATGTTTGGCGATAGTCGCATTAAAGATGGGGGGCTTGCTGAAGCTGCTGGAATCAAGTTCTTTTATGCAAAATTTGGTGCCCATCCTCCTGCCGAATATCAGAGTATATTTGGCAAGCTGGCTTCTGGTCGTGATGCCGGACCTACGACGTCTCTACCTGACACAATGGTGCCCGCTAAGAAGGTCTATCCGCCAATCTATAGAACTGCCGCGAGTTACTCCGAAATTCTCGATTTGCTGCATCCGAAAAGGGATTGGTCTGCAATCACTAGCGGTATTGTTGATAACGCTGTGGTTAGACCATCATTTAAACCGCTGGCTGCCTATTCGCTACCTGTTGATCGGAATGACAATCACTGACCAGCGGGAGAGTTGTTCGGTTAAAAGAGTGGCTTACTTTGACACCAGAGTGGCTTGAATCTTTCGGCGAGTCACTGGCGCTCTTTTGAATCTGCGACGCTCCGGCGAGTCTGCTACTCTGAATGCGAAAGCGGCGCCAGGTTGTTCCACGTGGATACATCTCATGATTACTACGAGGTGCGTTTTGTCATCTATAATGTGGCAATCAGTGCAAAGTTTTGTTGATGGCAGATCAAGCGGAAGAAAAACTGGACGAATCTGAACAGTCGATTCCTGAACTGTCGATTCCCGACGGTCAGCCATTTGCTGATATGCCGATCGACGCAGCTGTGAACGCCGCTGTTGATGCAGCTGCCGCTGCCTCCGCTCAGGCGCAAGAGAATAACTTTGATGCCAACTCCGATTTGCGTCCATGTCCTGCTTGTCAGACGCTGTTGAAGCCCTGGCAAATTAGTTGTCATAACTGTGGTCGTCAAAATGCTGAAAATGTTGAAGCACCCGTGCTTGAGCTTGATGAAGAGACCGGTCAAACTGAGGAACTTGCACAGTCGTACCAGAGCTGGCTGGAAAAGGGTAAGGAAGATCTCGAATCGGAAAATTATGGTGAGGCTCAGACTTGTTTCTTAGAGGCACTGGCGCGCACGAAAGCTTTGCCCAATCGGATTTTGCGCGAGATTGAAGCTCGAAAGGGATTGGCAAAGGCGCTGGAAAAGCTCGATAAAAAGGGCGAAGCGACGGAACAATACATGCTTCTCTCTCAATTGAATAGTGATGCCGCCGCTGGACAGGCTGATGAATTCGCCAGGCGAGCACGTCAGTTGAGTCTCTCAACGATGGATATACTTTCCTCAGTAGACAGGAATGCTAGTTTCAGACCGCCTGTTGCATCCGAGTTTCGACTGGCACCACTTTATTGCGGTCAATGCAAGAGAATTTTGTTGGAGTCTGAGGTCTACCATGTGCGCAAGGGTCTTTCGACGAAAGTGCGCTGCTTCTGTGGTGCTGAAGGAGTGCCGCTGGTGCGCAGCGATGCCAAACACTTGCGCGCTTTGAAGACAGCCTCGTCAGTGCGTCAGAGAAAGTCGTTGTTGATTCAGGCGGCGTCGGACCAGTTACCAGAAGGACGTCAGAAGCAAACTGCAGTGATACTAGCCGCGGTGTTAGGTGGATTCGGTGCGCATAAGTTCTATCTTGGTGAAAAAGTGCCAGGGTTGATTTATCTGGCCTGCTGTTGGACTTTAGTTCCCGTCGTAATTGGATGGTTTGAGGCGCTCAACTATTCGCAGATGTCACGAGTGACTTTCAATCTAATGTACAACATCGAAGAAGTGTTGAGGAGGTTGCCTGTTGAAAATGAGGATGAATTGCAACCGCTTCACAATGAGGTATTTTCGATGGAAATTGCCGATGGCGAACCGGAAGACCTTGTAGATCAGTTTAGTAGGGAGAGTGAGAAGTGAGTTTGTCTGACAAAACCTGTCAGCCCTGTCGTGGCAACGTACCGGCGCTGACACCGGATCAGGTGGCACCACTGTTGGCACAGTTGGAGCAGTGGCAGTGCGAGAATAACAAAAAAATCTGCAAGAGCTATCGGTTCGAGAATTTTAAAGAGGCGTTAGATATGGCCACTAAAGTCGGTGCCATTGCGCAAAAAGAAAACCATCATCCCGATTTGATTGTTCGCTGGGGTGAGTTGCGGGTTGAAATCTGGACACACGTGAGTCATGGTTTGACCGAAAACGATTTTATCCTTGCTTCAAAAATCGACAAATGTGCCGCAGCCAGATAACTATTAAGTCTTCTGGCTCGGATTTAAGTGCCAGGCTAATGGCGCATCACCATAACCATAACCAGCACCACTACTATCACCATGACGAGCATAAGTGAAGGCAATAACCAGCTTGGCAGAGCGGCGAAAATGCTATTGGGATCGCCTTCGGTTGTCAGCGTCCTCGCTTTTCGCAGGCTGCTGTTCGATACGCGCTCTGACGGTGGAGTGTGGATCTGTTTTTCAGTGCGCCCCTGCGCTATGCTGCCCTGACCAGCCGGTAATGCTTCCAGGTTCTCGTAAGTAGCGCTGGGTCGACTGGAAGCAAGCGGCGATGGTGGTGCTGAACCGGCTACGGTGGTAGCGGTCTGTTCCTTCTGATTGATTCGAGCGATTGCTGGTGCAAGAAGCCGCGAGGCACCCGGCATATCCAAATATTCGACTGCTCCGAGTTGCATGGCCGTTTTCACGAGATCCGCCTGTAGCGTTTCATAGCTAACAAGGTAGTGAACTTTGGGATACTTCTCTTTCAATTCATGAAGGAGCGCCAATCCCTTCTGAGGATCTGGGGCTAACTCGACCCAGATAACCTTAATGCCCTGTTGCAGCGTTTGTTGACTGGCTGCTTGTCTACTTACCGTGCCCAGCAGGATGAGTGACGGTTGCTCGGAGATCAAGCTTTCGATGGCATCTTTTTGCCCTGCTGCAGTATCGCAGACAACTATAGTTGGTAAGTGTAAGTTCACTACTTGCTACCCCGTCATGGTATCAAATGCGGTACTAAGAAGAGATCCTGGATGTTCACGTCAGCGAAGTTGAATTGCAGCCTCTTAGTTACACATAATACATGGCGATTTGATTGATGTCCCTTAGTTACACATACCACATTGCCACTAATCGTGGCTTTCTCGTGGGATGGCGACCGAGTGGCTTATAATATTACACTGTAGCTCGAATTTTTGACCGGGCATTCCAGGCAATTCATCAAATGCTTGGCTGTGCATGCCTGTGGATTTCGCGAACGACATGCGGTATGGATTCCGTGTGCACGTCACGCATCATGCCTGTATGGTCCGCACGCAACATGCCTGTATGGTCCGCACGCAACACGCCTGTATGGTCCGTGTGCACGCAACACGCCTGTATGGATTCCGTGTGCACGCAACAGGAGACTGGGTATGTAACCGTCCCAGTTTTGCCACCTAGATTGTCAGGGATTTGAGCCGTCTATCCAGCGGTTACTTTGGTCATCGTGTGCTCAAGAGAGAATCCCACGAGTTTACCGTTGGTTTCAAGAATCCGCTTGCGAACCTCGTCGCTGCTAGCTTTACCCATTTCAAGGTCTCTATATATGCACAATAACTGCATTGTCGTCATCAGTGCCAGATTTTTCTTCTGAGCAAATTCTGCCAGCGCATCAGAGTAGTCTGGTTCGTGTCGGTCGTTCGGCGGCACGTTAGCCCAGGTGCATGATACGAGCACTCCTTTCGGCTCCACTTCATGCTCACCCCAGAACGTGATCACAGATTGGGCGAGCTGAGCAATGTCTGAACTCTTCGGTTGAGAATTTGTCCTCAGTACACGCACAATAGCTTCTGGTCTGTCTGCAGATAAAAGCAATTCGCTGGTGGTGCCCGCGTTTGCTCCTGCCGCCCAACCCAGGCGTTTAAAAACGAGACCGCTTGCTCGCATCAGCTCTTCGCCGTCCGATGCTAGTAGCGAGTTTTTAAGTCCATCAAGTTGCGAGATTTTGCTATCAATTGAAGTGATTTTTTCTTGCGCTTGTTTGATCGAATCTACCAGAGCCGATTTTTCGCGACGCAAGTCGTCTAGATCGGAGAATGAGTATTCCGAGCACCACTCCGATTGACCCACTTTTGTCATCTCTTCCATCTTCTTCATTAGGTCCTTTGCTTCTGGTGTTTCTGTTTCGTGATTGTTGTTACCAGATTCTTCACTGGCAACAGGAGCTGGTTTTTTCTCGCTCTGCGGTGGCGTAGATGGTGCATGGGATTTGACCGTAGCGTCAGCACTTGCAGCTGGTTTTGCGCTTTCCTGGGCTGATTTAGCCTGCTCGTCTGCTCCAAATTTGTAGTTTGCATCACCGAGGTCGGTGTCTTCTCCGGAGAACTTGTAGTTCGAGAAATCTGTGCTCGATTCAGCGATTGTCTCCGACTCGTGTCCAGCAGGCGCCGCTTCGGCAGGACCAGCCAAATTTTCCATCTCCTGGAGGAGATTTCTTGAACCTTCTTCCGCTGCTTCTTCTTCTTTGCTTTCATCAGGAGCATTTTTTGTGCCGACTGACTCGAGTTCCTTGAGCAAATCAGCTGCGCTTGGAACTCCGGCAGCATCAGTGCCATGCGGCGGCAAGGGTTGATTGAGGTTATTAAAGGATGGTCCTAGATCAGCTGTCGTGCGTTCGTTGAACGGTTGTCGCTCAACTGTCTCGGACACTTCAGCCTGGGCCGATACTGACTCGAGGATTTCCTCGGCGGTCATTTTCTTTTTGGCATTGTCGGCATCTGCAGGTCCTTGAGGCTGGCTGCGTGATACGCGCGCATCGAACTTCTGCACAGGCGGCAAACCCGTTCTTGAAGTGGATGGATTTTGAGATGGCAATCCCGTTCGAGAGGCGCTTGGCGAGCCCGTTGTAGCCGCAGGCATCCCGGTTCTTGATGAACTTGGAGACACGGTTGCCGCAGGCATTCCTGTATTTGATGAGCTTGGTGAATTACCCACATGTGCTGGAATGCCGGTCCTGGAGACCGTCGGTGCACCCGCCACGGCAGCCGCGGGGGCGGCTACGGCTGCCACTGCCGGTGCTGGAGTGACTGCCGGCGCTGGGGTAACTATTGCCGCCGGAGCTGCCGCGAGAGCACCTGTCGGCTGTGGAGCTGCATGAGCTGGCGCACTGGTGCTCACTGGAGGTTTAGCTGCGGCTGGTTTATCGGCCGCTGCGGGTTCCGGTTTAAGAAATGAGTTATCCGGCTGCGGAAACTTTTGACCAGCCGCCTGAGCAGCTGGAGCCGCTGGCACTGCATCGCCGTTTCGCTTCATGTACCAGTTGTTAACGCAATCCATTAGAGTGCGGTCGAAGTCTGGTGAATATGGCGCAGGAAGGAAAACTATCCGTCCACCGTTGTCGCCCGCTATAAGGTGAGCTGCGATGCACTTTCGCGGACCGGCGGTGGCAAGAACGATGTAGCCTTCCGTGAGGAAGTCAGTGCGGATAATCGTGTTCCATTCAAGACCGGTTTGTTGAAAATAGCTTGCGAATTCAGTTTTATCAGCTTGATCTGTTGGTTCGATTGTTCGTCCGTGAGAGACTGCGCTCATGTGGCGGACGTTATTTTCAACTGGAGTGTCCGGGGCAAGACTTTCTAACCAGAAGTAGTTGTCCATCGACAGGGATGAGCCCTGCAGCAAAAATGGACGGCACAGATAGTAGACGAGTAGTCCACCTCGTTCCAGGAAGCTGACCAGTTCGAAGATACGTTTTTTTAAATCGGATTCGAGCGCTTGCAAAAGGGCATCATTTTTCAGCGTGAAAGATGTCAGCCCCTCATCGAGCTTGCCGTCAATTTCCTTCAAGACGTCCGGTTCGCGGTCGAAGAGATGCAAAATGCTTACGGGATTGGCAATGATGACATCATAGTTGTCGAGCGGTTTTGCCTTGCCGATGGTGAGATATGACTCCTCACCAAAACCGGGGCAGTTCAATCTAAGAACCTGCTCCCTCTGAATACTCTTCATAGTCCGTACTTACCTTCTTGAATGACCATTAGTAAACTTCTCCGAAGTGGTTATACCCACAATCTCACTGCAATTTAGTCGCTTGAATCAAATATTCGTTGTCAAGACAACCGTTGAGTTCGATTATTCAGAGTTATCAGATGCTGGCTTGCACCATTCATCTAAATTCAAGGACTCCAGTGTACCTAAGATTTTGTCAGCTTTTGAGTGATCTTGATGCAGGGTAGTCAGGCAAGGAATCGCGATGCACTTCATTTGAGCAGCTTTAGCAGCTAAAACTCCGTTGAAAGAATCTTCTATGACTAAACAGTTTATCGGTAAAACACCAATTCTACGTGCAGCTAATAGATAAACATCTGGCGCCGGCTTTCCATGAGGAACTTCCTCGCCTGATGTTAACGTTTGGAAATATCGGGCGATATCGAGTCTACGTACTATCAATTCAACTGTTGGCAACGTAGCAGATGAAGCGACGGCGCAGGGGATCGAAAGTTTCTGTGCGTGCTCTAAAACCTTGATGACGCCTGGCATTGGAACGAGGTGAGTGCTAAACAGGCGGGACAGATTCTTTTCTTTGTTTTCAACAAGTTGCAAAGCATTTATCGGTAGTTGATGCTGAGAAACAAGATGTTCTGCAAGCTCCAGATCTACGCGTCCGAGAAATGGGCGGTTGTCTTGTTCGGTAAAAGTGATACCAAAATCCTTGAGAGTTTCTTGATACGCCTGTAAATGGAGCGGCTCCGAATCAATCAGGACGCCGTCCATGTCAAAGATCAGAGCTTGGGTTGGAGTCATGCGAGAACTTTCATGCGGGGACTTTCGAATCTTGTTTTGCGCTGCAAGAGAGGCGCGCAGGAAGTCTAGCAAGATTCAACCGTGTCAGGAACAAGCGTGAGCTCATGCTCGTTTCAGGAAACGAGCATGAGCAGAAACGAGCAAGCCGTGGACAGCTACAAGTGCGAACGAAAACATAAACGCCGACATCCCGCAGGAGAATCGGCGTTTTTATATTAGGTTGAGCTGAGGTTTAGTGCTCTTCAAGTTTCTCAGAAAGACTGAGAGACTCGAGACTAAATGGTTTCTCCACGCCCTGTTGTATTGCGTTCGTGCCGCCCATGTAGACTCCTTCAGCGGAGCCCACGAGGAGTCCGTATGGCAGTCCGACGATGGAAGCAAAAATCACTGGTGGTGCACTTGTATGACCGCCGATTTTGTCTGCAAAGCTGTTAGTGTATTCGATCATTCGGTTTGAAGCGCGGCGTGTGACTGCCATTGGAACGCCAACAACCAACCCTGTCGCGACACCAGCTGCTCGCAGCGGAAGTCTGACCGTTTGTCTTGCGGCATCTCTCAAGCCGTCTTCGTCGGCTCTGGCAGCAGACATCGGTGCAATGGTCAAAACAGTTAGTGAAAGCGCAATCGCTTGAAGTTTGTTCATTTGTCCCTCCGATCGTGGACTGGGGCGAACCGATGTGTTGCTTTGTGTCAGTTCTTGGTAACTAGGGTCCATAGTAAGCTCAGCAAACGCAATAATATCACCGAGTATTCAGAAATTGGCACTGCAACTTGGTAAAATCGAGCCAAATGGATGCAAAGTGAGTCGCACAGAATCAATGAACAACTCGAATTATCATCGGAAGGGCTTTGGTCTCAAGGACGAAGTACAGGGAGATTTGAAGTCTGCCTATGAGTCAGATCTAATCGCCGATCTGCGAAGCAACGGAAACACACTTACCAGAAACCGGATCACAATCAAGCTGGCCGAGGCTTTCGGATTTTGTTGGGGCGTTGACCGCGCCGTTTCAATGGCTTATGAGACACGCAAGCATTTTCCAGAAAAACAGATCTGGATAACAAACGAGATCATTCATAACCCTGTGGTGAACAGTAATTTGCGCAACATGAATATTGCCTTTGTTCCGGTGCGCAATGACGGAAGCAAAGATTTTGCTGGTATCAAAAAGGGCGAGGTCGTTATTTTGCCTGCCTTTGGTGCGAGTGTGCAGGAGATGCAGCTGCTGGAGTCGAAAGAATGTGAGATAGTCGACACAACCTGTCCATGGGTTTCACGAGTCTGGAACAGGGTTGCCAAATACGAACGGAGTGACTTCACCGCAATCATTCACGGAAAATACAATCACGAGGAAACTGTCGCTACATCTTCTCGCTCTAGGCATTATCTGATAGTTCAGAACCTGGCCGAAGCAGAGTGGGTGTGCAATTTCATTTTGGATGGCGGTGATCCGCAGCAGTTTCAGAAGAAATTCAATCAGGCTTGCTCTCAAGGATTTGATCCGCACCGAAATCTGGAACGCGTTGGGATTGCAAACCAGACGACTATGTTGAAAGGCGAAACTGAGTTGATTGGCAAACTTTTTGAGAAGACCATGTTGCGCAAATATGGTCCGGAAAAGATCGATGAGCATTTCCTCAGTCCTGGTGACACTATATGTGATGCTACTCAGGAGCGTCAGGATGCAATGCTGAAGTTGGTCGATGATCCGTTGCATTTAATTCTAGTTATCGGCGGATTCAATTCTTCGAACACTGGACATCTGCAAGAGATAGCCAAGACTAAGGGTTTGCGTTCGTATCACATTGATGGACCAGACTGTTTGGGACCCGGTAATGTAATTCGACATATGGAAGACGGACAGATGCATACGACAAGCGATTGGCTGCCTGCCGGTGAGGTGGTCATAGGAGTGACTGCGGGCGCGTCAACTCCCGACCAGGTTGTGGCGGAAGTCCTGGAAAAAACATTCGCTAGCAGAGTGGCTGAAAGTCAGTTGCTTTAGATGTCCGAAACGGCGCGCTAGTTAGAATTTTATTCTACTTTCTGTATTTAAACCGATATCGGTTTAAATACCAAACTTTGTAGCTGAATTAGCTGTGGGCTTAGTTCTTGGCGTTGTTTTCGAACATTGACCGTACGTGCGCGGCTGCCAGTACTCCATGTCCCGCCGCAACTGCGATACGTGGATATCCAGGATTGGTTAGATCACCAACAGCAAAAACACCAGGAATGTTTGTCTGGCAATTTCTATCGATAAGAATATGACCAGACGCGTCCATGTTCACCTGTCCTCGGAAAGGTTCGGTGTTTGGTGCATAACCTATCTTGATCAGCAGGCATTCTGCTTCAATGTCTTTGACTTCGCCGCTGCGATTTGAGATTACTTGCAAACCGGCGAGATTTTTTTGACCTATCAGTGAGTCGACTTCCGTGTCGAGCATGATGTTGACTTTCGAGTTGTTTCGCACCGCTCTAATCAAGTCGGGCCTGGCTCTAAATTTGTTGTTTCGATGAATAAGGTGAACCTGCGGTGAGTTTTCTGAAATCTCCATGCACTGGATTAGAGCCGAGTCTCCGCCGCCGATGATGGCCACTCTTTTCCCGGCGAACTCAGCTTCTTTGCCCGCTGTTCGGTAATAGACTGAGGATTTGAAGATGGAAGTACCTGGCAGTGGGAGTTCACGAAGTCGGCAACCAGTCGCTATTACAATCGATTTAGCCTTATGGCGTGTTCCATTTACAACTACGGTTTTCAGTTTCAGGTCGACCTGTTCGACATTGGAATTAAACTGGACGTTTGCTTTCATTATTTGAGCCAATTCGACCACACGTTGTGCGGTTAAATCGCCACCGGGACTGTAGCCGCCTATGAAATTGCGAACAGAACTTTTCATGTCCCAGAGTTGTCCGCCAACGCGGTCGGACTTTTCAAAGATAACGTAACCGATCTTGGAATCTTGCAATTCAAGGGCGCAACTCAGTCCTGCTGGTCCAGCGCCAATGATAATTGTCTCTAGTGAATCCATGTTTTTCGAAGAGAAGCTTCTGGGGCACTTTAGTAGGCCGGCTATCGTACCATGTTGTGTTTATTGAAAGGCGTGAAAAGTTGATAGGGCAATACCTCACGACGTTTCGGCGAGATAAATTTGCGAAGCTGAAGCGATATCGGTTCAAACAAAGAACATGCTACGAAATGCACATCTGAGCGGTCTTTCGGTCTTCTCAACCCGGGCTGTACGTGGCAAAGCACGAAGCAGTCTCCCAGAGAGTCACTTTTGTAACCGGAAACCCTACCTCAGCCACAAAATCAAAGATCAATCTGGCGATGCTTTCAGCTGTCGGGTTGACCTTCATCACAAAGACCGGCTCGTTTTGCTGTCTGAGTATGGGCAGCAGCGGGTCTTCCTGACAGAGGATCATTCGGTGATCCAGGTTGTCATCTATCCACTGAGAAACAATAGATTTTATGTTCGAGAAGTCAGTCACCATGCCCAGCTCATCCAACTCTTCTGACTCGACGGTGATCACGGCCAGCCCGTTGTGACCGTGAAGATTTTTACATTTGCCTGTGTAGTTG
The DNA here is from genome assembly GCA_036702955.1 of Drouetiella sp. Classification (GTDB taxonomy): domain Bacteria; phylum Cyanobacteriota; class Vampirovibrionia; order Obscuribacterales; family Obscuribacteraceae; genus PALSA-1081. Next base: position 49,145 of record DATNPY010000067.1, on the reverse strand, counting down.
AGCAGTCTGTGCCCGTAACAGAAGTGAATTTCGCGAGTGACCTGATACATAGTTTCTGAAGATTCCGTTAGGTCGTTCAAGCATACACTTTCTGTCGGAGGAATCTCGCACTCATCTCAAATCTGCAAAGCTTGTTCAAGCAAAAGCCGTGGATGACGAGGGCGTTTGTTATCCGTGATAGGATTCTGTTCGCTGCAGAGGGTCCGGTTCAATTGATGCCTATCGAGCATACAAACATTGCTTCCACTTCGGCTGCTTCTGCAGAACAGAAGGAGCCGCTCTTCATTCGTGCCTGTCGACGTGAGCAGACCGAGCGTACGCCTATCTGGCTGATGCGTCAGGCGGGACGTTTTCAGGCTGAATACAGAGCTATTCGCGAGAAGGTTAGTTTCCTCGAGTTGTGCGGTAAGCCTGAACTAGCAGCGCAAGTAACGGTGTTTGCGGTCGAGCAATTGCAAGTCGATGCCGCCATAATTTTTGCGGATATTCTGTTGCCGCTTGTTCCACTGGGCGTTGGCTTGAAATTCGAGCGCGGCGATGGACCTGTTATTGAACGCCCCATCCAGTGTGCAGCTGATGTTGAGCGGCTGAACCGCTTTGACGTAGCGACCGAACTTGGTTACGTCATGGAATCTATCAAACTAGTCGTCAAGGAACTGAAAGTCGACCTTCCGTTGATTGGTTTTGCAGGAGCCGCTTTTACGCTGGCTTCATACATGATCGAGGGTGGTTCGTCTCGCAATTTCGAGAAGACGAAAACTTTCATGTACACACAGGAAGCCGCTTGGCACTCTTTGATGACTATTCTTGCCTCCATGACCGTCAATTATCTGAATGCTCAAATCGCTGCTGGAGCCCGGGCTGTTCAGCTGTTTGACAGCTGGGTCGGATGTCTCAGCCCTTATGATTACCGGCATTATGTGGCACCACATATGAAGGCAACCATAGACGGTATTACCCCTGGTGTGCCAGTGATCAATTTCGGCACGGGCACCGCCACGCTGCTCGATTCCATGAAAAGCGTTGGTGGCTGTGTGATGGGTCTGGATTGGCGCTGCGAATTGGGACAGACCTGGGATGCACTCGGTAATGTGGCAGTGCAGGGAAATCTCGATCCAGTTATTTTGCTGTCAGAACCGGCCCAAATCCGTGTTCAAGTTGAGCGCATTATCAAAGAAGCGGCCGGTAGACCTGGACATATTTTCAATTTGGGACACGGCATTTTACCCCCTACACCAGTGGGAAACGTAAAGTATTTGGTGGAGCTGGTCAAGGAACTGACTAGCAACTCGCCAGACTCGGTGCACGTATGATTGTGGAAGAAAGCGCAGATGCCGCATTTGTTGTAATTCTGAACGCATTGGTCAAACCTAAAGTGTGTAACTGGTAATGGTCTTGTAATAATTGCAGTGAAGTTGAAAAGAGATTCTCAGAAATGAAAGTGGTAATTGTCGGCAGTGGTATTTCGGGGTTGACTACAGCGTTTGCAGCGTTGCGTGCTGATAGGCAGATTGATTTGAAAATTCTCGAAGCAGAGCAGCGAATTGGTGGCACCATATCAACTCGATTGGAAGATGGGTGCGTGATTGAGGAGGGTCCAGATTCTTTTTTGACGACTAAGCCGTGGGCTCTCGAACTTTGTAATATGTTGAATTTACAGGAGCAAATTCTTCAGACTAACAATGCCAACAGGCGCGCTTTCATTGCATTGAACGGAACATTAATGCCTCTTCCGGAAGGTTTTATGCTCCTGGCTCCGACCAAAATATTTCCGTTTTTCGATTCACCTATTTTGTCTGTTGGCAGCAAACTGTCTGGCGCGATGGAGTTGTTCCGGGCACCAGTTCTGGGTGATGGGGACGAGACACTGCGAAGTTTCGCAGTGCGCCGATTCGGTCAGGAGATGTTTGACCGCATCATTCAACCTATGGTAGCCGGCATTTATACGGGTGATCCCGATAAGTTAAGTGCACCGGCGACAATTCCACAGTTTGTCGAGATGGAGCAAAGATATGGCAGCGTCGGGCGAGCATTCCTCACTGGTAGTCAGACAAAAACGACTGATGGGGGCGCCAGATACAGTGCTTTCATTTCCCTGAAGTCTGGACTCCAGACTCTGGTCAACGCCCTTGTGGACTCGATTGGACGAGAGCGCATTGAATTGGGGTGTACCGTAAAAGATCTTGCTAAATCAGGACTTCGTTGGAAAGTCAATCTTTCAGACGGGCGAAGTCTTGATGCAGACGCGGTAGTTTTTGCTACAGCCGCTAGCTCCTTAAGCCGTATCATGCAGTCTACGGATAGCGCACTGGCTGCAGATCTCGCCAGGGTGGAGTACAGCTCTTCGGCCGTGCTAAATATGTTGTTCGATAAGCGCGACGTTGAACGACCTTTAGATGGTTTTGGATTCGTTGTTCCAGAAATTGAAAATAAAAAGATAATTGCCTGTAGCTTTGCCAGCACGAAATTTCCTGACCGAGCGCCTGCGAATAAAGTTCTACTGCGGGTTTTTCTGGGCGGAGCGCTGCATCCTGAAATTTTTGCATTGAGCGACGGTGACCTGATTCAAGCAGCGCTGGTCGAGCTGCGCACTTACCTGGGCATCAAACGTTTTCCGCAAAAAGTTTGGATAAAGCGTTGGACAAATGCGATGCCTCAATATACGGTAGGGCACCTGAAGCTTGTCGAGCAGCTTAAGAATCATTTTTCTGCTCACGACGGGCTTGTCTGGACAAACAGTGCCCTCACTGGTGTGGGCATTCCGGATTGTGTGAGATCCGGATTTGAGGCGGCGCAGACATTGCGAACGCTTGCGAAAAATGTAGATCATTCACCAGTGAAAGTGTAGAAAATAGTTTTGGGGAAACTGTATGCCTAGAGATTTGCCAGTTGGAAACGGCACTGTACTGGTAAATTTTGATACGCAATACAATCTTCGCGATATTTATTTTCCATTCGTTGGCAAAGAAAATCAAACTGTAGGTCATTTAAATCGGTTTGGTGTGTGGGTGGACGGACAATTCTCGTGGATCGGTCCGGACTGGAAAATCGAGCGCAAGTACATCGCAGAAACTCTCGTCACTGACGTGCTTCTGACGAGCGACAGGTTTGGACTCGAAATTACCGTCAACGATGCCGTCGAATTTTTCCTCTACGTATTTTTCCGCAAAGTGACTGTCAGAGATTTGCGCGGCAAAAATCGCGAAGTGCGTCTGTTTTTTCACCACGATTTCCACATCTATGAAAATGAGGTGGGCGACACGGCCTTTTACGATCCCCGTACCCAGGCTGTTATTCACTATAAAGGCAGTCGATATTTCCTCATCAACGGTGGCACTGATAGCAAGTCGGCGCTCGACCAATGGGCGGTCGGACAAAAGGAAATGCAGGGAATGGAGGGGACCTGGCGAGACGCTGAGGACGGATCCTTAAGCGGCAACGCAATTGCACAGGGCTCAGTCGATTCGACTGTTGGTTTGGTTGTTAATGTTCCAGCCCATGGTGTCGAGTCTGTCTATCTCTGGATCTGTTTTGGGCTCGCGTACGATAAGGTTGTGAAGCTCAACCGCATTGTCAGCGAGCGATCTCCAGGCAAGCTCCTGCAGCGCACTGAGAATTATTGGAAGCTATGGGTGAATAAAGAGAACCTGGATTTTCAAAACCTTCCGGCGGACGTCGTCAATTTGTACAAGCAGAGTCTGCTGATCATTCGCACTCAAGTTGATGACCATGGAGCGATTATCGCTGCCAACGATCAAGATATAGCTCAGTTTGCGCGTGACACTTATTCGTACATGTGGCCGCGTGACGGCTCACTTGTCACCTACGCTCTCGTTAAAGCTGGGTATCGTGAGGTCGGACATTCTTTTTTCAATTTCTGTCTGGATTTGATCGGTGAAGATGGATATTTTCTGCACAAGTACAATCCAGATAAGACGCTGGCTTCAAGCTGGCATCCGTGGATGCGCGACGGCAATTTCGATTTGCCGATTCAGGAAGACGAAACTGCCCTTGTACTCTGGGCATTGTGGCAATACTTCGTGAAGTTCAAGGACGTGGAATTTATTCGACCGCTTTACCGGCGGTTAATTTCTAACGCCGGCGACTTTATGTGCCAACATCGTGATCGTGAAACAGGTCTGCCATTGCCGTCCTGGGATTTGTGGGAAGAGCGATATGGCGTCCACTTGTTCACTGTCGGTGCTGTGGTCGGTGGATTGCAGGCTGCTGCCAATTTTGCCCAGGCTTTTGGGGAGCTGGAGCAATCTCAAACCTATCAAAATGCCGCAAACGAGGTTAGAGAAGGCATGGTCAAATACCTGTGGAATGAGGGGGAGAAGCGCTTCTGCAGAATGGCGAAGCGCACAGCCTCAGGCTACGATCTGGATATGACTCTAGATGCCTCCATGTACGGTGTGTTTGCTTTTGGCGCCCTGCCTGTTGATGATGTGATGGTTGCTCAGACCATGAGCTCAATTAAAGAGCGGCTCTGGGTGCGTACTTCAGTGGGCGGACTGGCGCGCTACGAGAACGATTACTATCAGCAGGTTTCCAAAGATATTGAGAACGTTCCCGGCAATCCCTGGTTTGTTTGCACACTGTGGTTGGCGCAGTACTACATTGCTGTGGCCAAAACTAAAAATGACCTCGACCGAGCTTTGGAGCTTCTCGTATGGGTCTCTGAGCACGCGCTCCCGTCAGGCGTATTAGCCGAGCAAGTTGATCCCTACAGCGATGCACCACTTTCAGTGTCACCTCTAACATGGAGTCACGCTGCCTTCGTTATGTGTGTCTCTGAATATCTGGAGGCGAGAAGTCGACTTCCTTGAGCAGTCCATGCGGTAAGCTGGAGGGAGCGTCAGGCAAGGGGCGGACGCTAGCCAGATGGATGACGCCAGGCAAAGGGCGGACGCTAGCCAGATGGATGACGCCAGGCAAAGGGCGGATGCTAGCCACAGGGATGGGACGACGCTAGCCGAAGGGGGATATTTATTAGCATAAAATATAAAATTGCAAAAACTGCGACTTGCTGCAATCTCTGCGGGGCAGATGATTGTGAGTTGGTTACAGAAGGGCGAGAGCATGAGTATGACAATACAACTGCGGATTCCTTTCGTGTAGTTCGTTGCAAGAAGTGTGGTTTGGTCTATTTAAATCCTCGCCCAGACACGAGCGAACTGACCACAATTTATCCTGAAAATTATTATTCGTACAACCAGAAGGCGCTGCGTGACCAGGCTAATCCGCATTCGATTTTGCATAAGCTCAGATACAAGGGTTTCGAAGCGAAAATTCAAAAATCCCTGTCACTTTGCACAGGACGATCCAGTGATTTGGCGATTTTAGACATTGGTTGCGGCGACGGTCATACTATCGATTTGTATAAGCGCCATCCTGGCGTTGCGACATATGGCGTGGATTTCAATCTCAACGCATTAGCTGTAGCTCGTGCTAATGGTCATTCAGTATTTGAGGGCGCATTTGAAACTGCCGATTTACCACGCAAAAAATTTGACCTGGTTACCGCCACTCACGTGATTGAGCATGTCAGTGATCCGCATCAATTCCTGCTGAAGGTTCACGAGGTTTTGGCTCCCTCCGGCATTCTCTGGCTGGAAACCCCAAACATCGGTACTGTCGATGCGCAGTGGTTTCGTAATAAGCATTGGGGTGCGTATCACTTTCCCCGTCACTGGTATTTCTTTTCTCGGAAGACCTTAACAAAGATGGCTGCACAGGCGGGATTTGAACCGGTTTTTATCGATTTTGTGCCCAACGCCATCTTCTGGTTCTGGACATTTCATTCGATGTTGCTAGAGAAATTCCCGGGTTCAAGAAAAATGATAGATGCACTTTTCCCTCCTATTGATTTTCAAGCAGATTCTGTCGGTAATTTTTTGCGCATTTGTTTTTTCTGTGTCATTGATCTTTTCATCAAAAGATTTACTGGAGAGACGTCTAACATGATCATGGCTTTCAGGAAGACCTCAGAATGAGTGCGTGCATGTTGAAGGACGGAAATACTGGATTGTCACCGGCGGCGCCATTTCCATAAGCGTTTCAGCGTCCAGTATGTGCCCTGTATGGGCCGCAATTTTGATTGACCGGTGCGCTCATAATAGTCGATTCCGATTTCTTTGAATCTGTAACCCAGGCAGACGGGTCCGATCAATAGTTCCACGGGGAGTGCCATGCCTTCTGCATCGAACTGGAAGTTTTCTAGGCAAGATTTTCGATAGGCTCGCATACCCGTGTGAAGATCGGATGTCTTGATACCGCATATAACACCAGCGAGTTTAGCAAAGATAACGTTGGCAATGTAGTTGCCGGCAGGCATGGCCCTGGGGCGGCGCATGATTCTCGACGCGGAAACGATGTCGTAGCCAGCTTCGATGTGCTGCAAGAGCTCGATAATCGCATCAGCCGGATAAGTGTCGTCGCAGTCCAGGGTAACAATCACATCTCCCACTGCAGATTTCAAGGCAAGGGCTAATGCTGGTCCGTAGCCAATAGCTGGATACTGGCGTATTACTCGACACCCGAGTGAAGCTGCGATATTCGCTGTTTTGTCAGTGCTGCTGTCAACGATAAGAATCTCAGTCGGCTTGATCACCTGCCGAATTTTTTTGACAACTGATGCAACGGCTGCTTCTTCATTGAGCGTGATCATCACCACTGATAGTGCGGGAGTTTCTGACATCGTTTAAATCCGATTGTGCTTTTCCAATAATAAGTGTGATTTGGAAGTAAAATAGGTGTGGCGAGAAATCCCCATCAAAATTATCCTTTTCGAAATTCGGCGGTGCTGACATGACTATGAAATGGGAAACCTTGAGTAAGCAAGCTGAGACCTCTTTCCAGCAGGGCAACTTTGTAGACGCCGAGTCAATGTGGTTGGCTGCGTTGGAGGAAACCCGAAATATGGCAACCGATGATCTGAGGGTTGCCTTTACCGTCGATTGTTTGGCTGACATCATGACACGTCAGTCCAAAATAGTGATAGCCGAATTGTTTTACAAGCAGTCTGTTCACCTGAGAACTCAAGTCCTTGGGGCGGATCATCTGGCGGTAGCCGCCAGTCTGAATAATTTGGCGAAATTCTACTACGTCCAGGGCCGATTCAACCTGGCGGAGCCGCTGACACTGAGAATGATTCAAATTTACGAGGACAAACTTGGCGACAATCATACAGACGTGGCAACCGGGTTGCACAACCTAGCCACTCTTTATCACATGCAGGGCAAATATAGAGAAGCTGAGCCTGTCTACAAGAGAGCTTTGAAGATTCGTCAAAAAGCCCTGGGAGAAGATCATCCTGATACGATCAAACTGATGAAGAATTTGGCAAGTTTGATGCAATCAACGCGTCGTGCTGCTGAAGCTGAAGATTTGAATGCCAAAGCAGTGGGGCTGATTTCTGGTAGCTGGAAGGCTCTCGAACCGCCAGATGAAGGCGAGATGCTGATGCGCAAAGAATGACCTTGATCTGTGGTCGCGCCGACCTGACGAAGCGTTGTATGAAAGACGCCTTAATTCTGAGCGCTGAGTTCTTCGAGGGCTTTCAGAATCGCAGTTTTTGAGCCAAATTTGGGAATCCAGCCCAGTCGTTTTAATTTGGTTGTGTCTAATTTGATGGTGGGAACGTCACCAACCCATCCAACCCGTCCCTCAGTGTGGGTTATTGTCACGTCCGTCAAATCTAGAAAGTCGATGGTTGTTCGAGCGATCCAATTGACGTCAATCAAATCGTCAGACGACACGTTGATAACATGCACTCGCTCAGAGTCGGTGCTGAGGGCGAGAGCAACGGCATCACAAAGGTCATCGACGTGCAGATATGATTTAGTCTGATTTCCATCGCCAAGAATTTCCAATCGCTTCTTATCGACCTTGAGTTTATGTAGGAAATCGAAGAGGACTCCATGCGTCTGACCGCCCCCAACGATGTTTGCAGGACGCACGATCAGTGCTTTCATGTCGAACATATTTGCAAAAGCACTGATCAAACTTTCTGCTGCAAGTTTGGCTGCGCCGTACAAGCTGACTGGAAGCAGTGGACCTGACTCTTCGTTGACGGATTTGCCACCCGTGTATCCGTAGACACCTGATCCGGATAAAAAAACAAGCGATTTGACTGCGTTTATTCGCATAGCCTCCAAGACATTGTACGTGGCAATTGTTGTAAGCTGCAAATCCAGCGCTGTATCTTGGGCGCCCTTTGAAATATCGGCATTTGCAGCCAGATGATAGACGATGTCGAAACCGTCGATTGTTTCTTTTACCTGCTCAAGGTCGAGAAGATCTCCCTGGATGAAATGGCAGTGGTTGAGCGATTCAGCGCAAGGAACACGCTTGTCGAAGATTGTCACGTCGAAACTTTGACGTGACAATCTTCGAGCAAAATGAGTTCCGATGAATCCCGAGCCACCCGTAATCAGAGCTTTCATGTGCTAAAGAACCCGTTATCGCATGAACGATACGATACGAGAAGATAGCACGTTTTGTCATTTACCGAACTGAACGCCTTTGCAACTGATTAATTCTTGAAGCGAAGGGCTCAAGCTTTTTGTGATTGAACGGGCACTGTTTATGGTGCTGTGCATGATGAATTTACCGATTGTCGAATTCAAAGAATCGACCATGCATCTCGTTTTTCTGCTTGTCCTCGGATTTTTAAACGATATCGCTTTAGTGTTGTTAATCCATCTCTATGCCGATATCGCCCAAAGACCTTTGGAACACTCGATTTGCTTACCGGGCGCTGGTCTCTAGTTTTTAAACGACAAAATTTTCCTACATTTGAACTTTTTTCGTCCAAATTACGTTTTAAAAGTTGGTGCGTCCGAAGGAGGTAAATTGAAAACGCAACAACGAAAGGGGAGAGTTGACAAACGTTTTTTGCGGGCTGTGGCAGTTGTAGATGAAGTCGACAAGCTTTATCCAACCGAGAATGCTTGCTTCAAAGAACTCTGGCGTCGGATACGCAGACACAAGCGCTGTCAATTTTGCAATAGCGCCAACTTGAAACCCACGAGCAAGCGCACTGGAAATTGCGGAAAATGCGGTAAAAAATTCTGGCTCACCGCGGGCACCACGTTCGACCGTGCGCGTTGTGTGCGACCGTACCTGGTGGCTATCAAGCTAATCGAACGAGGCGTCGTCTACAGTGCTCGCTTGTTAAGCCGGCTTTGCTCGATTGCCTATGACACAGCCTGGCAGATTCGCAAAAAGATTATGGTTGCTGTTCTTCCAGCTATGCCTCGAAATTCTGTTCTGGTTTCGTCTTTTGAGTTTGATCAAGTGGTGTGCAAACGCAGTTTTGAGACGGAGGCACGACAACATCCCGTTAGCGAGCAGGAAAGCGTTCGTCGCGAACCCAAAAACACTCAGCTGGATCCTTTTCTCAATAGCGTAACTCGTGCGCAAAAACGTGACTTGGCTGATGTCGAAACTGCGGTTTCAAAACGAAACGATGCAGTCCCTTCATCGGTGCTCCAGTCGATAACGATATGGTGCGAGTCGCGCCCTCAACCACTCAAGGTACAATCTGGGTCTGCTCACTGCATGTGGTCAGAGCGGGTAATGACTTCTGCCTTGAATCCTTTCTCGATAAATTTGCTTTCGTGGCAAGGCTTGTTTCTTGTTCCTGGTTTGACATCGTTGCGGTCACGGCACGCTATTCCGGCTGGACATGTGCCGTTTTGCTCGAACGTCGAGACGAATGATGTGTCGACGATGGTCACTAAAATGAGTTCTGATGCGCTGTCCTCGGACAAGCAAAACGTTCCAAGTCAAAAGGACGCTGAGAAACTGGTTTATGACTCGCTTTCGCGCGGACCACAATCGCTTGATGCGTTGATCGCGTTAACTGGACTGAGCTCATCGGCAGTTATAGCTGCGGTCGCGATGCTTGAATTAGGAGAGTTGATTAGTTTCACTGATGGCAATCGCGTCGCACTGTCTGCGAAGTATTCGAATAAGCCACTCCAGCCGCTTCTTCCATATGTTCAGGATTGCGTCTCGAGCATAATCAAATTTTTGAAAAAGAACTTTCACGGTGTCAGCCGAAGATACATTCAGCTATATCTAGCAGCACACTGGAGTTTTGTAGACAGAGACAGATGGGCGGCTGGCGCGGTACTTAACCACTGCTGTCTACCATTCCAGAGAGTTCGAAACTTTGTATCGCCTGTTGAGTTGCAGGTTTGGACTGGATGAGTAACGCACGTGAAAAGCTGCTGTTAAGGCGTTGAGGACAAATAAAAAGAAGGGCGTTGGGGGTCTGCTTATGCCAGCGGACCGACCATTCACCCTGTTGTGCCCCGATAGGTGGGGCAAAAGCCACGCAAACCAGAAACCGTACTAGACTGCTTTTTTTATTCCCGCCGCGTGACATCCTAAACGGGGGCAACATTAACCTCTGGTAATGAATGGCAGGATACACTCCCTCAACTGACTGGTTTTTGGTTATGTCCGCAATCCTTCGACATTCTGCACTGTGGCTGCTCAGGTGTCCGTGGCGCGTGTATATCAATTGCCGGGGCATTTGTGCGGCGCCAGGGTAGGGTCACACGGCTTCTGAAGCAAGACAGACATGTTGGAAGTTTTTCCCGTCAGTGCCTTTTGCATAATGTCGAACAGGGTAAACAGTGAAACCGCGCACAGGTTTTTCAAGTTGTTTTCTTGAAAGTCAGCTGGCGGAAACAAGAAATCTGCGAGCTGCTTGAACTCAGCTCTGGCTCCGAGCATTGAGTGAAAAGACCAGTTCCAGAAAGCCGGCGCTGGATGGTAGCGAATTTCGATGATGGTGAATCCCAGCTCTTTCGCTAATTGCGAAATCGACTCCGCGCTGTAGAAAATCCAGTGGCGAGGAAAATGGTATCCACCCCAGTGGCGTTTGCGAAATATCTGCGCATCCAGGGAGTCAATATTTGGAGTTTCTAAAAGGAGGATGCCTCCCGGCTTTATCACATCGTAAGCGCGCCTGGCGAAAGCTTTGGAATCTGCCACATGCTCAATCACATGAGTTGCAACAGCCATATCGAAGAAATTCATGGGCATGTCCGCTTCTTCGAACAACCCTTGATATACGGTATGACCGGCGTCACGAGCGCGTTGCACCGCAATCGGGTCAAAATCTACACCGAACGTGTGTACCTTTTTTGACTCAATTTTTCTGTACCAATTTAGCGCTCGACCATCGGCACAACCAATGTCGAGCACATTCACTTGATCAGCGGGTTGGCAGTGCGAAAGTGCCTTCTCTAATCGAGTCAGATAGACGAATTTGCGTGCTCGGTACAGCAGAGAGTCTTGATTTTCAATTTCAACATTTTTTGTTTGTAAGTGGTAAGCATAATATTCGCTTGGATAAATTGTTCCAAGTTCAGAGACATCTGGTCTCGGATTGAGATAATGCAAGTTGCAGCGCTTACACTTGACCACGGTAAACTCGTCTCTGGTAGTGTTGTCATACTCGTGCTCAACGCCGGTTGTAACGAACTCCGTGTCGGAAGATCCGCAATTGTTGCAGCTCACTACAACTTTCTTGATGTCGTTTTTCATGCTGAATCGCTTCCCAACCTTCTGTTCTAAATTATATGCAGACCTGCGCCGCAAGCATCCTCGGCAGCATACAATTTAGTCGGCACTGAGATTCCTAAATGCAAAGTCGAAAGATCACTAAACCGAGAAGCAAGCGCACTGGCTCGTGGGTGCGTGTGAGGGGCGGCCCAGTTTTCGCTTGCATAGACATGGGTACCAACTCCTTCCACATGGTTGTCTGTCAGGCAACTCCCGAACGCGATCATTTCGAAGTGATCACCAAAGTCAAAGAAGCTGTTCCCTTTTTCCGGCGAGCGCTATCTGCTCATTTTATCGATGATGTCGCTATGCGCTCGGCCCTGCGCATCCTCAAGGATATGCTCAAGAAAGCTTCTGAGAACGACGCCACTACGGTCGTAGCTGTGGCAACTTCTGCCGTGCGTGAATCTAAAAATGGGGAGGAAGTTCTCCAGCGAATTCGCCAGGAACTGGAACTCGACGCCAAAATGATTTCAGGTAAAGAAGAGGCGCGCTTGATCTATCTGGGAGTTTTATGGAGTATGCCTGAACTCCATGACACTTTTACCATCGTGGATATTGGTGGTGGCAGTACCGAGGTGATTGTAGGCAATCGCACGCAGACTCTATTTACTGAGTCGTATAAGCTTGGCGCAGCCCGCTTGACTCAGCGCTTTTTTAAAAAGGGTGAACCAACTGAAAATGGTATCCGCGAGTTGCATGATGAAGTCAGAGGTGTGCTGAGGCCAGCGGCGGCCCGAGTTGACGCTGTCGGTGGATTTCACACGTTGATTGGCACTTCTGGCACCGTGCAGGCGTTAGCAAAAATCGATCGGGAGCGAATGAAAAAGCCCTACGCTGAATTGCATGGATGGGTATTAAATATCGATCGATTGCAAAGCATAGTGCAGTATTTGGAAGAAGCTGCACTGAAGGGGGATCGCATCAAAGGCGTCAGCGCAGACCGTAATCAAACTGTGTTGGCTGGTGCCATCGTTCTACTGGAAGCAATGCGCTCATTAAAGGCTAACGAAACGATTGTTTGCTCCGCTGCGCTTCGTGAAGGCGTGATCGTAGATCGCTTTTTGCAGACCGGATGGTTGAAGGCAGGATTGGAACATCATCGAGATCCGCGTTCAGCCAGCGTGCATGCGTTGCTGGACAAGTACCACGGCAGTTTCGAACACGCAGAACAAGTGGCTAGACTTTCAAGTGAGATATTTCTGCAAACTCGCGGCATCCTCCACGATTACTCCGAGGATGTTGGGCATTTGCTCTGGTCGGCAGCCATGCTACATGACGTGGGCATGTTTATTGGTAGAAATGGTCACCACAAGCACTCTTACTATTTGATTCGTCATGGTGGCATGTTAGGACACTCAGAAGAAGAGGTGTCCGTTATCGCCAGCATCGCTCGCTATCATCGAGGCAGCGAGCCAAAGGAGTCTCACGAGGCCTACTTCACCATTGCTCCCGAAGAACGAAAAGTGATGTGGGATATGGCTGCGATTCTGCGTCTCGCTGAAGCGTTGGATCGAAGTCACCGCCAGGTTGTTAAAAACTTGCTTGTCACTTTCGACGATGCTTCTGGTGGCTCAACACCACACAGCATGCGTTTGAGTCTGAACATAGTGCCTGGAGAAAATGCCCATTCCGAAGTCTGGGCTCTTCAGGAAAAGAAAGCTTTTTTCGAAGATCGTTTTCGCATCAAGTTGGAGTTGAGCGTAGGCACCGAAAAGGTTTCGGCTCGCTAGGCTGCGCACTTAGCAGTTCACAGGTGGGTTTTAAACCGATATCGGTCTAAGGACCATATTCGCTCGTCTCAACGGTTTGACATTGAGCAAGCAAGCGTGTGTTACAGCGATATCGGTTTAAGTCCGATAGGGGAAAGTCTTACCCTGAGTAGACCCTTACGTCTACTCGGTTTTAGCGCCTGACGCTGCAACTTTGGAATGCGCTCCTTCAGCCATTTCCTTAATATGTGCCAGCCGTTTATCCAGCTTCTTTTGCGTCAAATTGTTGAAGATCAGTTTGGGCACAGGCACGCCCATATCCAGATGCGTCGATAGCTCCAGAATAGTGGCTTTGCCGTTTTCAGTCGGGGTGAAGACCCAGCTTCCCTCCATCGCCTTAAAATGGTCCGATTTGAGAAGTTTGTAATCGATGCGCTGATTCGGAACTTCAGTGTGATGCATGACACAGGTCGCAGAGCCAATCACAGGCAACAAGCAGAACTTTTGCTCAAGCTTCTGTTCGTTCACTCCCTGTTCGAGAACCTTGCTGTATGCGATGTCGGGATCGTGCTTGCGCTCTTCGTGCACTGAGTACCAGACAACATCTGGTGGAGCTTTGATCAGAATTTTCGATGCGACGCGTTTTTTCTCAGACGCTGGCTTTTCTTCCACATCAATAAGTTTTGGTGCGTCGTTGGCATTCGCTGCTGCCTGCTGCCCTTGCGACGTCGCAGCTTTTTGACCGGGAAGTTTGAAAGCCTGACCAGGAGTCTTGACGCCCAGGCAGAGCATAAGCACTGCACATGAAACTACGGTGGCTCGGATCTTGGTTGAAGGTACCAGATACTGATTCAAGATGTCTCCAGTGCTGACTAATCAAGTCAGTGTCAGCGTTTTACTTGATAACTAGACTACGATAGCGTATGACCGCCAGATTACAACGTCATCTCGATTAGAAAAAACTGAGGTTGGCAAGTGGCTCTGGAACGCCAGCACCTGCCTGAGATAACATGACAGAGTTTTTATTTCTGTAAACAAATGATCTCGCTGGCTGTGCCTCGATGGGTCTGCATAAAGGCGTATATTTTGCCAGCAACCATAATGCTGGTTGAACGGTACTGAATTTCAGGCTGACGATTTTGCTAGACGCCAATTGGGAAGAATCTTGGCACCAGCCGACGCCATTTCATATTTTCGGCGTAGTCTTTGTATGGCTGTCCCAAATTTTCGATCAACAGCTTTTCCTCATACTTGGCGCGACGCAGCCAGAGCGGGGCCACCACCAGTAAAGTGAACAGAGCGGCAGGCACTGATGTTGCTGCAAGCGAGGAGCCAAGCAGCGATTGAATGATGCCCGAGTATGCCGGATGCATGACGAGACTGAGCAGCCCGGTATCTCTTACCGAGTGATTGTCCATCACTTCCGCGTCAGTTGAGAACATTTCGCCCAGCGAATACCAGCCGCCAATCATGAAGACAAGACCGCTGAGAAGAATGGCGCAACCGACCCAGGAAATTACTGTCACAATGCCGCTTGGTTCACCTGATGCCAGCGCCATGAAGGGCACCAGTGCCGGCGGCAATACTCCCATGTAAGTGAGAAAGCCAACTGAGATTATGGCGATGTTGGCTAGTGACATCAGCTGCGGTGCACGCTGAATGAGAAAGTTCTGCTCGTATTTGACGCCGGTGCCACGGCGCGTGAAGCCCTTGAACAGGACGGGCGCGGATATCAGCGCCCCGATTCCTAGCAGGCTGAGTGCCACCAGCGAAGGTGTGTTAATAGACACTTACTTGTCCCCCTTAATCGTAAAGACGTCGTCAGATAGATTGGTTGCTTTGAAGTTGCTCCAGGTGCTGTGCGCCCACAGAGCGCCATCCTTATAGTCCCACCATTCGATGGGCAAATTTGATTCCGGATCGAACAATGCTCTTTTAAAAATCGGTCCGTTTGCACCGCCTTTATAAAGTTCGAAGACATGCAGCTTTTCTGTGTGCCCGGGTACGTTTACGGGCGCATCGGTCATTTTAGGAGCATCACCGTTTTTGATGTAACCTTCGACCGCTTCTGCCAGTGAGACGAAGTCTGACTTGACCATCGGCCAACCGTTTGCAGATAGAAGCATGTTGCTGTCCGGTGAAAGTGTGGCGGTGAAGAACTTCAAAGCGCCTCCGGCGTGTGCCTTCACTTTACCATCGCTCTGTAACACTGCAACTGAGCCCTTTTTGGGACCACCGGTTTGTTCGATGCGCAGCAGCCTCTTTTTCTTGAAAAACAGATTGCCAGTATCTGTGACTGTGCCATCACTTTTGAAACAGGTCATCTGATAGTTGAACTGATAACTGTTGAGCGAATCAGACGCTTTCAACCAGTTATCGATGAGCGGTTTGCCGTCTTTGTTGACAGCGGCGATGGCGTCACGAGAAAGTCCCGCTGCATTGCCCAGCAATTCTTTCTTGCCGCGTGCCGATGCTGGATGCGCGGTCATCATTCCAGACATTGCCATCACACATAGTGCCAAGGGCAAGAATTTTTTGCTCACGGTTTTACCGCTCATTTAAAGTTTCTATCCTCGTTTGTTTTGAGCCAGACTGAGATCTTTTTTGCTTGTCACGGTGGCTTGTGCCGGGCAGCCGAGAAACGCGAAAACCGCATGCAGCATGGTTTCTACTTGTTTTGGCATCTGTTCTGACTTCTGTAGATCGAGATCCTCGAGCATTCGTTTCAGCCAGAGAGCATGCTTTGTATGAGGCTTGGTGTGTAGATGCAGCCATTCTAACCCTTCTTCTATCTCTGTCTCTGAGTAAAGACTGCCGCAGGTGGCAAAGTACTGCTCGAACAGAGGCAGGGCCGATCGGCAAAACGCTGTGGCTGCCAGTTCTGCAGTAACGATTGCCAAAATACCGTCGTGATAATTTTCACTTTTACAAAAGCCGCGCATTACTTCACAGAGGTGCTGAGTCGAAGGACTCGGAATTTCTAACGCGAGTTCCTCAGGATTTAGGCGGGCTAGTTGACATTGCTTAATGAATAATTTCTGATAGACGCGCTCGTCATCAGCCAGTTCGCTCAGCAAGAGCTTGGCGGCGTTCATCTCTGGCGGCAGAGCATCACGAACGGCTGCGATGTTGCCTGGCAATTCCTTGATGAAGTGCCACAACTGTCGACAACAAGCTCGCCCGGACTGGAACGTCTCAATCGAGTCTTCATGAGATTCGAAAATTGAGCTATTGGTGCAACCCCAGTTGATCTGGCGAAGTAAGCTCGGCATCCAGCCTGGCAAGCGCCGCATAGTGAGTATCCTTTAATCTGATTTCCGCGATTCAAAATGAATACTTTACTACGGGCGCCGCTTGACGATGTTTCATGACGCTAATGTTCAACCCATTTCAGCCTCTTTTGCTAATGATTTGTAATCAAGCACACTCAATAGAAGCAAAGAGGTGATAAACTCAAGCGAGCGCACCTTTAGCTCATTTTCGCCGTTGCATTTACGACATAGCCTTGGCAATGGTTCCTTCTTTCCAATTGCTGTGTTTCCGAATTTTCAGGGAGTAACAGGAGTGGTGTTCAGAGATTTAGCATCAACTCCCACCGAAACGCAGACTCATCAAGTTCGATTTATCGCAGGTAGCGATGAACAGCTGCTCGCTTGCAGAGTTTGGCCAGGTCAAGGAGGACTGCCGGTCGTCGTCTACCTGCACGGTATCGAAGGGCACAGTCAGTGGTTTCAGAAGACGGCTGATGTGCTTTCTCAACGCGGCATAAGCATTTATGCGCCTGACCGCCGTGGAGCTGGATTGAACAGCGAGGAAAGAGGGCATGTTCGCAACTGCAAAACCTTGCTTGCTGACATTGAAATAATCTTACGGCTGGCCGCCTCAGAAAACGTTGGTCGTGACATTGTTCTAATTGGCAATTGTTGGGGCGGCAAGCCAGCTTCGGTGTTGGCAAGCCGCGCTTACACAAGTACCGATGGGAAAGAACTGCCCGCTTTAGCTGGCTTGATTCTTATCTGCCCTGCAATTCATACTAAAGTAGACTTTGATTGGCGCACCAAATTAGACATAGGTTTGTCAGTATTAAGAGGCGACAGTTATTCTCGCCAAATGCTGGACATTCCGATAGAACCAACGATGTTCACTCAAGATCCCACATATCTCGACTTTATAAAAAACGATCCCTTGCGTTTGCTCAGTGCTACCAAAAAGTTCTTCTTTGAGCAGTTTCTATTAACGTTGAGGGCTAAAAATGCAGCCGGTAAGCTGGTTTTGCCCACTCTGCTGATTGAATCGGGTCGAGACGAAATTGTAAACCTGCCATATTTGGACCGCTGGTTTGCTCATGTTCCAGCTACCAACAAGCGCCAGAAAATTTTTCAGGAAGCTGCCCATAGCATCGAGTTTGATCCAATCTGGTTTGACCAGTACTGTCAGTTAATTTCTGATTGGATTGTTTCGCTGGCACCAGGGACGGTGGCATGAAAATCAAGTCAATCGACTCGTTTTTAATCACGCTGCCTTTCAGGTTCTCGTTCAAGCACAGCCTGGCATCACGCAATCACTCTGAGAATTTGATTGTCCGGATCGCTCTGCAGGATGGCAACAACACATTTGTCGGTTTTGGAGAAGGAATTCCGCGCGACTACGTGACCGGCGAGAGTCCGGCTGGCGCGCTTGCAGTAGTTGGCAGCGAGTATGCGCCGGCTCTGCTGGGTCGTCAATTCGACCGACCAGAACAGGCGGTGGCAATCTTGCAAGAGGTTTGGAGCGAGCTTAAGTTAAGCAGCCGTCCTCAAGGTGCTTCCTTTTGTGCCGTTGAACTGGCGCTTCTTGATGCGGCAGCAAAGTCAGCCGGCAAAACAGTTCCGCAGATGCTTGTGGGCCGGGAAGCAAGCATTCCTGAAGCCATTACATACGGTGCTGTAGTGCCATTTGGTGGACGGAAAGCTCTGTCTGCAGTTCTCTGGTTTTACAAAGCTTACGGTTTCAAAACTGTGAAGATTAAAGTCGGCAAGGACCTTCAGTCTGACTTGCACCGATTAGCAATAGCCCGGTCAGTGCTTGGTCCTGATGTACATTTGAGAGTGGATGCAAACTGCGCCTGGACTTTCGACGAAGCCGTTCACGCTGCGGAACAGATGCGCGCTTACGGCGTCAATTCATATGAGCAACCACTTCCGGCCGATCGATTTGATGAGCTGGCTGCGCTCACAAAAATCTTCCCCGAGCAAATTCTGGCGGACGAGTCTTTGTGTACTGTTGATGATGCACGACATCTAGCTGAAAAGAAGGTTTGCAGTGCCTTCAATATTCGCGTCTCCAAAGTGGGTGGAATACTAGCTGCTCGCCAGATCGCCGCAATCGCGCGAGCCTCCGGAATCGCGTGCCACATGGGTGCGCAAGTTGGTGAAAGTGGCATACTCAGCGCAGCCGGGCGAGCATTCGCGTCCATCGAACCACCTTTTGAAAACTGCGAGGGATCGAACAACTTCTTTCTGCTTAAGCAAGATATTACTGCTGAGAATTTGAATGTCGGACTGGGTGGACGCGGGAAAGTCCTAAAAAGTCCGGGATTGGGAGTCAACGTGAAAAATGAACGGCTACAGAAGTTCATTAGTTCCGAAACCTTGAGTAATCTCCAACCACCGCTTGTCGCTGAGCGGACAGTCTGAGGCAATCACGTGTTCAAGAATTTTGACATATCCATCGGTCAGTTGTTTCGAGCGTCGACGCACGTCAGACACTTCAACAATGCGATGAAAAATCCTCGTCAGGCTCAAGAACGGAAGTTGCTGCAAATCATTAAAGCCAATGAAAACACCGTATTCGGCAAGAAACATCGCTTCGACCAGATTCGCTCAATTGCTGACTATCAGTCGCGGGTGGGACCGAACAAGTATGAAAATCTTCAACCTTACATCGAAGCGCTCAAAAACGGACAAACCAACCAGCTAACTGCTGAATCCCCTTTCATGTTTGCCACTACCAGTGGTACTACCGCGGAGCCAAAGTTCATCCCGATCACTGAGTCTCATCTAAGAGACTATACGCATGCATTTCAGATTCATAACTATCAGATGATCGTCGATCATCCTGAGTGTTCGATTGGCAAGTTTCTCATCATCACAAGCAACGACGAGGAAGGGTTCGTCGGCAATGGAGTACCTTTCGGTGCAGTCTCAGGGCTGCTCAACAAGCGCCAGTCGCCCATAATCAAACATCACTTTTCTGTGCCTTACGAGCTTTGCAAAATCAAAGACGTAGACATGAAGTATTACTTGATGCTGCGCATTGCGATGGCGCAAGACGTTACTGCTGTCATTTGTTGCAATCCATCCAGTCTGCTGCTGTTAGCCGATCAACTCAAGGAACATGCCAGCGATCTTGTCGCTGACCTTTGCGACGGTACTGTCAAGTCTGCGTACGCGCCCCCAGCGCATCTGTCGACAGCATTCGGAAGCTATCTCAAAGCAAATCGTGAGCGTGCAATGCAGTTGCAACGGCTCCTGGAGCAACGCGGAACGCTCAGCCCGCAAATTCTCTGGCCTAATTTAAGTGGTCTGATTTGCTGGAAAGGTGGTCCGATGTCGTTTTACCTTGAGCGCCTGCCGGAGTTTTTCGGCGATGTACCGGTCCGCGACTTTGGCTACATGGCAAGCGAAGGTCGAGGTTCGATTCCGCTGACGTCAGATGGTGCAGGCGGAGTGGTGGCATTAACCAGTCATTTCTTCGAGTTTGTCGAAGAAGATGATGCCGACTCGACTTCACCGAAGTTTTTAACTGCCGAGCAACTGCAAGTGGGTGGTCGATATTACATCTACTTTACGACCAACTCCGGTTTATATCGCTATGACATAAACGATCTCGTGGAAGTGGTGGGTCTAAACCAAAATGCGCCAGTGATTCAATTTGTCCGAAAAGGTCTTGGAATCAGTTCAATCACTGGTGAAAAACTGACGGAAGAGCAGGTGCTGGTGGCTTTGCAGATGGCTGTGCGTCAACTTAATCTGGCTGAGATAACGCACTTCACTTCTGAGGTGCAGCTGGGAATGCCTCCTCACTACGTCTGTTTCGCTGAAATCAACGCAAGTCTGCCAGAGTCTGTCAAAAATGAATTCATTAGAATCTTTGATCATTCTCTCAAAATGCAGAATCCCGAGTATGCTGACAAACGTTCCACCAGGCGGCTGGGTATGCCTGAGCTGCGCACACTGCCCTCTGGTACTTACATGCGACTGAGACAGCAGCGCGTCGAGGAAGGAGCTCCTGAAGCGCAGGTTAAAATTCCGTTGCTCAGTTCACCGAAGTCTTTCTCCCAGAGGCTTGAACTTTTAAAGACATCCTGCTGAAACGGGCACAAGTAGAGGATAATCCGATGGCACAACAAAAGCGCGATGCGACGGTGGCAGTTACCGGTGCAAGTGGGCTTGTCGGTAGTCATGTGGCTGAACATTTGGCTGGCGCAGGTTTTGATGTCATTGCAGTAGTTAGAAAAATACCGCCTTTTTTAGATAGCTTCATTTCCTCATATAACGGTCCTGGTTCAATACGAACCGTGGTGGCGGATATCGACGATGTAGCTGCGCTCGAGCGCGCTTTTACTGGTGCGCAGGCAGTTGTTCATGCGGCTGGTAGTGTCGACCCTTTTGGTTCTCGTCAATCAATATTCGCCACCAATCTCGGTGGCACCGAAAATGCTCTCAAGGCTGCTGCTGCGTCGCAAGTCAAACACTTTATTTTCATAAGCAGTCTCTCTGTTATCACAGGTCAGGGAGATCAGTATGATGTCGACGAATCTGCGCCACTCAAGCCATGCGGCGAGTCTTACGCCGACTCCAAAATCGAAGCTGAAAAGGCTGTCATGAATTTTGCAGGTGCTGGTTCAATGCAGGTAACTTCACTGCGTCCCGGGTTTATTTATGGACCACGTGAACGCTCCTGGATGCCTCGATTGATCAACTCAATCGGTACTGGTAAAGCGATGCTGATTGATGGTGGCACCAAGCAAACCAATGTTATTTACGTTGGCAATTTGTCTAAGGCTGTCGAATTGACGCTCTTCAATAACCGCACCTACAGCCAGGTTTATAACCTCACCGATGGTCAAAAGATTTCTAAAAAAGAATTGTTTGATGCCATCGCAGATGGTTTGAGCTTACCTCGCGTCACTAAGCGCGTGCCCGGTGCGATAGCCAAATTAGTATGCCAGACAGTTTCAGCTATTGCTCCATCACTGCCAATTGATAAACAACGTGGGCTGGCACGATTTTCCAAGGCCGCGTTCAGACTGGCAGCCGTCAATCAGGGATTCAGCGTTGCTAAGGCAGAAAAGGATTTGCCTTATACCAATCGAATTCCTTTTCAGGATGGTATGCGCGAGACGCTGGCAACATTTCGCACTGCGGATAGTTCAGCCTCGGGAAAGACCGTTAGTGGAGCGGCTTCTAGATGATTTTAAATCCGGTGGTGGCATTTCTTGTTGATTATTGCCAGCGTCATAAGCATCCGGTGAACGCGATTTTGCACATTTTTGGAGTGCCTGCAGCGTTCTACGGCATTTATCTGCTTTTTGTTGGGCAAACTGGATTGGGCTGTGTACTAATATTTATCGGCTATCTTTTCCAATATCTCGGTCACAAAGCACAGGGAAATGAGGTCGGAGAAGTAACTTTGATCAAGAACATTTGGCGAAAGTTGCATAAGCGAGGATGATGATGGCTGGAGCACAAACACAGAGGGTGCTGGTTGATGGTGCCACCGGATACCTGGGCAGCCACCTGGTCAGCAAGCTTTGTCAGGACGGACACGAAGTGCGTGCGCTCGTTCATCCGGGTGCTGGAGCCGTTGATATCGAGTTTTTGAAAAAACTTGGCGCCCAGATTTTTACTGCCGATCTAGGTGGGGCAGAGAAGGCATCGACGGAACAAGCTTTCAGCGGATGCAGCTCAGTTGTACATTTGATTGGCAGTGTAGCGCCAAAAAAGGGCGAACGTCTCGAAGATTTGCACACCGGTCAGACTCGCAATCTGGTTCTTGCCTGCAAAAAGGCAGGCATCAAGCGCATTGTCATGATTACATCGCTTGGCGCGCGTCAGAATGCCGACAATTCTTACCACGCAACCAAGTGGACGGCTGAAAATGAAATCAGAAATAGTGGTCTGCAGTACGTGATTTTGCGCCCACCATTGTTGTTTGGACGTGTGGTCGGCCGGCGTGACAGCAAGCTCGTCAATCGCTACCGCGAGATCATTTCCGACAAGAAGGCGGTTCCGCTTATCAATGGTGGCAAAAACAAGATACAGCCGCTTTTTATTGGCGATTTGGTGCAGGCAATTTGTCTAGCTCTTGAGACCGACGACAAAAAAGTTGTCAATCAAACTCTGGAAGTTGGCGGTCCTGAGACTATGACTCTGCGGCAATTTGTGGAGAGGTTTATGGATAGCCTTGGTGTGAGCAAGCCGATTGTCGCCTTGCATCCAGGTTTAGCGAGTGTGTTGGCTGTGGTCTGCGAGAGTGTCCAGACCGTGCCGACCGTGAACCGTGACCAGGTGAAGCTTGCACTTGGAGATAACGTTTGTTCTGATAACGCCCTTTTAAACGTTCTCAAGGTTGATCTGACGCCTGTAAAGAGCGCTTTTGAAAGTTACAATGTTCCACAGTCCGAAGTGACGTCAATGAAGTTGTAATTTGGTTCTGGAGAAACTCCATCAGTAGGTCTTTTGGAGGTATGGACGGTGTTTTAGCCGATATCGGTTTAGCGTCGGTCACAAGCCCCAAAAACCACTAGGGCTCAGTAAATCCCAACATTTTTGACAAGATTTAAGCGGCCGCTATTGGGCTTCACTCGGATAAACTATCCTCAGGAGTGTTCGGTTGAATCTGGTCAGTTAGACCTTAATTTGGCGGAACGGAGCATTAGTCTTTGACAGACGACGATAAACAAGAGAAGAAAGTTTTGGTCACCGGAGCCACTGGCTTTATCGGGTCCAAACTAGTGCATCGCCTGAGTGAACTCGGACACAACGTACGCACTTTCGGAAGAAGCAGCGGGCTAGCCAGTCAATTTGCCGGCTTGAATATTGAGCATTACGGCGGCGATATTACTAATCCTGAGCAAGTATCGTCGGCGGTGCAAGATTGCGACGTCGTATTTCACCTCGCGGGACTTGTATCCTACAAAAAGCGCGACATTCAGAGGCAATTCGGCGTCAACGTGCTGGGTACGCGCAACGTGCTGGAAGCGGCTCAGAAGCATCATGTCAGACGAGTAATTCATACAAGTTCGGTGGCAGCTATTGGTATTCCTCCAGCTGGACAAATCGGCACAGAGGAACTGGAATACAACTTGTTGAATAAAGGGCTGAACTACTGCGACTCAAAATACGAAGCAGAGTTGCAAGTCAGACACTTCTATCAAGAAGGAGTGCCGGTTCTGATGCTCAATCCAGGCATCATCTTTGGTGAGGGCGACACTCATCCACATCATCACGCCATTTTTGAATCAATGTCCAAAGGTAATCTATTCGGAGTTCCACCTGGTGGCATTCCATTTTCGGACATCAACGATGTTGTCGACGCGCACATCAATGCTATGACAAAAGGTAGACTCGGCGAGCGGTACGTTCTCGTTAGCGCCAACTTGAGTTTTCGTGATGCGGCGCTTGTGTTTTGCAAACAGATGCACACAAAACCACCAGCCTTTGAGTTTCCTGGTTGGTTGCTCGTTGCCGCTGGAACCTTTTGTGAGAACGTTTTGCCCAATTTGCCCAAGCTGAAGATCGGCAATCTTGTTATATCGAAACCTATTAATGCACCATTGACGAGGCAACAGACGTGGCTAAGTCAGCACAAGATATTTTTCAGTTCGCAAAAAGCAGTCGAGGAACTGGATTTTCATCAGACAGATTTTGAAGAGACGGTTCGTCGCACGGCGCCTTATTACCTCGGTGTGCAACGGAATAAATCGGGTTTGAAGAACGCTAATGTGACCAGTGGTCAATCTTGAGACGGTCCTGGCCCTGCTTATGCGGTTTGCTCGGGTGGCGACAGAGGACTTGTGACTATGCCGATCAGCAACACGCAGACCAATCACAGACCAATCATGCTGATAACAGGATTAATCTGCCTTCTCGTAGCGTGAAATGTCTGGCGACTACTTAGGACTGATCTGCTGCCAGGTGTTCGTCGTTTCAGTCACCGTCGTTGTCGTTGGCGTGCTGTTGACCGCAGCCGCTGTCTTAGCGTTGTATATCAACTCAAGCAATGTACGGTAGTAGCGTTGCACTCGAGGGTCTCGATTTTGCTGACCGATAGTCAGTTGAGACATGGCCTCAGGAAATTTTGAATCATAGGCGTAAGCTTTGATCAAATCACCGCGAGCCGCATCGTTTCTGGGTTCGAGGGCGACAACTGATTTGAACGCATCTTCTGCCGCCGAGTAATTCCGCAGTGACAAATATGCTTCGCCGAGATTGAAGTTGTCGAAGGTAGTTGGTGCATTTGGTTTGAGCATGTTTGTCAAAAAGACGAGCTGATTCAGTGCGTCAGCAGGTTTAGCAATCCGAATTAGCGCATAAGCCAGGTAGCGTCTGGCGATAACACTGTTAGCATCTGCTCTGACTGCGTCGTTCAGCAATTTAACCGCACTGGTAAATTGATTTTTGCGCATCTGGTCGTAGGCTCTGTTGAGCAGAACCTGAGCGGCAGCGTTTGCAGGTCTTATGCTGACGTTGCTGGAAGAAGGTGTGACGGTCGTCACGGTCACCGGTGCAGCTTGCGTCTGGACTGTGGTGCTGGTCGTTGAAGTCGTTGTTGTGGTAACCGGAACCGAAGGCGTTGGCGGTATAGCGACGGTGGAGGTTGTAGTTGTAGTCGTACCTGGCTTTCTGATTGGATACGTCTGCACGTATTTAGTTCGATCAAAGACAGGCTTCGGAGTGTCTTCATCGGGTGGGGGTGGTGGCAAAATGTCTCCGTCTGCCAGAGCCGCAAGACCGCAACTGCCAGCCAGTACAAATGCGGACCCGACCATTGTCAAATATCGAAGCGATCTGTTTACCGAAACCATCTATAGCCTCCAGCGCGGATGGACTGCAACACCAACGTCATCTTAACACCTGCGCAAAAATTACCCCATTTTGTATGTTCCTTGACAATCGTTGGCGGTTTTAAACCGATATCGGGCTAACTTCCTCCGTGAGTATTGAAACGTTAGCGGCGGAAGCCTTTTGGAACATTTTGCGATATCAAGACGTGGCAGAAATGTCCATTTAAAAATTCGTTTGACCGCATTCATGAAATGCAATTTTGCACAGGATTTTATGGGCTAAGCCGATATCGGTTTAAAATCGGCTGGGGATGCAAGAATGTGTCTAAAAAGGTCTTGAAAAGTCAATCTTCACTCCTGCACTTCTTTATTTCCGCCGCGGAAAGAGCCTGGTTCATCTTATGCATGACACCGAGCAAAAGTTCCGACTCCCGTTTGGTTGGCGCCGCTTTGTAGTAAATTCGTCGGAGTTCCCTGGTGACAACTGTCTTATTGAATGTGCGCGAGAACTCTATGTTGTCGAGCAATTTGCCTATCTGCTCGAATAAATCGTCGGTCGCTTTCCCGGTTGGAAGGGCATTGCTCTCAACCTTAGCAGCATGGGCTGAGCTGCAATCGGAGACTCCTGGTCTGGAGAGTTCGTAGGCGATTACGCATGCAGCCTGGGCAACATTCATAGAGGGAAAACTTTTCTCGGTCTCAATCCACGCTAACACATTACAGAGTGACATTTCTTCGTTGGTCAATCCGTTACGCTCGTCACCTAGCAGAATGCCGATTTTGTTACCACTGCACGCTCGTATCCTCTCTATGGCAAGCGGCAGAGGCATAAGTTCTTGTGTTCGCTGCTGCCCAGCGGTTGTGCCTACGACGAAGTTGATATCGCCTAAAGCTTCGGACAGAGACTCGAATGTCTCAGCGGCTTTCAGAATTTCGAACGCACCGACGGACATTTTGCGAGCCTCGGCATCTTTGTAATTTTTAGGAGCATTAACCAGGCGCAGCTTTGTAAAACCAAAATTTTTGCACAACCGGGCTATGGCACCAATGTTGCCTAAGAAATTTGGTCGGACGAGGATGAAGTAAATGTCCTCTGGATTGATGCGTTTCGTCGTTTGCTTCATGTTTAGGCTGTTTTAGATGATAGTTTTGACTTCTGTCTGAGACGTCTCTTTCGCCATCTGCTTTTAAGTCCGTTTGAGCTCGCAGCGATAACTGAAGTGTATATTAGCCAGCTCGCCGCCAGGATTTTGACTATCGTAAATACTGAATATTGCACGGTTAGCTGTTCTACCGTCACCGCCGACAGGACAAAGATTGCTGTAGACAGCGCAAGGATGGCTCCGTAGATTTTTCCTCGAACGTGTCGGTTGAATTTCTTTTCCAGAAGCAACTGAATGCTCACCAGCGTGATGCCGCTGGCGGTGCCCATGGTGAGTAGAAACATTTTCAGAGCTGCGCCGGTATTTCCGGCAATTATAAATACCAGGCAGGCAAGCGCGCTCAATAAGGTGCCTAAACCAATCATCGAGCCCGGTCTGTATCGTTTCAAAAATGTTAGAGAAGCTATTGATCCAGACATTAATCCGAGCGCTATGTTGGTAAACATATTCGATGCTTGCCCGTTGTTGAATTGTGTATTTTGCAGGCAAAAAACAAGTAACAGGCAGTAGAAGAAAGAGTGCGCGACTTGAGTCAGAAAGAGCATTCTAAAAAGCGATATCGAACCCTTTTTCGCTTTAATGAGATTTGCCAGTTCTTCGGTGTCGTTCGAATGACGAGGCTGAGTTTCAATGGTTTGCCGCGGTATGGTCCAGAAACAGAACATGGCTAAAAAATAGAATATCGCGGACAATCTCAGTGTTTCGTGGGGCAGCCACATCTCAGTCAAAAATGGTGCGACCGTCACAGCCGCGAGCGTCGAGGCAGTTGCAACTAAAAGCGAGATTGCATTTGCTTTGCGAAGGTCACTGAAGGTCAGTACCAGACGCGGCAGGAGTGTGACTTCGGATAGTGTTCCGATGACTATGCCTATCGAGATGGCAAAAATGCTGATTGGTACGAGCGACCCGGTCGCACCAAATGAGGTGAATATGGTTGGAACGCTCAAGACGAGCAGACCGCGAGCCGCGGTTGCTACAAGTAACAACTTCCGACTATCTCTGCTGTCTGCTTGTGCTCCAAGACCATAGCTGAAAAGAACAAATGGCATCAGCAATGAAAGTGTGTTTGAGCCCAGTCCCTGTCCGTCTGGACCAGACATGACCACAGCAGAAAGCAATTGCAACTGAGTCAGCCGGTCCGCAAATGTTGCCAACGCGGTGCCGAAGAAATATCGAGCAAGTTGCCAGTTCACTACGCGTGGTCTCGACTGAGAAGCGAAAGGACGACGGCGCCTGTTCGCAATCTGTGAATCATACTCCCTACGCGAGTTTTACGACACGAGAATTCAATTTAAGACGTGATTCAAGGCATATTTCTTCGTAGTAATTGAAGTATCGCTCGGCTATATCAAGACCGTTTAACGTGCGACAATGTGGAAGAGTTGAGGTACTTTCATGTTTTCCCATGTAGCATCACCGTTCAGCCAACACGTATCACCGTTCAGCCTGCACGCATCTCCGTTCAGCCGACTCCTAACATCGCTTACATGCGTGCTCCTTTTGACCTGTGTCCAGGCCGGTGCGATCGACTCTGACGATAAAAAAAATCCGGTTGGCTCGACTGTGAGGGGTTCGTCTGGAGTCGATGCTGCGCCAGGCTTACTTTCTGCTTCTCCACCCGCACAGACCGATTCTCCTTTCGAGAGCTCCATGCCTGAAGAACGTTCCCTAACCGATGCTGCAAAGGCGGAGCGCAAAAAAGAGAAGGAGCTGTCAGAGTTATCAAAAATCAAAAAGTCGGTAAAAATCAGCAACGCGCCTTGCTTGACCTGGCTTCCTTCGACTGATACTCCGCGCGCGGTTGTTTTGTGCGTTCACGGTTTGGGGCTTCACAACGGCACCTACGCTGACTTTGGTCAACGCATGGCCAAATTGGGTTATGCCGTATATGCCATCGACGTGAGGGGATTCGGTTCTTTCATGGAGGCGAAAGGACGCGAGACAGTAGACTTCGACGGCTGTTTGAAAGACATCCAGTCTACTTTGAAGGTTCTGCATCGCGCTCACAAAGGTGTACCGGTTTTCCTGCTCGGCGAGTCGATGGGCGGAGCAATCGCGCTTCGTGCCACCGCCATCTATCCCGATCTGGTAGATGGTCTGATCTCGTCTGTTCCTGCCAACGATCGCTTCAAGCAAAATCACACGCGTTTGAGTGTCGCAATTCACCTGTTGGAAAATCCTGATAAGCCCTTCGATGTCGGTAAAGACATCATTTCTCAAGCTACCAAAAAACAGGAACTGCGCGATCAGTGGAGCAAGGATCCGCTTAACAAGCTGAATCTTTCGCCAAAAGAACTTTTGCAGTTTCAACATTTTATGAATCAAAATCATAAATGTGCCAAGCTGATCCAGGTGACACCAGTTTTGTTTGTTCAGGGCTGCAATGACATGTTGGTCAAGCCCAAAGGTACGGTCGAATTATTCAACGAACTTGCAACCAGGGATAGGCAGCTTGATCTGATAGCCAACGCTGAGCATCTCATTTTTGAGGAAAATCAGTGCACCGATGAAGGCATAAATAAAGTTAGCAGCTGGCTTGATGCACATCTCAATACGCATGGCAAAGAGGATCGAGCCGATTCAGCAAAGACAAGCAATACGCATCCCAAAACATCCCAGTTGGAGCCAACAAAAAATGACTTACAGACACTGGAGCGGTAGCACAAAACGATGCCAGGTAATGGCGCCAGAATAATGCCAAATGATGGTCAGGTGCTCATTGAGGTGACTGAATTCGAAAATTAAGGACGGACATCGTGGGCCCTAAAAGATAGTTGAAAAAATAGTTGGACAAGTAGTTCTTCAAAAGGCTAGGAGATCGCACCGTGTATAAACGTCTGGGATTTTTGATTCTGATAGTGCTTGGTGTTAGCTTCGTTTTCTGCTCCAACCCTGACGCTTATTCAGCAGTTGATTCGCTCGCTTGCGGTAAAGCGTGCATGAAAAAGGGGCAGTATAAACGAGCTGTTAGCGACCTTCAAATGGCGGTAAAGAAATCACCGAAAAGTTGCGAAGGCCATCTTTTACTTGGTCAAGTTTATTGCAAGCTCAAACAGTTCAAGGATGGAAAGGAGCAGCTGCGTATGGCGATTCGGTACGGACACGGTTCACCAAATGCACAACAAGCAAATATCGAGATGCTCAAACTGCCGCAAGAGTTGATCGCACCAAAGACAGGTCCTGACACCCAAAAGCTTGTGTCGATGTTGAATTTGCCCGCGTCGCGAAGCGATTCCCAGAAGCCGACAGTCATAGATTTCTATGCCACCTGGTGCAATCCGTGTCAGCAATTGCACAATGTTCTGGAAATAGCCAAAACAGAATATGGTGAGAAAATCAATTTCGTTCGAGTTGACGTCGACGATGATAAAAATCAGAAGCTTATAGATCAGTATGACGTCAGCCCCATACCAACAGTCGTCTATCTAGACGGTCATGGAGAGGTAGTTGGATTCACAGTTGGTTTCGCCGGCGAATCTAATATCAATGCCGAATTAAAAAAGATCATCGCTCGGGGGCTGTAAAGTATCCCCGCGGCAAACAGGATAAGTCAGGGCATTCGGAATTAAGTCTGGCAATACCGCTTTTTCGGGGACGGATGCGGCGGCAGCCAGTTATTATATAAAGCTGTTTTTCAAGACAATGTGTAGCAATCCGAGAAGACTCACGGGTGTTGCTCAAAACTTACTGGAGAGTGTGCTTTGAAGCCTGTTGAAATGGCCACAGATTGGGAATCTGCTCGCAAGCTACCCACGCGTGCTGAAGCAAAGAGGCAGCCGAACATATTCTCGGGACAGTCCATCGTCGAAAGCGCGCTTTTTGGCGGTGTTGAGGTGTTGAGACTGAGCGCCTGGAAAGAAGGTCAGACGGCGCCGCCGCACTCTTACGCCCTTGTTCACACGACTTCTGCCGGTCAGGTCGTCGATGAACTGAGCGATCCGCTTGAAGAAGAACCATGGCCAGATGACATGGATGACGACCTGGAAGGTCCGGAGAGGCGAGTTGACCAATCTGATGAAGAGTTCGCCAGAGAGTTTGCCGATGTCAGTGAAGATGGGCAGTGGGAAGAAGTTGTCGACCCAATTCTGCCTTTGAACTTGGCCTGGCAGCAGACATCAGAATCCTGCTGGCAGTTTTTCTTTGACCTGGCGCCAGGTACGCGTTGCCTTGGACTCGGTGAGCGCAATTCAGCACTGAATCTCAGGTCAAGCGCTCACACCTTATTTAATACTGACAACCATCTGCACATTGAGTCGATGGACTCGATGTATAAGTCGATCCCATTTTTGATTGTTGAACAGGGCGAACATTTCATTGGATTGTTTCTGGATTCGCCGGCGCGTCAACGCTGGGATCTTGATACACAAATGAATTCCCAGGCTTCGGTTGAATTGTTGTCCCGTCGTGGATGGCAACTTTATGCAATCGGTCCATCGACTCTGCCTAATATCGTTCGCACCTTCACTGCTTTGACCGGTCGCGCAAAACTGCCTCCGATGTGGGCAATAGGTCATCAACAGTGCCGCTGGAGCTATCCGGATCAAGAGACAGTAGTGCGAATTGCGCATGAATTCAGGCAAAGAAAAATTCCTTGCGATGGTATCGTCCTTGATATCGACTACATGGACGACTATAGAGTTTTCACCTACTCAAAAGAACGTTTTCCAGATTTTAAAGACCTGATTGCCGATCTATCCCGCAACAACTTTAAAGTGACTGCGATCATCGATCCGGGTGTGAAAAAAGATTCGAAATTTTTTGTCTTCACCGATGGCATCAAGCATGATTACTTCTGCAAAAAGGCAGACGGTAAGGTGTTTATCGGTGAAGTTTGGCCAGGGCAATCCGCGTTTCCTGATTTCCTCAAACAGGAAGTGCGCATGTGGTGGGCTGCGCAGCACGGATTTCATACCGAAAATGGTATTGCCGGCATTTGGAATGACATGAATGAGCCCGCCATTTTCAAAAATCAGGAGCCCCTGGATTGGTCTGCTGACCACCTGCCCAGGGATGAAGATCAGCTCTTTATGCAAGAAACACCCGAAGGTAAGCTCGGGCACTACGAAGTTAGAAATCTGTACGGCAGCATGATGAGCCGGTCTAGCTTTGAAGGCATGCTGGCACTGCGTCCGAATCAGCGCCCATTTGTCTTAACACGCTCAGGCTATGCAGGAGTTCAACGTTACGCTGCTGTCTGGTTGGGAGACAACATGTCGTGGTGGCATCACCTGGCCCGCAGCATTCCGATGCTTTTAAATATGGGTCTTTCTGGTGTCGCATTTAGTGGCGTAGATATTGGCGGATTTGGGCACAACTGCTCGGGGGAGCTTCTGACTCGATGGTACGCGGTAGGCATGTTCTATCCTTTCTTTCGTAATCATTGTTGGATGAAAGGTGATGCTCAGGAACCCTGGGCTTTCGGTCCGATTGTAGAAGCGCATTGCAAAAAGTTTATTGAAACACGATATCGATTGCTGCCCTATATTTACTCACTATTCTGGGAAAATTCGCGCAGTGGTGCGCCTTTGATGAGACCCATGGCATGGCACTATCCAGATGATCAATTTGCTCGTGAGTTAGACGACCAATTTCTCTTTGGTGAAAATTTGCTGGTAGCACCAGTTCTCGAGCGCGGTAGAACGTGGCGAAGCGTGTACTTGCCCGATGGTCTGTGGCATCCATTCGAAGGGGGAGAACCTCTTCAGGGCGGGCAAGTGCACAAGGTGCAATGGAATCTCGACGCCATCCCTGTTTTTGTTAAAGATGGATCTGTCATTCCTCTATGTGACGTGATGCAGAGCACCGCGGAATACAGTCAGGCTCAAGTTACATTTCATTGTTTTGGAAAAACCGCGAAAGGAATTTTTATCGAAGACGACGGCAGCACTTTTAATTATGAGAATGGTGACTATAACGAGTGGAGACTTAAAGTCGACGATGGTCAATTTACCGCTCAGCCTGTCGAACTTGGTTTTGACTCGATGCGCCGAGAATATAAGTTGATGTATGACGGCAAGATTGAAACTGTCAAGCTTTCTTTAGGCTAGTCTGGACGGATTGTTCAAAGCGAACAAGATTTTCACCTCTCTGGATAATTTCACTGTTCTGGGAATGAAGGACTTGTGCCTGCTAAAATTGCGGCAGTTCGACCGGTTACCTCATCGCTGACACCTGGGAGATAAGTCGATGGATGACGCCGAAGCGCCCAAGATCAATATTTTTATCGCGGAAGATCATGAAATTACTCGCGTCGGTCTTCGCTTGACGCTGGAGCATGTACCGGGTTTTTCAGTTGTGGGCGAGGCTGCTGACGGCAAGATGACCGTCAAAAAAGTGGCGGAGTTGAAGCCACAAGTCGTTTTGATGGATATCGGTTTGCCGCTTATGGACGGTATCGATGCCACCACAAAAATTAAACAAGAAGTGCCGGGGACCCGCGTAATCATGCTGACTTCCCATGATAATGACCGCGATATCTTTGCGGCACTCGGAGCTGGGGCTGATGGATATTGCTTGAAAGAAGTTTCCGGCTCTCAACTTGTAATGGCTATCCGCGCCGTCGCCGACGGCGTTGCCTGGCTTGCGCCCGGAGTCGCAAGCCGCGTACTGAGAGCGTGTGCAACGGCATCGTCTGCCCAGGGTGTTGACACCAGTGCCAGGATGAATTCGCTTGCCTCACCTCTTTCGCAACGTGAACTGGAAGTGCTCAAGTTGGTGGTGGAAGGACTTAGTAATCAAGAAATTGCCGATAAGCTCATTTTGAGCGTCGAGACGGTCAAGACGCACATGCGTCATATTATGGAAAAGCTGGCAGTTTCGGACCGAACACAGGCGGCCGTCAAGGCAATGCGAGAAGGACTCGTCTAGCGCAGGCAGTTGCAACTTGCAGTTACCGCTTGCTAAAGTGAGCATGCGGAAGCGTGTCTGATATAGTCTGCATGTGCCATCTTTTTTTTCGGTGTTCTTTGCATCAAATGCGGTGCGAACTTAGTATTCAGCAAAAAACGCCTGCTCCAGGAGCAAGCGTTTTTGTTATTTTTTGATTGTGACTGCTTGGTCTATTTAAGTTGCTTCTAGCTGCCTAGATGGCGCCTCGGCGATTGAACCCGCGCGAGAGCAGTGCTCCGAGGAACACACAGATAGCAGAACCCAAAATACAAGGAATCAGTGACACGCCAGCCAGGTCAGGACCGACATGGCCGATCATGCTTCCGCCAACCCAGGCGCCAATAATACCGACGATTGCAGAGGTGAGGAAACCACCGGGAATTGAACCAGGTACCAATCTCTCAGCTATCCAGGCGCAGGCGGCTGCAACAATCAAAAATAGGATGAAACTCAAAATACCCATAAATCCTCCAGGCTATTTGCTCAAATCTCGTTACCACTGCAATGAAGGGTTTGCGTGACAATAAGTTCCAAAAATACCGAGTGATTTTTGACTTTATTGTTGAGTTTTTTGTAAATGCCGATTTGATGGGGTTGGATAGACCTGGCTCTAATCACGCGGTAACTTGACCAACGGCAACTTGACCATCCAGAATCCTTTCTGTCTTGCTAGGCGCGACCTGTACGGGCAGCCATCTCTTTCAGTCGGGCGATGCGCTCCATTGTTGGTGGGTGCGTGGACATCAGGTTGACGAACCAACTTTGAGGATCTGGTGGAATTATGTAGAGCGACGAGAGCGCAGGATTTGCATCTCTAAGAGGTATTGCCCGAGCCGTCTGGTCAATTTTTGCCAGCGCGTTTGCAAGTTCAAGAGGATGCCCGCATAACTCGGCGCCGCTTGCATCCGCTTCGAATTCCCGTGAACGTGATATAGCTAAATTGATCAGGGTTGCCGCAATCGGAGCCAGGATTGCCATTAAAAGAACAGAAATTGGATTTGCACCCTCGCGCCTATCGTCGGAGTAGCCACCCATGTAGAATCCGTAGTGAGCCACTGTTGTAATGACCGAAGCCAGTACAGCAGCAATTGTCGTGAGCAGCACATCTCGATTTCGGACGTGTGCCAACTCATGCGCAAGCACTCCTTCGAGTTCGTTCCAGTCGAGCAGTCGCATAATTCCTTCTGTGACCGCAATGGAAGAGTGTTCCGGGTCACGCCCAGTCGCAAATGCGTTTGGTGAATCGGTGGGAATGACGTAGATGCTCGGCACTGGAATGCGCGCGCTGCGAGCGATGCGCTCGACTATGTCATAGAGTTCCGGAATCTGCTGGCGGGAGACAGGTTGGGCATTGCTCATTTTCAGTGCAATTGGAGCCGAAAACCAGTAACTGAATACGTTTGTGCAAACAGCAAAAAAGAATGCGAGCATGACGCCATCTCTTCCGTCGAGTACACCCCCGACAGCCACAATCAAGGCGGTTAAACAGCCCATGAGAAGCAGCGTTTTTATCGTATTCATCAGTCTATCCTTCAATACAACACAACTCACTAGTTATTATGTAATCCGGTGCGAGCAGCAATTGGCGAATTTATCCGGAACTCTTAATCTTGCCACTGGTCAGCCTTCAGAGTACATATTCGGCTTTTGAGCGATATCGTTTTAGCTATGATTTTTGGTCGTTAAGCCGATATCGAGCTAAAATCCAGTAATCAGTAGAAACTGGCAACTGCAGACGGTTCCATCGATCTTAAAACTAATGCTGGCAACAGCACCAGGCGCTATTTCCAACCTATAATTGGCTCCGTGTCTAGAGGCAACCAGGTTCATTCGAACTTGAAGGAATTGTTGTGAGTGAACTTACTCGTGTTGAACGCGATTCGATGGGTGATATGAAAGTGCCGGCAGATGCCTATTATGGCGCCAGCACACAGCGTGCAGTGCTGAACTTTCCAATCAGTGAGTTGCGATTTCAGCGCTCCTTTATAAAAGCTCTGGGTCTGATCAAATGCGCAGCAGCTGAGGTAAATAAGGAATTCCAAGATGTGGATGCTCGGGTAGCCGATGCCATAAGACAGGCCGCTATGGAAGTCGCTGAGGGCTTGCTTGACAATCAATTTGTTGTCGATATTTTTCAAACCGGCTCAGGCACTTCAACGAACATGAATGCTAATGAAGTGATTGCAAATCGTGCCATCGAGATTCTCGGCGGAAGGCGCGGCGACCGTAATTTGGTGCATCCAAACGATCATGTCAATTTCGGAATGTCCTCTAATGATGCAATTCCGACTGCCATTCACATCGCTGCGCTTATCGATATCAAAGAAAAGTTGCGCCCGGCGCTTGAGGGTTTGGAAAAATCTCTTCGTGAGAAGTCCGCACTTTTTATGAATGTTATAAAGACCGGACGCACTCACTTGCAAGACGCTACTCCGATTCGCCTCGGTCAAGAATTTCTGGGATACGCCGGGCAATGCGAACGAGCGCTGATTCGACTCAGGTATGCAGAAGAACGACTTTCCGAAGTGGCGCTTGGTGGTACCGCCGTCGGCACCGGCATCAATACGCGTCCGCAATTTGCAGGCCTGGTTCTTTCAAAAGTGTCTCAACTTGCGGGGATTACCGCTGTTGAGACTGAAAATCATTTTCAAGCTCAAAGTACTTTAGATGAAATTGTTGAGGCCTCTGGAGTGTTGAAAACTATAGCTGTGAGCCTTTTGAAATTGGCTAATGATGTGCGTTGGCTCGGCTGCGGTCCAAGGTCCGGAATCGCAGAAATAGCCCTTCCAGAGGTGCAACCTGGCAGCTCGATTATGCCGGGTAAAGTCAACCCCGTAATTGCTGAGGCGCTGTGCATGGTGGCAGCTCAAGTGATTGGTAATGATGCCACCATTGCTATCGCAGGTGGTTCTGGCAATTTTGAATTGAATGTTATGCAGCCCGTCGCGGCCTACAATTTGCTCCAATCAGTGAATTTGCTGGCAAATGCAATCAACAACTTCACGGTGAAGTGCGTGGATGGAATCACCGCAACGAAGCGGGGTCCTGAACTTGTAGAAAGAGGATTAGCTCTTTGCACCGCGCTCGTGCCTGCGATCGGGTATGACATGGCAGCGTCTATTTCACATGAGGCATTCGAAACAGGAGCGACAGTTCGCGAAGTGGCTTCGAAACGGACCAAACTATCTGCGGAGGAGCTAAAAGAACTGCTGGATCCTTTCAAAATGACAACAGGCGGATTGGGATAGATTTACGGCAACTTATTCACACGCAGAAGCTCCTGGTTTAACTTGCGCGGTCATGGCTTTTCATGAACAGCCAGGTTTAGTGAAACCAAACATTCTGATGGGCTTTGTACTGCTGATGTTAGTGCTCTTGTAAACTGCCGGAAACTATCTGATGCAGATCCAAGTCCAGCCTGGGATATTGCGAAGTGAACGTTTATGCCTGATTTTGCCTGGCAAAAGAGGCTCACTAGTGGTAATTTGAACCCAACAGACAACGAGATGAAAGCATTTCGTCACAGGCATTATGACTGACCGCAGGGCTCACACAAGATATAACAAGTTTCGCCGGTGGTTTTTTCAGGGCATCAGAGAAAGCCACAAAAAACCAGCAGCCGTTCACCAGGATGTCTGGTGGAAGGTTATGTGTTTAACGGGTGTAGATTACTTTTCGACGTTGGGATATCAGCCTGGCATCGCATTTTTGGCAGCTAGTTATCTGGCGCCGTTTGCAACGCTGATTCTCGTGTTGGTCACTGTTTTCTGTGCTCTTCCTGCGTATTTTATTGTTGCAAGAGAAAGCCCTCATGGGCAGGGTAGCATCTCGATGCTCGGCAGCCTGGTCCCGGGATGGTGCGGCAAAGCCGTCGTTCTTCTGCTGCTTGGATTTGCTGCCACTGCTTTCATCATTACGATCACTCTGTCTGCCGCGGATGCCACGGCTCACTTGATCGAAAATCCACTTATACCTCCGTGGATTCATCACCACGATCGCATCGGTGTGACCATGGTCTTGCTCACCATCCTTGGTGGCGTCTTCCTGATTGGATTTCGCGAAGCAATCGGTGTTTCTTTCGTTATCGTCGTAGTCTATTTGTCGCTTAACGCAGTCGTTCTTGTGAAGTGCCTCACTTTAATATCGCAGAATCCACAATTTTGGGAGGGCTGGCGCCAGAACCTGCTGACGATACCGTCTTCGCACGGAGACCCGTGGCTTATACTTGCAACTTCGCTGGTGCTCTTTCCCAAGTTGGCTCTGGGTCTGTCTGGTTTCGAAACCGGCGTTGCTGTCATGCCTCTGGTGAAAGGTGATCCCACTGACACCCATGAAAATCCGGCGGGACGCATCCGCAACACTAAATTTCTGTTGTCATCAGCGGCGCTGATTATGTGCGTCTATCTCGTCGCCAGTAGCATCGTCACGACTTTGATGATCAAAGCCGTCGAATTTAAGGAGGGTGGGTCGGCCAACGGCAGGGCACTGGCTTATCTTGCTCACAAGTATCTGGGAGAGGCTTTTGGTACCGTATATGATATCAGTTCGATTCTGATTCTCTGGTTTGCCGGTGCATCGGCTATTGCTGGTCTGCTCAGTCTCGTGCCCAGATATCTGCCTCGTTTCGGTATGGCACCGGAGTGGGCTGCAGCGACGCGTCCCCTGGTTGTTTTCTTCACCGCAGTGGCCTACATAGTGACTCTGATTTTTAGAGCTGATGTGGATGCTCAGGCAGGTGCTTATGCGACAGGCGTACTCGTTCTTATTACATCCGCTGCGGTGGCAGGCACCCTCACAATCTGGAAGAAGAGACCGTATCTCAGGTACGGCTACCTTCTGATTGCTCTTATATTTGTCTACACTACAATCATCAACTGTGTGGAGCGACCGGAAGGTGTTCATATCGCTCTGGCATTTATCATCGCGATTTTCTTTGCTTCAGTGATTTCACGAGCGCTCAGATCGGTTGAATTGCGTGTCCACAAAATCGACCTCGATCCACTTGCAAGGCAATTCGTCGAAAACGCTGCCAAGACTGGAAGTATTCGAATTCTGGCGCACCGTCCAGGTGGTACTGACTATGCAGAGAAAGAAGCAGAATCGCGCGAAATTCACAGCATCAATGAAGAAGATGGAGACTTTATTTTCCTTGAAGTAAGTTTGGGCGATGCTTCAGATTTTATAGAAGATTGTCTGGAAATTTCCGGGCATGAGATAGACGGTTTTCATGTCTTACGTTGCACCAGCCCCGCCATTCCAAACGCGATTGCCGCATTTTTGCTTCATTTGAGAGATAAAACAGGTGTGATACCACATGCTTACTTTGGTTGGACCGAGGGCAATCCGATTGGATACATCTTCAAATATATTTTTCTTGGTGAAGGCGAAACGGCGCCAGTTTGTCGAGAAATTCTGCGAGAATTAGACAGCGTACCAGCGCGCCGTCCCAAAATACACGTCGGTTAACGGTATCAAATACAGTGTCTACAGTGTGTGACCATTAATAGAGAAACAACAATGGATCCACTTTATCTCGCGTTTTTCGTTATTCTGCTTTTGATTTCCGCCGTGATCATTCCGAAAGTGTTGAAAGCTCCTGCCAGCGAGGCGGATAGTCTCTTCACTACTGCCCTTTTAAAAAAGCAAAGCGGCAGTATCAGTGAAGCTGAATATTATCTGCAAAGAGCTTTGAGTGAGTTTGAGAGCGAGAAAACTCCTGACTTCGGCAAGATGTGCACTTGCATGGTTCAACTGGCCGACTGTCAGGCACGCTCAGGCAAGTATCCTGAGTCGCGGGCGCTATACGCGAAGCTGGTCGACGCATGGACCAGTGCGATTGCCAAGGACAATCCAGAAGTGTTTCTCGATATCGATTACCTGGCATCGACAGCGAACTTCGGGGCGGGCACGGCGGACGTCACGGATGCCTATGAACAGGTCATCGAGGCTAAGCGGCGTGCTTTCGGCGAAAATCATCCCGATATCGGCAATTCTTTGAGGATATATGCAATTCTGCTCAGGACTCTAGGTCGAGAAGAGGATGCAAAAATTGCCGAGGCGGAAGCTGAGTCACTGCAGCCCAGACGTGAAAAGCCCACCAGTGCCTCTTAGTTGGACCGCGCTATCGAATTGTGGCGAAATGGTCGAGTTCTTAACGGCTGGAACTCCCATCCCATGCCTTTTTTTATGAAATAGGGGAGTTTAAACCGATATCGGTCAAAATTCAGCAGCTGCTAATTTCCTGAACCTGAATTCAAGCCTGGTCGGCATCTCTGGCTCTTAAATCACCTTCACCAACTAGTTGATAGAATTGTCTTTTTGCAGGGCGTCTCCTCAAGATAAGGCGCTCACTTTCTTAATCGAGGATTCTCAATGAAATGGGCGTCAGCGCTCGCCGGCAACGATTTGCCCGGTAAACGCAAATATGGAGGAGCCAGACAGCTCCTCACCGAATGTGCAGAGAGCATAAACTTCCAACTCAGCAATGCTCAGCCAGACCTCGTGATCGGCTTCGTATCGTCTGATTTCATGAACGAGTTCG
Organism: Drouetiella sp.; assembly: GCA_036702955.1. Classification (GTDB taxonomy): domain Bacteria; phylum Cyanobacteriota; class Vampirovibrionia; order Obscuribacterales; family Obscuribacteraceae; genus PALSA-1081. The sequence continues at coordinate 9,209 of DATNPY010000067.1, read as the reverse complement.
ACGAGATTCCAGCCCTGGTCAAGAAGCACCTGGGGGCTAAGCACTTTATTGGCTGCTCGGCTGGAGGTTTGATCGGCGGCGGCTATGAAGTCGAGAAGGAGAAGGGGATCGCCATCACCGCTGCAGTTTTACCTGATGTAGAAGTTAAACAATTTCACCTTGAGGACTCAGATCTACCTGATCTCGACTCAGCACCATCTGCCTGGGAAAAAGCTGTCGGCGTGGACAGCAGTTCCTCGCCTCACTTCATTCTGCTTCCCGATCCGTTCAGCTTCAAAGTTGATTTGCTAATGCAGGGTCTTGATTATGCTTTCGCGAAATCTGTGAAGCTTGGTGGTCTTGCCAGTGGTGGCAATCGTGGTGGCATGAATGCGCTTTTCTGCGACGATAAAGTCTATCGAACTGGAGCCGTCTGTGCGGCCCTTTCCGGTAATGTGCAGGTCGATTCGGTAGTCGCGCAAGGCTGTCGTCCGATCGGTCATCCGATGCGAGTCACAAAGTGTCTGGATAACTTCCTGATTGAGTTAGACGGCGAACCAGCTGTGCATGTATTGAAAGAAGCGCTCATGAAACTCAATCCGGCGGATCAGAAGTTAGCCTACAACTCATTGTTTCTCGGTGTCGTTATGGATGAATTCAAAGACGATTTTAGAGGCGGCGATTTTTTGATTCGCAACATCATTGGAATCGAGCAAAAATCAGGTGCTCTGATGGTGGGTGAGGTTCTTAGAAAGGAGCGTACCGTGCAGTTTCATCTGCGTGATGCAGCTACGTCATCGGAAGATTTGCGTTTGATGTTGAAGAACTACACACAGCAACAGAACGGCGGCAATCCTGCCGGTGCTTTGCTTTTTTCGTGTCTTGGTCGTGGTCGGCATCTGTATGGTGAGTCCAATCATGATAGTGAGTGCTTCCGCGAATTTCTCGGTGATGTTCCGCTAGGCGGGTTCTTCTGCAATGGCGAAATAGGTCCCGTTGGCGGCACCACATTTTTACATGGCTACACATCGTCATTTGGGATATTTCGGGAGAAGGCTAACTCCGTGTAGGTACCTGAGAGTGCTCAATCAGGCACCTGAGGCTTCTCAAAACCTGCACCAGAAGACATGTAAACCGCCGTATAATATCTATTGCAGCTTACTGGAGGACATATGCTAAGACAGTCGTGGCTTCCCCTTATCGCAGTCGCAGTCACACTTGTGCAGTGTCAGGCTGAAAGCAAACCGGCAGCGCGAGGTGCTGCCAGACCTGCTGCTAAAGCCCCGCAGAACAGTGCTCCAGCCGGCAAAAACAATACCGCAGCCTACACCGCCTATCTCGCCCGCCTACGGGGCAAATTGATTACTCACTGGGATGTGCCTAACGGTAAGAACAAGGTGACGCTGTCAACAGTCGTAAATGCTGACGGTTCGGTTGGTGATGTTTCGCTGAGTAGTGCACCTAAAAATGCGGACGCTGAGATTGCCGGCAGTGAGGCCTTTGCAAAGTCTCAGCCGCTCGAAACAGTGCCTGGTGGTGGGCAAGTGAAGTTGATTTTGACATTCGAATCTTCCGCCGATCCGCATGGCGACAGCAATTCCAACGTCTATACTCAAATCGTGCCGGTGCCGATGGCTAAAAGTGCCGCTCCGTCGCAGAGTGGCTCGGAGACACCAGCGACGACATCCGATGGCGCCGCTAAATGAAAGAAAGTAACCATGAACAACTTCATCAGCAAAACCGGACTCAATTTCTCGCATAAGCGACAGGCTGCTTTTGCTGGCACATGGTACGAGTCTGACCCGACGAAGCTGCGGGCGCAGATTGGCTCGTTTCTAGCCAATGCACAAGCCGTTTTGCTTAAAAAGCCGATCGAGTCTGGATTTCAGCACAACTTCGAGCCTTCATCACCGCTTCTGGCAATCGTTACACCACACGCCGGTTACATGTTCTCAGGCAACACCGCTGCGTTCGCTTACGAGCAAGCAAAGGAGCAGAAACCGAAGAGAATTTTTCTTCTGGGACCCAGTCACTATGTAGGTTTTGAAGGCGCCGTATTGCCGACAGATTCAGTCTTTGCGACTCCACTGGGTGACTTGCTCGTCGACAAAGATGTAGTGCAGGAGCTGGCTGATTTCCCACTGTTTCGGCATTCAAGTCAGGTGCATCTTCGTGAGCACTCGCTTGAAATGCAGCTGCCCTTTATCAAAGCAACCTTTGGAGATGTGAAAATTGTCCCCATCATCGTCGGTTCGCTACCCGATCAAATGGATGTGCAATTGATGGGGCAAATCTTGCGACGGTACATGCGTCAGGGTGATCTTATTGTAGTCAGCTCGGATTTCACTCACTATGGACCTCGTTACGATTATGAGCCGTTCTCGAGTGACTGGCCGGAAAACGTGCGCAAGCTCGATTCCGAGGCTTTTGAGCATTTAAGTAAACACGACTTGACAGCATTTGTCGATTTCAAAGAACGCACGGGTGATACCATATGTGGTTTTTATCCCTGCGCTGTTTTAGCTGCCATGCTTCCAGACGATTGCCATGGAAGCTTGTTGCGCTATGGCACTTCGCAAGATGCACTTGCTGAAGACGATAACAATTCAGTTTCGTATTTGGCGCTTGCCTTCTCCAGCTCCAGTAAACGAGGCTGGGAAGAGGTCCCGGGCGCTGGCTCGGAGGAGCCACTTTCGAATACTGATAAAGAGAATCTTCTCAAGCTCGCGCGCCTGACATTGGAAAAAGCTGTGAAGACAGGCACCATTCCCTCGCAAGAGGAAGCGAAGTTTGCGGTCTCCGAGGTGACCAGCAAAAAGATGGGTGCCTTCGTCACCTTGTATAAAATCGATCCGCAAGAACCTTCTCACAAAGAGCTTCGCGGTTGTATCGGTTACATCTGGCCTGTGAAACCGTTGTTCCAGACGGTCATGGACAACACAATTGGTTCGTCTTCTCGCGATTATCGCTTTCAGCCTGTACTGCAGTCTGAGTTGAAAAATCTTGAAATAGACATCAACATTTTGACTGCGCCGCGTCGAATTAAAAATTACAACGAGATTGTCGTTGGACGCGATGGTGTTGTGATGTACAAGGATGGGAGGCAATCAGTGTTTTTGCCATCAGTAGCAACTGAATTTGGTTGGGATTTGCCGGAACTTCTCACCCAGCTTTCGCTAAAAGCAGGGCTGGCGGGCGATGCCTGGAAACAGGGCGCGCGCTTCGATGTTTTCCAGTCTCAATCGATATCAGAAAAAAGCGAATAGCTTAAGCTGACTAATCGGATCAGTGAACGTATGCAATCAGTAGATGTTGCAGCATCACTTGCAGCACCGTGAATACCAGAAAAACAAAGGTGTGGTCCTGGCTTGCGAACTTTGTCAGCTCAGCTTCGATACTGGGTATGGTGCGTGACTTCTGAGCGTCGGTAAGAAAACTTGTCGGCAGAACCATGCGTGGATTGGAACGCCACAGACCATAGCTAAAAATATCTTCGCTGTTAGTCTCGATTACTGCAAATCTAAAACCCGGTATTGATAGTTTTTCGCACTGCTCCGTTATCACTGCTGCAAGCTCCGGATTCTCTCTGGCTACCTCTTCAAGCTGCATGAATCTGGCTTTGAAATAACGAGATTCTGCCCAGTCCATGACTAGAGGCAGCACCATGATGAATAAGACATTCCAACAAAGGGTCAGGATGGCTGCGCCTCTGGCGCCCAACTCGTTTAGTTGTACCGCCTGTGCCACGGGTACCGTGAACAGAACACCCGCCAGCAGAGTCGCTAAATAATAAACTTTCAGTATGCGCGAAGGTCGCATGGATTTGTGTCCCACGAAATCGGCTAATTGCTACGAATCTCACCTGTGCTCTACTCCTATTGTTCCCCGCCGTTTGTTACTCAAACCGGTTGACAACCTGATTGCAGCGAAATGAAGGTCACTTACCCCGGCCTGCCAAACGGCTGACTTTGGTCGTAGTTTAGACTCCGTATGTCATTGACCCTGTCTGAACAGCGTTGGTCTGAACTTGATACTGACCGATCGGAAACACGCTATTGTTAGTACTGTCGCTTTCAAGCTTAAACTTCAAATTTATCGGCAGCAATTTGGCCCCCAATATTTCATTAGCGGAATACCAGACTTTTATAACGACGCGGCTGCGTGCGTTGGAAGAGAAACGTGCCGCTGGAGATTCAGAGCGACTCCGGTACCTTGCTTCTATGCCTGATTCGATGCTGCTTCGCAAATGGCTCTTAATTGTCTCTTGCATTGGCTTTCCCATTAGTTTTATCGTTCTTTTTATGCTGGGAATTATCTCTCCTCATCTTCCGGCTTTTATCAGTACTATTTTCTGGTTGATTGCCAAAGGTGCCATGGGAATAACATTTTTGATCTTCTTACTAGGCATCTATTTGACGCTCAATAAGAGCGATCAGGATGGACGGTGACAAATGGTTTTAAAAAGCGTTGATGAAATTGTCACACTGGCGCAGAAGTCCGCAATATCGCTGGTTCGATTTATATTTTGCGACACTGCAAGCATAATCCGAGGAAAGTGTACTCGCACCGACAAGTTGAAAGAACGCATCGAATCTGGTATCGGATTGGTCAAGGGCACCATGGCGATGAATCTTCTTGACCAACTTCAAGCTGATACCGGTCTTGGTGCCACAGGTGAGATTCGACTGATTCCGGATCTCGAAACATGGGTTGTTCTTCCTTATGCAGAGCGGACCGCGTCGCTCATTTGCGACATGCAGGAGTTGAATCACAAGCCGTGGGACCATTGCCCTCGCAGCATCCTCAAGCGTGTCGTCGATGAGGCAAAATCTCTGGGCTACAGCTTTCAAATATCGTTCGAGCCGGAGTTTACTCTGGGTCGGTTTGAAGGTGGTGAGTATGAGCCCATCGACAGGAGTCTCTGTTTTTCCACCGATGGCATGAATCGTGCCGCTAAATTCATAAATCGCTTTGTCGATTCTCTGGAGCGGCAGGGGATTGAGGTAGAGCAATACTATCCTGAGTTGGGACCTGGTCAACACGAGCTGAGCATTCGCCACACATCGCCTTTGAAAGCGTGCGATCGCCAAATCTACTATCGTGAGACTCTAAAAGGTGTGGCTCTCGAGCATGACCTGGATGCGATGATTGCGCCGAAGCCATTCGATGATCAGCCAGGCAACGGCTGTCATCTGCACCTGTCAGCCTGGGACATCTATCAAGAACGAAATTTATTCTGGGCCGAAAACGGTTTAAGCGATTTCGGTCGTTATTTCGTTGGTGGTATTCTCCATCACCTCCCTGCACTGGTTGCCTTGACGTGCCCTTCAGTCAATTCTTATCGCCGTTTGCGACCTCGCTCCTGGAGTTCAGCATACACTTGCTGGGGTTTTGAGAATCGAGAAGCTGCCGTGCGTGTGCCGTCTGTCTTCTGGGGGCAGGAGATGGCTACTACCAACATAGAACTGAAATGCGTCGACAGCTCGAGCAATCCCTATGTAGCTCTGGCGGCAGTTATCGCTTGCGGTCTCGACGGTGTCAAACGCCAGTTAGTCTTGCCACCGCCTGTAGAGGTAGATCCCAGTACCTTTTCCGCCGAAGAAATGGCGGAACGAGAAATTCATCGCCTGCCTGCTACTTTGCAGGAGGCTCTTATCGAGCTGGAGGAGAATGAAACTTTGATGAAGTTGCTGGGCAATTTTGGTCATACATTCATCGCTGTTAAGACCTCGGAATGTGGTGCATTTGCCGGTGCAAATACGGAATTTGAACTGCGCCAGCACCGCACGCGGTTCTAGTGATGATCAATTTAAGTCGAATCATTCTTATCGATCATCATGCACACTCTCTTTTAAAAGAATTTTCCCAACTCGATGCAATCGGATTTCGGCAGGCATTTAGCGAGACCAATTCACTTGCCATGCTGCAAGCACATGCTCAGCACTCTCTGCACTACATGCACATGCTGCGTGAATTGAGTGAGTATCTGGATGTCGAGGAGGATGAAGAGAAGATTCTCGAAATGCGAAGTCGGCTGGGCAAAACTGATTACATGCAAATGCTTTTCGATGATGCATCTATCGGGGGCACGATAATCGATGCTGGATTTCGCAAGGATGACATGCTTTCTCTGGAAAGTTTTTCATCGCTGGCGTCGCGCCCCGTTTATCAGTGCGTGAGAGTAGAAGCCGTGATCGAATCAGCGCTCTCATCCAACGAGACTTTTAGCGGTGCACTGGAAGGATTTGTGAACGGACTTACAAACGCCTCTGGTCCTAAAACGGTCGCTTTCAAAACGATTGCAGCATATCGAGGAGGTCTGGTCATAGACGAGACCGACAAAACTTCCGCCGAGAAGGATTTTGCGCTGCTGAAGATCAGTACGGGAGCCGACTCTATGGTGAGGATAGCGCGCCGTCCCCTGTATCATTATCTGCTTCGGCAAGCGTTCGAGATCGCTCAAGAAATGAATGTACCTGTTCAAATCCACTCTGGACTTGGAGATTCAGATGCCGATTTGCGAGAAGCTAATCCGTGGTGCTTTCGTAACATCCTTGAGCAGCGCAAATTTGCAAAGACGAATTTTGTGTTTTTGCATTGTTATCCTTATGTACGGGAAGCCGCAGTGTTGGCTTCTCTCTACAGCAACGTCTTCATGGATCTATCACTGGCTTTATCGCTGATTTCCACACAGTCAGGTAGTTTATTTGCCGACGCGCTGGCAGCGGCACCATCCACCAAAATTCTGATTGCCACAGATGGTCACAGCGTTCCAGAAACTTACTGGTACAGTTCTCACTCAGCCAGACGAGGGTTGGCATCTGTTCTCTCTTACTTGATTGGAAACGGATTTGTTAATGAGAGTCAAGCCTTGTCGATTGCAGACAGACTCTTCCATGGCAATGCGCAGCAACTTTACAGACTCTCAGATTATTGATCTGTTCTTGTGTGGCCTGCTGATCATGCTCTGACTTTTGTTCAGACTTACTGAGTCTATGACTCACTTTTATCTTTTGAAACTTATCACTGCCATATCAGTCTAATGTTTCGATGTATCCATAAGAGGAGCGATATATGGTTATTCTCTGGCTTCCAAGTATTTTGTTGAGCATATTGCTGAGCGTTGGTTTGACGGTGTTGATTAATGCACTCTTGAGACGTTCGTAACAAGTACGGTATTGACCAGGCTCGTTGCAGGAAAGTCTATGCGTGACAAAAAACGGAGCAGCGATAGCACGCTGCTCCGTTTTGGTAGTTCTGATGATCTGGTCAACCATTATCATCTACAATCGTTTGTTCGCTTGTACGATCCGCATCACACCTTCTTATGTATGATATGCAGTCGATTTCGGGCGGAGCATACTACTTCCTCCGCGCAATTTCTGCGGTTTCTGGTCGTAGAACATGATATGGGCGACCAGTCCGAAGCCACCTCCGGCAGCAAGCATGAAGCAAATCATCGCCAGACCCGGATAACCGAATACTTTAAAGTGCGTCTCCACGCGCATCAGCAATGCGGCACCGATAATTAGCGCTGCCAGAACAAGACCTGAAGTGATTCTGTTTGCTACCTTCTGGAAGGAGTCAGTCAGTACTTTTTCGTCGATTGCTTCGACTTCAATGTGAAGTTTGTTCGAAGCTAATAGATCGAGAATTTTGTTGACTCTGCTCGGCAGCTTATCAGTGAAATCTTTTGTTTCGATCATGCTGTTGAATAAGCCAGCCGGAGAAATGCTCTTCATCATTCGCTGTTGAGTCAGGTGCGCTGCGTTTCTTCGCACGGAGGCGTTGGGATCGAACTGTGGGTCCAATGTTCGACCCACTTGATCGAGATTTAGAAGAGTTTTGCCAAGCATCGTTAACTCTGATGGCATCTTTTAAACCATGATCAGCAGTGGTTTTCGTGATAGCGAGTACAACCTTGCCGATTTCCATATCCATGATATTTGAACCGAATGCATGTTGTACAAGATCGTTGATTTCTTTGCGGCAGGCACGGGCGTCGAAGTCGCGCTTCACCTCACCGATCTCGAAAGCCAGCTCTGCTGCATCATCACCGTGTCCTTCACTGATGGCAAAAAGCAACTGCAAGAGTTTTGATTGCAAATCTGGAGATATTCGTGCCACCATTCCCAGATCGATCAAACCTATTTTTTTATCCTGTGTCAAAAAGACGTTGCCGGGGTGCGGGTCGGCGTGGAAGAATCCATCGACCAGAATTTGCTTCAAGTAGCAGCGAAACACTTCCTCTGCCAGAGGTCCACCGTCAATTTCGATCTGCTCGAGCGGACTAACCAGAGTTATTTTCTTTCCCTTCACAAAATCCATCGTCAGCACCTTGGAGGTGCTGTAATCAGTAACCGGCTCTGGCACGTAGATGCGTTCGAATTCTTTGAGATTCTCTCTCATAGTCTCAAGGTTATGAGCCTCTTTTTTATAGTCGAGTTCTTCCAGGAGAGTGCGGCGAAACTCATCAAGCATTTTTCCGTATTCGTACTTGCGACCTGCGTCCGTGTTTTTGTCGTAAAACTCTGCAACGTCGCTGAGAATTTCCAGGTCCTGGATAATCTGGTCCCTGATCCCTGGACGTTGCACTTTCACAGCAACTTCTCGTCCGTTGCGCATGGTGGCGCGATGTATTTGTCCGAGCGAGGCGGCAGCTAGCGGTCTGTCATTGAATTCCTTGAAAGCCTTGGAAATTCTCACTCCCAGTTCGGACGTGACGATCCGTTCGACTTCAGCAAAACTGAAGGGCTCGCAATTATCTTGCAAGCGGGTTAATGCTTCCAGGTAGGGGATGGGAAGGAAATCGGGACGAGTGGAGAGCATCTGACCAACTTTCACGAAGGCGGGACCCAGCTTCTCGAGGTCCTTTGTCAACTCTTCCGCCTTCCCTTTGACTTCGTGTGGTATTGAGTCCCCGTCGAACGCTTCATCTAAACCGACATTTTTGACAAGGTCTGAGTTGCCGTACTTAACGAAAAGCATGGCAATATCTCTGTATCTCTTCAAGTATTCTGGCTTAAGCGAAATTCCCACAGCTCTAACCCCCGTTTCCTGTCGCTTCTGCTTGGACGGTTACAGCCGCACGTTCGTTCCATAAATAAGATGTACCAGGCGCATTACCCCAGTGCTGAGGAACGCGTAGCTTAAGCGGGCGCCTGTAACCAATCTGGGTCACCGGCCGCTTTTAAAGCGATATCGTTTTAAATGCGAGGAGGAGCTCGATT
>DATNPY010000046.1:0-105106 GCA_036702955.1 Drouetiella sp. | reverse complement strand
TCGCTTCTAGCGCAGTCGCATCAGAATTTAGAAGTAATCGTTGTTGATAACGGCTCAAAAGATGGTTCTCTCGACTATCTGCGCGAGAACTATCCGCAGGTGCGGTTGATAACCTTCGAAGTAAACACGGGCTTCAGCCCTGCCGTAAACCACGGCATCAGAGCTTCGAAGGGCGAATTCATCGCACTTTTGAACAATGACACAATCGTGGATAAGAACTGGTTGTCTGAACTGGTCAAAGCGATGCGCGAGCACCCTGAAATAGGCAGCGCTGGTTGCAAAATGCTGGCGTACGACGATCACAAACTGCTGGATGGAGCCGGAGACGGCTACAGACGCGGCGGACTGCCTGGACGCATCGGTCACCGCGAGCGCGATACGGGTCGTTTCGACGAGCCCCGCTACATTCTTGGTGCGTGCGGTGGTGCAGCAATCTACCGGCAGGAACTATTCGAAGCGATCGGTTACTTAGACGATGACTACTTTGCCTATCTTGAGGATGTCGACTTCGGGTTGAGGGCGCAGAATGCCGGCTTCAAGTGCTACTATGTGCCCAGCGCCATTGTTTATCACCTCGGTTGCGGTACTACAGGCAGTGGCTACAGCGCACTCGTAGTGCGATTGTCATCACAGAACAACCTTAATACGATTATCAAAAATATTCCGGGACCATTGCTGTGGAAATTTTTGCCTGAAATCTTGTACTGGCAGCTTTATTATCTGGCTGTGGTAACTGTGCGCGGTGCGCAAATAGTTCCGTGGCTTCATGGCGCGCTCGATGCATGCAAGATGATGCCAAAGATGCTTAAAAAGCGGCAGGAAATATTCAGCCAGCGCAAGGTCTCACTGCGCTATCTGGAAGAAATTATCGTTGAATCTGAACGGGATCTGATGGCTTCAAAGCGCCGTTTGAACCAGCAGACACTGGCCGCGTTATCTGGAAAAGCACTCGAAAAAGTCGGCGCGAAATAACCGACATCTGACCTTCCGATTCTATTTGCTGTCAGGCTCAGTACTGCTGAGCCTGCTAATGCGAGTCAATGTCATCAGTTGCAATTGACTCTCACGGCATGACAACTCTTATTGCGACTGTTTTCATTCCTTCACAAATCAGTCGAGAGTTGTTCACGGTTTCATGCGGTCCATATACATCTAAATGGGCGATTTTTGCTTCTCAATGTCAGCGCAATCTATATGTATGAGACTTCCGTTTTAACAGGTGCAATCAAGGGGGAAATTGATTTAATAAAGCCCGAATTGTGCGCTAACCCCACCGGGGGCTCAGCTAGACACCGTCGGGGCGGGAGGATACCTTTAATACGTTATGCCAACCGTAATTGACAATGATTCTCAGTATGTTTATTGTTAGCGTATTCCGGAGTTGAGAATAACTCGCAATAAGCAAATCGCTTGAAAGCGCTTCTCAGTTCTGAAATTGCTCCAGTAATTTCAAATCGCTAATCACTTATTAAGAGGGAAAACAAATGACTCGCAAGCAAGGTCGCAAGCAATCCGGTCAAAGCATGGTCGAATATGCTCTCGGTCTGGGATGTATCACCGCACTCTGCATGGTGGCACTAGGTTCGTTGGGCGATATGTGCGGCGACATGATCCGCAACATCGAACAGGCGATCAACTACGGTGGAGCAAAATCAAGCACCAACGTAAATCCAATCGTCAACAGAACCGCTACTCCCTGGAATATCAACTAAATTGTTTGCTGAAAACGGCGCCGGTTTCTCGGCGCCGTTCGCTAGCAAACGGAGAGCCGTGTGAAATTGAATCGTAGTTCTAAATTCGTGATCAAGAAAAGGTCCCAGCGTGGTCAGAGCATGGTTGAGTACGCTCTCGGGTTGGGCTGCGTGTCGGCACTGTGTATGGTGGCACTGGGTTCGCTCGGTTTCATTTGTGGCGACATGATTTATAACGTGCAGAATTCAATAAACTACGGTAGTCAGGCTACTTCTCAGCCTGGTCGAATGATAAATCCAAATGCTACGCCATGGGTAATCGAGTAAGAGTTTGGCAGTTGCTAAAACCGATCGATAAATCCCTGGGATTCTTATTTCAGCAATCACTCAAACTAATCCGCTGAGTGGCAGCAATTCTGAGTTTTGCGATTGTCGAAACCAACGAGAAATCCCCGAGATCAAAGTGAAATCGATAAGAAAGTGATGCAGCGAGCGAAGAGAGTAAGAAGATCTGGATCCGGTCAGGCAATGGTCGAATTTGCTCTGTGTCTTCCACTTTTGATGCTCTTTATTTTTGGAATCATTTACTTTGGACGTTCTTTCTACACAAAGCAAATCGTGACGATGTCTGTGCAAGAAGGTGCGCGTATGGCCAGCCGCATGCCCGACCTGTCAAACTCTGCTAACCGCGACTATTTGCGCGGTTTTACTGTTTCAGGGCAAGCATTGAATGTCAACTCACCAATCTATCAGGCGCTGGCAGCGGGGCATTTGCTGTCCGGTCCTCAAGGACTGTCGGGAGACTTGCCGCCAGGGTCCACAGTATCGATCTTGCCATGGGATGACGGTTCTGTCGCTATGCCTGCAGGCACTATCGGCGTCAGGGTTCAGTATCCATTCGTATTTATAGGTAGCGCGTTTCCAGGCAATCCCGCTCCTCGAGGACAAATGAATGTCTGGATGGGTCCAGGTGGACCGCCTGTTCCGTTTTTAGACACAATCATTACTGAGCAAGCTGTTGCCAATCAAGAAGTTGTTTATTGATAGTTGTTAAACCAGAAGTTTTGTAGTCCAGTCCAAATTGATCGTTAGCCAAGGAGAATCGACGTGCCACCAAGTTCAGCTCAAGACGTTCCGACTTTATTTAAAGACCGAGCGGCCAATGCTAACAATTCCCGCAAGTCGATGAGCGCAGCGGCCATGCTGATGCTTGTTCTCATGGTTGTTCTGGTCGGGGTCGGAATAACTAAAATGATGACGAATCGGACCGTCAAGAAGGAAACCGTCACCGTGGTTGGTGCCGGCACCGATCTGCCCGCCGGCTCACGTATCCACTTCGGCAACCTTCATTATGTGGAAATTCCGTCGCGTTATGTAACACCAGAGATGCTCACCAGTTCCGAACAGGCTGTCGGAAAGGTGACCAAGTTTTTCATTCCGATGGGTGAGCCCATATCAACCGATGAACTCTTTGCTCAGAAGAATACACTTTCCTCAAATCTCGAGACTCATGAAGTTGCTTTGAGCCTGAAGTTAGATGATGAAGCGATGGTTGACCATAACGTCGCCTGTGGTGACAGTGTCGATGTGCTGGCTGTGATGACAAAAGATGGAAAACGCTTCACGAAAACCGTTTGTCAGGACGTGCGAGTGTTGCTGGCAAATTCCAAAGCTGCGCTTGAGAGCCGCAATTTGAGAAGTAATGACCAGAGTCGGTTGACGCTCGCCGTAACTCCGCAGCAAGCAGAGATGATCACTGAAGCAGCAGAGGGCGGCAAAATCAGATTGAATCTGCGCAGCCGATTGAGCCGTCGCGTCAGTCATCTGGCTGGTGTTGGCGAAGAAGATTTGTTGCCGGCGAGTGCGCTTACACCAAAGAAGGATGCAGCACCGAAGGCTCCTTTCTGGAGTGTCGGTAACATTCCCGCTCCACCTCCCTTGCCCGTCATGCCTTCTATTGCGGCTCCGCCTGCACCGGTCGCCGCTCCTGCGCCACTCGATTGGGTCGTAGAAGTCTTCTCCGGCAATCGCAGAGAAAATTACTCGGTGCCACTGAGCACTAAATAAGCGTAACAAAATGCAAAAGGTTCACAAGCAATTGAGAAGTCAACGAGGGGCAATACTGCCTTTCGTTGTTTTCACATTGTTGTTGTCTGTTGCGTTCCTGGGATTGGCAGCAGATGTGATGCGCACCGCCCACGCTGCGTCAGCAATTCAATATGCCTCTCAGGCGTCGGCACTCTATTCCTATCAGTATGCGTTCACTGCAAACGGCGCATTGAAATCAGGTCGTTTTGAAGACAACGTTCTGCAGGAATTGCAAGTGGCTGGTGGCGCATTTGGTGCCGCCTGGAATCAGGCACCTGCTGGTCCGAACGGAACGAGCACACAAACTGCCGTTGATTTTGACGTAAGCGATGTCACAGCTTTGAAGAATCCGAACGATGCCGGTGACTATTTCTTGCAAGTGCGAGCCAGACGTGACGGAACAAATGGCTTGACCATGTTCTTTCTGCCCGCGATTTTCGCACTCAATGGCGCACTGGGACTTCCTCTACCGGGTAATGTCCGCCAGGCCAATCCATTCAGAACGACCGAAGTCATATTGCAGCCTGCCAGTCGCGTCGGCGCCGGGTTATCGAATGGATTAGCTCCCGTGCAAGCTGATTCGCGCTTGATTGGTAGCGCCACTTTTCCTCTTGCGATCAGCAACAAGCAGTTCTCGATCGCCTCGCAGCCCGGTCAACCAATCACCAGTTACACAATCGACCTTGTCAGTTCTAATCTGCCCGGCAACGCTGCCCCCGATCACATGCAAGGTGCTTTCGTCAACGTCTACAAAGCTGGCGGGCTGCAATACTACGGTGGCGGGCAGGGTACCGTTGCCCTCAACCAACTTTACGGCACCCTGAGCTTCTTTTCCAATGCCAACGCCGCCAATGCGCTGCCACCAGGAGTGGTGGAGCGGGGCAGTAAGATTTTCGCCTTCGATCCTGCCGATCCGATCTATCGACAACAAGCACAACTTTTGCTAACTGCTCGCGTCAAGACCGTGCCGATTGGTCCGAATGCTTATTACATTTTGCCGGTGATAAGCGACAATCCAATTTTTGGTGGAACAAACAAAGTCATTGGTTTCGCGCGGATGGCATTGACTGCAGTCAATGTCGATTCTAATGGAGTGGTAACTTCTTTCAAAGCGACGTTAGGCGAATCGGCTCCCATGGCAAATGCCAGCGTCGGCACAGCCCTGGCATCAGTGCCATCTATAACTGGTACGTCCATTCCAACCTTGCAGTCTACAGAGCAAGAGTTTGCGCCAAGAAGTTTTGACGGAGCATCGAATTCGATTGCGGCGAGACCCCGTGGTGTCGTCATGGCTCCCGCCTTATCACCAAGAGCCATTGTCGGGGGACCACTATGAACATCCGCAGTCCATTGCTTCGAGAAAATGCGAGCAAAAAGGCTAACAGTCTTAATCTGCAGAATGCTTTCGTGGCGGTGCTCGGCAGCAAGGGTGGAGTTGGGTCAACGACTCTGGCAATAAATCTGGCAGCGGCGTTGGGCGAGAAAATCAGCGTCGACGCGGTCACTCTTGTTGACGCGAATTTGCAACAGCCTGACGCTGCTTTGATGCTGGCTTGTGAACCGGCTCATTCAGTCGTTGAACTTTTTAAGAGGGCTGATTCTCTCGAAGAACAAATTATTGATGCCTGCAGATGTGAGTTGAGTAGCACGGCATCGGTAAAGTTGGTGAGCCCACCTCTTGATGGCAGTGCCGCTTCGCAAAACAATCTGTCTGAACTGGTAAAAATCCTTGCTCCCATCGGCGATGTTTCTAATGGCGTCGTCATCGATTTGCCGAAAAATCTCGATCGATACCTTGTCTCTATGCTTGATCTGGCGACTGTGATAGTGCTTGTGTTGGAGCCTAATGTCGCGTCTATCGCTGCGGCTAAACGGTGGCTTGCGGCTTTTGAGGATCTTGGTTATCCAGCGGCGAGAATCTTGCTTGCTGCCAACAGACTGGGCGGAAAATTCAAATTCGTTGAAGAAAAATTGTTCTCCAGCTTCAACGGATATGAAATAGTCAATGTTCCAAATGCGTATTCGGTCAGCGAATCGTGCGCAATCGCTGGCGCACCAATTGTTGCAAAATTTCCCAGAGACAATTATTCGAAAGCGATGCGTGTTGTGGCCGACCGTGTCGTAGCAAAGCTGGGCTGATACTGAGAAAGAAAGGATAACTTGAGCGGAGTATATTAGATGTCTAAATTAAGAGAGCTGCTATTTAAAGAACCAGAAGCAACGGAAGAAGTTGTTGCTGCAGCTCCGGTCGTTACTCAGCAAACCGCTGCCAGACCTAAAGCGCCAGTGCAATCCGCTCGCGAACAGCAATCAACCACATCGTTGTCTCTTCGAGGTGGAGTGGTTGCCCAGGCGAAGACACAGAGAGTGTCCATTTCTGAAGCAGCGCAGTCTTATCAGAGCTTGAAGACGAAAATCCACAATCGTTTGATTGAAAATCTTGATATCAATGCCCTCATGCAGTTGAACGGCAACGATGAGTTAGAGGCCTCTATCGAGCGAACCGTGCACGTGTTGCTCGATGAAGAGCGCCTGCCGCTCTCTAGTTCTGAGCGTCAAAATATCGTTCGCGACGTTCTTTATGAAACCCTGGGTCTGGGTCCGCTCGAGCCACTGCTTGCTGATCCCAACGTCAACGATATTCTCGTTAACGGCGCACAGAGTGTGTGGATCGACCACGACGGAAAGTTGAAACAGACTGACATTCACTTCAAAGACGACAATCACCTGTTGCACGTCATCAATCGAATCGTTTCTCGTGTAGGGCGCCGGGTAGATGAATCATCGCCGATTGTGGACGCTCGATTGCCTGATGGATCGCGCGTCAACGCTATTATCGCGCCGTTGTCTATTGACGGACCTGTTCTTTCGATTCGTCGTTTTCGACCGAATCCGTTTCAAATCGATGACCTGATCAAGAAGAACAGCCTCTCTCCCAACATGGCTGATTTCTTGCAGAAGGCAGTCAGGGCGCGCCTGAACATTCTTGTTTCTGGTGGAACATCGGCGGGAAAGACGACGCTTCTCAATGTACTTTCCGGACACATTTCTGATGAAGAGCGAATTGTCACTATCGAAGACACCGCTGAATTGCGTTTACAGCAGCGGCATGTAATTCGTCTGGAATCGCGCCCCGCCAACGTCGAGGGACAGGGTGCCGTATCTCAACGTGAGCTTGTGAAGAATGCATTGCGTATGCGACCCGACCGGATTATCGTCGGCGAAGTTCGTGGACCTGAAGCTCTGGATATGTTGCAGGCGATGAACACCGGTCACGAAGGCTCGCTCACTACGGTGCATGCGAACTCTTCCCGCGATGCGCTGAGCCGACTGGAAACGCTTGTGCTGCTTGGCGGAGTTGAACTCTCTCAGCGCAGCATCCGCGAACAAATTGGATCTGCTTTTGACCTGGTCGTTCAAATCAAGCGTTTGCTGGATGGCACACGGCGGGTGGTCAGCATTACAGAAGTGACCGGCGTGCAAGAAGGTGTCATCAGTTTGCAGGATATTTTCGAATTCGATCAAACCGGCATAGACTCTGACGGGAAGGTGTTGGGTTCGCATCGTGCTTGCGGTATCAGACCGCTAGTCGAACACAAGTTTATTGAAAAGGGCATCGAGTTACCGGCGGATATCTTTGCCACTAACAAAAGTGAGGCGACTTCAGTATGAACGCGCTTGCGGTGGTTGCCGTCATACTCTTAGTTTCTGCGATTTTGGGCTTTATCTTGCTCAAACACTTGCAAATGCGTAATCAAAAGCGTTTGCTGTCACAACGTTTGGCTGGGTTTTTAGAACCAAGAGCCACGTCTGATGATTCAGCCAAGAGCTTGTTAAAGACAGATCGAGTCTTTGGCGATGGAATGTTGTCAGCGTTTAGCGACCTTTCGCTGGCAAAGAAAATAGAAAAGCTGATCTTGCAGTCAGGTGTGCAAATGTCGGCTGCTACTTTCATTTTTTCGACCGGTTTGCTGTTTTTGGCTCCCCTGACGATTGCCATGGTCTTTCAGCTGCATCCCCTGATCGCGCTCTTGATAGGAGTAGTGCTGTCGGTGATACCACTTAGTTTCGTCCTGGCTAAACGTGCGGCTCTCAGAAACAAATTCACTGAGCAGTTGCCTGATGCGATTGATTTGATGATTTCTGTGCTTCGCAGCGGTCACAGCATTCCTCAAGCAGTCAAAACCGTGAGTGAGGAGTTGCCCACGCCGTGCGGCACAGAGTTTGCCGAAGTGATGCAGCGCATGAACCTGGGGCAGCCGCTCTCGGAAGCGCTGGTTTATTCCTGCGATAAGTTTCGCTCTTTCGAGTTGGATTTGATGAGAAGAGCGATTGCTATTCAAGCGGAAGTCGGCGGCAGTTTGGCTGAGCTGCTGGACAAAACCAACAGCACTCTTCGCCAGCGTCTCAAGTTGGTTCGGCAGGTGCGAATTCTCACCACGCAAAGCCGCCTGACAGCTCTGGTTGTGGGTCTGTTGCCTGTATTCATGGCGATAGGAATGCAGGTAATCAATCCTGATTATTTGAGACCTTTGATGGATACCAACTTTGGCAGGACCTTGCTGATTGTGGCAATCGTGCTGCAGCTGTTTGGAATTTTTGTGATGAAGAAAATGTCTACGGTGAAGGTTTAAAACATGTCAGCAATGATGTTTTTCGAATATCCTGAGTTCTTTCTCGCAGCGCTGGCGGGCGCCTTTTTCTTCTTCTTCAATAAATCGACGTCGACCGGCACCAGATTTTTTCTTCCCGGCTTCATCACTGAGCCGGCCGTGACGGTGATGTCCGCAATGCCTGGCAGCTATGTGACCTGGCTTATGCATGCCCAGAACTGGGCTGGATGGAGGTCTAATACCGCATTCGGTGTGCTGGCAGCAGTCAAAGTTTACACACCCATATTGTTGCTCAGTCTGTTGACGGTACTTTCTCCCTTTGTTGTTCTTCCCGTTGCACTGGTTGCTTTCTTTGCTGCCGACGTTGTTACCGCCCTTGTGGCGAAGCGCCGCCAACAACAGATTCGCGAGTCTCTGCCGCAAGCGCTCGATTTGATGGTGCTCTGTGTTGACGCAGGACTCGGACTCGATGCGACGTTGCAGCGTATCGCCGCCGAGAAATCGATTGTGGCTGTAGCACTGAATGAAGAGTTGCAAACTCTTGGTCGGGATGTTCTGCTGGGCATGGAACGTGAGCGCGCTTATCAGGAACTCTATCGTAGAACGGGTGTTGATGAGTTGAAAGCGTTGGGTTCTTCTCTCAATCAATCCGCCAAGCTGGGTCTGGCGATCGCGAAAGTTCTTCGTTCTCAAGCTGACTTTTTGAGAACAAAACTGGCTCAAAAAGCTGAAGAGAAAGCAACGAAGTTGCCTATCTTGATGGCATTTCCGTTGTGGTTTTGTATAATGCCAGCTTTGATGGTGGTATTGCTTGCTCCTTCTTTGATCACATTTTTCGAAAACGCACCATCGTCTTTTGGTCGTCAATTCGTAAAGTAAAAGGCATGAACGCTTTTCTGAAAAACAACTTCGCCGGAATTTTACTCGGCGCGCTAATCACGATCTTAATTGGTGTCGGCACTGCTTATGGTGTCATAGCGTCTGGCGTGATCAGTCCATGTGCTGACGATCCTACGCCGCCGTTGGAGAGATGGGCAGCGAAGACCTCATTGCGAGCCTATCTCAGCAGTCATACGCCCAATACCACCAATCCCCTCAAAGCCAGCTCGACAGAAGACTTGAAAGCTGGTGCCAGGCTCTATATCAACAACTGCGCCTTCTGTCACGGTTATGCAAACGGCAGCACTTCAAAGACTGCCAATGGTTTGTATCGCAAACCACCAGCGATTGCTAAAGAAGATTGGTCTGAAGATGCGGATGGCAAAGTTTACTGGTTCATCGATAAAGGCGTGAAGTTGACAGCGATGCCGTCTTATTCAAAAACTTTGAGTGAAAAGGAAATCTGGCAGATTGTGCTGTTCATCAAGAACATGCGAAAGTTGCCGCCTGAAGTTCAGAGCTATTGGGATGAAGCTGCGTCTCACCCGCTTGTGCAGCAGTAAATCTGTCTGGGTTGGTCCATTGATGGACCGCGGTTCGAGGTTACACGTTTACTTATCGCGAACTGCGCGTCGCGGTTGCACGTTCCCTGGTTGTGCAGTTGCCAATAGTGCATCGACTGGCTGAGTGTTTTCCAGCGGTATTTTCCTGAAGGTCGCGTACAAGCACAGATCGTAAATTGACTTGCACACCCCGGCGACGATAAACGGTGTTCCCGACAGGGCGCTGGCGGTAATCCAGCCAGAGAGCAAAGGCGACAAGCCCTGGGCGACAGCGCGGCTCGCTGAGGTCATGCCGGCTACAGCCGAGCGATCGTCAGGATGCACGAGCAGCATTGTGTAAGCCTGTCGAGCGGGGATGTCCATTGAAGAGAAGAGGCTGCGACTGAGAAGCATAGCGGCTGCCAGTGGGGCGGTGGGCATGAAGGGCACGAAGCACAAGGCAATGCTGCAAGGCAAGTGTGTGAAAACCATCGTCTTCAAAAGCCCGATCTTGCGAGCGACAATGGGGGCCGCCAGAAACGAAGCTGCCGCCAGAATGTTAGCAATGCAAAAGACGAAGCCCGTAAAATCGGCGCTGACGTGATACCGCACGTAGAACCAGTAAGCAATCAATGACTGAACTACAAAGCCGCCGCCGAACGCATCCAGTCCCTGCAAAAGCACGAGTAGTCCAGCGTTCTTGCGGGCCAGGACTGCTCGGAAATCGACTTTGTCTTCTGCCACCTTCCCCACTTGATATTCATCTGCTTTGCTTTTTTCTGTTTGACCAGTTGTCGAAGCTGTTTGAGGCTTTGCATTCGGCAGTAGGGCGTACAGAGACGCCATCACGATTCCGCTCAGGATGTAGAGGAGAAATATAATTTGATAGGCAGCTTCGTGGTTTGCAGCGGCGAATTTTGCAAAGCAGATTCCTGCTGCCAGTGATCCGAAAGCCGCGCCCGCAAATCCCGTCAGGTTGTACCATGAGAAGGCGCTCGTCAGCTTGTTAGAGGATACCTGGCTTGCGATGATCGCCTGCTCGACTGCGGCAAAGGGACCACCTTCGAATCCTGCTGGGCTAAAAATCCCGCACACTGCAGCGAGAGCAATCAGCCATGGTTCTGTCGCGACACCCAGAACTAATCCCGATGCCACCATAATCAAACTGCAAAAGAGCAGTACGCTTTTCATTCCGAGCCGATTCGCGAACAGTGACACTACAGTGGTAAAAATCGCATCCTCGATAAGAGTTGCCGAGAAGATGGCGCCGACTTGTACCGCAGAAAAATCGTGCCTGGCCAGGTACAGAGCCAGAATGACTGAGACACTACCAAATCCGAATGTGCGCACACCTTTGGCGAGGCACACTAAAAGAATTTCTTTATCTGAGTGGCTCATCGGCAAATCACGCGCAGCACGAAATTCGTGGGTTGTTCGTGCCAGTTTGATCGCAGGTTTCAAAGTTAGACAGCGTTCTCAATGTCTCTTCGATGGAGCCGGTTTGAATGAACGATTCTGCAATCTTATCGCTGGGTAAGAATTTGTAATTCAAGCGATCCCAGAATTCGCTCAGGCAGGTGTTGTCGATCATAATTTGACTGGCAATTTTTTCGGCACTTTCGAGAACTTTTATGGCACGGTTCTGCACTTCGGAATTTTCCAGACCGGTAACAGCAATTGTTTCTAGTGCGGTGATGCGGCTTTCGTCCGTATCAGTGCCGTCGAGATTTTCATCGAGCAAGAGAGCCAGACCGATTAGAAACATGGCGTGATAATCTGTCAGACGTGTGCTCATTTCAAAACCCTTAAATTCAAAGCGCAGGCTCGGTTTTTCATGCACATAGAATATCGGCGCCCACTTACTGCGTTCGAAGGTGCGCACCGATTTGCCGATGCGGTTGTCGATTCTCCACAGCCCTCCTTCTCGAATCGGAGACGCGAGGGTAAGAGCAATTGCTGATGGAGCATAGTAATTGACGCGTGCCGCTATCCGGCCGAGGTCTATAGTCTCTTCAAGGTGAGGCGGTAAGCTGATGTTTATATCCGGACCGTAGGTGGTCGTCGCCGTTAGCGCCCACTGCCAGTAATCGTTGCACTTGTAGTTGCGTGGCGCATCTAGTCTCGCTTCGGTGGGATGATAAGAAATCATCGCCGCATCCATATTTGATTCAAGCAGTTTCTTTTTTAGTCTGCTGTACAGGTCGTTCAGCGATACTGTGCAATTTTCGATTGAATCAGTTAGCGGAGTGCGAATCTCTATGCCCTTCGGTAGAAGTTTTAGCGGTTTCAACTCCGGGTCTGTAAGTGTATAGCCCTCAATTAAATAGGGCGTGATCTCATTGTGCAGCGGCTTTTTGTTAAAACCCTGGCGCGAACAGTCATCAGTCGGAATGGTGTCGACAAGATCCAAAAGACTCTGGCAGTCTAGATTACTGTAGCCCAGAGGTCTGAAAGACTCTCTATCGACAAGCAGGAACTCAGCTTCGATACCGAATCCGAAATTTTGAGTTTGCATTTTGACACCATTCGATTCTGACCGCAATCTACGGAACCCGCGACTACTGGGGTTCAGCGCTGCTGAATGTTGATTAAAGAATCTCGTTTTGCTACTTCAATAGTTTATTATACTCAATTACAAATTTCGCGCTTGACTACCGCGAATGCCCCTATTTTTAAGCTTTTATGCTCGAGTAGTGCTGAGTCAGGGTGGCTTTCAGCTGTTTGATTGGAAGCGAAATCTTGTCACCACATTCGGTGCTTTGTGAGGCGACGTTTCTTTAAACTTTGATTTCATATGTTTTGATTCAATACGTGAGGATATTTTTTTCTATCCTTTGTCGAGGCTACTATGGGTTTGCCGTTGCCGCGCTTTCCGCCTGCCCCGATGCAACTGTTGTTTAACGCTGTGCTGACGTTTTGAGTCTTTTGCCCCTAATTTTGGCGAAAGACCCGTTGTCTGAGAAGACGCAGACGAAGGTGAGATCATGAAGAACCCATCCATCCAAAATTTGACAGCAAAATTTATTGCATCCAGTCTTCTCGCCATCAGTTTGCATGGTGTTGCCCAGGCTCATTCCCACACTGCTCAGGTCAATCTTCCCCAGTCCGCCACTCAATCTGCGGTTCTTGCCGTCACTGTCGACGAAGAGAGCGAGCCGCAGCCAACGCCAGAGCAACTGCGCGAGTGGAACAAACCTATCAAAGGTTGGCATCCGCTCAAGCGATTGATGCGACCAATCTGGAAGCTGAGACGCAATGCACTTGAACTCGAAGATAAGTTGCAGGCTATCGAAGCTCCCGTCCATCAGATACAGCCCTCGTTAGTCAGCATCGATGAAAAAATTTCCGGAGCAAACGTCAATCTGGTTGAAATGCAGGATAAGCTCTCTGGCCTGAATGGTAATCTTCCGTCTCTGAATAGCCATATCAGCGAAATTCAAAACCATATCGATAAGCTTGGAGAGGGCGTGAAAGATGTCGCGATGGTTCGCAAAGAATTGCAAGACGTGGTGCAGATGCGACAGGAAATCAAACAGCTTGGTGGTCAGATTGCACAACTGAAGCAGCCTTTGCAACAAATTCAAGGACCTGTGTCGAGTATTTCAAAGCCTGTTGCCAGCATGAACACTGAACTCGTCAACCTCAACGATAACGTTGCCAACACAGGGGGACAGTTGAATCAAGTCGTCTCTGAAGTGAGCGAGATGCGCGCAGAAATGAAAGAGATGAAGCTTGCCATGCAGCAGTTGAAGCAACCCGTCAATTCAATTTCTTCACCAGTAATTTCTGTTCATAACGATTTAAAAGAGTTGAACGAAGTGCTGCTTATGACCGTGCGGACCATGCTATTTGTCTCACTTACATCATTTGCAGCCCTGGCAGCGCTGGCGTTCAAGTTCAGAGCGCGTCTTGTGAAACTGGCGGAGCGACACTCGTTCGGTCTGTAAGTTGGGAGATCCTTTAACTTTTGCCAGTATATGCAGCACGACCTTTTGCCTTAGTTTCTGTGTTTTCTTTTTTTGAACTATAATGATGCCGCATTGACGTAGGTTGCCTGGAATTCGGAAATGAAAATTTCGATTGTCAAAGAGAGCCCTGTACCAATACGGGATCAGCTGATCGAGCAAATCGCATTGCAAATTGCCTCTGGAACGTTGAAGGGCAAGGAAAAATTGCCGAGTATTCGGGCGTTAGCGCAGCGGCTGGGCATTCACTACAGCACAGTCACAGCCGCCTATAATCACCTTGCCGACGTAGGTTTGCTCGATGTCAGGCAGGGGAGTGGCGTTCGCGTCGCTGGAAAAGCCCCTGATCAGGGCGATGAAAAAGTCGATCTGAACCAGCTCTTCAAAGACTTTCTGGCGCGAATTTCTGAATCTGGTTATTCGCGGGACGACTTGAATAAGTGCATTGAAAAGATTTCCACCAAAGCCCCGGTTAAACGCATTCTTGCTGTTGACAGAAATAAAGACTTCCATGAGCTTCTGTTGAAGGAGTTGAAGCCGCATTTTTCGATTCCTGTGGAAACCTGCACCGTGGAAGAAGTGCTTGCTAAGCCAGGCATGATGAATGATTCTATGATTGTCACCAGTCTCTATCATCTTTTTTCCTTTCAACACACGGTTCCAGATCCGACGAGATTGGTAGCATGCAACATCGAGCCCGGTCGCGCTGAGCTGGACTCAATCAAAGACTTGAAGAGCGGTAGTCTGGTGCTGTTGGTGTCGCAGTCTCAGACGATGTTGAATATGGCGACAAAATTGCTTGCCGCCACCCGTGGTGAGGAAGTTGCTGTTCGTGCGGTTCTCACATCTGATCAGAAGGAACTTTCCTACATGCTCAAGCATTCAGATTTGATTATTTGCGACACCAGTGCGGAGTCCGAAGTCGTGCCAAATGCCGGCAAGACTAAAGTCGTTATTTTCAGGTTGTATGCAAACAGCACAATCGATCTGGTTAAGGACCGACTGGCTAAGTGGGGTTAGCGACCACGTGGATGCGCTTGTTGGTCGTTACTTGGTACAGTAGCGACCAGTTTGCTCTGGCTTGTTAAACAAATTGCTCCTGGCAAAGTTGGATTAGAAGCTAGTTGGTCGTGCCCACGGTCTCAATTGCGAGAACGGGGTCTTTTCCTGTCCAGCCTTTGTTCCACAACACAGGTGTTTGCAGCTCGGCGCGGTCGCGCAGCACCTCGGATTCGACCAGCACCTTTAGCTGGTTGTAGGCTTCGATCAGGGTGGTTTTGTCTTTCTTGCTCTGCAGCGCCTCCATTAGTCTGCGAGTAAACACGCTGTTTTCGTAATTTGCAGACTCCCAGGAAACTTGTTCAGCAAGGCTGGAACAAATAATCATCTGACCGCTGCCGATGTTGAATGTGCGGGGATCGAGGGCTGCAGCTCGAGTAAGTGACTTGGCGCCCTGTCCTGCGGCACCGCTGTGACATACATCAAGGATTAGAACGACGCGGTCTGAGTGGACTTGTTCTTTCACCATCTTCGTCAACCACTGCATTGGGATGCCTGTGGCGAGCAAACTGTTTTTATTCGTATCGTGAGCGACTAAAAAGTTGACGCCGCCCGCTTCATCTTGTGAGCGGCTTCCATGACTGGAAACGTACACAACGACGAGGTCATCGGGTTTGACGTGGCTTGCTAACCACTTGTCTCCCATGAGTCCTATTATGTTCTCACGTGTGGCATTCTCGTCGGTCAATAGTTTGACGTGATCGGCCTTGAAGTGTTCGGTGTTGACCAGAAAGTTTTTGAAGTCGGTAGCATCTTTAGCTGCGTATTTCAAATTGATTGAAGAGTCTTTGAAATTGCTTACACCTACAACCAGTGCCCACTTGCCTGTGACTGGACGGTCTGCTCCAGATGGTACAGAAACTGGTGTTTCCTCCGTTGTTGCGGTGCCGCCCGGCAGCACATTTTTGATTTCGGCAGCCCTCTTCAAGAGTTGCTCTGCTTGCGAACTTTGACCTTGAGCGCCGTATACATTAGCGAGCGACATGAGGTCGCCTGCAATTTGAGGGGCTTTGTCTCCATAGAGGGCTTCGTCGGCGCTGAGCGCTTGTTGGAAGTATGTCTGTGCTTCTGCAAACTTATTTTGCTTGAGCGATAGTTCTCCCAGATCTCTAGCACTGCGGGCGGTGACTGCATTGTTCTCTCCAAGAGTTCGCTTAGATAATTCCAACGCTCGTATGAACAGGGGCTCAGCGTCTGCATATTTGCCGTCTCTCAGATAAAGGTATCCCAGGGCATTGGCGGCAGCCGCGCGCTCTGGTTGATCGGGTCCGGCCTGTGAATCGATGATACGCTGTGAATTCTTCAGCAAACTTTCCGCTTCACTGAAGTTGGCCTGCTCTTCTTGCACTAAAGCGAGATCGCGCATTGTCACAGCAATTTCTAT
This sequence comes from Drouetiella sp., assembly GCA_036702955.1. Taxonomy (GTDB): domain Bacteria; phylum Cyanobacteriota; class Vampirovibrionia; order Obscuribacterales; family Obscuribacteraceae; genus PALSA-1081. The sequence goes on along the minus strand of DATNPY010000046.1, from coordinate 88,885 downwards.
GTTTTCCTGCCCGAATATTTTTTTCTCAGACGTTAAAGCTTCTTGCAACAAATTGATGGCATCGGCGTATCTTCCATCTTGCCTGTATATGTTTCCCAGGCAGTTTTTCGCTTTCGCGACAAAGAGATTGTTATCATCTTTGCCGAAGGCTGTTTCGGAAGTTTTTAGCGCGCTTGTGGCTAGTTCTCGCGCTTCAGAATATTTGCCTTCTTCCGCAAGAATACGCGCTAGTTTGACTTTGCTTTCCGATATGTTTGGGTGATCTGCTGGAAGCGAATCTTCTCTGACTGTCAAGCAAGTTCTGGCCGCTTTTTCTGCGTCAGCGTAGCGGCTTTGCTGGCGATACATCTCTGCCATGTCGGTCAGGATGACCGTGTAATAAAAGTGTTTTTCTCCGAATTCTCGAGTGCACGCATCGATTGCTCTGGTGTAATGCAATGTAGCAGTTTTGTAGTCACCTTTTTGTTGAGCATATACTGCCTGATTGAACTCTGTGTAAGGAATTGAGAGCTTATCTCTGGTGTGTGTCGAATCCTTGATGCACTTGTTCATGTATTCGAGTTCATCGTCACTCTTTCCCCAGATAAAATAGAGGTATGCGAGGTGGTTGATCGCATATGGGCTTTTGCCTTTGTAGAGCGCATCTGCCTGTTTCCAGAGTCCCTCTGCTTCAGGGAAGCGACCCTGGTCTCTGTACATTAAAGCCATCGAGTTGAATACAATTGGCGTTAGATAATTTTGTTTGGGCGGCACGTCTTCGAGTAAATTGAGCGCATGTTTGAAGCATTTTTCCGCTTCTTGAAATTGACCGAGGGCGCGCAACGTTTCACCCGTAGCTTGTTCGAGCGCTGCATACTGGAAAGGAACGAATTTAAGACCTTCGCACGCTTCTTTAGATTTCTTGAGCATGCGCAGGGCATCTGCATAGTTTCCCTTTTTATAGGCTTCGATGCCGGATTCATACAAAGTAATCGCCAGTTGTTTTTGAGCAAACGCTGGCGCGATGTTAGACAGAATGCAGAATACAGTAGCTAACGCTAACCCTTTGACTTTGTTGCTCATGGCGCTCCCGGATCTCTTAATTGCTGTGCAGACGGTGCGGTCATTATAGACACAAATGTTTTTATGCAGTCGCAAGCACGGGGCATATACGGTGCCGGCTTCGACAGCTTGTGATGCCCATAGATTCACAATTAATCTGAAAATTGGTAACGCTAAGGATAGGATCTATTTGCAACCGGTCCAAAAGTCTCTATTCTCAGGTAAGCCCAAATTTGAAAAAGAGACAGATGGTAACCGACATTGAGAGCGCTCACAAAGCGACCAGGCTGAGTGATAGCGCGCCAGTCAGCGTGGATGTGGTGCAGGAGCAGGCGAAAGCGAAGCGACTGCGCATTTTTCTTGCTTGTTCATATGTGTTTTGTTGCCTTGTGTGGAGCACTACTTACTGGGTCGTCAGGCAGACAGTTTTGCCCACAGCCTGTTCGGCGCCATATTACACGGCGACCATGCGATTTCTTATTGCAGTCGCTATTTTCATTCCAGTCTGGCTGATTTTTGCTCGCAAGGACAGGCTGCCAACCAAACGCGAGTTTCTCTTTCTGGCGTCGGCTGGAGTTCTGAATGCACTCAACCAGGTATGTGTGTACTGTTCGGAGCAACACATATCAGGCGGGTTGGCTGCAGTGCTGGCTGCCACAACACCACTGATGGTGGCGTTGATAGCTATGGCTACCAGAACCGAGAAAGTTTCAAATCGCACAATTTTTGGATTCGTTGCTTGCTTCATCGGTGTGGCTCTGGTCTGCCATGATCGGCTTCAAGTCTCAGTTGCGCAGGCTTTTGCCGCCGCACTGATGCTGGCGTCTTCGTTTTTTAACGCGTGTGCTAACGTGACATTGAAGCGTTCGAGCACCGGACTGCATCCGATCATCTCTGCGACCATATTCCTTGCTGTTACAGCGGTGCCGATCTGGATTGCTAGTCTTCTTCGTGGCGAGCCGCAGTTTGAGCCCATTCCCACACAGCCGTTCATGGGCATAATTTATCTTGCCGTTATGAGTTCGTTTGTGGCATTTGGACTTTACCTGTTCATGCTCAAACATCTTAAATTGATGACGATTGCTACGCTGCCGTTCGTCATTCCAGTGCTGGCTCTGGTTGTTGATTTGTTTCTCGAAAAACAGTTCGTGATGACAACCGAGAGTTGGATAGGCTGTTTCGTCGTGCTTGCCGGTGTTATTTACAGTATTGTTCACCGCTGACCGATGCACTGTTGCCGGTTTTTGCTCAATCGGATACATCTGATGCACCAATATTGAACTGTTGCCGGTTTTGCTAAATCGGATATACCTGATGCCCCAAAAATTGAACCGTTGACGGTTGAATCAAAGAAGCGTCTCGCTATTTATATGTCACACCGAGTCCCGGCAAATCTGTTAATTTCAAGATGCCGTCATCATAAACCGCACCATTGAATGGATCGTTCGACAGAAGCAGAGCGCCGTCGAGATCCAGATGATCGACAAGGCTGGAGAGGTGAACGGCGGCTGTTACGCCGAGCGAAGATTCGAGCATGCAGCCGAACATAATTTGCATGCCATGTGCGCGCGCAGTTTGAATCACCTTGATCGCTTCCAGAAGTCCACCTGTCTTTGCCAATTTGACAACGACACCGTCAATCGCATTGGCGAATCGAGCTACGTCTTGCGACCGCGAGATGCTTTCATCTGCATAAATCGGCAGAGGTGAATGTTCTCGAACAAACTTGAAATCGTCGACGCTGGCGGTTTTGGGAAGTGGTTGCTCAATAAATTGAACGTTGTTTTCAGCAAGAAATTCAGCCATCAATATTGCTTGTTTCGGGGTCCAGGCGCCGTTTGCGTCCACGCGAATCGGCAGATCTTTTGCCACTTTGCGTACGCTTTTGATGATGTCGCAATCGTACTGAGTGCCTTGCTTCACTTTCAAAACTTTATAGCCGGCATCGAGCGCTTCTCTAGTCTTCTTCTCAATCATCTCGAGGCTGTCGATGCCGATTGTGAAATCAGTAATAGGCTGTTTCAATCCTGATAGTCCCAACATTTTGTATGTGGGGAGATTGGCGATTTTTCCGCAAATGTCATGAAGAGCCATTTCGATGCCGGCTTTGACGGAAGTGTGACCGGCGATGGACTTATCCATTTTTCGGCAGATTTCAGCAATGGCAAAAGGATCATTGCCGAGAATATCTGTCTCCGACCAGGCTTTAAGCAGTGCTGCAGCCGTTGCCGGGCTCTCTGCGTGATATTCAACGGGCGAGGCTTCACCGTAGCCGATGATGTTTTTGTAAGTGAGCTTAACGAGAAAATTGTGAGAGTCAGCCGATGTCCCATACGAAATTCCAAAAGGATGCAGAGTTCGAAGGTCCAATGGCTCGAAGCTCATTGCAATTCTCGTTTCCAGGCTGGTCGCAGTCACTTAGATTCTCCTTCACTTATTTCCGGTAATTCTTTCTTGCCAGTTCAATGGCGTCGACGAGTTCAGCAGCGCCAAATCTGACGGGATCGGTGCAGGGTAATCCTGTTTCCGCCTTCGCATCTGCGATCACACGGCGTGCTTCTTCATCTGTTAAACCGACTGTGTTGATGGCAACTCCGATTACCTTTGCAGGCTGAACATATTCAACAATTGCTTCTGACATTTTTATCAGCGGGGCCAGGTTTGGCAGTGGGAAATCTGTCAGTTGGCAGATCCATTTCTTAGTCGCTTTGTGACAGAGAATCATCGCCTTCGGTGCTGAACCATGCATCAGTGCAAGTGTGACGCCGGAAAATCCGGGATGAGCGAGAGATCCCTGACCCTCCACGAGAATCAGCTCGTGATCTTTTGCTGCCGCAAGCACCATTTGCTCCGCTGCACCGGCCATAAAATCGCCGATCACCCGGTCAATTGCGATTCCTGAGCCTCCTGCAATCATGATGCCTGTCTGTCCGGTGGCTATGAATTCCGCCCTCACTCCTCGGTTCTTGGCTTCCTTCCACAGTTCAAGTGAGGTGGTCATTTTGCCGACGTTGCAATCAGTGCCTACTGTCAACACTGTGAAGGCGTCGATATTTCTTGCCAACCCAGCTGCGACTGGAATGTTGTCGGGAGGACGACGCACGTCGAAAAGCAATTTCTTATTTTTATTTGCTGCTTCTACAATTCTTTCGTCATCAGACAGGAAGTCATGCAGTCCGTTGACGACGTCCAGTCCATTTTCAAGTGCCAGGATGATGTCGTCTCGCCATGAGTCGGGCAACTGTCCGCCAGTCCAGGCGGCGCCCAATAGAAGCGCGTCGGGTTTGTGCTGCAAAGCTTCTTGAACAGATGAGACAATCGGAGCGGCACATTCGATTCCGGTAGCAGACTTAACAGAATTTCCGGCTTCGCTCTTGTCAATGACGGCTGCAATCGGGTTTCTGGCGTATCTAATCACGCCTTCCGCGGTTTTTGATTGCCCCTTGCCAAATTCGTCTTGTGCGTAAATAGCCAGTCTGGCTGAAGGTTTCAGGTACATTTTGTCTCCTCTGCAAGGAATTAGCCGCCCTGCTATCCTTTGTAAGAGCCTGATTGGCTCGGGCCGCGTTTGATCAAGATTGTTAACCGACAAAATCAACGACTTTGGGCGCGCGTGCCATAGAATTATAGGGGGGAATACCTTCGGGAGACCATTTGATGGCAACGGATGATAGCGGCACTCCAAACGGCGGCACGGGCGCGCCAGAGCCGGAAGCAGAAAAACCGGAAGATCGCGCAAATCGCATGAATGCTGCCAAGGCATTCTACAGAGCAATGTATGCCGGTGAGGAAGTGGCGCCAGACGACTTCGGCATTAACGGTGCGCCCACGGCAGCGCCTGCTACTGCGCCAGCGCACTCGGGACCTTGTCCCAACTGCGCTCGACTGGAAGCTCAAGCTGCCGAGTTCGAAAAACAGAAGAACGAAGCTGAGAACTTCTATAAACGTATTGCTGCTGACTTTGAAAATTATCGCCGCCGCAACGACCGCGAGCGTGATGAAGCACAGGGACTCGGTATCCAGAAGGCAATCGAGCAGATTTTGCCCGCCCTTGATGACATGGACCGTGCAAAAACCAGTCTGGCTAATGTGCAGGACCCAAAGGCGATTCTGGATAGCTTGAATTTAGTTTTCACTCGATTTGCCAAGTGTTTAGAGAACACCGGTGTCAAGCAGATGGATGTTATTGGTGAGCCGTTCGATCCGCGGCTTCACGAGCCTGTGCAAGAAGTTGAAACCAACGAGTTTGCAGATGGAGCGGTTGTTCACGAGCTTCGACGCGGTTACATGTACAAAGATAAGGTATTGAGACCGGCGCTGGTCAACGTAGCTTCCAATCCAAGCGGAGTGATCGTCAAGAAGGAACCGGCTCCAGCAGCAGCTGAAGCCGCTCCAGAAGCGACGGCAGAAGCGGCACCGGCTGCGCCCGCACCGGCGCCAGAGGCTCCTGCACCGGCGCCAGAGGCTCCTGCACCAGAAGCTGAAGTATCGGCACAGGCTCCTGAAGCCCCTGCACCGGCACCAGAAGCCGCGACTCCGGAAGCAAAAGCGCCCGAACCAGCGGCAGCAGCGCCCGAACCAGCGGCAGCAGCGCCGGCAGAGTCAGCAGCGCCTGAAGCTCCAGCTGCTGAACCGGCACAGCCGACTGCTCCAGCAGAACCGCCCCCAAAAAAAGCAATTGACAAGCTGAAGCCGACCAGGGTTCATACTGAAACGCAAGATCTGCCGGTTTTCAAAATCGAAGATTATGCCGAAAGTCTGGCGCCAGAGCCAGAGTTGGAAATCGTCGATACTGAACCTGTAAAGGAAGCTGCTACCGGCACCGTCTACGATATCACTGATGTCGACATCGAAGAAAAACCAGCAGGGCAGGAAGAACCTGTTGGTGAGTAGGTGCTAGATGAGTACTGACAGAATCATCGGCATCGACCTGGGCACCACATATTCGTGTGTAGCGATTATGGAAGCCGGTAAGCCGGTCATTATCGAAAATTCTGAAGGGGCTCGCACGACACCGTCTGTGGTTGCGTTCACTCGGAACGGCGAACGCCTTGTAGGTCAGCTGGGCAAGCGCCAGGCGGTGACGAATCCATCGCGCACGATTCAGTCTATCAAGCGCGAGATGGGCTCCAACTACAGGATTACGATAGAAGGAATTTCGCACAGCCCCGAACAAATTTCGGCAATGATTCTGCAGAAGTTGAAAGCTGATACAGAGTCTTATCTTGGCGAAAAAATTTCTCGTGCAGTTATCACCGTGCCCGCTTACTTCAATGATGCTCAGAGACAGGCGACGCGTGACGCCGGTCAAATAGCCGGTCTTGACGTGATGCGCATTATCAATGAACCAACGGCGTCAGCTCTTGCTTACGGTTTGAATAAGCTGGATGAGCATGCCACCATTTTGATCTTCGACCTGGGTGGTGGCACATTTGATGTCAGCATTCTGGAAATTACCGATGGTGTCTTCGAGGTAAAAGCAACGAGCGGAAACAATCGGCTCGGCGGCGACGATTTCGACCAATGCATCATAGATTGGCTTGTTTCGGAGTTTCTTGCTCAGACTGGAATCGATCTGGCGAACGATTTGATGGCGACGCAACGGCTTAAAGAGACTGCTGAAAAAACTAAGATCGAACTTTCGACGGCTATGGTCAGTGAGGTGCATCTTCCATTTCTCACCGCTGATGATACCGGTCCAAAACACCTTGAGACTGCACTGACTCGCGCCAAGTTCAATGAGCTGACGGCGCACCTCGTGGAAGCTACTCTCGGTCCGCTGCATCAAGCGCTGGAAGATTCTGAACTCAACCCCGAGCAGATTGAGCACATCATCCTTGTCGGTGGTTCCACACGCATTCCTGCCGTGCAGGATGCTATTCGCCGTTTCTTCAATAAAGAGCCCTCCAAATCCGTCAATCCTGACGAAGCTGTAGCGCTTGGTGCGGCCATTCAGGCTTCAATTCTGTCCGGTGAAGTGCAGGATGTTCTGCTTCTGGATGTGATACCGCTTTCACTCGGCATTGAAACTGCCGGTGGTTTGTTCACTCGCATTATCGAGCGCAACACAACTATTCCAACCAGCCGAACGATGACTTTTACCACCACTGAAAATGGTCAAACGTCAGTCGAGGTGCACGTTTTGCAGGGAGAGCGTGAACTCGCCAGTGCCAACAAGTCACTGGCAAAGTTTCATCTTGCTGGAATTCCTGCCGCACCACGCTCGGTGCCGAAAATAGAAGTGACCTTCGACATCGACGCCGATGGCATTGTGCATTGTAGTGCTCGTGACTATGGCTCAGGCATCAAACACTCCATCACCATTCAGCGCAGCACTGGTCTGAGCCCCGATGAAGTCGAGTCGTATCAGAAAGAAGCAGAGGAATTCGCCGAGCAAGATAAAGCTGTAAAAGACGAAATCACCTCCAAGATCCGCGCTGAAGGTCTGGTAGCCGAGTCGAAGCGTACGATTGAAAAATATGGTGAACGAGTTGAGAAAAATTTCGTCGACAAAGTTAGCCGCGCTTCAGACTTGGTCGCCGAGGCTTTAGAGAAAGGTCATCCTGAAGAAATCAAATCTGCTACAGCCGGTCTGGATGTGGCTTTAATGGAACTCGGCAGCGCCATCCACTCGGGCAATCGCGGCGGAACGCCTGGTACGAAAAAACGTGCGCTTACGTCTGAAAGTGGTCCGATCGAGTTGGGTGAAGTGGCGCGCCAGAAGATAGAGACGAGCGCCAACCCCGAGTGATGTCATACAATGTTATAGTTCACTGAGCCGCATCTTTTAGCGCGGCTTGTACACTCGTCTATAACTCTGCAGGTATTCCTTTGGCTACTATGGCAAAACGAGATTATTACGAAGTGCTGGGTCTTGCGAAGAACGCCAGCCCTGAGGAAATCAAAAAGAATTTCCGCAACAAAGCTCGCAACTTGCACCCAGACAACAAGGACAGCGGTGATGAAGCTGCGTTTAAGGAACTAGCCGAGGCATATGAAGTCCTCTCTGACGAGCAAAAGCGTGCCAGCTATGACCGCTATGGTCACGAGGGCGTAAAAGGCAGCACGCGCGGCTTCGACAACGTCGACTTCAGTTCGATGGCAGGGTTCGGCATCGACGATTTCATCGACTTTTTCTTCGGTGGCGGCATGCGCGGAGGCGGTCGCAGAGGCGGTCCAGAGCAAGGTGCGCACCTGAAGTATGACCTTGAGATTGAGTTTCTTGAAGCAGTTTTCGGTACTGAAAAGAAAATAAATATTCGCCGTCTGGAAGATTGTTCCACATGCGAAGGGTCGGGAGCGGCGCCAGGCAGCAATCCTACTACTTGCGTCGCTTGTGCCGGCATGGGTCAAGTTCAGCAAGTCGTGAACAGCTGGTTTGGTCAGACGATGCGCGTCATGGAATGTCCGACGTGCCATGGCAGCGGACAGAAGATCGACAAACCTTGCCGCGATTGCAAAGGCGAAGCGCTTGTTCGAAAGAGTCGTGAATTCCAACTGAAAATTCCTGCCGGTATCGAAGCCGGGTCGAGATTGCGTCTCACTTCTGCCGGTGACAAAGGCAGACGTGGAGGACCTTTCGGCGATCTGTTCGTGATTATTCACGTCAAAGAACACAAGCAATTTATACGCGATGGCGAGACGATTCATTTGCGCCAGCCGATCAGTTTCTCCATGGCCGCACTGGGCGGCGAAATGATGGTGCCAACGGTTGATGGTCCTCGTCAGCTCAAGATTCCAGTCGGTGTTCAACACGGCACGACGCAAGTCATGCGTGAACTGGGTGTGCCTCGCTTCAACAACCCTTCTCGCCGCGGCGATCAAATTGTGCATTTGATGGTGGAAACCCCGACGAAGCTGACTTCAGAAGAGAAAGTTTTGTTGGAGCAGTTGGCTGAATTGAGAAACGAGAAGTTGCATCTTTCGAAAGAAGAGTTAGCCGAGATCGAAGCACGAAAAGAAGCGACTGCGAAAGAAGCGGCTGCCGCCACGGCGGCCAAAGCCGGAGCGGCTTCTAAGGGCAAGGGAAAGAAAGAAGAAGAGAAAAAAGAGGAGAAGGAAGAGCATTCGATAATTGATAAAATTGTCGACGCTTTTCGTCCAAAGAATGGTGACGAGGCGAAGTAGATGAAGCAATTCATCAGCTTGTCGCTCACTTGTGCTCTCTTGGCTCCTATTTTCGCCAGTCTTTTTCAACAGCCTGCTCTGGCCACTCGTCTCTCGACCGAGATGAAAGCAGCAGTGTCAGCAGCTTTTCCAGAGTCTAAGGTTCGTTTGGATGGCGCGCTCGAGACTAAAGCCGGTCAGCTTTACTTGCCGCTTATACCGGTGCCGACGAAGGCTGTGACTGACAAGAAGCCGGCAGACAGAGGTCCTGCGCTCAGGCAGAAAGGTGCGGCGGACAAGAGCGTAGAGGACAAGAGTGCATCGGATAAAGGCGCTTCGGATAAAGCTGCAAAAGCTGTTCAGTTGCGCGAAAAATTTCCAGAGACTGGTGAAAATCCTGATGCTCTCTTCTTTTCCAATGATTGGTGCTATCTGCGCTTGATCAAAAAAGGGAGCGTTAAGACGACGATCAACTCCAGTGCGTTGCCTGAAAAGTTGCGTAAACAGCTGTTCTCTTGCCGATTTGCACCTGATTTGATTGTGCCTGAAAACTTCGCGCTGCCGCGAGTAATGAAACCACTGGCTGGAGAGCTAGCCATCAGTATTTTGCCAGAAGCAGTTCCGAAGCCGAAAACGATTGGTGTCGCTAATGCGCCCGATGCGGGTGGGGCAGATGCTGCTGGCAAAGCGAAGCCTGTTAATGCCACCGCTCATGGTGCCGTGTTCATCTCATCGCCAGGGTCCGGCAAAATCACAATGCTCGATGATAAGACGCTGGATAAGCTGACTGAGTTTCCGACTGAAGGAACTCCGGCAGGCATGACAGTTGCCGATGGACGGCTGTACATCGCGGATCAAGGCAAGAGTCGCATTCTGATTTTGGATCCCAAGAAACGTCAATTCCTCGGTCAGATCGACCTGACCCCAAAGAGCGCACCAAAGGGTCTGGCAGCATTGCCAAACGGCAAGTTGATCTATGCGTCCGAGAGTGCGGCAGGCAACATTGATGTGATCGAGACCGATACAGGCAAAGTTTTGCTCAAAACAAAGGTGCAGGCTGGTCCGAGTAAAGTTGTGATGGCGCCGAGTGGAAATTTGATCATTGTCCTCAATCCGCCGTCTGGTCAGGCGACACTGATCACGACTAACAACCAGAAAGTTGCCGGCGTTGTGAAAGTCGGTGCCAATCCCAATGCTGTAGTGTTCAGCAAAGATGGCGCTTTCGCTTATGTGTCCAATCGCGTTTCCAACACGGTGACGATCATCGATGTCGGTAAACGTCAGCCGGTTGGTAATCTGGACACCAGCGCGGGACCGACGGGACTGACTCTCAGCAAAGAGGGCGATAAGTTGTTTGTAGCAAATGCGAAGGACAATTCGATCAGCATTTTCGATCTGGAAAAACGAGTCAAGATTCAGGACGTGAAACTGCCTCTAGATGTGGATTTTCCAAGCTCCCTGTTTTTGATGCCTGACGGTGAGCATGTTCTGGTGTCTAGTGCATCGACTGACGCGGTCGGTATTTTTAACGTTAGCAAAATGGAGTTCGAAAAGCAGCCCGTAATCGGCAACACGAGTGATGAGATGCTCTGGTTGTCGCTCGAATAGAGATAGCTTGTATAATGGTTCGCGCCCAGGTCGCTAACTCATCTTGCAATTCAGCCTGTAATGCCTGCCTCGGTGATAATGGTTAAGGTGAACAACTCGAAATTATTCAGACTGTCGACCTTGCCAGTGATGCGGGCTTTCTTTGCGTCGCTGATCTGTTTTGCGCTCAGTGCAACTCCAGTGATCGCCGATCGAATCGTGCCGTTCTCTGACGACTGGTTCAACAGACAGTTTGATTGGGTCGTGTACATGAGCCTGAGCCCGATGGACAACTTCCTCAAATATCCAGGCTCGACGATGTCGCCCATTATGCGCGTACCGGTTGAGTATCGATATTCACCGAATCGAACCTTTCGGAAGAGCTACCCGCTGGAACGGCAGAAGTACGAAGAGATCTGGTACCACGATGGACGGGCGGTTGGATTGAGGAGGTACAAAGAGCTCAATCTCTCTCAGCAAGAGCAAGGCGCTGTATACATAACACCAAATCCCAGGAATGGACAGAACGTGCCGGAGCTGACAAATGCATTAGTGCGTCTTGTTCTCGATATCTACGCGAAGCGAACGATTCTCGCCACCATCGTTGTGCCTCAAGAATTGTTCGAGAATTTCGCTAATGCGTTGGCGCAGTACAATTTCTTCAAGTTGACGATTGTTTATCCTGGCGGACCAGGCAACAATATGTCTATTCACCTTGTCTCAGAGCCTTTTGGAACTGAGCGTTACTTTTACTACGACGATTCGGGCCGTCGCTAAACCTGAATTAGCCGACTTATACACTGAACCGATAACGGTTAAGTTCTCACAAAATTTCTAATTGTTGGTGCCCCATTTGTTGCCACCGGGCATCTGGAAAAAGTTCTGATTATTATCCGACGGAAACGGGCTTGGAATCGGCTGTGCGCCATTTGTTAATGCAGTCGAACCGATCTGGACGCGCTGATTGCCTTCGCGCATTTGCACATCCATTCGTCCCAGGACTTGCACCGCAGTTGGTATCTGATCGAAAGATTGCGTGACCAATTTCCCGTCTTCGAAAAACAAATTTCCAAAGTGAAAAATTTCGGGATTGGCCAGTCTCGATGGCGCGATCAGCTTCTCTACAGGTGCCGGCAGCGAAGTTATTTTAAAGTCTAGAATGTTATCCGGGGCGGGAAGCCTGGCATTGATGTTGCCCATGTAGAGGTTGCTGCCTGGCTGAAAGTAGTTTGCTCTCCTGTCGTCAAAATTCAAATCTTCGTAGATTTCGGTATGTTCGACATTTGATTGAACGTCGCGCAGCGAGCCACCATTTACCTGGAAGACCTGAAGTCCGTAAGTCTTCCACCATGGGAGATTGAAGGTCGTCACGTTTTGAGTGTGCATATTGTAGCGTTCGACAATATCCTTGATCTTTTTCTGTTGTATTGAAATTTGATTTTTTCGCTCTTTGTCGATTGCAACAGAGCCTGAGCTGGCTTCGTCGAGCAATTGCTGGGCCAAGGGCGAGCAGAAGGAGAGACTGGAATTGATGGTGGTGTTGGCGGTCAGTCTCGACGCATAGACGAGCTCACGGTTGCGCACAACCAGATTGTTGATCTGACCAATGCAATCGTTTTCATTCATGCACTTCGCTATTTCCAACGCTAATTTATCAGCTTCGGTCTGACCGCGTTTTTGTTCGGAAAGAAGCAGGTAGAAGGCAAAACCAATCATGCACACGGTAAGAAGAAGACCGACGCACAGAAGTGTCATCGTCAACATATTTCCGCTCTGCCGACGCTGCCTGCGCTCAGTGCGTCTCGGGCGATCAGCCTTAAGGCTCAGTTTTCCTGGGGGCTTTGCAGTCATGGGCAAGATTTTACCAAATCAAGCCGCTGTCAAGCTACGCTTGATACCCGGAGTCACCCTTGCCGGAGCATGAAATTGCCAGACGCTAGGCGTGGGCTTCGTATTGATTGTGAACCTTGTTCAAGAATCTTGTGATACTTGATTGATAAAGCAGTTCTACAGTTCCAACTGGACCGTTTCTTTGCTTGGCGATGATGATTTCTGCTTCGCCCCGTTTGTCACTTTCAGGATTGTAATATTCGTCTCGGTAGATAAACATGACGATGTCCGCGTCTTGCTCGATACTTCCTGATTCTCTCAAATCTGACAGCATCGGTCGTTTGTTCTGACGGGCTTCAACTGCGCGTGATAGCTGTGATAAGGCGATGACTGGAACGGATAGTTCACGTGCCAGTTGCTTCAAACTTCGGGAGATTTCAGAAACTTCTTGCACGCGGTTATCTGTTGCTTTTCGACCCTGCATGAGCTGGATGTAGTCGATGATTATTAAGCCGAGTCCTTTCATTTCGCTTTTCAGACGGCGACATTTTGCGCGAATTTCAAGCGAGTTGAGCATGGCTGAATCGTCGATGAACACTGGTGATTCGCCAAGTTTGCCCATAGCTGTAGCCAGGTGCGTCCAGTCGTTTGTGTGCATGTGACCGGTGCGCAATCGGTTGGCATCGATTTGCGCCTCGGCGCACAGCATTCTTTGTACCAGCTGTTCTTTCGACATTTCCAGACTGAATATCGCTACAGGCACATTCGCTTCAACAGCGGCACTGTGAGCCAGGTTCAGCACGAATGCCGTCTTACCCATGGATGGACGAGCAGCGAGAATAACAAGGTCTGATTTCTGGAAACCCGAAGTCATCGCATCGAGATCATAAAAACCAGTTGGTACGCCTGATAGTTGTTCTCTGTTTTCGTAGCGTTTCTCAATGGCCGCAAATGAGTCTTCGACAATATGTTTGATGTGCACGAGCTGATTCATGTCGCGCTTTTGTGCCAGGCTGAAAACAAGATGCTCGGCTTTGTCCAGTGCTACTTCCGCGTCTGTTTCCTCGTAGCAGTAACCAACAATCTCGGTGCCGGCTTTGATTAGATGTCGCAACAGAGCTTTCTGCTGCACGGTTTTGGCGTAATACTCCAGGTTGGCAGTCGTAGCAACGGCAAGGGACAGATCGGTGATGTATTGGCGCCCGCCAACGCTATCGAGCTTGCCTTCGTCTTTCAGATATTGAGAAAGAGTGATGATGTCGATGGGTTCGCTCTTCTCGTAGAGATCGAGCATGGCGGAATAGATAACCTGGTGAGATTTCCGATAGAACGACTCAGCTTCAAGGAGGTCGACGATACGAGTCATGCCGTCGGCACTGACCAGCAGGGCGCCGAGGACCGCTTGCTCTGCGTCGAGCGATTGCGGCGGTAACCGCTCTGCTCCGGATTCGGTAGGTATCTCTGGGTTCATCATATTCCTATAAACGTAATTTTCGCGAAATTAGTTCAAATTGACCGGCGGTCGTTTGTATATACGACAGCGGTCGAATTGGATATCGGTCGGAGCGATCCTACGACTGTAAGGGCGCATGGCGACTGGATATTCAGTTGTTTTAGTAGTTATAGGATAGAGGATCGGGCCGGGTCTTGCTCTAAAAATAAAATAGGCTGGTTGAACAAATTTATCTTGCTCTGGGGCTTGATTCTCTTAAAAGCAAAAGGGATGACAATTAATTCGTCACCCCTTTATAGCGTAGTTGATTTTAAGACTCCACCGACTCTAAGTCGAGCGACTAATTAACCTCGGACGTTTTAAGGCTGATCGTTATTTGCTCTGACTGGTTCAGTCGTCCTCGAGGGAGGAAGTGTCTCCAGTCGGCAGTCCCAGTTCCCACGCCTTGAGCAAGCGTCGCATGATCTTGCCGGAGCGTGTCTTTGGCAGACTTTCCTTCACCTCGATCTCGCGAGGATAGGCATGAGCAGCCAGCTGACGCTTGGTGAACTCTTTGATTTCTTCAAGCAGTTGTTCTGATTGTTGAACGCCATTGGCGAGCACTACGAAGGCTTTGATGATTTCGCCTCGTTCTGCATCCGGCTTTCCGATTACGCCCGCTTCGACAACCGAGGGATGTTCGATCAGGGCTGATTCGACTTCAAATGGACCAACTCGATGTCCCGCAGTGTTGATGACGTCGTCGGCTCGACCAATGAACCAGAAGAACCCATCAGCATCTTTCAAGGCGTTGTCGCCGCTGAAGTACCAACCAGGAATCTTGAAGTACTCTTTGAATTTCTCTTCGTTGCGCCAGACTTCGCGCAACATCGCTGGCCAGCCCGGGCGAACCACGAGCTTGCCTTCTTTACCGGCGGGAACTTCTTCCCCGTCGTCATCTACGATGGCGGCATAGACGCCTGGCAAGGGTTTACCCATTGACCCTGGTTTGATCGGGTTGCAGGGCAAATTGACGATTAATTGCATGCCTGTTTCCGTTTGCCACCACGTGTCGTGAATTGGCAGTCCATAAACCTTGTGACCCCAGCGAAGCACTTCTGCATTCAGTGGTTCACCGACACTGAGGATGTGGCGAAGACTTTCCAGGCTGTGTTGATAGACAACATCATCTCCACCCTTCATCAGCATTCGCAGCGCCGTCGGTGCTGTGTACCAGACTGTCACTTTCAATCTGTCGATCAACGCATACCAGCTGGCAGCGTCGAATCGTCCTTCGTAACTGACGACTGATGCGCCCAGCGACCACGGACCAAAGATACCGTATACGGTGCCAGTTACCCAACCTGGATCGGCGGTGCACCAGTAGACATCGTCATCGCGCAAGTCCAGAACCCACTTCGAGGTCATGTGGTGCCCGACGATATCGTTGTGCACGTGCACAACGCCTTTTGGTTTACCTGTAGTTCCTGAAGTGTAGAGCAGGTAGAGCGGATCTTCCGGGTCCATCTGTTCACACTGCAACTTGGAAGATTCGTTTGCAACCAGCTCTTCATAAGTGAATTCGCGTTCACCCAGGGTCGATTTGTCACCGCCTACAACGATGACGTATTCCAGGTCAGGCAGTTGATTTCTGATTGCGTCGAGTTTTGGCTTGAGGGCGGGACTGGTGATTATGATTTTGGCTTCGCTGTCGACCAGTCTGTCGCGCAGTGCGTCAGGACCGAAAGCTGAGAAAAGTGGACCGGCGATGGCTCCGACTTTGGCAATTGCGATAGTGGATGTGTAGAGCTCAGGCACGCGTGATAGAAAGACGAATACTCTATCGCCGCGTTTGACGCCCAACTTTTTCAGGGCATTGCCCATCTTGTTCGACTGTTCATAAACGTCCTGGAATGTGAGCTTTTCAATCTTGTTGCTGGCGTTGACAGAATAGAGAGCGACTTTGTTTCTGCGTCCATCATGCATGTGGCGGTCGACTGCGTTGTAAGCAGCGTTCATTTTTCCGCCTGCAAAGTAAGAAATCTCTTTTTTAGCGTCGTCCCAATTGAAGGTTTCGTAGCTCTGTTCGTAGTTTTCGATGTTGGCGCGCGGCGCCGGTTTTTTGATTAACTCAGCACGTACCGCAGGTTTGCTGCTCGTGCCTTCGCCAGCGGTGGGTGTTGAAGCATCCTTTTTTGGGGCTTTTGCAGGCTTGTCAACCAGTTTCATCAGTACCTCCATCGCAGCCCATCGGGCCTGAGAGTAACTAACCAGAGATCTCCGGACCGTCTACAACCTGCTTGTGATCGCAGGGCAGAGGTGTGTATGCAACAGCCCAATAGTGTAACCTTTTTTGTACAATCCGTGCGGTTGCAAGTGTAAATCAGCCTAATCTGAGGTTTGTTCGGTGTCTTCGCAAATTTCGACCATGGAGACCAGATGTCCATTTTCTGACTGTTGGACTGTCTTCGCTCTGGCTTTGCCTGCTGATGACCCAAAAGCCTCTCGTCCGATTATCGGTACCTGCCCTGCCTGCAAGCGGCAAGCCAGTTTTAAACCGCTCAGCGTGCTTTTGAAGTTGGAGCGAAACGTCGGGCAGCAGTCTGTTTTGCGTCCGTCAGCGACTATCGCGCTTTCGGTTCTGGTCGAGGATGTGCGCAGCTTATGGAATGTTGGATCGATTTTTCGTTCAGCCGATGGTGCCGGATTTGGTCAGTTGTTTCTATCTGGAATTACCGGCTGTCCGCCTCGCAAGGAAATTGCAAAAACAAGTCTGGGCGCGGAAGATCATCTGGTCTGGCATTACAATTTGAGTGCTGTCGACATCATTCCAGCGCTTAAATCACAGGGAGTTCTTGTTGTCGGGCTTGAGAGAAATGACGCAAGCATCGACCTGAAGCAAGCGTTGGATTCTGGCAAGCTATCCGTACCGCTCTGTCTTGTCGTGGGAAACGAATTAACCGGGCTGTCAGCAGAGTCGCTTGAGATGTGTGATGTCGTTTGTCACCTGCCAATGCGCGGATTCAAAGAATCGCTCAACGTTGCTGTAGCTTTTGGAATCGCCTCGTATTTGTTGTCATCTCAGTTCCTTCCTGATGATGACGTCGGAAGCAAGACGCCAAACTCTATTTCTTTATCTCATTAGCGCGCCACGCTGGATCAGGCAACGCCGATTCGGTACGATCCTCTCAAACCACGGAGGAAGAATATGACGCTCGATTGGATTTATCACCGCAACGGTTGAGTGACTTGTGTAAGAGCGCAGGAATTTCTGACGAAGAAAAAAGTGAAAGCGGCGACGACGGTCGATGCAAAGAAGATCCGCATTGGACCTGACGAAGCTGTGGCAATGGCAAAAAACTTCGACGAGATTTATGCGAGCAAGGGCACCAGGTTGGTGCATCTGAATTTAAAAAAAGAGCACGTTGATGATGATGACCTGAAGAAGCTGATTGTCGGGCCATCCGGTAATCTACGCGCACCAACCTTGCAAGTTGGTAAAATCTTGTTGATTGGTTTCAACGAAGAAAGCTATTCAAAGGTGCTGCAATTGCGCTGATGAGCGGAGTTGGAGTAGCTCTGGTTAGTTGGCAGAAAAAAGATTGAGATACTCTTGCCGCTCGGATGGGCTGAGGAAAGAAGCGTTGATTGAATTCATCGCCAGCGTCTTCAATTCATCCTGTTTCAAGTCGAGTGCTTCGGCAATCGACTGAAAATTTTCTGCGATGTATCCGCCGAAATATGCTGGGTCGTCTGAATTGATAGTCGCTTTCAGTCCAGCATTCAACATCTTCTTGATGTTATGGTCTTTCATTTTGTCGAAGACACGCAGCTTGATGTTGGAGAGCGGGCACACCGTCAGTGGTGTCGCATTCTCGACGAGGTGGCGCACCAGATTGGGGTCCTCCATGCTCCTGACGCCGTGATCGATGCGCTTTACTTTCAAAATGTTGAGCGCTTCCCACACGTATTCGGCTGGACCTTCCTCGCCGGCATGCGCCGTTGCTTCGAATCCATTGGCACGTGCTTTGGCAAATACATCGGTAAATTTTGAGGGCGGATTGCCAACTTCGGCGGAATCGAGTCCAACCGCCACAATACGTTCGCCGAAGGGAATCGCTTGATCCAGAGTTTCCATCGCAGATTCCGCAGATAGATCTCGAAGGAAGCACATAATCATTTTGGTGCTTATTCCGAAATTCTTTTTGCTGTCCTTAACCGCCGCCCATAGCCCATCTATCACGGTTCTGAAAGGCACTCCGCGCTGCGTATGCGCCTGGGGATCGAAAAATATTTCCGCGTGTACGACGTTCTGTTTACTGGCTCTTTCGAAGTAGGCGTTGGCTAACTCGGCGAAATCCTCTTCAGTTCTGAGCACGTTCATGCATGCGTAATAGAGGTCCAAAAATGATTGCAGGTCTGTGAATTGATACGCTTGTCTGAGCGATTCGACCGACTCATAAGGCAGCGTAATCTTGTTGCGTTCTGCCATTTTAAAGATCAGCTCAGGCTCGAAAGTACCTTCTATATGAAGATGCAGTTCTGCCTTTGGCAAACTAGCGATAAAGCTGTCGTTCATTTTCGCGTGCACCTGAATGGAGTCTGGGATTGCCTGTGCAGTCAAACTGTCCGGCATGAGTGCATAGAGGTTAGCAGGTTTTTTCGAAGTGCGGATTCCGAACAACAAAAAAGGCGCCCGGGGCGCCTCGTTGATTGATCAGTCGAGCAGACTGGATGCCGCGATCGTCCCGCAGCGGAACCAATTCGCGTATTAGACTGCGTCTGAATCGGGAAAGTGCGAGTCGTCTGTGAGGAAGCCGAGCACCAGGCCGAAAGCTGCTCCGACGACGAGCCCCCACATTGCACCCTGTCTGAAGCCGAAGTACGGTGCCACACT
Organism: Drouetiella sp.; assembly: GCA_036702955.1. Classification (GTDB taxonomy): domain Bacteria; phylum Cyanobacteriota; class Vampirovibrionia; order Obscuribacterales; family Obscuribacteraceae; genus PALSA-1081. The sequence goes on along the minus strand of DATNPY010000046.1, from coordinate 69,992 downwards.
CACAGGCAATGGCCAATATCTGATGATAACGAAGCTGAGTCCACTGACGAGTGCTCCGGCGAAGCCCATCGCGACCATGGCTGCGCTTGGCAGACCGATACCGTTATTGACTTTTTCCTTCTTAGCCATGGAACGTTTGACCCTCTTTGAATGCCGAATGAATGCCGGATTTGATTAATGAATGCCGGATTTGATTAAGGAAAACACAGGAAGATTCCGACTTTATCTTGCGAAGTATACCATCTGGAATCGTGATGTTTCGAGCGACTAGCAGTTTTCTGGTGCTGTGTTGCTAAACTACCCGCCTGTTCTTTTCGGCTAGGAGCATGCCAACACCAGAAACGGTTTTGGCGTCTCGAATTTTGCCGTCGAGAACCAGTTGCCAAGCGTCTTCGATTTTCAATACAAGCACTTCTGTTTCTTCGTCGTAGTCGAGATTTTTGCTATCCAATTCAACGTCGCTGGCATGGAACATGTAGAGCATTTCATTGCAGAAGCCGGGGGCTGTGTACATTCTGACAAGCTCTCGCCAAATTTTGGCTCTGTAGCCGGTTTCTTCTGTAAGTTCTCGCGTCGCCGCGTGCAGCGGATCTTCACCACTTTCAATGCGCCCGGCCGGCAATTCAAGCAGGTCTTCATCGACTGAGTAGCGATACTGTCTTATCAAGACTATTTCATCGAGCGTCGGTTGACATGCGATGACGACGCCGCCGTTGTGTTCGACCAGCTCACGAATGGTTTCTCTGCCGTCTTCCAGGCGGACGGTGTCGACCCTGAAGTTGACAATATCGCCTTCGTAGATTCTTTTGCTTTCGACTTTGTGAGCGACTTTGAAGACTGGCACTGGGAACTCCATTTTGTAGGTCGAGTCATCATCCTAACAGGTATGATCAGATGCAACTCATTTGGTATCGCAGTTTCAAGACGTGTATTGATGGATTATTCCGATTGTCTCTCGTACATCGAGAGCTTATCGCCGACCCTGGAGAAGCCAAGTTTGACGCGCATAGCGGCATTCATGGCGGAACACGGTAATTGGCAAAATCAGTACCCTGTCATTCATGTGGCAGGCACCAACGGTAAAGGCTCAACAGTAGCTTTGCTCGATAGCGTTGCAAGAGCAGCGGGTTTTAAAGTTGGTCGATTCACAGGACCGCATCTGCTGCGCTGGAATGAGCGGTTTCACGTAGATGGTAAAGCTATTTCAGACGTTGAGTTCGCTCGCATCGGCACTTATATCAGGCAGCATTCAGAAGGATTCGGTGCGAGACATCCAGAAATTGGACCTTTGACGTGGTTTGAATTTCTAACATCGATTGCGTTTTTCTGGTTTGCTGAAAGCGGGGTCGATCTGGCTGTCGTCGAAGTTGGCTTGGGCGGCAGATTCGATGCCACCAATGTTGTCGGAAATGTTCTGTGCAGTGTCATAACGAATATCGATCTGGATCACACTCATATACTCGGTAACACTGTCGAAGAAATTGCTTTCGAGAAATCTGGAATTATCAAAGCTGGGGTTCCGGTAGTATCAGGTGCAACTGGAGCGGCTCTGGATGTCATTCGGAGTCGTTGCGAGCAATCCGGCAGTGCGTTGTTTGCACTGGCTGATCCTCCAACCGGTGCGCTTGCCACTGCAATTGCGACAGACTTTGATGCAGCGAAGCACTCACTGGCGTTGCTGGGAGCGTACCAGCAAGAGAACGGCATGCTTGCTGTGGCGGCGTTTCACATCAGTGGTCTGGCTTCACGATGTCCGGGCGATGGCGCGAAAGTGATTCAGGTGGGTTTTGAAAGAGCTTACTGGCCTGGGCGTCTGCAACTTGTAAGCGGGGCAGTCGGAAAGCAGCAAATTTTCCTCGATGGTGCGCACAATGCCGCTGGAGCAAGCGCCTTGAGGGCGGCACTGGACCGACTTCACCCGGATGCTAGATTCCACTTTGTGATTGGCTGCTTCGAAAATAAAAATGCCAGACAGATCGTCGAAGCCCTGGTGCGCGCTGGTGATCGCGTTTATGCAAGTCAGGCCGCTACACGCAGAGCCACATTCGACAAGGAGCAGCTGGCAGCGTTCTGTCAGGAGCGTGGAGCCGTCGCTTCTACATATGACACGATTGCTGAAGCTTTTAACATGGCTGTGCAATCGTCTGAATTCGTAGTCGTTACGGGTTCTTTCGCAACTGTTCGTGAGGTAATGCTCGCTCTGGGATGGAAATCGGTAGAGGATGGCAGTCCAGAATGCGTTAAAATCTCTGACGGTCAATCGTCTTAGCATCGATTTGAGATTCGAGCTGAGCGTACAAGTCCTGAGGAGCAACTTTGACATCGACTGTCTTCACCTACAATCTGTCCGGTGCTGTGCGCCACCAGGGGCTGAGCATTTCCGGCGTGACAGTGTCCCTCTATGAACTGGGCGTCAGCGAGCCCGAGGGGCTTGTGGGTCGGCAGAGAACCGGCACCAGAGGTGAATTCAATTTTGGTGTTTGCCCTGGTGGCTACCGCATAGAAATCGAGCCTGACCCGAACACTCGATTTTTGCGCACCTCCAACGAACTGAACATCAACGGCAATACAACGCTCAACGTAGGTCTGGTGACAGGCAGTATTCTCAAGGTCAAAGCTGTCACCAAATCTGGTGCACCAATCACCTCTGGTGAAATTATGGTGTTGGCGCATGAACCAATGACCTATCACGCTTCTGCGAAGGTCGGCAGCGATGGAAAGTACTCAGTCACACTGCCGCGCGGCAGGTTCAACGTAGGCTTCAGGTATGAGAAGCAGAATGCCAGCGACGCTGGAAAAGCCAGCTCCCTTCCATTTGTGACAAGCACTGTTTACCACGTTGATTTGCAGCGTGACGATAATCTCGAATTTCTTCTGCCCGATATGTGCAACTTCGAAGGTCGAGTAACGGATGTGTTTGGCGTGCCGGCTGCCAATGTCAAAGTGAAATTGACTCCAACCAATCAAGAAAATGAGTTGCTGGAGCAGCTGGGTATCGATGTTACGTGCGTCACTGACGTGAACGGCGAGTTTCGCGCGCTGGTTGAGTCTGGTGTTTACGACATATCAATTGAGCCTGACCAGGCTGGTTTGTTATTCGCTGCAACTGAAAGCAATGTAGAAGTTCATGTCGATTTGAAGAAAGAATTTCAGTTGGCGGAAGGCTTCAGATTGCGCGGACAGGTGCAGTATGAGCTGACTCCGCTGGCGCAATGCCTCGTGCGAATTCAGGGACTCGATCGGAAGATCGATTTATTGACCAAGACGGACGAGGCAGGACAATTTTCCGTGGGCGTGCCTGGTGGTACATACAAACTTGTCGTTTCGGCACATCCGAAACACGCCCCATCACTTACTCTTGAAGGCTCCCAGTTCAGCGGTCTGGCACCATGGACCCGCATGATCGTCGTGGGCGGCGACACACAGATTCCCGTTCGACTTGTCCAGGGAACGCGGCTCTATGGACGCATCGCCGATGAAGCGGGTCATACGCGCAATGGCATCAAAGTGTCTGTTTATGCAGATGATGAGAGAGACTTGTGTGAGTCTGAACTAGACGTGCCACTCTCTACTTGTATGACTGACTCGGAAGGGAAATACAGTTTCTTCATTGCGCCTGGATCGTATTGGCTGGCAGTGCATACGGATCTTTCCAACGCGCAAAAAATCGAAATCGGCACCGAGCCTAAGAATCTGGACATCGATTGGCACGGTTGGTGTCAGGTCAAGTTTGAAGTCGTAAGTGAGTCGGGGCAGAAAGTGCCGCGTTGCCGTGTCGCATACAGCCCTTACGGAAATGCCATTACAGGCGATGGCAGCAGCAAATCGCTGCCGAAAGGTTCCATTCTCACAGATCCAGACGGCGTCTGCAACATGACTATTCCCGCTGGTGTGTACTCCCTCAGATTCAGCCCACCTTCGGACAGTGCGTTTGAGCCCAAAACGGTCAAGCAAATTTCGATCAGCCACGACGTGACGAAGACAATCCGCTTAGGCTTGAAAAGCACTTCGCAAGTTTCAGAGTCCTGAACGTTTTCCTTCTCATCCTGGTCCATTCTCATCCTGGTCCATATGCGTTGGAAAATACTCGCAATAAAAAAGGCGGCAATCAAAGCCGCCTTTAAACCCAATCAATCGAGGACAAAGAACAGTGGTTAGATGGCTACCGCAGTGAATGCTGGTGTGGCGAATGCCGCAACAACATTGGAGCCGAACAGGTCAGCGGCGCGTTGATCTGCACCTTGCCAGGCCGATTTGACGATGCCGTTCTTGTAGAGCTCGTGGTGAGTGGAGAAGAAAACATTCTTGCTCACGCTTGAAGTGGCCAGAAGAGTCTGGACTGCTGCTTGATGAGTCTCATCGCGAGAGACGATCAAGACTGATTCGACTCCGGCTTTAATAGCGCTTTCGATGTTTGCGATCAATTCGGCGTTAGCGACCGGGTGGTTAACGATGCCGAAGTTGCGAACATGACCGCCGACCGTCAGTTTAACGATCGCATCTACATGCTTCGTTTTGCCTTCAGCGGCTTTGCAGGTTGTCCACGTGAAGTCTGAGATTTCGTTCTCTTTCACACCGATCAAGTGCATCATGCGCAAGTTGGCGACTTCCAGCAGATGTCTTTGAATATCGGCATCGAACAGGTCGATTTCTTCTTCCTTCAAATTCGAAATGGTGCGCGAAAGTGGGGCCAGCATGTACACCAGTGGCTTTGTCGGTGTTGTCCACCAGGGAAGTTTGGTGGCGTGGCGGTGGCACAGCAAGTAGTCGAGATAAAAGAGTTTGCGTAGTCTGTCGCGGATCAGCACAGGCTTGTCGTCGCCGGAGATGAACCAGGAGATGTGTTTTTCGAGAAGAACCTGATGCTCATCTATCAGCTTGAAGATGAGATGGTCTCTTTCATTGAGTTGGATTGCCATTGCCTGCGGTCCTCGGATTTGTTTGGGGTGTGATTCGGAGAAAAACTTTTATTTGCCGAACGTCTGAACGTGGTTAGGCGATTGATTCGAGACGTACTGCCAGAGCTTGTCTGTCTGTCTCGGCTGGTGCACGCGGTAGACATCTCTCAGGTGCATGTCCATCATGTGCAGTTCCTTTTGTGTGCTGGCGATGCTGTCTGCACGGTCATTTACTTCTTTGAGCTGATCCTGCAATTCTTCAATGGTTTTAGCTGGAGTACGAGGGCGAATCAAATCTTCGTAGACTGACGCTTTGTCGTCGTACCAGGCAGACATCAAGTTTTGATATTCTTTCAAGGGTTCGTGATTTGGTGGAACCGGAGCGTACTTCAACTTTTTTGCGAGGACTCGATAGTTGTGAGCTACCTTGGCTGCGGTCTTTGACCAGGCAATAACGCGCTCTGCTTCTTGATTGAAGTTCGTCTTGAGAATAATTCTGTCTGTATCGGATGGCAGCAAACTAAACTGGATGTCGTCAAAGCTTTCAAACCATGTGAGAGCTGGTGATGTGGTGGACATCATCGCCATGGAACCCTGACCGACTGGATTGGCGGCAGGAAGCATGCTTTGAATTTGAGCTGCTGCAGATTTTCTTGGTGGATTCTGTTGATTGCGGTTGCCTGGCGTGACGTTGGAGAAAACATCCATTCCGTTTGGTGCGGCGTAGGCTGGAAACAATGTCACGCAACCGGCTATAAGGCTCAGCGCCGTTGTTGCTATCACTAGTCCCTTAATCTTCATTGTCTACCTGCGTCCTTTAGCTATTCTGAGAATCTGTGTTTTCTGCGTCTTGTTTCTTGTTTTTTTCTTTGTCGTGATTGTTCGCGTCTTTCAGACTTACGGGTTGTTTGCGTTTCCGAACGGTACGACTGGAATACCGCTTCTTCCGGCTCCGCCCACGCCACCACCCGGAGTGACCGGCAATCCTGGTGGACCTATGTTGGCGTCGTTGACTTGAGCTGTTTGTGGTCTGTTCTGGTTGATAGCTGGTGTGTTGCTCATCGCCTTGAACGTGTTCATCTGCACGACCTTCCAGATGGTGTATCCCATCAGCAGAAGCATGAGACCGGCGGCTGTGCCGATTACTCTGGCGCCACCGTATGGGTGACCGAGTACCATCGAGTAGGCTGCCAGAGCCATGAAGACAGTGGCGCAGACTACGCCGAGAATAACGAGATAACGAGAGAATGTTCTGACGGTTGGCAGTGGTCCCTGGAAGTCGTAGAGATTGTTTTCGTTAGCCTTCGGATATCCGGTGGCTGGTGAATCGTTGTTGATTTTTTTGCGGTTTCCGTTCATCTGATATTGCGGCCAGGCTGCCATTGCTTGTTGCAACTGCTCGATTTGAGCATCTGAGGCGTTGACCTGGATAATCTGTTCGCCTGAGAGCAAGTTGACTCCGAGGATGCCCTGAACCTGACCGAGTTGGTCGGCTGAAAGTTGGTCTGGTCTGATGGTCATGACCATGCGGTTGCCGCGCGGCTGACCGAGTGCGCCACCATTGCTGTTGCGATAGACGTTGACGACTGTTCTGTCGCGTCCGACGCCGTTGGGAAAGCTGTTGCCAGTGGTCGGGTCGGCTGCTCCGGTTGGAACAGGAGGCGCTCCGATTGTGTCGCCAGGGTTGACTGGTGCAGGGGTGTTGCCACTGCCAGGCACTTCGGCTTGAGGATTGGTGTTTTGATTTGGGTAGCTAAGCGGTTGAGCAAATTGAGCCAGAGCGGTCAGCGGAGCAAAAACGCTTAATGCTCCGAGCATAAACAACGACAACGCCGTGGTCTTGATGATCTGCTTACGTGCTCTGCCTGACATGAACGATTTACCTAGTGATCCGACTGCACCACTAGTATGCTTTTAAGATTCTTCGTCGTCCATGATGTAATTACCCTCAGCATGGGATTTTTCCCCTTCGGTCGGCTCGTGAGGGTTTGTGGACTTGAGCGTCTCTGCTGGCGTCTTGACTATTTCTGTTGGCGTTTTGACCGTTTCTGTTGTGTTTCCAAGGTTGAGCAGCTCTGAGGCCAGTGATTGCAGGTCGCTTAGAGACGGGAAATCAAGCAGAAGTTTGTCTTGCTGACTGGAAAGTTCGGGCGCAATCGCCGCAGATAGGTCCGCATTGGAGAGTGCAAAGCGCTGGTCGGCCGGTTGTTGGGCGGGCTGTCCAAAGTCAGGCTGCTTGCCGTATTCAGCTGGTTTGCTGAACTCGGTTGGTTTGCCGAATTCAGCAGGTTTTCCAAAGTCAACAGGTTTGCCGAATTCTGTAGGTTTTCCAAAGTCAACAGGTTTGCCGAATTCAACAGGTTTACCGAACTCGACTGGTTGTCCAAATTCGACCGGCTGATCTGGGTCCGGCGTCGACTGTCCGGGCTCGCCGGGTGCAAATGAGCCATCGGGACCGAGAATATCGCTGGTCGCTTCGTCGATGAACGATGCAAGGTATGCTTCATCGCTGTCATCAACGTCGTCGATGATCGGTTCTTGAGAGATTTCGACGCGCGGTTTGAAGCCATTTTTGCCGTTTGTCACAGACGTGATGATAGGAGCTTGCAGCGGTCGGCTGATCGGCACATAGTCGCCGGCTGGAATTTCAAGAATCTTGACGCCCTCTTCTTCTTTCGTATCGACGGAAGAAACCATGTATTCTTCTTCGAGGGTCTTCGGCGCTGGTTCGTTCGACGGTGTCGAGCAACTCTTATCTTCCACAACGTCGAATGAGTCTACGATCCGACCGAGCGTCATCTCAAAGCCGAGCCCGCGAATCTCGCAGCACAAACCGTCGAATGCCGCTGTGCGTCCCGGTGCGCACATCGGGTTGCCCTGCACGATGTCGGCATAAGACTGATGGCGACCGTGTAAGTCGTCTGCTTTGATGGTCATCATTTCGTTGAGAATGTTGGCGGCGCCGTAGGCCTGGATCGCCCAGACTTCCATTTCTCCCATGCGCTGTCCGCCGTGGTTTGCTTTTCCGCCCACAGGCTGTTGCGTGACTGCCGCGTAAGGTCCACCCAGACCCGATCTGGCGTTGATTTTGTGCAGCACGAGCTGATTCAATTTGAGCATGTACTGTCTGCCAACCAGCACGGGACGGTCGAAGGGCTCGCCGGTTCTGCCATCGGTCAAGATTACTTTGCCGTCTTTGCCCATCCATTCGTAGCCAGGCGTTTTGCGCACTTCTGCAAGAGCGTCGGTGACGAGATTGAAGGATGCGTCAGGTGAGATTGATTCATCGAACTGGTGAATGCGGTAATAGCGATTCAGTATTTGCGAATAAAGTCCAAGTTGCGTGTCGAAGACCTGTCCAACGTTCATACGGCTCGGTACGCCCAGTGGATTCAGGCAGATATCAACTGGTGTGCCGTCGGGGAGATAAGGCATGTCCTGGTCAGGCACGACAATCGAGACGATGCCTTTGTTTCCGTGGCGTCCAGCCAGTTTGTCGCCGACTTCGACCGGGCACATGCGTGCTATCAGCACTTCGATTTCGCAGATCAAACCAGACTTCAATTCAGGTGTAGTTTCTGGTGTGAAGATGCGCACGTCGATGACGCGGCCGCCCGAGCCGTGCGGCACTCGTAAGCTGGTGTCTTGCATTTCCTCGGCGACTTTACCGAAGATTGCCTGCAACAATTCTTCTTCAGCGCTCATGGCGCGCTGTTCTTTTGGTGCTAATTTCGAGACGAGAATGTCGCCGGGATTGACATAACTTCCGATTTTTGCGATGCCGCGCATGTCGAGATGTTCCAGGTCTTTATGCGCGACGTTGGGAAGTTCGGGTGTGAGGATTTCCGGACCGCGCAGAGTCTGGTGAACGCCGACTGAGTGCTTTTCAATTTCGATGTGACTGAGTTTGCTGTCGCGAATCAGGCCTTCGCGCAGCACAATCGCGTCTTCGAAGTTTTGACCGCGCCACGACAAAAATGCGATAAGAAGATTTCGACCGAGTGCCAGTTCGCCGTTATCGATGCCCGGTCCGTCAGCGATGATCTGGCCGGCTTCAACCTTTTGTCCTTCTTTCACCGCCGGTCTCTGGTCCAAGATCGTATTTTGATTGGTTCGGTCGAAACGAATCAGGTTGTACGTTCTCGATTCGCCGCTTGCCTGGGTGACAACGATTTCGTTGCCTGTGACTCGAGTGACCGTGCCTGCGCGTCTGGCAACAATTGAATGACCTGACGATCGCGCTACAATCTTCTCCATGCCTGTGCCGACACGCGGACGCTCTGGTTTGATGAGCGGCAGAGTTTGCCGCATCATGCCACCACCCATGAGGGCACGGTTGGCGTCGTCATGTTCCAGAAACGGAATCAGACCCGATCCAACTGAGATGAATCCCTGCGGCGCGATGCCGATCATGTCTACGTCTTTGGGCTCCATCTCGAAAAATCTTTCGCCACGTCTGCCACTGACAAACGGTCCAAGAATTTCGCCATTAGCTACTTTCGTATCAGGTGGTGCCAGCGAATAAGCTTTGTCGTCCGCAGGAGTGAGGTAACAAACTTCGTCTGTGACTTTGCCGTCGATGACGCGGCGGTAGGGCACGGTCATGAAGCCGTCTTCGTCGATACGACAGTAGGTGGCCATGTATGCCACCAGACCGCAGTTTTTTCCTTCAGGTGATTCGACCAGGCAGACTCGACCAATTTGGGAAGGGTGAACGTCGCGCATTTCATTTGGCGCCGCGTTTGGATCGATGCCGCCCGGTCCAAACGATGTGATTCTGCGTCTGTGGGAAAGCTCTGAGAGTGGGTTTTGCTGGTCAAGATATTGAACCAGTGGATTTCCGGAGAAGAATTTGACCATTGCGTTGGCGACGGGTCGGCAGTCGACCAGGTCGTTGGGGCTGCCTATTTCTTCGTCTTCGTTGAGTTCAAGGCGGGTTTTAAGTGATTTCACCATCTGCGCCAGTGCCGGTCGAACCGCACGTGTGAGGACGTCGCCAACGCCGCGCAAATGTCTGTTTTCCAAGCTGTCAATGTTGTCTGTCGAGCCGTTTCCGAGGGGCAGGTTGAGAATGTATTCCACTGCAGCCATGATGTCTTCTGCGCTCAATTGCAGCGATTCGTGATCGACGCCCAGCTTCTTGTTGACGCGTTTGCGCCCGAGGTGACCCATGTTGTAGCGGCGCTTTTCCGTCAATTCTTTCAACGCCGTAACACCACCGCTGGTGCCACCACCGCCGTCAGGCTTCCAGCCTCTGCCTACTACTGCCAGGGCTTCGGCGTTGGAGACCTTTTTCCACTCGATGCGATTTCTTTCAAGCAGCGGCTGAATTCTTTTAGAGAGAGTATTTTCGTCCACACCCATTGCCGACAGAACAGTCGTTGCTGCTATCCAGCTGCGTTTTGGCAACTTGATTCTGCACTTGGCGCGGCTTGTCTTTCCAGAGCCCGGGTCCAGTTCGAGTTCGATGCTGACCGGTGCGCCTTGCTCGGCAAGCCACAGTGCTTTGTAGCTGCTTGGCCCGCCTTGTGAAAAATAGATGCCTGGTGCGCGCACCAGCTGACCGAGGACGACGCGCTCAGAGCCGTTGATGACGAAGGTTCCGCGGTCTGTGATTACAGGCACGTCAGCCACATAAGCGGTCGATTTGCGCAGTTCGTGAGTTTGAGTGTCGCGCAGCCAGACTTCCATCATCATGCGTTTGGCATGAGTCATATTCGATTTACGGGCTGCTTCAGCTGACGTGGGATATCCGGAGTCGGGGGCGTAATCTTCAAAGCGCCAGTGCACTTTGCCGTCTTGACCGACGAACGAAACTTCGTAGCGAGTGCTGTACTCGCTTGCTATTGGTGAGATTTCGGCGAACAGGTTACCCAGTGTCTCTTCAAGGAACTTTCGGTAAGATCGCCTCGGAAACTCGGCTAGATCAGGTGCCTGAAAGTAAAAGCTCATTGAGGTGCTCCGGCTCCGTCGCTCGTCATCGAGCGTTTATGAATGGACATAGCTCTCGCTAGATCTTCAGCATAAGCCTTCTGCTTCGGATTTAGTGCGCTTGCAATCCTAAATTCCGAAATTGCTTCGCTAATTTCTCCGGCAGACATCAAATTGACGGCCAGGCGATGGTGCATGTCCGGGTTTTGCAAGTTATCAGACAGCATTTGTCTCAGTATCGAAACTGCGCCTGCATAATCTTTTTGCGCCTCACATGCGGCGACTCGAGAGAGGTTGTCAGTGGCTGCTTGTGCTGCCGCTTGAGCCGGAACACCACCAGCGGCGGGAGCACCACCAGCGGCGGCGGCGACTGGCATACCAGGCTGCGCCGAATCTGACTCGTCATGGGTTCTAAAGTTCATGGTCTGGGGAAGAGAGGGAGAACCACTTCCGCCTTCAAACATATTTTTGCGTACTGCGTTGGGCTCTTGTGTGCCGCCCGGAGCCAGGGTGTTCGGCGTTGATGTCTGTGGAGCTGACATAGTCTGTGGTGTTGCCACTGGTGAGGCTGCGGAGCCACCACCTGTCAATTTGTTTGTCACCTGGCTGATCATCGTCTGCGATTGCTGAGCCGTCATGCCGCTTTGATTCTGCATCGCTTTCATTCGAGCAGCCGCTTCTTTATTGTTTTCAGGGTCGATCAAAACGCAGGTCAAGTAGGCTTGATGGGCGTTCTGGTAGTCGCCATTGGCTTCAAGACATTCGCCCAGAAGGAACTGATACTCGGCGTTTCTGGGTTCGAGCATCACTGCCTGATTGATTTCTGCCAGAGCTTCCCGACGCAAGCCCTGGTTATATAAAGTTGTCGAAGCGAGTTTGTGTTTTTCTGCCTTGGCGTGTTGATAAGCGCGACTGAGGCTGGCTCGACCAGCTTCAAGACCGGGATTTTTCGGGTCGAGCGCTTCTAATTTTCTGTATGAGCTTTCCGCACCTACGAAGTCACCAGTAAGCTGAAGTGCACCCGCCAGCCCGAGATGATTCTCGGCCAGCAGCGGATTTGTGGCTACTTGTTTGCGCCAGATTTCGACGAGTTGTTGACCTGCTGCCACGTCTTTGGGGTCGAGGATAACGGCTTTGCGCAGGGATGCGGCTGCTGAAGTGTTGTCGCGTTGTGCCAGTGCCAGAAAGCCGAGTTGGCGATGTGCTGCACCACAGTTGGGATCTTTGATGATCGCTTGACGATACCAGTTGGTGGCGGTGGTGATCTGTCCATAGCGATAGGCCATGTCGCCCATCTTCACGTATGTTCGTCCTGACGGCTCGATCTGCATGGCTGCTTGATATTCGATGGCGGCGCCTTCGAAATCGTTGGCACCTGCTAGCTGGTCGCCGACCTGAATTCTCACGTCGGCGCTGGTTGCATCGAGTCCACTTTTCTTCATGCACTCGACCAGCATTTTGCCGGCAAGACCGTTATCGGGGGCGGCACTGAGCGCTTTGCGGAACATGCTGGCGGCGCCACTGAAATCTTTCTGCGCCATGCGTTGCTGACCGAAGGCAGTGCGAGCTGCCGACAGGTTGACTCTAAATTGTTTGTTCTTCGGGTCGTATTGAACCGCCTTTTCGTGAGCTGCGATCGCTTCCATCCAGCGACCCTGTTTTCCCAGTGCAACAGCGCTGTTGTTTGCTTCAATGGCGACTTGAGCTTGCTTGTTGTAGGCGTCGACTTGTTGTTGCTGGGCTCTTGCTTCAGCATCGAGCTGTTGCTTTTTGGCTAGAGCGGCGTTCTTCTGAGCTTCCAGCTCGTCGGCTTTTTGCTGTTTTTCGACTTCGCGTGCATCGGGACGGCGTTTGAAGCGTGTCGCGCTGGGCGGAATTACCGTTTCTTCGCCGTTGGTGAAATCTTTCGAATCGCGCTCATGAGGCAGAGGCGCTGCATTGAGCTTGGTTGCTGAAGCCGCAATCACTGCCAGGCTGAGGTGTAAGCTCATGGCTATTGACAGGGTGTAGATGATTTTATGGGCGTTAGTCATGTGTTTGAAAATCTGATGGGGTGCAATACAAATAATACGGAATGTGAGCACAGCTTAACGATTTCGGGGCTGCCAAGTCTATTGGGGGATATCCCACAGGCTTCGTATATTTCCCATAGTTGATATACCCTTGGCGTCTCAAATCTGTGTGCTGGAAAGGGATTGACTTGACGAAGGGTTCATCATGTCTTACCTTTCCACATATGGAGTTTTTGGAATACTCCGTCAGTTGTCTGAGGCGTTGTTACAATTAACCAGTGGCCTAACGCCAGATTTTAAAAACAGGTTCGGAGACTTCCTTGGATTCTTTTACACAAACACAGCAGAGGCACTCAGTGTTCCGACCCCGTACCGTGTTGTGTGAGCGCCATGAACTGATTCGCTTCGGACTCAAACGGGTTGTATCAGAAGTAGTTGAAATCGTTGGAGAGGCGTCCGACGGTATGGCGGCGATGGATTTGATTCGTCGAATGAAGCCGGATTTTGTTATCACAGACGTGGACCTGGACATCTTGAACGGCGTCGAAATTTGCAGACGTGTGCACGATGAGATGCCAACTGCAAATGTGCTGGTTTTGACAGACTCTTATCACGCCACCAAATACCACAACCAGCTTGTGCGCGCTTCGGCTCGCGGATTCTGCTTGAAGAGCTCCGGTCCTCGTACACTGTTCGAGGCAATTGAGCAAGTTACTCGTGGATTGCCGTTTTGCGATCCCAAAATTACGCAGTTGGTGAAACAAAGTCCGGCGACTTCGATGCCGAACTCCAATTTGACCGACCGCGAAATTGAAGTTTTAATTCGACTTGATTTGCGCAATAAAGAAATTTCAGAAGAACTCGACATGAAATTGCGCACGGTCGAAAAGCATATCGAGTGTATTCTTGCCAAGTTGAAAGTGCCGACAAGAACAGCAGCGGCTCTCAAAGCTGTGCAACTCGGATATGTGCTGTTGCCCAAGATGCCAGGTCGCGACCCGGTTACAGGTGTAACTCACGAGCAGACAGTTGCCGAATTGCAAGCTGAGCTTGCCATTGCTAACGAACACTTGAAGGCATTGCTCAAGCAAAACGAGCTTTTGAAAGAAGCGCTCAACGAAAAACTGCGCCCCAGTGCCGGTGGCAATCCTAATTCTCCGCAGACGCCACCACGACCGCAGCCGCGTCGTGACGAAGAAGAGGGGCGTTCGTCGGGTCCACCGCCGCCCGATCCTTTTCGTCCCGAATAGATTGAGTCTCAAGAACAGTATTGAGTCTCAAGAATAGATTGAGTCTCAAGAATAGTATTGAGTCTCAAAAATAGATCGAGTCTCAAGAATAGTATTGAGTCCAGGATAGATTCAGTTTGTCTGCGAGTTTGGTCTGGACGAATTTATAGTGTCTGGACAGTTTCTCCGCTGTAACTTAATTGTATGATTGGTTCAACCTTTGTTCTTTTGAGACGATTGTGTTCGATGGATCTGGATACTCTGATGTTCAGTCGTTCTACTTCGTTTACGCAAACGCTATCTTTTTAGAATCGAGTTAGTGTGCGCACTAACTCGACTAGTTTGCTGTACGCTGAGAAACTTTGCAAAGTGGCCTGCTTGATCCGTTGCATTAAAACGGCCAGCACTCAACACCGCTGTCTGAGCCGCTTTTGGTTTGCTCTCAACTAGTTGTTCGCGGTTTTCCATTCCTGCCAATTCTTTCGAAACTATAAAGAAAGACTGTTGGTTCAGCCATTTCTGTTAGCGTGTCGCTCAAATATTTACATTGCTATGTACACAGGGTAAAGTTCTAAAACGTAGTCACCATCAGTGTTTGCCGATTATGGTTTACAAATAAGAGTGGCGCGCGATCAACGTCTAATAAAAAGACTTACAATCTCGACTGAGCTGCCTTCAGGTATGCGTTGGAATCCCGTGTTACTGTTCCCCCTTGAGGTGAAGTGAATGTCCAACATATACGGAGCGCCGAATGGCATCGAGCGCCGTGCCTATCGCACCACGAACGCGACTTTGAGCAGCATTCCAGCTGTTAATTCGCAGCAGGTAACTTCAGGCAAGTTGAGTGATCCGCTCAAGCGCACTTGCACTCGCGAATATCTGGTGCAGCTGCTGGAAGGTCAAATTGAACTTGCACTCGATAACAAATATCCGATGAGCGTTGTGCTGGCAGAGTTCACAACCGCTGACGGCATCGTTCAGGAATCTGAAGCAGTATTATATGCGGTGGCACAGCAATTCAATTTGAATTTGCGCCCAACCGATATTGTGGTGCGATTCCGCAACAAAACACTGGCGCTGATCCTGCATGAATGCGACGAAACAGGCGCGAAGCTTGCCAGTCAACGTCTGACTGCCGCTATCGCTGAAGGTGTAAGAGTCGGCAGCGAAAAGGTTTTGCTCAAGCCGCACTATGGCTTCTCTTCTCAACTGACGCGCGAAAGCGACAGAGCTACGAAGCTGCTGTCGGCTGCCGAAGTATCATTGAGAGCCTTGCAAGGCGTCTGATTTACGGCTTCCGTTTAAAAGTCGAAGACTCTCGAACCTTGAGTCAGCGGCTTTGGTGGCTCGCTTGTAATCAAATCGTTTTCGAAAAGTGCATCAAGTACATCTCTGAAAAACGCATTCGAAGTAGCCATCTCTTCTGCGCTGTTGATCTTGACGATATCAAAAAAGCTCAAAACGTTGCCCCAGTTTTGATCCGTGTTTAAGTTACTGGAGACCCCGAATCCAGTCATTCTTGATGCGAGTATTTTTTCTCGTACTCGATGCTTCTCAAATAACTTTTCGACTATTTGAGGATGCGTTGTTTTGATGACGAAGCGACTATCGACGTCGTAGTGTCCCGCTTTGACTTCGGTACCTGAATCGTTTCGAGGTTTTCTATCCGTCGCTTCTTTCAGTTCCGGCCACAACCGTATTACGTTCTCTAGCGGCTTAGAGAGCCATTCTACTGAGGTTCCACGTGTGAAAATGCTGAGGTGGAAATCTTGTTTTGGGACGAAGCGTGTGCCCTGCACTATGAGCATCACTTTGCCTGGAAAAATAAGTGGAAACTCTGCCGGACCGAGTACTCTGGTGATCAATTTCCAGTGTTTGTAGCGAACTGTGATTACCGGAAATTTGAGTTTGTCGATCAGACGCTGCCTCAACTCCATGTCGATGAGCGCGTTTCCAGAGTTTAGTTTGGGAATGTCTTCTTCGTCTTTATACATGCGACCTTCTGAGAGTGTTCCACCTTGTTTGGCGGTGAAACTTTTGACGGTGCGCATCATCTCTTTATGGTATTTCTCGAGCCAGTCATCGCCTTTGTTACGCCAAAGGTCGAAGAAACGAGAAGCTAATTTTTCCCAGGGCTCCATAACCTACTCCTGCTGCAGCAAGATCTGCAGTTCGATCGTGCAAGCTGATCGTATTCCATTTGTTGTTGTTTGCACTTGTTTTGTCGGCGTTTTGAACATTATGTTTCGGGTGTGGGTATCGGTGCTGTGTGTGTGTGTATTGACGCTGGATGTGGGCATAGGTGCTGTGTGTGTGCATCGGTGCTGGATGGGCATAAGTGCTGGGTGGGCATCGGTGCTGGATGTGGGCATTAATGCTGGATGTGGGCCTGATTGTTGACGTGGCTGGGCATGGGTCAGCTTTTGAGGTGCAACTTTAACTTCTCAGGCTATTTCGAGTCGACTAAATTCTGCCAGGAGGAATGGTCTTCTAGCAGTTTCAGGGCATCTGCCAGCAAAGTGATGCCAGGCTCCCGTTTGAACCAGGTTGATGCCCCCGACGGGTGGGGCAGTGGTATCACATCGCACCTTTGACCAAAGGCTTCGACCGAGAATTTCTGCCCGATAATTTCGTTTAGCGGCGCTATCGGCAGAAATTGTTCGATTGCAAGACGACCTACTGGCACTATCAATTCTGGCTGCATGAGCTGAAATTCTCGGTTCATCCAGCTGGAACAGGTGCTGACTTCTTGAGATGATGGCACTCGATCTCCACCTTGCTTTGTTTTGCCGGGAAAACAGCGGCAAACTGCACCGATGAAGGCGAGCGAGCGGAACTGTTCTTCGTTCAGACCGATAGTTTCGAACCATTTAAACAAGGTCTTGCCTGCCGTCCAGGCGAATGGCCTGCCAAATGCTCCTTCTCTGGGACCCGGGGCCTGCCCGCACAGATAGACTTTGCTCAAAACCGGCCTAGGCGTGATTACAGGGCCTATCATGTTGGGACAAGCCGTGCACTTTTTGAGCTGGGCGAGATGTTCTTCTAGTGTTTGCTTGAGCTGAATCTGTGACATGTGCCTGACCGACGACCCATACAAGTTAACACATGCAGATGTTAAGAGACCTTTCTTTTAGGAAGCTGCCCGATTTGCTATCCTTTGCAGCCTGGAGAGTTGCCTCTCCGTCTGGTCCCAATGGTCTTGTAATGAACACTAGCCCGGTTACAAAATTACACGTGTCGTTGTTGAGTTTATCGGTGGCGGTGCTTTCTAGTGTGTCGACTTCGGCTCAAGAAGCCATTCCGAACCAGACGCGGCCTGCGACCCAAGAAGCTCCGCCGACCCGAGAAGCTCCGCCGACCCGAGAAGCTCCGCCGACCCACGTTCGACCGGCTCAAAATGTGTTTCAGGAAAAGTCAGCGCCGAAAACTGTGACATCTCCGCAGATTCAGGCGAAGAATCAATCGACACCGCAGCCTGCATTTCCGATTGGAAGCAAGTTCAGCAGAACAGTGCAAAAAGTCACCGGTATAACTTTTTTAAGCGATGTTGTGGCGGGACACGCTGCAAAGCGTGTCTTGCAGAAAAGACTTGGAGGAAAAGTAAAAGTCAAGGTCAAAACATTTGGTTTAACAGACCTTGTTGCTGGAAAGATCAAGTCAGTTTCCGTTTCGTCAGATGGTGGCTCTTACAAGAATGTACCGCTTGGTGAAGTGGAGATGGCTTCAGCCACTCCCATCTGGTATCAGTACAAGCGCAAAGAGGGGCACACACGCGGACTCCAGACTCCTATCTTGTTGAACGTAAAAGGCAACTTCAGTTCGCAAGACGTGGTTGTAGCGCTGGGTTCAGATCGAATTGCACAATCGATGCGTGGGTTGAAGTTGGATTTGCCGGGTCTTGGTGATCAGCAACTGCAGGTGGTGCGCCCGAAAGTGGTTATAGGTGACAACGAACTTACAGTGGACGCATTGCTGGTCACTGTTGGAGGAGCCGAAGATACTGGCGTGCCAATTAAAATTGCCGGCAGACCGGTTCTTGAGGGCGACAAGATTTTTCTTCGCTGTATGAAGGTCGAGTCACCTGATGTAGTCGAACCCGAAAAGTTTTCGGCGTTCGCAGAAGAATTGCTCAATCCAATTGTCGACTTCAGCCGCATGGACAGGAAGGATCACGCCTTCAGGCTGAAAGAGTTAGCTGTGAAAAAGGATGTGGTAGAAGGTGGTGGTCAATTGTTGATCGCTCCAAAAGCATCAGCATCAGTTGCACAGTCGACGAAGACTGCTAAGTAGGCTATTCTAGATCTGGATCTGGAGTTGCCTAATTGAATCACCAGTACATCGACAAACATATTGCACCGATATCGAAAAATCGATTAATCGCAATCCGTAGTTGTGTCGCGATGACCGCGCCAGCGTTATTTATTGTTGCTGCGATGGTGACTCTTTTGTCGTCATGCTCACACCACACCAGTTTGCCTAAAGCTGAAAGGCACATCACCGGTCAGATCAAAGGGCACAGCGACTCTGAAGCTCGCGAGATGAAAATCTGGTTTGTCAAACCAGTGAACGATCAAGTCAGCCTGGTGCCTGTCATCAGAACTCTGACGCACGGTGATCAATTGGCAGAGGCAGTTGAACAGTTGCTCTCAGGTCCTACAGCTACAGAGAAGGACGCTGGTTTATCCAGTGAAATTCCAAAAGGCACGACGCTGTTAGGCGTCAAGCGCTCGGACGGCACAGTCGAATTGAATCTCTCAAAAGATTTTGCCTCTAGTGGCGGTGGCACATCGCTGGAGACGAGAATCGAGCAGTTAAGTCGAACAGTTTCTGACCTGGCCGGGTCTCAGAGGGTATACCTGGCAGTCGATGGCGAGCGTTTGTCGACCACGCCGGGCGATGGGCTGGAAATCAAACAACCCATTAACAATTGAGCGTGTGATTGCAAAATTTTCAACGGTACCAGGCGCGGTATCGCAGTTTCGCTGGGGTAATCACTGAAGTTTCAGTGGTCGTTTTGATAGTTCTGCCTGTCACCTTATCGCGTAGCTTGAAGGTAGGTCAGTTTGCTGCTTTGCCGGACCTTCAACAGGTGAGTCATATGAAAATATTTCGCAGTTTTGTTCTCGCTCAAGTTTCAGCGGCATCCATTTTATTTCCTTTCGCCAGTTTCGCTGCAGGTGCTGTTTTTGACTCTGACTATAAAATCGATGGACCGTTTGTCAGTAAAAATCTGCAAGTGTTCATTGTGCATGGAGCGAATACTTCTAAATCGACGGAAATTCAAACATTATCTGAGGCGATGAAAGCCAATACCTTTAAGGTGTTTGAAACCGGCAGCGTCAACGAGTTGGCCTGCCAAAATCTTTCTGACCGACCAGTTTTTGTTCAGTCTGGAGACATTGTCAAAGGAGGTAGGCAGGACCGGACCATGCAATATGATCTGCTCGTGCCGCCACATTCGAAGAAAATTTCCCTGTCTGCATTTTGCGTCGAAAGCGGCCGATGGCAACAGCGCGGTAGTGAATCAGCAGCTGTATTCAGCTCCTCAACCAAGTCGCTTGCCGGGAAGGAGTTGAAGTTAGCGGCAAAGTATCAAGGAAATCAAGGCGCCGTCTGGCAGCAAGTTGCGGATCATCAGAAGAAGCTGCAGGGGGCTCACGCCCAGGCCGCTCCCACCGCGTCACCAACCAGCTATGAACTTACTATGGAAGACGGAGGTGTGCAGAAGAACACGGCGGGTTACACAAAAGATCTTCAAGCGTTAGCCGAGAAAGATAAGGATGCTATTGGTTACGCTTTTTCGATCAATGGAAAGTTGAATAGCGCCGATCTGTACGCTTCTCATTATCTGTTCGTCAAGTTGTGGCCCAAGCTGCTTGAATCAGCCGCAGTGGAAGCTGTTGCCAGCCCGGAAGATAAATCCGTTGCATCCAAGCCCAGTGGAGTCGAAGATGTGAAGACCTTGCTGCACGCCAATGAGAAAGCACAACCGCGGGAACAGCAGATCTCTGAGCAAACAAAACAACGAGTCCGTGATGGGGCCAGATCGGTCGATTTCGAGACTCGAGCTGACGGCGATTCCTGGCTTCACAAGAACTACATTGTTAAATAAGCGACCTCTTTCTGGGGTATCTTGCGCCCTCTCCCTGTAATATTCAACCGATAACGGTTTGATAGAGAAGTCGTAGATGGGAGAGAGTCTCTAAAATTTCTGGTTTTGGAAATCGTTTTCAAAACTCAACCGTTAACGGTTGAATATTCGATCCATGAATTTCCGCCTCTCCTGGTATGGGTGGGGCTTTCCAGGAAAATGGGGCTTTCGCGCGTATGTCAGGAGGCTCGTTCTCCTGTAAAGCTCGGAACTTAATCATTCTGTTTAGATTACGGCTGAACCACCGATGTTTGTTATGATATCTATTCGCTTCACACAATCTATATCAAGCAAGGTCTGCCATGAAGGAAGGAATTCACCCCCAGTATCAAGAAGTTATCGCCACTTGCGTGTGCGGTAATTCAGTGGAACTCGGTTCAACCAAACCACAAATCAGAGTTGAAATCTGCAGTAACTGCCACCCGTTCTACACAGGTCAGCAAAAAATTGTAGACACAGAAGGTCGCGTTGACCGCTTCCAGAAGCGCTACAAGCTGGACAAACACAAAGTTGGTTCCAAATAACTAGTGTCCTCTTTGAATTTGGAAAGCTTGGCAATATTTAATTGCCAGGCTTTTTGTTTAGGCGGCTTCCTCTTTGATTGTTATTACTAAGCCAGGTGCATAGATGCTGCAACCGATGAAAACTAAAACAGCCCGGGAAAAACTGATACTCGCTTTGGACGTGCCTTCTGAGAAGGAGGCGCTAACCATTGTCAAAGAACTGAAAGATGACGTCGGTCTTTTCAAGATTGGACTGGAGCTATATGCACACTGCGGCACTCGCCTCTTCGAAGCGATGCGCAGCGAAAATGTGCCGTTCTTCTTTGACTGCAAATTTCACGACATTCCCAACACTGTTGCAAGAGCCAGTCAGGCTCTGGTTGGACAGGGTATAGCAATGTTCAACGTTCATGCAACTGGCGGATTCGAAATGATGAATGCGACCGCAACAGCCACGCATGAAGCGGCTAAGCAAGCGAATGTCGCTGCACCAAAAATTATCGCCGTGACAATGTTGACCAGCATCGGCGATCAGGAAGCGAGCGTCATCGGTTTCGGAGACCGCGTGCGGAACCTGGTTCCAGCACTTGCTCTTTTGACAAAAAAGGCTGGGTTAGATGGCGTTGTGGCCTCTGCGCAAGAAGTAATTGCCATAAGACAGGCTTGCGGACCCGACTTTTTGATCGTCACACCAGGCATTCGCCCGGCATGGTCTGCCACTGACGACCAGAAACGCATCGTCACACCTTCGCAAGCGATCAAGGACGGTGCTGATTATCTGGTTGTCGGGCGACCGATTACGCAAGCATCCAATCGACGTGATGCGGCAAGGAGAGTTGTTGAAGAGATGGAATCGACGAATTGAAAAACTTTGCGCTCTTGATTGCACTTTTCTGTGTGTCGTTTTTTCTTCCAGCCATGGCGGTGGAAGAGCGTCCGGTCAACTTCATTTTTTTGATTGATGTTTCTGGAAGCATGGTTTTGAAGTCAACCATGGTCACCGCTGCTGATGGCACTCAAGTAACTCTGTTTGAATCGCTCAGACAAGCTTTGAAGCAAGTTGCCGCCGATGAGCGGTTGATCAATCCGAAGAGTCGGATTTCGTTTATAACGTTTGGAACTAAGATTACTGAAAAAACAGACTGGCCCTCGAAGTTGGAGACGCCTGAGGACAGGCAGTCTTTATTGAAGGTGATTCAATCTCCTGATGCATTGAGTGCAGATAAGCATGGTGACACGTACATGGGCGGTGCGCTCTCATTGGCTTTGCAGAAGGCCAATCAGATGTATTCAGAGGCTGACCCGTGCACTACAACTTTTATCGTAATGCTCACTGACGGATGGGATGAACCGCCACCCGGTGCCACAATCAAAGTTCGTGATGTGGCTGCTGAATTAACGAAAAAACAAGGCGAGATTTTCAAGAAGGTCGGCATTAAAACCTGGAAAGTGCTGGTCATCGGCTTGCAACGATTGCCGGAAAAGAAGGCTGGAACAACGACCGCAAAAGAACTCGCCGATATGCTTGGCGGTGGATTCATTGATGTCACCAAACAGGCCGGTGGCACAGTCTCCGAGCGGATCTTCCTATCACTTAAATCTCAAGTCGAACAGTTGAAGGGACAATTGACCTTAGGTGACGGCAAGAGTGTGAAAAACGGCCTGGTTGATTTTGGCACTGTTGTAGGCAACGGTTCGGCTAAAGCCTCTTTTCCGCTGCAACTCAAGTCATGTTACGCAGAAGAAATCACCGCGGTGAAAGATGTGACGGCGCAAGTGCCAGCCGGAAAGCTGAAAGCTGTGCTCGGGGCGGCAGCCGCTGTAACTGGCGCTCCCTGTCAATCGATCACGTCGATTCCTGCCGATGCTATCACCCTTCATGTTGCGCCGACCCAGGTTGCGCCGGCGGGTGAGGCTTCGAACCGCGCGCTGACAAGTCAGGAAATCAATATCGATGCGCAAGCTCATACAAACTGTCCGGCAGGACACTATGCCGGTTGCTTCAAACTCGACTCGAGCGCCAAAGTCCCAGACTTCATCGGTTGGACTTTGCGCGTGCCGGGACGTGTTGTAGCCGATCCCGAGTCACTCAAGGTGAAGTTGCGGAAGCCCGGGTTTTTGTGGGCTGAAGATTCCGATGTCGATTTGATAGGCAAAATCAAAGAACTTCCCGGCGCCCATGCGCAGGCCAACTACGATGTCGAAATTTCTCCACAGCGAGCGACCATGTTGAGTTCGAAGAAGCACGAAGCTAATGACTCGCGTTCAATTCCACAAGAAGAGATAAACGCCGGCAAGCCCCTCACATTTGCTCTCGATACGGCAAAGTCAGATAACCATGAATTCAAACTGAACGTCATCATCAAAGCCGATCAAGCACCCGGAAAGTATGCGGGCGTTTTGCCCGTGCATGTCTCTGGACCTCCTGAAACGGTAGCTCCGACAGAAATTCCATTTGAAATCACCGTTGAGCCAAGCGCATGGGAAGAAATTGCACCACTCGCCGTTCCCATCTTTTTTGTGCTAATGCTGTGCACGGTGTTTGGCATGTTTTTATGGGTCACTAACCTGAAGAGGGGCTGATGACAATGTTGAAGGTTTGCTTAGTCTAAGATTGCTATACTTTGCTCCTCAGGTCCCAATCCGTGGCGCTTTTCAAGTGCTGCCGTGTGCGCGGAGACCCGTTTGATTTAGCCTATGATTGGGCTAAAGCGTGATAGTACTCACACTGCAAGTTGTAAAACGAAGGACGGCGAAGTCAATGGAAATGGTTGGGTGGTATGTAATTTTGGCTGTAGCCGCAATTGCAATCGCAATTGCCCTGCGCTTCGTTGTCTACACCATGCTTGTGAAAAATAGTCGATGGTTGCCTGAGAAAGCCACCAAAGTCGCAAACATAGCAAGCGGTGCCATCGCAGGTCTGGCTCTTCTTGCAATCGTTGGCAAAGCATTATTGACGCACTGATAGTTCATTCGCTCTTAACTGTTGTCGTATTTTGACGACAGTAAATCGATCCAAGCAGTAAACAACTGGGAGTTTGCATCATGGCAATCAGGACAATTCCTTCTCTAGTGATCGGGTTGGGTGGCACTGGAAAACGAGCATTGACGCATTTGAAGCGTCGTATCTTCGATACATACGGGCGTGCAGACCTGCCGTGGATTCGGTTGCTGTCGATTGATACTGATAGTGCTGGTGTAAATAATCCACCGGTAATCAGTCAGCGCACAGGCGAGTTTATCTCACTGGGCACAAACGAATTGCGCGTTATCGATCAAAGCGATACGCCGCAAATCATAAGTAATTTGGATTCTCCAGAGAACCGACACATCAAAGATTGGTATCCCGACCCGGATATGAGAGTGGATTTTCCGAAGGCTGCGCGAGGCTCTGGTCAAGTGCGCATGTTCGGGAAAATTGGTTTGTACAAAGGCGATAACCTGCACACCACGTACAGATGGCTTCAGCAGGCCGCGCATGAAGTCTCTGATCCCGCTGCCTGGGAAGACTTTACAGGCTTCGAAGTAGATCCGACTTTGCAGTTTGTCTACATCATTTGCTCCATAGCTGGTGGCACAGGCAGTGGCATGTTCCTGGATGTTGCTTACATGCTGCGGAAGATCGTAGGCGTGGATCCATCAACGAGACGCTTCATCGGTATGCTGGTAATGCCGGAAGTATATGAGCCAGTCGTTGAAAACCAGCATATCAGGCGCATTTATTCGAACGGCTACGCCGCGTTGCGAGAACTCGATTATTTATTGAACAGTCCAAAACGTTCTTACATAATTAGAGGAAAGGATCACACGTTTGTTGATTTTCCGAAGGATGTGCCACCATTCGACTTCACGTTTTTGTTCAGCAACAAAAACAAACGCGGTGCAGTTATCTCTCAAAGGCAGGTATCAGGCGACAAACCGGTTGCTGCCGATGACCGTGTTTCACAGTACATGTCTGAAACAATCATGACCGACGTTCTGTCTCCTCTGACGGAGCGCAGCGAATCGATTTTGAGCAACATCTTCACGTCGATTACCGAGCCTGAGACGATGGGAGATCGCACATTCTACAAGTCGTATTCTGCCGTCGGTGTTTCGTCAGTCAAGGTGCCACCGATTGCTTATTTCCAGGATATGTTGGAAACGAAAATCAGTGATGCGGTGATTGATTTCTTGCTCAGACCAGATCCAGACATTACTGAGAAAGCGCTGGCCAAGCAGTTCTTCTCTGATAATCTTTCCAAAATCGAAGATTCTCTGACACTGAAAGCCAGTCTGGGAACTGATGCTTCTTACGGACGTTATCTGTCTCGTGCATTCTTCGATGAATTCAAGCAGAATCGTCCCGCCTGCATCAACAAATTGAAGCAGTGGGCCGACACAATTGTTTCTGACACCGTCGACCCTGAAAGTCCGCTCGAAATAGAGAAGCAAGCAGCTTCTGCTAGCAAGCAGGCAATTAATAATATTGCCTCGGTGCTTGATTCTGGGCTCAAGTCTTACGTCAAAGACCCTGAGCGGGGATACGTTTTCTTGCGGGAATATCTGGAAGAATTGATTGCCCTGGCGAAGCAGAAGCTGGCGCAAGTGCCACCAGCTGAAGTGCTAGAGGGCGACGCAAGGCGTCCGGTCAAGGAAGCTGTAGATTCGCTTCAGCGCGTTTCAAACGACGTGCAGTTGCCGGTTCTCAGAGATACCGTTGAGGTTCTGCTCGAGCGTCTGGCTAACTATTACGATAATTTTGGTCGCGATGGTCGCAGCCGAAGCATGCTTGTTAACTTCTACAATGACCTGATCAAGTTGTTTGAAACGGTCCACGCCAACATCAAGTCTCTCACCGACACTATCACCAGTGTCAACAGAGATGGTGAACAGAAGCTGTCAGCGCGCATTGCCACGATGGGTGACACGTCTCAGGAACGAGTCTTAATCGATAAATCGCTGATTGGTCGCAAGGAAGTAGAAAGATTCCTTGATGGACTGCTTGCTCAATTGTGGGAGAAGAATGATTGGAAAGCTGCCTCTCCAGTCTTGTCGACAGAGACAAAAGCGCTGATTACAACCGAGCTTTCAGGCAAGCTCTTTGCCATGCAACTCGACAAGACTATAGATGCCGATTCTAAAAAACAAAAGGTGGATGAAATGATTCGCGCTTTTGTGAAAGAGAAGTTGTTCGATAAGCTTTTCCCCTCTGACTCGCAGAGCGGCATGATCAAGGAGCCTTCTTATACAAATCCGGAAGGACGCAGCTTGTTGCTCGATTTTGCCAACGATAATCTATTGCCGCTGATGATCGCTCACAGCTCACCGCTGTGGTCGGTGCAGACTCACCAGATCGGCTCCGCCAGCTCACCGGTGACATTCGTCGGCTTGAACGGTATTAAAATTCCCGAGAAGGTCGTTGAAGATTTGCAAGAACAAATTCCCAATTTCCGCACCACGGATATTGTGCTCTCCGATGTCGAGCCTCGTGTTGTAGTTAAACAGTACGATCCTCTCTACTCGCTCGCTTCGATGAATGGTATCGCCGATTACGAAAATTATTACAGAAACACCGATCGGAAGATGAACCCGATGCACACCGACGTCAAGTTCGTCAGTGAGCCGAACCCTTATCTTCAGTGGCTGTCTTATGCGGTTCCTGAAGATGATACGGTTAAGACCTGTCCGCTCGGGCATGACATAACGGCGGCTCTCGCTGACGATGCCAAATTCTGTCCTGCTTGTTCTAACGCCGGTATGAAGACGCTAATTGTGCCAAACAAGATGCTGTGCCCCAAGTGTCAACACATAATTGACCAGGGTAGTCGCAAATGCCCCGAGTGCTCAGCACTTGTGGTGGAAGACAAAAAAAGCGCAGGAGAAAACCTGGCCGCTGCAACGTGGCGACGCTAAGAAAGAGCTGTGTCCTGGTTGCGTCACTCTTGGTCGTGAACATCCCGAGACGATGGTGCTCAAGACTGGTAGTGAAGCGGGTGGCGCGAAGAGCTACTGTCCAAGTTGTGGTTCGGCGTGGGCGAACTTGTGTCCGTACTGCAGCGCACCTCTGGAAAAACCGACTCTGTGCACCAAAGGTAGTGACCGATGCATTTTCGAAGGACCACCAATTGTGCTGTGCACCTGTTGCAGTTGTCCTGTCACGCCCGATACGACAAAGTGCCCTCGCTGTTTCAAAGATATAGTGGAGTGCGAAATCTGTCGCAAAGAAGGCAAAGAAAAACGCATGGTGCCAAAGGGAACTGAGTGTCCACAGCGTCATGTGAAGGCTGCGTCTGAATCGGCGAAAACTGCGCCTGCAAAAGAATCTTCCAGGGCGGAATCTGAAACTCCCAGGAGCGAGTCAGCAACTAAAGAATTAGCTGCTAGCGAGCCTGCGGTAAAAAATTCAGCTGTCGATGAGTCAGTTGCGAAGGATTCAGCCAGTAAGGGATCAGCCGAATCTACCGAGGCAGAGCCAACGGCTGAGGAGCCAGTGACAGCAAAGACTTCTTAGTGAGATTGGCTTTGGTCATTGAAGTGAGAAGTGAAGTCGGTCGTGACAACCACATCGAGCGCCGGTTCTTGTAAAATACAGGGCAATTGTCGCGTTCCAATCGCGTATAGGAGACATCATGCCGCTTGTCGTGCATCTGCGAGATACAAATCCTGAAATAGTGAAAGCCTGGACGGCTTTTTTTGGACGAAACGCTAAAGTAGATATTTCCGAAGGAAGCGTTTTCGACCTTGATGTTTCAGTATTGGTCAGTCCTGCCAACAGCTTTGGCATAATGGATGATGGTCTGGGGGCGCAGCTGAACAAACTAACCGACGGGCGCCTCGAGCAGCGTGTGCGCAAGTTGATTCAGGATAAGCATGCAGGTGAACTTCCCGTAGGTTGCGCCGAAGTGATCACAACCAATCTGGACAAGCCCAAGCTGGTCATCATCGCACCGACGATGAGAGTTCCTTTGCGGATGACGAATGCGAACGTTAACAGCTATATGGCAACAAGGGCTGCTTTTCGTGCTCTGGCTGCCTTTATCCGTCAGGATAGAGAAGACCATGACGGCGAGTCGAAAATCGAGTCGGTGGCGCTGGTCGGAATGGGCACGGGAGCTGGAAAAACGGCGCCGGCTGTGGCGGCTTTTCAGATGTATGAGGCCTACTGCCAGATTGTGCTGGGGCAGGAACCGAATTTTGCTACCGTCGAAGCTGCCACCGCCCATGATGCTGAGCTGAGAAAGAGTCGATACATCTAGCGACTTCCTACTGTCTCGATTCGGAAGTTCAGTGCGGAATTGCTACTTTTGAGTGACATTTTAAATGACATTTGAATTTGCATTCGACCTGGCATTTCGTGTTGGCATTTTGAATTGAATTGCTCTCTCGTGGTAAATTTCGGGCGCAAGTATTTTACGTAGATAAAATTTGAATATCTTTGCACAGACTATATCGAACGTTGCCGACGTACTGCGCCTTTAAGCCTCTCGACCGTTTATGGCAAACGTGATAATCTCGCAAAAGCATATGTGGAGATTTCTTGATGTCGAAAATCAGATCTTTTGCTGCTTTCGTGGCACTATTGGCGATATTCCTCTGTAGTTCTATGACTACAGCTTCAGCGCGTGGTACTCAGACCTTCCAGTCATCGTTTGCTGGAACTCAGTTTGCTGTCTACAACCCCAGTCACCCAGACGTAACCGTGTGGGTCGTACTGCCAGCCAGTTCAAATCTTGGATGCGGAGCGATCAGGCTGACCCAGCTGCAAGTTATTGATATGAACAACAACAATCCAATTCCCATCACTCAATTCGCAGACAACACCTTGCTTGGCTCGTTCACTCTAAAACGAGGTCGCTCTGCTTATATTCAACCTATCAACGGCGCGAGTTGTCTGGATGGGCTGAATGTCACTTTCTTGAACCATCCGCAGTGTCCATGCATGAACACCTGTGCGGGTGACAAACCATTCGTGCCTGGTCCGAACCTGCCCAACGGCACCAATTTCGTTGAAGCTACATTGAATACTCCTGGTACATTCCTCGAGACAGTCGACATCAGTTGCGTAAACGGCGCCAATTCAACAGTTTCTGTTGACTTTCAGGGCGGACCGAACTGGAACAACGGTGTTGGCAATAACAACGTCACTCATATCCAAAATTCGTGGGTGAATGTTAATTGCAATCAAGGCGCAGCGTGCGACAACAATTGCTCACTGACTGGCGTATTCCCGTATAACGCCACTTTATGTGAGGCTGCTGGTGCTGGAGCGTGCCCGAATGCTTCGTCGCCACCATTTTGTCTTGCTAATAGTGCGCATTGCAACATTCAACGCGGTAGACAGAATGGACAGTTCGGTGGTTTGGTGAAGGCGACCTATCTTGGACCGCTTGCTCCACCAAACTGATTGATTGATTCGAGCAATGAGAGTGATGGCACAGCTCAAGCTGCCATCACTTTTTTGTTGCCATCTTCCAATCTTGATCAATGCGTGGGAGCGATATGATGTAAGAGATTCTTTCGTCGATAACCTTTGAGTCGATACGACGATAAATTTTTGAGTCGATAACCTTTGAGTTGAGAAGCCTTTAGTTTACGAGAATCTCGCTGTAAATTAGCTTTAGTCGCTGGTCGTCAGTCCTTGTGTTTGTCAGTAATGGTTCAATCGAACATGCTCAGTTATGTTGAACGATTCGTCGCAAAAACAGTCATTACGTTATCGTTTATGACGTTTGTATCGACGTGCCCGTGCTTGGCTGACGTGACTGCGGATTTGCTTGATCCCAAGCTGGAGGAGCAGTACGACTGGGCAATGTACATGGATGTTCACGAGATGAAAAATATGTTGAACTATCCAACTTCAAAGTTGCACCCATTAACCGACCTGCGCGTTATCTACCGACCGCTGGCTCGCGGGCTGCGCTCCGCCGATTATAAAAAGGCTCGCATATACGAAGAGTTTTGGTATCGCGAGGAGATGCCGATCGGTTTGAAGCGCAGCCAGCAACTTCAAATTGAGAGTAACAAATTCGGAATTATTTTTGTTCAGCCTCGCGATGGCGAAAGCGATCATACTCCGGCAATCGCTAACGCTGTGGTGAGGATAATGGTTGATCTGTGGCTGCACGACATTGTTGCAGGTTACGTTGTGGTGCCGGTTGACCGATTCAATCAGATGGCCAGCGAACTCAGTCGTTATGGATTTTTTCCCAACATGAAAATCGCTCAGGGTCCGCAACTGAGTATTCATATGCGGTCTAATCCACCGGGTCGGGATGAATTGTATTTTTTTCAGAAGAGTTTTTAACACGCCCGCAGCATCGCTTTCAGGAGTCTTAGACTGCCTGTTCAGATTCGACCGGATTGCCGATTTTGGAGATGTTGCTCTCTTTAACTGGCGCTACTTCCAAGGTTGGTTTGAGGTTCTGTTCGCTCGTCTCTCCGCCACTGTTAGTGGTGGCGGAGTTCTGCTTGTTGCGTCCGAGCACGCTCAGGAATGAGTCGAGAGGAGTTGGAGATTTGCGGTCAGCATCTTTGAGATACATGTAGGAAAGCGGATCCGATAGATCGTCGGCAGTTGTGTAGCGTGCCAGAATGCCGCGGTTCGCAGCGGATATTGAACCTGTTTCTTCAGAGACTACAATGCACAAGCCGTCGTATATTTCAGACAATCCGATAGCAGCTCGATGGCGTGTTCCGTAGCGTGAGCTCAACTTTGGATCGTCGGTCATAGGCAAGATCACTCCGGCAGCGACGATCTTGTTTTTGCGTATCACGACCGCGCCGTCATGCAGAGGCGACTTTGGAAAGAAAATTGAAAGCAGCAAGTTTGTCGAGATGTCGGCATTGACTGGAGTTCCGGGACTCAAATAATCGCGTTCCCCTTCTGGTGGTTCTACTACAATAAGCGCTCCAGTTTTGGATCTTGATAAGTCGCGCACAGCCGAGATGATCTGGGCTATGTCTCTTTTAGTGTTGTCGATTTCTCGATTAGGTAGTGAGAAGTCGACACGGAAGTTGTTCATTCTTCCAAGGTACCCCAGCCCACGGCGTATTTCCGGCTGGAAGATAATAACCAGCGCCATTACAGCTACTGGAATCAGGTGCTGTAGGATCGACGTGACAAGTGTAAACCCGGCAAAGTAGGAGATGACGGCAACGCCGATCAGCACCATCACTCCTTTAACCAATCTCTCGGCCTGGGTGCCAACGATGCGACGCCATATCCAGATGGCGCAATAGCAAATGATCACCATTTGCACAAAAGTTTTGCAGGCGTTTAGCCAGTTGGTTTGGCTGATGATGTCGTTTAAATCGCCACCCATTCCAACCAACCCCTTACTGCTTCAGTGAAAATCTCTTGTGCCATGACCGCCGTTTACAGCAATCGTTGTGGAACTCTGTCTTGTCGCACCAGATCTTCATTAGTTTCTCTGGCGAGGATAAGGTCTGCTTTCCCTTCATTGACCAGCACGCAAGCAGGGCGAGTCGTGCGATTGTAGTTGGACGCCATGCTGTAGTTGTAGGCTCCTGTGCCAAACACGGCGACCAGGTCGTCGCGCTGAGCTGCCAGGAAAGCTTCCTTTACGATTATATCTCCCGATTCGCAATACCTGCCGACCAGACTGACAGGTTTTATCGGAGCTGGCTCATTCATGCGGTTGGCCACGCAGGTTGTATATTTCGCCTGATAAGTTATAGGACGTGGATTGTCAGCCATACCTCCATCCACAGCCAGGAAGGAGTGACCTCCTTCTATATGCTTTGTATGTCCTGCTCGATAAAGCGTCACCCCGGCGGTGCCAATAATGGAGCGTCCGGGTTCGACGAATAATTCCGGTAATTCCATATTTCTCTTGCTGAAAGCTTCAGAGACTTTAGTGGCAACTGCGTGCGCCCATTGATAAATTGGAGCTGGATGATCTTCTTTTGTGTAGGCGATTCCCAGCCCACCTCCTACATCGAGGTGAGTTAGTTCGATTCCGAAATCTTTTTTCAATGAGGCAAAACGATCCGCCATAATGTCGATCAGCTCTAAAAATGGACCCAGATCGAGCGACTGGGAGCCGATGTGAGCATGCAGTCCGATTAGCTTGATTGAACTTTTGTGTTCGATGATCAGCTCGGCAATCTTGTTTAACTGGTCCAGAGAAACGCCGAACTTGCTGTTATGTTGACCGGTTTTGATGTGTTCGTGAGTATCTGTCTCCACACCTGGTGTCACTCTGATTAAAATAGAAACTTGCGTGTTGGCTTTTTCCGCCAGCGCCGCTAAGAGTCTGATTTCATCTGCACTGTCGACAACAACTTTGACACCGGCATAGTCGAGTGCTGCTTGCAGTTCTCGTTCGCTTTTGTTGTTGCCGTGCATGTAGATCAAATCGGCTGGGAATCCAGCTTTGACGGCAGTGTACAACTCGCCTTCCGAGACGACGTCTAAGCCGAATCCCAGCTTACGCACCAGGTGACACATGGCTGTGCACAGGAAAGCTTTACCTGCGTAGAGTGGTCGCGCCTTTTTGTACGAAGATAAGCCGGAACGAAATGCGTTTGCAGCCTGCTGCACAGTTGCTTCGTCAACGATATAGAGGGGCGTCCCGAACTCTTTTGCCAGATCGACTGTGTCGCAGCCCCCGATCGTCAAATGCCCCATGGCGTTTGTTGCAGCGCTGACAGGCTTAATTTCCACATTGGGCGAAACTACGCGTGTTGATTGGCTCATGAGAGCAGTTGCCTCCATCGACACTCCTTGCTGCGCAATTGCGGCGGCGCAGGATTCTATTATGCAGCACAGTGGCGACTAAGTCGAGCTTTGCAGATGCGGCTGCAACATGCCGCGCAACAAATGCGTTGGTGCTTGCTGATATTTCTTCTGAAATTGGCTCTAGGAGGGCGCAGACGTTTTGCTTCGCATCAGGCCTGAGTTGTTACGCAACGGCATATGCCGACCAGAATCTTTTTGCAGGTCTTGCAGATGGTCAGTTGGTATTAGCATTGAATAGTTTGATGGCTGGTGGACTCGATCTCCCAACCCGGTCAAGCTAAAAGTCATGCTCTCGACTTCTTTGATATTGCGGGCGGCTAGCGCGCTTGCCATTACTTGTGTGTTTGGTTGACTGTGGACGTATGAGACCGCCGTCTCATATGTGGACTGCACCCAGCCCTCATGGAATGAATAAACTCCGATAATTTGCCCTTTGAAGACGTAAACCATGCATAGTGCATCGTTGTTCTCGGAATTCACGACGACGCAACCGGGTGCGTTGCTATACATCAAATTGCGGACAACAGTTTCGAATATTTGCTCTGCTGTGCCGCCTGCGTGTTCGACAGGATGTCCGTGGAACAATGCTCCGCCTGCGAGGACCAACTCTTCGCTGAGAAGGTAGGTGTCAATAATGTTGCTGGGTTTGGCTAGCTCCGACATGGCGCGGTGATGAGCCTCTTCTCCAAACACCTGCTCCGCTTCGTATTTGCTGCCGTAGAGGCATCCCAGCACTCTGCCTCTGAAGACTAAAATTGCTGCCCGCGATTTGCTCGTTTCAGAGATGATTCGGATGCAGCACGTGCTCTGTTTAGCTTCAATAGAGACGAGTAACTGGTGGTAGCGAATGCGATGCGACTGGGCTATTTCATGGGCGTCCCTCACCGCTGGTAGTGGCACGAGGTTGATGGCTCGGCGATTTGCACCACGTCCGTTATTCTCGGCAGACACCAATTTGGAAATAGTTTCCTGAATTCCTCTTTTGTCTTTCCAAGCAAACATGGTGCACTGTCCTGTTTATGATGGGTGCGTGGAGACACCGTTTTCACGGGCTTTTGCGGTTAGATTTGTGATGAAGGCTAAGGCTGCTCCAGGTGAAAGTAACAAATGGCAGCGGTACTGTCACTGGGAAAATTACGAACGGAGCGGATTTGTATGCAGACTATAAGTGTGCCTACTTGGTCAGTAAAATGCTTGCACGATGTGTGTTGCGACGGGATCTTCCAGTCTGCTTTTCAGTTCACTTTCATCCAGCCCAATCAATTCATCTGGGTTTTCAAAGTGGGCGCTGAGCAAGCGATCAGGCGGTTGTGGATTGGCCGCGCTCTGTGGATTGTCCGCGTTTAGTGAATCGTCCGCCTTTATCGATTGCTTGAAATCAGAATTTTTTCGTGGATAGCTCACGATAATCACGTCAAGACGAGCGCCTCGATCAACCAACTCATTATGATGCAAATAGATGTTTGCGGCTGCCACGAGCTTCTGCTTCTTTTCATGAGTGAGCGATTCTACTCCGTACATTGATAGACCTGGGTGGATCGACGTAATTCGGGTTTTTACTTCCACGAACACGAGTAATTGGTCAGGAGTCATGGTGATTATGTCTATTTCGTAGCGACCCGCCCGCCAGTTCTTATCAACGATTGTCCAGCCTTGAGCCGTCAAAAAATTCGCAGCAAATCGTTCTCCCATGTGCCAAAGGAGAGTACGCCGTTTGACAATTGAGTCACTGAGAAATTGTGCTTGTGCTTGCATCATTGGTCCTTCCGACAAATGCAACAATGTGTGGATGTTTTGGCTGATTTGTGCCGCATGAAGCCTCCTCTTATATATAATCGTCCTTCTGGCTGAGAGGTGAAAACCCCTCTGCATACAAGTACGCTTAATCCCCACAAAAAGTTCAAAGTGAAGCCATGATTGATCTAAGACTAATTCGAGAAAATGCAGACCAGGTTGAAAAAGCTCTGGAGCGTCGCAACGGCGGATTCTCGATCAAGGAATTGGTCGAGGTCGATGCTGAGCAAAGAAAGGTTCAAAGCGAATGGGAAGCGCTGAATCAGCGCGCCAATCAGTTGCAAGGACTGATTAAAGGGGCCCAGGCTGATGAACGTGAGAAGCTTAAAGTCGAAGCTAAAGAAGTCAACGTGCGCACCAAAGAAGCAAATGCGCTGCGCAACGAATTAGAAGGGCGTGTAAAAGAGCTGCACCTGGCATTGCCGAACATTCCTGATGCGTCCGTGCCTGATGGTATCGACGAGACGTTCAACGTGGAAATCCATACGTGGGGTGAGAAACCACAAATAGCCAATCCTAAAGAGCACTGGGAACTCGGACCGCCGCTCGGTATTTTCGATTTTGAGCGGGGCGTAAAAATAGCTGAATCACGTTTTACTGTGCTCATGGAGATGGGCGCCAAGATGGAGCGGGCGCTGATGAATTTCATGCTCGATTTTCATTCACGCCGCGGCTACAAAGAAGTGTTTCCTCCGATTCTCGTCAATCGTCAGTGCATGATTGGAACCGGGCAATTGCCTAAGTTCGAGGGCGACTTTTATAAGTGTGCAGATGATGAACTGTATCTGGTGCCTACAGCCGAAGTGCCCGTGACGAACCTGTATCGTGACGAGGTGCTTGAGCACGCTGATCTGCCGATCATGCATTGTGCGTACACGCCGAACTTTCGTCGCGAGGCTGGTAGCGCAGGTAAGGACACTCGTGGTTATATTCGCCAGCATCAATTCAATAAGGTGGAGTTGGTAAAGTTCTGCCTGCCTGAAAATTCAGAAGAAGAGCACGAGAAGCTGACGCGCGATGCGGAAGCTATTCTTGAGGCGCTGGAGCTGCCCTATCGCAGAATCATTCTGTGCGCAGGCGATATTGGATTCTGCGCCAGGAAATGCTTCGACCTGGAAGTGTGGTTTCCGGGACAGAACAAATATCGTGAAATCAGCTCTTGCAGTAACTTTGGAGATTTTCAGGCCAGACGGGCGAACATCAAATACAGACCGGCAGATGAAGGAAAGGCGCGCTTCGTGCACACTTTGAATGGGTCAGGTCTGGCCATAGGACGAACGCTCGCTGCGATCCTGGAAAACAACCAACAACCAGACGGCAGCGTCAGGGTGCCTCAAGCCCTGGTGCCGTATCTCGGTGGGCTGACTGTCTTGCGTCGTGACGATAACGTTGCAGAAGCCGTACATTAAGGATTGGCTGGATTGTCTTTCCCGCCAATCTGGGATATGCTGAAATTGGCTTGATTGCTGTCAAGCGTTCTGCTGCCGCGCCTGTTTCCTGTTCAGGTTTTGACATGAAATTTGTCCGCAGCTCTCAGTGGACAATTGGATGAGTCCAAATTTATGAATTGGCTGGATTTGCTGACTACTGATGAACACGGACTCGATCGTAGCGAGCCAATGTACGCGCGTATCACAGCTGGTATCCGTAAAGCCATCCAGTCAGGTCAGCTGAGCGACAACAGCCGCTTGCCTACAAATCGAGAACTCGCAACGTTGCTGAAAATCGATCGCTCAACGGTTTCTAGAGCCTATCTGGAGTTGAGTCAGTCTGGATTGATCGATAGCCATGTTGGGCGTGGCACTTATGTGCGCCCATCCGCGCAGCGCGATTCGTCATCATTATCATCAACTTCTTCTTCCTCTTCTTCGTTTTCATCGTCCTCATCCTCCTCATCCTCCTCTTCCTCCCCTTCCTCGTTTTCCCCATCCTCGTCTTCCCCGTCGTCGGCGTCTTTTCCAGCGAAACTAAATTGGAACGAAAAGTTCTCTGAATCCAGTCGGGCAGCGCTGGATCTGATTCGCCGTCAACCGGCAAGTAGCGAGAAGCCAGACACAATATCTTTCGCTGGCGGCATTCCGACTGAGGAGTTTTATCCAAGCGAGCAATTTCAGAGAATTGTCGGTCAATTGCTGCACTCTGAGCACGCAGCCAAGATGTTCGGCTACAGCGCTGCCGAGGGCAGCCCTTATTTGCGGACGCAGGTGAAGGCTCATCTGCAAAAGCATGGTATTGAATGTGGTGACGATGAATTGTTGATTGTGAGTGGATCGCAGCAGGGTATTGACCTTGTCACTAATGTGTTCGTCGATCCCGGTGACCTGGTGGTTCTGGAAGACCCCAGCTATTTCTGGGCGATCTGCAATTTCCGTGCTCGTCAGGCTCGCTGTCTGCCTATCAGCTTGGATAATGAAGGTATCAGGTTGGATTTACTTGAATCCAGTCTGGCAAGGCAGAGAGCGAAACTTCTTTATGTGATGCCGAGTTATCAAAATCCTACGGGCGCTACGATGTCGCTGCCCCGACGAATGGCTTTGATTGAGCTGGCGAAAAAATATCAGGTGCCCATTCTTGAAGATAATTTTGTCGGCGACCTGGTCTATGGGGCCTCGGTGTTGCCGCCACTGCGGTCTCTTCCGGGCGGCAAGGATGTCGTTATCCATCAAGGTACATTCTCGAAGGCGCTCTGCCCTGGTTTGAGGCTGGGCTGGCTGGTCGCACCACCTGAGGTGACTGCTCGTTTGCTTCTAGCCAAACGGACGTCTGACCTTTCCACTAATTCAATAGCTCAAATAATCCTCGCTAAATATCTCGAAGAAGGGCTTTACAGCAAGCATCTGGAGCATGTGAGGTTGTCGTATCGAAGCAGAAGAGATGCGATGTTGAGTGCCCTTGGACGCCACTTCTCCAGCTCTGACGTTGCTTCAAAAATGACGTGGTCGAGCCCTGAGGGAGGTTTATTCATCTGGGCGAAACTGACTGATGGTTTGTCGGCGCGAGAGTTCTTGAACTTTGCAGAAGCTCAAGGGGTCTCGTTTTCACCGGGTGACATTTTCTATTTGAACGGAGGGCAATCAGAATTTTTCCGATTATGCTTCATTCAAACTGAAGAATCGATTATCGAGGAAGGTATAAAACGGCTTGCAAAAGCCATGCGCAGCTATTTGGAAACGGTTGCGCGTTTGAACTCGGCGGAAATATCCGGCGAGGCGCGTGTGCGCAACAACGTACTGATATAGACCTACAAATGTCTTTGACTGGAGGAAATTATGGTCATCGAAACAAAGGACGCCGGAAAGAAAATCGCAACTGGGACTGAGCTCGTAAAAAAAGCGTTGCCTCAAATGCTAAAGGGCGGCGTCATCATGGACGTTGTAAATGCAGAGCAGGCGAAGATTGCAGAAGATGCAGGCGCCGTTGCAGTTATGGCGTTGGAGCGAGTGCCGGCAGACATCCGCGCTGATGGCGGTGTGGCTCGTATGAGTGACCCTGAACTCGTGAGCAAAATCATTGAGGCTGTCAGCATTCCGGTTATGGCAAAGGCTCGAATCGGACACTTCGTTGAAGCTCAAATTCTGGAATCGCTTGGTGTTGACTGTGTAGACGAAAGCGAAGTGCTCACGCCTGCAGATGAGGAATACCATATCGACAAGAACTCATTCACTATTCCTTTTGTGTGCGGTGCTCGCAATCTGGGTGAAGCCCTGAGAAGAATCGGTGAAGGCGCGGCAATGATTCGCACCAAAGGTGAAGCTGGAACGGGCGACGTTGTTGAAGCAGTTCGTCATGCTCGCAAAATCCTGGGAGAAATTCGTTTGTTGTCGACGATGCCTCGCGAAGAGCTGATGACATACGCGAAAAATATTGGTGCTCCTTACGAACTGATTTTGAAAGTGGCTGAAGAAGGCAAATTGCCGGTTGTGAACTTTGCCGCCGGCGGCATCGCCACTCCTGCTGATGCTGCTTTGATGATGCAAATCGGCGTCGATGGCGTCTTCGTCGGGTCGGGAATCTTCAAGTCAGGTGACCCTGGCAAGCGCGCTCGGGCGATTGTAAAAGCGACGACGTTCTATCAAGATCCCGCTATCCTGGCTGAAGTTAGCCGCAATCTTGGTGAACCAATGGTTGGACGCACTGCCCGCAATCTGAGCGAAAGCGAGCAGCTCGCTGTTCGAGGCTGGTAGGTTTTCTGCTGGTAAATCCTTTATCTGAACCAGTTGCCGGAGGGTCTATGACGAAAATTGGTGTGTTGGGTCTGCAGGGTTCTTTTGCCGAACATATATCGGCGATAGAAAGATGCGGCGCCCAGGCAGTCGACATCAGACACTCCTGGCAAATGGCGGATATTGATGGTCTCATCATTCCAGGCGGTGAATCCACCGCTATCGCTAAATTGACCGCTGACAATCCTGACCCTATATTCGATACCATCAAATTGCGTGTCAGTGCAGGACTCCCAGTTTATGGGACCTGCATGGGCTCCATTTTTTTGGCGAAAGAGATAGAAGGGTCCGAGCAGGGACGCTTGGCTTGCATGAACATTAAAGTTCGGCGCAACGCTTTTGGTCCCCAGCGAAACAGTTTTGAAACTGCTATCAACATCGAGGCTCTTGGTGCCGATCCATTCCCTGCGGTATTTATTCGTGCACCGATAGTGGTGTCAGTCGGCGCCGGCGTCAAGACTTTGGCCACAGTCGAGGAAGGCATTGTCATGGCCCGACAGGACAACCTTCTGGTCACAGCCTTCCATCCTGAGATCACCGATGATCTCAGGGTACACAAGTATTTTCTCGACATTGTTGCATCACATAAGAAAGCTTTAGTTGGATGCGGTGCAGTCAGCGTTGAAAGTGTCTCCGTTTGAGACTCAAGTCACGGAGCCGTTAATCTCAAGTCGCTGCTCCCGAATTCCATGCTTCGAGTCTCGAGCCTGAGTCCTGAGATCTGAGTCCTGAATTCCGACTTCCGAGTTCCAAGTCCTGAATTCCGACTTCCGGGTTCCGAGTTCCGAGTTGCTGGTGCCGAGCCGCTAGCTAGGATTATCTTTTTGCGCTTTTGACTGCGTGTCCCTTTGAGTACAATTCGCTGCCTGCAATTGCCTCTCCATTGAAAGTAATCTTCGGCAGTTTGATAGTTTGCATTACAGAGTGCCTGTTGCCGTTGTCCTGATAATTGCCCCAGAATGTTGGTCCGACTCTCTTTTGGCGGGGCTTGTATACGGGCATTATTTCTGTTACGTCTAAATTGTGCA
Source organism: Drouetiella sp. (assembly GCA_036702955.1). Classification (GTDB taxonomy): domain Bacteria; phylum Cyanobacteriota; class Vampirovibrionia; order Obscuribacterales; family Obscuribacteraceae; genus PALSA-1081. Next base: position 30,480 of record DATNPY010000046.1, on the reverse strand, counting down.
GGATGCTGACTAAAGTGATGGTGGCGCCTATGATACCGATTGCCAGAAGCATGTACAACAATATAATCATTTCAACATTCTCCTGTGGAGCTAAGATCATCTAAGCAAGCCAGTTTTAGCGGTAAGCCTGGCTTTATGGGTGCCACGGTACAGCGTGCGTAGGGATTTGAGTCGGAGCTGTTCTGTCTGTAGTCGGGTCTTGCAATGTAATGGTGCAGGGTCCAACAGACTCTGCTGCACCAGCGTACCTGCCCCAGTATGACGCTGAAACCCGCGCCTGGGGCAGTGTCTCGTCTATGTGACAGATTCGAATCAAGACCCAGGATATCAACAGTGGTACTGTCAAAATAAGGGCGAACACAACTACCGGAAGGAACATTCGTTTCTCCTTTGCGGGAAGGGCGCGTGATTCCTTGCTGACGCAGTTGTATAACAGCGCAGCAATATACGGCTTCCGTAGAGGACTTTGAGGGCACAAAGTCAATTAATTGATTGCACTTTAGCCGCTCATGACATCCAGGTCCATGGGAATTTTACGAAAAGCAATTCCTTTATATACATTCCGATGAATTCTGGGTTTTACTCTGCGCACTAAAATCAGCCTCAAATCTTTCCATGGCAAAAGACCTTGGGTTCGCCGGCGAATTTTAGCGCAGCCGGACCTATCGCGCTGGCGGGATTTATAGCGCAACAGAGCTGTGGCTCTTACGAGTTTTTCATTGCCATGGACCGTTGAGCCGACGAGTTTTCTACTGCCATCCCACTAACGCGTCGACAAAATTTTTCTGCCGCAATGGACCAGCGGCGGGCTTTTCGGTTTTTTGGACATTTTTGGGGTACCTACCATGGGAAATTTACTAATCACTAGGTATTTCCACCAATGTACTGATTCGCCTGAGATATCTATCATTCGACTATGAACCGAATTATGTGAGGGTTTGAAATAGATCAGTTTGAAATTTGAGTCAGTAGGAAATTTCATAGTTTCGTTGCTGCTTTCAAAACATTGCACAATTGGCAAACTTAGAAGTTCGTCGAGCTGGTATCGCATCTGGTGCGACCTGGTGCTGGCGTTAGGCAAATTGACGCCTTCTAAAATGCTTCCCCTATATTCCAGCCACGGGTGTTGAAGTCGAGAACAGAACAAGTTCAATCGTTCGCTCATTACAGTCCAGCAGTTTTTAATTGGATTAAGACAATGCATACAAAACAAGCCCAAGTCAGTGATTATCAAAGTCAGAGTTTATCCCTTGCAAATCAGACTGTAGACCTTCTCGATCGACTCGACCGTCGAAAAGAGTTGCCGTTCGACCCCCTTAAGCCCGTTCAGAAGTCCAGCACGCCGTTAGTCAGGCGGGTCATGCGCCCGACAGTCGACAGGTCGAAGTTTGAGGAAACTGACTTTGCGCCGCCGACTGATGCTAAAGATGTGGCAGGCACAGCCGCTGCGGCTAAACAATCCGCAGACGAATTTGTCTATGAGCACGAGCTGAAGCTATCTCGCAATGCTGCACTAAGAAACATCGAGCCGTGGCGTGCCGAGAGCGAGTTGAAGTTTGCGCAAAACAGTAAACGGGCTGCTGAAGGCGGACGTTATCTAGATGATGAAACGAGAATTCGGACAATTGAAATTGCCGACCTCCGACTAGCAAAAGCGCAGGCCGCGGCAGATGCAGCTGGTCCTACAAAGTATGCTCAGACAGTGCGATCTTTGCGTGATTACGCGGCAGCGATTACAAAACACATCGCCAGCCAGTCTGACTTGAGCGAGCGTGAAAAGGCTGCTCGTCACCTTGCGATTGATTTAGAACAGATGGTGCGTTCAGTCAAAAATCTAGAGAAAGGCGCTTCAGGAGATTTGCCGCAGATCAACCTGAAAGAGCCGTTTGACTGCTGCGCACGCTTAGCGAAAGTGCGTGACCACCTGGAAGAGAAGATCTCCCGCATCAACTCAAATCAGGATAAGCGTCTCGACAAACTAGTCGAACAGAACTCGATTTTGACTCAGCTGCAGAATCGATTAAGCGAATTGCCCAGTGACGGAGCTATTTTCTTCTTCAGCAGGGAAGGGCTAATAATCAAGACTCCAATGAGTAAGCCTGGAAACATCCTGGTTGGCGTAGACCGCCTCGAATATCCGAAGAGCAAGCTCAGACCTGATGGCACTTTTCTCAACAACAACGGTGATAGTGTCAAGGTCGAGATGACCTACAAGGCAATCGATGTGCCACGTTGGAAAAATGCAGGAAATGGGCCCAATGGCGCCGGTATCGATCGGTTTGCTGGTGATGACATTGTCGGTGCTGTGATTGTTCGCCCTAAACAAGGCGCGAAACCTATTCAAGCTAATAAACGCATCTTTGTCGAAAAAGAAGTCGTGGCACTAATCGGCGAACTACCAAAGGATGTGACCGAGGGTATGGCATTCAAGGAACTGGCCAAGCGCTTCGGAAACATGGAGTATTGCAAAAAGCAGTTGGAGACAAAAACGGCTTAGGCTCCTATTTGTGCTCGATTCGAGAGTATTGTGCTTGGCACAGATAGGACCCAAAACAGCCCAGACAAGACTTGTGTAACCTTAAAAGATGTGGGTTCAAAGCCAGGAGCTGGGTGGGAATCAATCAAGAGCAGGAAAGTTCGCTTTCCTGCTTTTCGTATTCAGCCGATGACGGTCGAGTGTTGAAAATGAGTTCCAGAAATTGAACCGATGACGGTTGAGTGTTGAAAACGATTTCCAAAATTGAACCGATGACGGTTGAGTGTTGAAAGCGATTTCCAAAATTAAACTATGATGGTTGAGTGTTGAAAACAATTTCCAAAATTGAACCGATGACGGTTGAGCGTTGAAAACGATTTCCGAAGTTCAACCGATGACGGTTGAATGTTGAAACGAATTCCCAAATTGAACCGATAACGGTTGAATAAATGAACCGATTAGTTAAGCGGAGTTGTAACTATGCCCCAGTTATCGTCCAGGCTCACAACATCGAAAGCTTTGTCATAGTGGCCCATACAGTACTTTCTGAAGCCACTCGGTTTCCAGACAATCTCCTTACGTGTGGTCGCGGTTCTATCTACTTCAAGACCAACTCGCGAAAGATATCCTGTCATGGATACGTTTTTGATTCCAACTTCCTGCAATGTCATCAAATCTTCTTGGTCACACCGACTTAGCAGGTCGGCCGGATTTACGTCGCGATCGCCCATAGATTCAAAATTCATCCAGGCTACAAGTCGATAGATTTGACGCTTATGTTCGTTAAAAGATTGGGCTACAGTTTGGTTTGATACAAGATGACCAGAGTGGTGACTGGAATCGCCAGCACCTGGCAATATCGAAAGATACGCAGCTAGTAAACACTTAAAGAAAGCGTCCACGATTTCCGTCCCCCCATTCGGATTATACAGGCAACTCTGCAGAGGCATATGTTGCCACTTAACCAATTCTTGCCGCCTACGGCATATTTTTGAGAAGATATGCTGAACTAGGGAGGCGGCTGGTGGACCAAGACAAAAACCCTTTGGAAGCAGAATCACCAGCACCTTTGCTGCCAGACGCAGACATGGCTGCCTCCGTTGCGACGAGTTTTTCTCCGTACAAGTGTTTTTCCAGCAAACAGTGGTGGAGCAATGCGCTTTTGCTCTCTTTCCTATTCGCTAAACATTGCGTCGCTCCCGCCGGTCTATATTTGGCGTCGCTAGCGATTTTTTTAGTACCATCCATTTTTGTCGTTGCGACCTTCAAAAAGACGGTCGACATATCCCAGCTTGTCCAGGCTATGATTGTCTACGTTGTCACTTTGATTGTTGCCGTGCCCATGCTCTTCTGGTGCTTTGGTGCATGGCTAGTACGACTGACAGCATTCTCGGCGGCGTTTGCATCGTTTTCTCGCGCAGAACTCATTGAAAATAAAGTGCAGTCCAGTCGGGTCCAGGAAGTTCAGCGGGATGCACTGGACCATGTGAAGCGTCAGAAGGTGTTCCTAGCCAAGTTCTGGTCTACCCTGACGATATTTCTGAGCATTCCGTGTGCGCTCTTTCTCATATCAATGCTTGTTTTGTCTTGCACATCGCCGGCAGTGTTAGGCACTTCCGCACTCAAATTGCCTGTTGCTGCAATGGTTGCAACTGACATAGTCTGTCTGATTTCCGGCCTGTCGACCACGATTGTAAGCTTCGTTGGCGTGTCCGTTTCGTCCGTAACTGATAATGAACCAGTCAAGCAAGCTAAAAAGGCGGTGGCGTTATCAGCCAGGGGTATTCTTCCATTGACTGTGATTACCGCATCCTGTCTTTTTGCTAGTGTTCTGATTACGTGCCCACAAGAACTTGTGCACGGCGGTCGTGTTACGACCCCCGGAGTCGTGTCCGTCTCCTGGCTCTCGGTCGTACAAGAAGTCTGGCGGGCTGTTTCGAGCACTGTCATCTGGACGTTAACAATCGCTCCTATCTGTGAATTTCTGCGAGGAAAGCAAATTTCGAATGGATAATTTCCTTCGTGTCGTCAACGATCAGGCGCGCATCAAACCGCTAATAAGTCAGCTGAATTCCTCCACCGGTTTCTATTTGTGTCTGGGCAGCACTGCAACTAGCGACATGGAGGGGATTTCTGCCGCGGGCTCTACCCCTCAATTGCGTCGTCTCACGCCTGCAGCAGACGCTGAAGCACTCGTGCTGGGAAGGACTAACTCACTGAAGAAACTGCCCGTGTCTCCTTTAGGAATAGTATCTCCAGTCGTAGTGACGCGGGCTTGCTTGCAGTTAGCTGCGGTGTCACCGACTGTCGTCAACTGTGGATGCTTTGTTGCCCCGGATTTGGAGTGTATTTCCGTCGGTGATATTCCGGCGGATGCCATTTCGACAGGACACGCCATGCCACTGAATACGGTGCAGGCGTTATTTGAAAGTGGATACGAACTGGGTCTCAAAGAATCGAAAAGATACGAAACCTTGCTACTTGCAGAGTGTGTTCCCGGTGGTACCACAACGGCTCTGGGTGTACTTATCGCTCTGGGATACAATGCTCATCGAGCTCTTTCCAGCAGCATTCCGAACTGCAATCATGATATTCGGTTGAAGCTGGTTGAGCAGGGGATGCGAGCGGCAGCAATTGAGCCGGGTCTGGCTGATTCATTTGAGATACTCGCCGCTCTGGGTGATCCGATGCAGCCCTTTGTAGCTGGTATAGCACTGGCTGCGTGCACAACCAAGTCTGTCATTCTGGCTGGCGGTTCTCAGATGCTGGCGGTGTATGCGTTGTGCAAAAGTCTGGCAACATCTGCGGCGATCAAAGTAAAGCTGGACGACGCGAAGATTGGAGTTATAACAACCAAGTGGGTTGCTTTCGATCAACATGCCGGCATTGTTGAACTATCCAAACAAATTGGTGCGCCTCTAGCTGCGTCCTGTCCTGACTTTAGACAGTCCCGGCACGCTGGACTTAAGCTGTATGAGGATGGCAACGTTAAAGAAGGTGTTGGAGCAGGAGCTGCGATGGCACTTGCGTATCAAGTCATAGCAGGCGATCAGGGTTTGCTCATGAGCAAGATCGACCAGTCTTATGACAGTATGGTTGGCGATGTCTGCCCCAGTTCGAGTTTTTAGGAATAAACTGAAACACAGTTGCGCCCAGCTTCTTTTGCTTTTTGCAGAGCGAGTTTGGCGTCGCGCAGAATGGTCTCGGGATTGAGATCTTCCATGTTGAAGTGGGCACAGCCAACACTGACAGTTACTTGCGGTCCCTTCCGACCGCTGTTCTTGCCGAATCCCAGTTGCTCAACTTCCAGACGTACTTTCTCTGCGAGCACCTTTACTCCGGCGATTTCAGTATTTGGCAGCACAACTGCAAATTCATCGCCACCATAGCGAGCAATCAAGTCGCTCGATCTCGTTATATTCATAAGGCGATTGGCTATCGTCGAAATAACAACATCGCCGACTTCATAACCGAATTCGTCATTCAACTCGCCAAAATTGTCGATGTCGATTATGGCCATACCCACAGCCAGTCTCTGTCTGAACGAAAATAGCAGTTGTTGTTGCAGGAAGCCAACGAGAAATTCCAGGTTGTACAGACCCGTTAGAGGGTCTATCGATGCCCTGTAAGCTTCGCGTGAATGGAGAACTTCGATTTCTTGCTTGGCGAGCAAAAGCTGTATCACCGGTTGCATCTGCAGCTGCAATTGACTCATGAAGGCTTTTGATGTGGCGTTGAACGTCTTCTTTTGATACGACGCAAAGACGAGCGCTCCAGTGCCTGCTTTTTCACCGGCCACCGGAAGCAACTCGAACTCTCCCAGACCTTTACCCTTCTCGTCGAATTCGCCACGAATGTCGAGTGCGAGATCTCTTGGCACTGAAAGTTGCTTGGTGATTTTGGCTATTAACTGATCAAATGCTTCTTTGTTGAGCCCGGGCGCTAGCTGAAATGCAGCCCAGGGACTATCAGGATTGGCGATGACGATGCCAAGCACATCAGGACTGAAAAGCTGATTTATAGATGCGAAATAGGCATCCACGAATCTTTTGCGTGGCTCTACAAGCCCAGTCATGCTGCGAGTCAGTCGTGTGACGAGACGCTCGATTAACAGGTCATCTAGAAGTCCGGCGTAACTGTTGATCAAGTTATGACTGGAGAATGTGCGCGATGGTACGAGCAAGTTTTTAACCATGCTGGTTTTCCAACCCTGCTCTTTGGCTGATTTGATCAAGTCTTCAATCATTTCGATCACAGCTTTGACATCAGTCAGTTCCTCAGGCTCTAGCAAAGCGTCAGGCAAAGATGCGATGCGCCAGAATTCGTCCTGGTCGGCCGGTGTCCCTTTTATTAAGACAATTGGAAGTCTGCTCGTGCGATCGTTTGATTTGATCAGGCAGGAAAGCTGATAACCGCTCAGGTCTTGCAAAGATGTAGATGCTATGACAATGTCGGCGCCTTGCGAACCCAGCTCGTCAAGAGCATCGAAGCCTCCGCGGCAGGCAGAAATCTCATGACCAGCGGCTTTTAGCTCGCTTTTGAGATTGCTATGTGCGATTGGATCTTCGTCTACAAATACGATTTTATATTCTGCCATGCTCTCCAATTCCTGCTAGTTCGTGCCTTGCTCGTCAATTTTACAGCGTTAGCAAGGCCGTATCCATTATTCGAATCCCCCTCAACCGGGTCAATTCTCACGGGCCGCAATGTTATGATCATGCTCTGATAAAAGCTCTGTGCCGCGTCTATCGAGGCCGCTCGGCATGGAATCGACGAGGATCGTAACTGACTATGGCAACTGCGACATCGCTGAAAGACCAGCCGCTGACTTTCGAATATTCAGAAGAGCAGCTGTTGATAAGAGACACCATTCGAGAGATCGCCCAGAAAGAGTTTGCGCCAAGAGCGGCGGAAATCGACCGAGATCACCGCTTTCCCCGTGAAAACTGGGAGTTGCTGGGAGCTTCCGACGTTTGCGGTTTGCCATTTCCTGAAAAGTATGGCGGCTCTGGTCTCGATTCACTCTGCTACAGCATTGTTGTCGAGGAATTGGCCAAGGTTTGCGCCACCACCTCGGTTGTCTATTCGGCTCATGTTTCATTGACTGCAAAACCGATTTACATGTTCGGCAATGAAGAGCAGCGCCAGCGATTTCTCGTGCCGATGTGCCAGGGCAAAAAACTCGGTGCCTTTGCCCTTTCGGAGCCAGGTTCTGGCTCGGATGCAGCGGCAGCGAGATGCACTGCCGTTCCTGACGGGGACCACTTCATATTAAACGGTTCGAAAAACTGGATCACCAACGGTATCGAAGCTGACTACTATCTCGTCATCGCACAAACCGATTCAAGTTTGAAGCACAAGGGTCTTGTGGCCATAATTGTGGAAAAAGGTACGCCCGGTTTTACTTTCGGTAAGCTTGAAGACAAGCTGGGCATTAAGGGTTCATCAACTTGCCAGATCATGTTTGAAGATGCACGAGTGCCGGCAGCAAATATGCTGGGCGCCGTCGGTGAGGGCTTTAAGGTAGCCATGTCCACTCTCGATGGTGGCAGAATTGGTATCGCATCACAGGCTGTCGGTATCGCACAAGGAGCCTGGGATCACGCTTTTAAGTATTCCAAAGAACGTGTCGCTTTCGGAAAGACCATAAACCAGTTTCAGGCGATTCAATTCATGCTCGCTGAGATGCAAACTGAAATTGATGCAGCGCGGCTTTTGACATACCACGCCAGTCTTGCTCAAGACCGGGGCGTCAAATTTACGAAGGAAGCAGCGCACGCCAAACTTTATGCATCTGAGGTGGCTATGCGCAACACCGTTAAATGTGTTCAAATCTTTGGTGGATACGGCTACGTTACTGATTATCCAGTTGAGCGATATATGCGCGACGCCAAAATAACAGAGATATATGAAGGAACCTCCGAGGTACAAAGAATTGTGATTGCCAACCAAGTCTTAAAGGGAATGTGAAATTATGTCGTGGAACCCGCCTCCTCAGCCAAAGCCCCAGGGTGCCCCTTCGTCCGGTAACGGTGGACCTGAAGAACCCGCAGAGCTGAGTCTCTATCAGCTTCTGCACGTTGACCGTGATGCACACGTGACGATCATTCGGTACGCCTACCGATTTCTGGCTGCCCAGTATCACCCGGATAATGGTGAGACTGGAGATGCCGAGAAATTCAGGGTAATCACAGAGGCCTGGAAGACTCTATCTGATGAAGGTAAGCGAGCCGCTTACGATATGTCGCTCGGTGCTCAGGAGCAAAATCGGGGCGGTACGCAGCATAAGGCTCAGCCTAAGGTAAATGAATTTGGTCGCGATACTTTGCCAACGATGGTGAAGGCCGGGATTTCCTGGAATGAAATTGAGTTGCGACTGGCCGTTTTGCAAGTGCTTCTTGCTGCTCGCAAAAAGAAACCGGCTTCGGGTGGTGCTTCTGGAAAAATGTTGATGGACTGCTTGCAGTTAGACAGTATCATCGAAATCGAGTTTGCTCTCTGGTACTTGCGAGAAAAGCGCTACATCGAAACTGGTGAGCGTGTCTTTATGATCACTGGCCTGGGCCTGGATTATCTGACAGATCAGCTATCTAAGACTCAGATTCTTGAAGGACCCGTCGGCAGCGAGAAGAAGGTCAACGAAGTCGCAAACTTACCGGCAGTATTGAGCTGACCGACTGCTGAAGCGAACTGACAGTGAAAATGGAGCCCAAGCGAGAGCGGCAGAAACAGGGCTGCCATAGTGCTTTTCGTGCAAGCGTCCCTGTCTGTGCACGTTTTTGCTGCCACCGTATCCGGTGTTAGCTGACGTAGTTTCGACGTGATTACAAGGCAGCACAAATCCTGCTGGCGCAGAACATTTGACTGATTCGAAGTTACTGCCCGACCAGATCCGAGACTCGTTCGTCGATATCGCAATCGTTCAATTCATCTTGTTCGCTCAGGTCATCTCGACTGCTGTCAGCTCCAGTAACGAATTTCTCGCTGAACAGACGGCGATGGTGATCAGTCATACCGAGCTTTCGCAATGCGTCTCGATGCGACTTCGAGCCATAACCTTTGTTTTGGTGCCAGTTATATTCCGGGTGCAACTGACTTAATTCCAACATCAATCTGTCTCGGTACACCTTTGCAATGATAGAGGCTGCTGCTATCGATGCCGATGAGGAGTCACCTTGGATCACCGGTGTTTGCAGGTGCTCGACGTCTTTCATGGCTTTATTGCCGTCTACCAGTATCAGCGTCGGTAGCTGGTCTGGAATAAGCGCTTTGACTTTATTCATGGCGCGTCGCATAGCCAGTAAGCTCGCGTGTAAGATATTGATGTCATCAATTTCAGGCACTGATGCTTCTTCAATTGCGCATACGGCAACACTCTGGATGATCGTAGCCAGACGCTCTCTTTGCGCGGGCGAAAGTTTCTTTGAATCGTTCAGCTCGCAAAGTGATTCGGCAAGTTGAGAGTCATCCTCGATATCGGGAAGCATTACAGCAGCTGCCACAACTGGACCAGCCAGGCATCCGCGTCCTACTTCGTCAGTGCCAATCAAATAACATTGAGGTTTCTTGGAGCGTCCTCTAAAGCGATGTTGCTTGTCGAACAGCAGCAGTTGACGGAGGGCTGCCAATTTATCTTCTGTGTCTTTTTTCTTGCGAAGAGCAATCGGCATCCGTGGGCACCACCATTAGTTACCACGATTATAGAGGCTGTGGCAGGCGGTCCAAAGTTATTCTTCCTAATCTTCCATTGCGGAGATCCGTCAAAAACGTGCTTGCAGCCCGCGATGTGTCTAGCTTTCCACCGTGAGTTAAAAAATGTCGCAGCGTTGCGAAATCTTCCAGGCTCGCTGAAACCAGCTCACAGTCAGGCATATATTGTTCGACCATCTGTGGATATATCTTCTTCAATACATTTAAACCCTGTCTGGAAATTTCTTCAGCGTTGTAGCTGCTTTCTGGAATCAAGTTGAGCAAAGCCAGCTTCAGGCGCGCGTCTTCGTTTAGCGTAGCAGACGGCAAAAATCCGGGAGTGTCGAGCAATTCAATCTGCGGATGCACTCGAACCCATTGAGGTCCCCTGGTCACACCCGGTCGGTTTGCTGCTTTTGCCTTATTCTTGCCAATCATCCAGTTGATCAAACTTGATTTGCCAACGTTGGGCATACCGACTACCACTGCTCTCATCGGTCGCGGGAGCAAACCCTTTTCTTTGAGATGGAGCCGTTTTCCTTCCGTCAGTTCGAGGGCTATATCAAGAAGCTTAGAGCGGTTTTTTTGAGATTTTAAAGACAGTGCCACAGTCTGACCGACAAGCGCACCTTGTTTGTTTTGGGTCAGACGTTCACTGGCTGCTTGCTCGCGGGCGTCGATAGCTGAGAGCCATTGCCGCAATGTTGCAGGGTCAGCCAGATCTTCTTTGCTCAGGACAATCAGGCGTGGCTTAGTGCCAAAGATTTCTTGTGCATTTGGATGACGACTGGAGAGGGGGGCGCGCGCATCCAGCACTTCTATGACAAGGTCAACCCACTTGAGAGTCTCTTGCAAAGACTTATAAGCCGTTGCATGACCTGATCCCTTGCCGGATTTTGGTGGCATGTTTGACCCGAAGTGAGCTTTACTATGGCATCAGCCAGCTAGAACCTTGCCAAACTTGATGCGACGTCAGTCGCACCTGACTTCAGCGTTACGCACAAATATGTTTATTCTGCAGCTTCGGCTTTGGGTGCTTCGGCAGCAGGTGCACTCGCCGCTTTGCCCTGAGGGGCAGCTGCAACGAGATCTTTCTTTGCACCAATTTTTTCTTTGATACGAGTCGCTTTACCTGTACGCTCGCGCAGATAGTACAGTTTGGCGCGGCGCACATGTCCACGGCGCTGTACGGTGATTTTTTCAACACGAGGTGAGTGAATCAGGAAGACACGCTCGATGCCGATTCCCTGGAAGACACGTCTGACCGTGACGGTAGCGCTCACGCCGCTGCCGCTCTTCTTGATAATTACGCCTTCGTAACCTTGAGTGCGCTCTTTGCCGCCCTCTTTGATTTTTACGAATACTTTGACAGTGTCACCGATGTTCAAAACCGGTAAGTTCGTCTTCAAAAGTGGTGATTCAATTTCCTGGATAATCTGATTCATGGCTACTGCGCTGCTTTGTGACTGTAATAAATGAGTTCAACATTCTATCATGAGTTTTTCTGGATTGGCGGTTTCGAAGAGCCAATACTGGTAAGCGATTCACGTACCTTAACGAATTTGTCTCGGCTTGGATCGCTGGCAAAGGTCGTATATACAAGAGACCTGCTAATCAGAATCAGTCGTTCAGACCTTACACATGAGCCATGATTTATGTTTTTTGGCAAATTTATAGAATGTCAGGCGCTGAAGCATTTCGGACTCATTATTCAACCGTTATCGGTTGAGTAAGTAGATTTCGGACCGGGCGTCTGCAGAATTCAAGCGTTAATTGTTGGTCGAATCATCGTGCTCAATATTCAACCGTTAGCGGTTGAGTTCTGGCAACGTTTCATAATTCAGCCGTTAGCGGTTCAATCTGGAATCCGTGCTTGCGGAAACCGGTCACGAAGTTAAGCACTGGATATAGTGGCTTCTTCCGCTTCTGTGCCGGAAAGAAGTGTTTTGGTGTCCTTCAAAGTATTCAGTTCGACGATGAAATCTTCAATTGAGCGAAATTGACGATAAACGCAGGCGAAGCGTACGTAAGCGACTTCATCTAAATTTCTCAAGCGCGCCAGTGCAAATTCGCCGAGCAAAGTTGAAGGCACTTCGCGCTTGCCAAGTGAAGCGAGTTCATTCTCAAGTGCATCCACAAGATCATCGATTTGCTCTGCTGTGATCTTGGTTTTTGAGACTGCTCGAGTCAGACCAGCGCGCAGCTTTTCGCGCATGTAAGGTTCACGGCTGCCCGAGCGTTTTACTACCAGGAACTGTACTATTTCGACTCGTTCGTACGTAGTGAATCGCTTATCGCACTGTTCGCACTGACGGCGTCTGCGAACGGATTTCTCTCCCGTCAACCGAGATTCAAGAACCCGACTATCTCTGTGATTGCAAAATGGGCAAAACATCTCAGCCTAATTATAGAACAGCCTCATTGCATACGCTATCAAGGAATTGCTGCTAGCCGCTTAAATACTGGTTCGCAGATGTAATAATGGTTATTAGTGATAACTCTTTCCGTTCATTTAATGCAAAAGAGGCAGACTAATTTCTATCAAATGCTCGGGCTGGCGCCTGAGGTAAGTGCGCTTGAGATCAAGCGCGCCTACAGGGCACTTGTAAAAAATCATCATCCAGATGTCGATTATCACGAACAGGATGTCAGCGAGAGGAATCGAGCTACTGAGTACATGATGCAGATCAACGAAGCCTACGAAACGTTGATCGACAAAACTAAGCGCGCCGCATATGACCTGCTTCTTTCCTCTGATGGCAAGGCCAGACTGACAGCGAGGTTCACCGATTTAAATGAGGGCGAAAATCGCGAAGTATACTTGCGCATGAACTTTCATCCCGCTCGTCAATCGATGTTACGCGTAATGAAAAAGTATAAGCGGCAGCTGAGCGATCTTTCCCTTGATATATATGATGATGAGCTGGTCGCCGCTTTCGAAAAGTATGTCGATGAGGTCGAGGATACTCTGCGTAAAGCGTCTCAGTCACTGTCGGCGCGCGTGGTTCCTAGCTCGTTGGATGGAGCCGTTACAATGATGCGCTATTCCATTGCTCAAGCAGCTGACGGTCTGGATGAGATGCGCCGCTTTTGCCAGAACTATGATTACGATCATTTGCACATGGCTGAAAATCTGTTTCGCGAATCTTCTGACCTGTCAAAACAAGGTCTGCAACTGAGCAAGCGTTAGTCGACTAGAAAATCTTGTCCAGCTGTATTTCTGTCAAATAACCGCGATCTAGAATCGCCTGTCTGAGAGTGATATTGCCCGTGATGCGATCGGTTATGGCCGTATGCAACTGATCTGCAGTCAGCAAGCCGGCCCTAACTAACTTCTGACCCCATCCTTTCTTTTGCTGGCTTTCAGGATGCATCGCTTTTAGAAGAAACAGATAAGCACGCAACTCTTCCAGTGTAAGGCAGCCAGCGTAGACAAAAAATGTACCGAGGGGCAGGCCGTTTAATCCATCAGCTTGGTAGACTAAAAGCAGGTCCGTTAGCTCCTCATTGCTGAGGCGACCGCATTCAACAAGCAGCCGTTTCAGGTCAGGCTTCGACGTGCACAACAATTTTGCTGATTCGATATCGCCCTCTGACAGGAATCGCATCAACGCACGATAATCTAGCTCGCGTTCGCCGGTTTGGCATTCCGCTGCGTATTCTGGTTTTTCCATTTTTTTTCCGTGCCAACAGTTCAAGTATGCCCACTATCTGCTGCTGATAACGGGTGACGCGCTAAACGCTGTCTAATCAAGCTGTCTGATTTCCCTGCAAAACGAAGTTCAACATCCGTATTACCGACTCATTAGTCGGGCACTGAGACTGTGCTTTTTGCTTTCAGCTCGGATGGAGCTGCAGAAATTCAGGCTTTGCTGCTGCCACTGAGCACCAGATGCGGTGTCTCTGTATTTGGTGGGATAGCCGTTCCGTAAACGTCATAAGGACCACTTCTGTCAATTCTTACAGTGGCAATTTCGCCCATTGTGACCAGGTCGCCTTCTTTATCAGATACATAGACTTGATTATCTATTGATGGCGCATCCCACTGAGAGCGTCCACAGTAGAGATTTTTTTTGTCGTCAAAGCTTTCAATCAAGACGTCGATTTCTTTTCCGATCAACTCTTCGTTGTGCTCAACTGAGATTGCATGCTGGATTTGCATGATGCGCTTGCGGCGGCTCTTTTTCACCTTTTCTGTAATCTGATCGGCCATGTGACCACTGGGTACTTCCATTTGCCTGGAATAGCCGAAAACTCCAAGTCTATCGAATTTCTGCGTTTCGATAAATTTGGCGAGATGTTCGAAGTGTTCTTCAGTTTCGCCTGGAAATCCAACGATAAAGGTGGAGCGGATGCGAACTTGCGGAATCATTTGTCTAATTTTCTCCACCGTTTTTTCCGGGTGAAGTGGTCTTCCCATTGCCTTGAGCACATCTGGATGGGAGTGCTGGAGTGGGATATCGACGTATTTAACGACCTTTGGCAGGTCAGCGATTGTCTGCAGCAATTCATCAGGTGTCTCAGTTGGATAAGCGTACATGATGCGTATCCACTCCAGTCCCTCGATTTCGTGAAGCGCTCGCAGCAATTCTGACAGCGCCATGCGTTTGTAAATGTCGAGACCGTAATATGTCGAGTCTTGCGAAACGAGGATTATTTCCTTCACGCCTGACGCAACCAGCATGCGTGCTTCTTTTACGAGTGACTCGATAGTTCGCGATCTAAAATCTCCGCGCAACTGCGGGATGATGCAGAACGTGCAGCGGTGGTCGCATCCTTCCGCGATTTTTAGATAGGCAGAGGCACCAATGCCTGTCTGCATCCTTGGTAGGACGTCCTCATGATAGTCGTTGGGGATGTCGCTTACTTGCACGACACGCAAGGATGAATCGTTAGCGATTGCCGAGATTACATCGACGATGCTGGCAATGTCGCCAGTGCCGACAAGGGCTCTCGCTTCTGGAATCTCCTCGATTAACTCTTCCTTGAAGTGCTGGGCAAGGCAGCCGGCAATAATCAGTTCTTTGCCTTGGTCTGCCAGTTCCACAAGAGTGCGGACTGACTCCTGTCGGGCGTCACCGATGAATGAGCATGTATTGACCAGGCACATGTCGGCGGCGTCATTGTCGAATGTCACCTCAAAACCGGCCTGGTTAAGCAATCCAAGCATTACTTCTGTGTCGGTCTGATTTTTGGGACAACCAAGTGAGACGACGCCAATCTTTGGGTTTCGCATGAACAGAACTCCGTATGTTCGGAGTCTGGTCCGAACTGAAAGCTGAACGCTGGCTTATTCGCCGCTATCGCGACCTTCAGTATAACGGTAGGGGACGTCAATAGATCTTGAGCCGCCCACAGACTCACCTGGAATCGAGCGCGATGGAGAGTCATCAACTGGGCGGAATCTACGTTTTGGCGTTAAAGCTGCATCTGTCACAGGTTTCTTAATAATGCGCTTGACTGGGGGTTTTATGGCTGTTCCTGAGGCGGTTGTGCCAAGCGGCTTGATTGTTCCATCTGGCCCGATGGTAGTGCCTGCGGCTGGGGCAACGGGATTTTTCGCCATGAAGACCTTTTCAGCACGACGACCAGCCGGGCCGAGCGTGGCAGTCTTGCCATCGACGTCTACGGTGATACTTGCCCCGTTACCAGCAACGATCCTGATTCCCTGTGGATCTTTGTAGTCGCGGCGGTCTCCTGATTCCAGATTTCCTATGTACAGCGATTCGCCCGTGCTGACAGATTTGATATCGACCCATACGTGCTGACTGGCTGTGAAAGACAGTTGAACGTCGCTACTGGCAGTCGGAGGCGTTGCAGGAGCCGCTGTTGAAGCGACCGTTGGACCAGTCTGAGTGGCACTTTGCGAAGCATCCGGAGCGGCGCTGGGCTGAATCTTATCGAATTTCGATTGCGGCAATGACTTAACCAGTGAATCAGGGTTTGTATCGCTACGCTGCTGAAGGTTGTACAGAAATGTGATCAATCCAAAGATCAGCACTATCCAGCACATCGGGAAAAACAGGCTTTTCAAAATGTTAGGAGGACGGTCTTCAATGCGAGACCTGTGCACGTAGGGGGCACTCACCAGGACCGGTTGCGCGACGTTCGAGCGGCTTCCCCAGCTGGAATCGCCATTGCCAGAGCGCTCAGGTGTCGCCTGTTTACGGTATTCATCCGAGAGATTCTGCCCGTTCAAACCCACGCATTCCGCGTATCGTTTAATAAATCCTGCCACATAAACAGGCTCTGGCAGGTCATCTGCAATGCCCGTGTCGATAGCTTGCAAATGATTGACGGGAATTTTAGTGCGCTCGTAGATTTGAGCTAAAGTGAGACCCTGCCCCTCGCGAGCGTTTTTCAGTTTCTGTCCAATCTGTTCAAGTGCCACTTAACAAACCCGTTTTGAGTGCTTTGATTTCACGAACCGTCAAATGACGCCATTCTCCCGGCTCCATTTCTCCCAATTGTAACCCACCTATGGCAACTCTGACCAAACGGATCACCGGATGGCCAAGCTTGGCGCACATCCGCCTGATTTGCCGGTTTCGACCTTCTCTGATTGCGATCTCGAAAATTGATTCATCTTCGTTTCTGTTCATTAAGCAGGTCTCTGCTGGCAGTGTAAAACCGTCATCTAATCGCATTCCCGCAGCCATCTGTTTGAGTGAAGCGTCAGAGATTCGGCCCTCTACCAGCGCCTCATATCGTTTGAATACATGTCGTGAGGGATGCGCGAGCGCCTGAGCCAGGTCTCCGTCATTGGTGAGGATTATCAACCCTTCAGAATCCATATCCAGTCGTCCGACTGGTTTTAGATGCGAAAGATTGGCTGGCAATAACTCAATAATAGAGTCCCGACCCATCTCGTCGTTGCACGTCGTAACCACTCCCTGTGGCTTGTAGAGCACAATGTACTCGAGCTTCTTCGCTTTTAAACGGCGCCCTTCGACGACAAGTTTGTCTTTCTCCAGGTCGACCGCGTGGTTAAAGTCAGTGATTACTTTACCGTTGACGCTCACTTTGCCAGTGGCTATCAACTCATCGGCGCGTCGCCGCGAGCAAAAGCCTGTCGCAGCGATAGCTCTATTGAGCCTGAATGTCATCGTCAATGTTTTTCTTTGCACCAGATTTGGTGCTCTGGGCGAGACGTCAATCTCTAGCCTGACGTCATCGACTCGACGTCATCGACCAGCACCTGAGTGCTCTGTCCGGCCAGTTCTTGAATTTTGTTCGAAATCGATTCTTTGGTGCCGGCGATGCCTTCTGATGCCCTTTTGATTACGTCGCCACCTTTTTGCTGCACATCATTGATTGCAGCGCCGCCCTTTTTCTTAATATCGCCGATTGAATCGCTGGCAGACTTATAGAGATCCTCAGAGCCGTCCGCAAGTTGTCTGCGCAGGTCCGCTCCTGACTTTGGAGCTGACAGCATTCCAAAGAGAAATCCCATGATACCGCCGACCAATAATCCTTCAAAAAATCTTCCGCTTGAGTCCGCCATTGTTCTTTACCTCGGTCAATCTGTGAGACGACTTCCTTTCTTTCTAGTTTTCTGATTTGTGTTTATCACAAACGCCCGCGTAGCTACTTGTATCCAGTTTTCATCGAGAACCTACGTTTGTTCTCGTGATTCATGTTTGCCTTCCAAGTAAGTTTTGACACCTGCAAACAAACCATGAGCCCAGACCGATGATTGTTTAGTTGCAGACCCAGCCACTTTGGTCAAAGTTCCACTTACGTCCTCAACTTTATGACTGACTGTTCCCATAGTTTGCCCAGCAATCTGTTTCAATTCACCTACGCCAACAACAACTTTTTGTACCTCCTGCAGCGTCGGTCCAAGCTCTTCTTCGAGCGTGACCGCTAGCTTTTCATAGGCGGACAGGGTGCGATTCACCTGCGGTATCAGGGTCATGGCGGCCCAGACCAACGCGCAGACGGAAAAGCCTAAAAACAGAAGCGCACCCAGAACCAATCCATTGATCGAACTTAGCGGATCCAAAGTTATTCCCCTCTTTCAGATGGTCGCTTGACTTAGCGATGTTGGAACGGCAAGACAGAGGAACTTCCCAATTCCAGTTCTTCCCGCTTCTTCGCTGCAGCCAATTTACCAGCCGCCACGGCTCGCTTCAGACGCATCGTCTGCTCCTCTACAACCAGTTGGCAGTAGTTCAAGGCTGATGCATACAGGTCAAGAGAATCGTCCACCAGTTCGCTGACGCGTTCTGGCATATCTGTTGCAGTCTGCTTGATAACGCCTCTGACTTCGCTACCCGGTTTCGGTGCGGTAAGGAGAGCCAGTGCCGCTCCTCCCAGGGCTCCTACGACAAGTCCGACGAACCAAGAACCGGTTCCGGAGCCAGCCGCTTCACCATGATTTTGTCTACCCATTCGATAGTCTCCGATCTTTTCCGATTAGTTGTTTGAGGTTTGTCACTGATATTCGATCATCAGGACGCTCAGGATCTTTGTCTCCAGTAGTGGAGTATATCACTGTCGATATGTCAGCAGTGGGCGTGCGAGCCGGAGCTGCACATTTTATTTAATTGGTCTGCTCGGCGTGCTGAAAGTCTGTATGTCACGCCAGTAACAGATCTCTGGGATTTGTAGATGGTTTCGAACTAGACCCTCGATATTCAACCGATGACGGTTGAGTAATCGCCGGGCAGGATTGAACTTTTTTGCTCGTTTTTACGTTGTAAGTGACATAGAGGCAAAAAGGAGGTAGTCACTTTGACAAGCATGAGTTCTTACAAATCGAATAGAGCAGAATTGCAGCATCGAATTGCTCAGATTGATTCACTATTTGCTAATTCAAGCGAACAAATTCTGTATTTGTATGGCTTCATCCCTGGAGGGTTGAAGTGTCAATGTTGTGAGAGTACCCATCTTGAATTTAGGGAAGGCAATAGAAAGGCAGACTGCCTCGTTTGCGGAAAGCTCAATTTCCTGACAGCAAAAACTTTTTTACACGGTGTAAGAAGACTGCCAGACTGGGTGCGGGCAATGTGGCTTCTGGAAGATGGCGTTATCTTCAGCGCTAACATGTTCTCGTCTGTGACTGGAATGGCATCGTCATCCGCTTCTTCGATGCTTGCAACGCTTTCGGCTGTGATTCTTGAATATATGCCAGACAGTGAAACTGAGTATTCTGGTTCTTTTGCGGAAATTTTTCACAGGCGAAGTTTGCAAACTCCTGCCTTGAAACATCCAGTTTCTGAACAGGATATTTTCGATGAGTTGGAAGACGAAAAAATGGCCGCCTCGCTCGATGGGCACCTTGAAAGATGCCTCAACGAACTCTATGACTTTCAGGTGGGCAAAGCGCCGAAATCATCTGAGGGTGCCATTTGTGGTGCAGCTATCGCGCCTGCATCGTCTTGTACGACTGTTGTGGTTACATCTGAAACTCAAAGCGCCGCTTGTTCTGTAGGAAGCGAACTTGCACCTGCCACTCATTCTCAGGATTGGACCCGTGAAAAAGCCGCATTTTCTCTTCTATCAAAGGAACCGAGGACATTTGATTGGTTGAGCGAGGCATTAAATTTGCCAACTTCCGAACTAACTCTCACCCTTGTGCATCTTCAACTAGCTGATTTAGTCACGCAGCAGCCTGGACAACGGTATGTGCGGAAGCGTTTGTTGTGGGTTGACAATTCGAATGCTGATGGTGCTGATAAAGCGAAGCAGTTCAAACCATTCTTTGACTTTGTCAGGCGTGTTTTTCAGGGTATTAGCAGAAAGTATCTACAGCTTTATCTGGCCGTGTACTGGTGTAGTTTGAACCGCCGACGCTGGGGTGTTGGTCGTCTTTTCTCTGCTTGTATGCGAAGTCGACGACGCTGTTATCGCGCTCGTTTAAACTTTGTTTCACCACCGGTAGTGGCATATTGCCTGCATGGTTGACGTCTATTGTCTAGCCGGAGTTTTTTCCATCGCCGCGAATTTGACCGCCAGTAAATCACAAAGGTGCTCGGCAATTGCACGTTTGGGCATACGAGTCAGGTTTTCTCTGGTTCCGTCCTCGCTCAAAATTACAACAGCGTTATCATCGCTACCAAATCCAATGTCGGGCACTGTAATATCGTTGCCTACGATGACGTCTAGATTCTTTCGTTTCAATTTCTGTGACGCATTGCTCAGAAGTTCTTCTGATTCTGCGGCAAAGCCAATAATGACTTGATGTTTTTTCTTGACACGGCCAAGCAAGTCCAGAATGTCAGGATTTTTTGTCAGTTCAAGATTTATGTCTTCAGACACTGTCTTCTTGATCTTATTTGTTGAGACGGACAACGGCCGAAAGTCAGCTACTGCAGCTGTCATCACAAGGGCATCGCAGGAGTCAAACTCACTCTCAACAGCTTCTTGCATTTCAAAGGCGGTTTCGACCAGTATGACAGGATAGGCTCGCTCAACTTCGACCGTGGAGACCAGTGTGACGTCTGCTCCGCGTGCGAATGCAGCGTCAGCCATGGCAATGCCCATTTTGCCTGAAGAGCGATTGCCGATAAACCTGACTGGATCGATGGGTTCTCTGGTGCCACCCGCGGTGACCATGATGTGCTTGCCAGACATCGCACCGTGGGAGACCAAGCGTGAGGCGATCGCCGCGACGATCGTGTCGACTGACGCCATCTTGCCAGATCCCCAGTCTCCACAAGCTACTTCACCAAACTCAGGTGGGATTACCTCATAGCGGTATCGGTTTTGCAGAATCTCAAGATTATGCACGACGGACGGATGTTCGAGCATAGTTGGATTCATCGCCGGGGCAATCATTACTTTGGCTTTCGTGGCCAGGATCATCGTAGTGAGTAACTCATCACAGATGCCTGTAGCCAGTTTTGCAAGCATGTCGGCTGTCGCTGGAGCGATAATGACCAGATCCGCCCGTTTTGCCAGGTCGATGTGCTCCGGCCGCCATTCGCCGTTGGCACCATACTGTTCGCAATGAGCAGCATTTCGCGTAATAGTTTGTAAACTGAGTGGGGTGATGAATTCTTTGGCGTTTCTAGTCAGAACTGCATGAACATCCGCGCCGGCTCGTCTCAGCATCGATGCCAGGTCACAGGCTTTGTAAGCCGCGATGCCTCCACTTATGCCAAGCAGGATTGTCTTGTTCTCCAGAGGATTGAATTTTTCAAAGGTTTCATCACGCTTTCTAGCCCTTTTCATCGTTCTTGCTCTCCCCTGCTTCAAGTTGGTTATATTATGTGTCTAATTGGGGCTTCTTCGCTAGCCGCTTGAATTCTCATGTTCAATTATTTTGCAGGCGAATGTATATACGCCTGTCATAATCGACCAGTTACTACATTCTTAGAATATCCAGTGCGCGACGAGCTGACAGAAATCGACAACAAAACTTCAGAAGAGAATCAAATGCCCAGCACAGACAGAGCACCACGCGGTAAGTACTACATCACAACAGCCATAGATTATGTCAATGCATCTCCGCATATTGGACATGCTTACGAGAAGATAGCGGCCGATGTGCTGGCTCGATATCATCGCATGCAGGGAGAAGACGTCTTCTTTCTGACTGGCGTTGATGAACACGGCTCTAAAGTTGAGAAATCTGCTCAACAGGCCGGACGAACTCCTAAAGACTTTTGCGATGAAATGTCGTCCAAATTTGTCACCGCCTGGAAAAATTTGGATATTTCCTACGATTCCTTTATCCGTACCACTGAAGAGCGTCATGCCGTGGTCGTTCAGGAAGTTTTCAGACGGCTCCGAGATAAAGGCGATATTTATAAATCGAGCTACTCTGGTCTCTATTGCGACGGTTGCGAAGATTTCGTCAGAGAACGTGATTTGATTGAGGGCGCCTGTCAATTTCACAAGGTCCCTCCCAAAACAGTTCAGGAAGAGAACTATTTTTTCAAGCTCACTAAATACAAACCCCTCATCAAAGACTGGATCGAAAGCAATCCTGAAGCTGTACAGCCGGAGGGTCGGCGCAAAGAAGTTTTAAATCAACTTGATGACCCTGAGCTTGGTGATTTCAGCGTTTCTAGATCTCGATCTTCGTTGAGCTGGGGCATACCGGTTCCTGACGATGATGACCAGGTCATTTATGTGTGGATAGATGCGCTTTCAAATTACATAACAGGAGTCGGTTTCCACGCCGATGAGACACAATTCGCACGTTACTGGCCGGCGAATCTTCATTTGATTGGCAAAGATATCACCAAATTTCACGCGGTCTACTGGCCCGCCATGCTCATGGGGGCTGGAGTTCCTGTTCCGAAGCAGATTTATGCCCACGGATTTATCACAGTTGAAGGGCAAAAACTGAGCAAATCAACAGGAAACGTTATCGATCCAAATGCTCTTGTTGAGCAGTTTGGAGACTATGGCTCGGATGCGCTCAGATTCTATCTGTTGGCTGCTACTCCGTTTGATCAAGATGGTGACTATTCACGAGAACGGTTGATCAACACTGTGAACGCTGCTCTTGCGAATAATCTCGGTAATTTGCTTAACCGCACTCTGAATCTGGTCGATAAATATTGCGACGGCAGAGTTCCGATATCAGATCCGGAGCATACGCTCAGGGAGCAATCCAACACGATTCACGTGACAGTCGCTGAACATATGGGACGCCTGGAGTTTGCAAAGACGATCGATGCCATTCTTGCGCTGGCGGATCAAGCTAACAAATATCTCGCTGATGAAAAGCCATGGACTCTATTCAAAGAAGGCAAAGATCTTTACGGGCGAGACATTCTCTATACTGCACTGGAAGTAATTCGGCGCGTTGCCATGGAGATATATCCGTTCACTCCCAAGCTGGCTCAAGCTATTTGGCATCAGCTCGGTTACGACGATCACATTGGAACTATTGGTGATTCCAAAAAACAAGATGGCTTCTTCGATACGATTGAGCCAGGACAAATCGTCAGGAACGAAGGTCCGATTTTCAAAAGAATTGGCGACGAGATCGACGGCGATAAACCTACCAAAAAAAAGTAACCCGCATATTCAACCGCTGACGGTTGAGTTTTTGGTTTGATTTAAACTTGAACCGTTATCGGTTGGCTATGCGCGGCGGTATGCTACGACGCTTTCATAGTCCCGCGCTGCAAAATTGCTCAATGGCGCGACGATGACGCGACCCTGAGCACTGCTGTTGTTCACAACTTTTCCGTCACCCACATAGATAGCCGCGTGACCATGACGATTGCCGTAGCGATGAGCGATGATGCAGTCACCAGGCTGAGCATATCGCATCGGCACAGCCATATAGCCATTCTGTCGAAGCGAATTTTCCAGACCATCCACGCTTGTGTCGCGAATATTGACGCCATGAGCCTGTCGGAGCGCTGCGCTTACGATAGTGGCACAGCCTAAATCATCTGAGACGTATCGGTTGAATTCTCGTGGGGAATGTCCAAGCATCGACTGAAGCGTTGCACGCATGCGCATCCAATCACCTGAAGCTTGTCCTGGATAGTAGTCGTTCGAGTATCCACTAACTTCATAATCGTTGTTGTACAGGTCTGAATATCGACCATTCGGGTAGCGATAATTTTGGTATTGGTTTCGTCCGTACGAGTCTCCATAATATTGACCGTAGTCATTCTGGTATCTGCCGTAATAGTCGTTTCCGTAAGGTCTATCGATTATGTACCGGTCATCGCAGTCTGGACTGCTGTTGTATTGGTCATACTGACCGTAAAAGTCGTCGGATGGAGAGTATCGATTTCCTCTGTAACGCAAGTCAAATCGGTTGTTTGTAGGGGCGTACGGACCGTAGTCCTGGTCATTGGATGCGTAATATCCATCGTTGTTTCCGTAATAATCGCCATTTCCGTACTGCGACTGCCTGGCGTGGTACTGGTCACCAGGATTCACCGCAATCGTGTACCGGTTGTCGTAGTTTGGATATGAGTACCCGCCGTTGTATCGAGGGTCATAATTTTCGTATCCATAGGTTTGATAGCGCTGCTGGTTGCGCGCTTGTTCATAAGCGAACTGTTCCGCTGATATAGAGGTAGGAGTGCTTTCGTACACAACTCGAGGCGAGACAATCTGCCCGTAAGAGTTGCGGTAGCTGTTATCGTATCCCCTGTCCAAATTCCGTGAGCTACCATAATTACTGTAATCGCTATAGTTGCCGCGATAGTCTTGACCGTAGGTCTGGTATCCACCGTAGTAACCATTGTAGCCAGCTGGATAGTTATTCTCGTAGGCACCACCATAGTTTCGGTGATCTTGCCTGTAAAACCCGTTGCCAATGCCAATGTTTACCTGAACGCCGCCGACGTCGTAGGAAAGAGCAGTAGTGAATCGCTGATGTCCATAAGAATGACTTGTTCTGACATATTCTTCGTCGGAGTGAATTCTGTCCCAGGAGAGACTGGATTGCTGCTGTCGGTCGGCAAAATGCCGAGAATCGTCGCATTCGTGTGTCATGAATATGATTGCTGATAGGGGCCTTTTACAGTAGTCCTCTCTGGCGTCAGGCACAACACGGTTTTTCCCATGAGAGACGAGGGTGCAGGCAGATTAGACCCGATTTTTCCGGGGAAAATTGCCAGAAGAGCCCATATCGTCGGAAATTCGATGCCTCAAAGGGAGCACATCATCTGTTATAGAACGGTACCGACCTGGTTTGTCCCGGCTGTTGCTGGCTGCTGTGCTGGTCTGAGTATCGCAATAGTTTTCGGTGCGACCTCGCTCGCTTTGATGTTAATTCCAGAATTATCAGGCGGACCTCAGTACGTATTTTTAGAGACATGTCTGCGAGCGACGGTGGTGATTTTCCTTCTCTTCATCGCTTATTTGACTAATGAAGTGGCAAGGCATGACCAGGTTCTGCTCTCGGAAGAGGGTCTTTACTTTCCCCTTTTCCTGGGACCAGATCTTTTATTCAGGCGTCGACGTAACTGGGATGACATAGGCAATATTTTGCTCGGTGCGATGTTGCTTGAGGACCGTAAAGGCACTTACGAGTACGAACTCGAACAGGCAAAGGATAAAAAGAAGCTATTTATCTATTTTAAGTCAGGCGGGCACGTCACCCTCGATCTAGCCAGAATGCCCAAAGAGAGTGTTGAGCGGATATTCCAGTCAATTGAAAGTTGGTGTATTGCGTGCACCAGATCTCCTCAGCTGTCACCTAAAGATAATAAACAAGCTCTTAAAACCGCGTCGGCTGTCAAACAAGATAAGTTGTCCTATACGAAGATGTGGGAAGACGAACTGCATTCGCATTTTTCTGCCACTAACTTCGTACCTCTGGAAAAGGGCCGTACGATGCAAGAAGGACGTTATTCCATCTTGATGCAGCTTTCTTCGGGAGGTTTGTCTGCGGTCTACTTAGCAGAACTTGGTGACAAAGACCTGGTTATCATCAAAGAAGCCGCATTGCCTGCAGATTTAAAAGAGGAGTCTTGTCTTAAAGCGAAAGCCATGTTTGCTCGCGAGGCGGAACTTCTTCGAATCATCGAACACCCCTTTATTGCAAAGGTTCTAGATAACTTTGTCGAGAAAGGGCGAGATTACCTGGTTCTGGAGTTTGTTCCAGGTGAGAGTCTGAGGCAAATCGTTCGCAAATGTGGTGCTCTGTCAGAACAATCTGTTTTGCAGCATGCGCTGAAAATAGCTCATATTCTCGACTATCTGCATAACTTAAAGCCGTCCGTAATCCATCGCGATTTGACCCCAGATAACCTCGTTGTTCGTCAGGATGGCGAGGTCATACTGATTGATTTCGGTGCTGCCAACACGCTCGTTGGTACGGCTACAGGAACAATTGTCGGCAAACAAGCCTACATCGCTCCTGAACAATTTCGAGGAAAAGCGTCAGAGAAAAGTGATTTGTATGCGCTTGGTGCCACTCTTTATTTTTTGATTACAGGTGAGGATCCAGAGGCTCTGAGTGAGTCTCACCCCAGGAGCAAGCGATCTGAAATTTCTGAGGATCTGGATAATCTGGTAGGAAGATGCACCGCTATTGATACCAAAAAAAGAGTTGGTTCCGCCGATGAGCTTATAGACATAATTGAAACCTTGCTTCCCTCGACTGTTTTGAAAGTCGGCTCGTCAAATGAAGGGCATTGATGGACGCGCCTCTCAAAGCAATACTCTCAAACAGATATTTCTTTACCAAAGGTGTGAAGGCTAGCGATGATTATGAGCAGTTCTGGATACGGTATAAGCCCGAGCGTGTTTTTCGAAAACAGTTTGGTCGATATGTGAAAAATTACTCTGCGTTGCGATTTTGCGCTGTAGCTCTGGCGTTGGCAGCGCTATATCTTTTCGGTCCTATCAAGTTTGCGGCTGTCGCCGCGGTGATTGGAGTAGTTTTTGTCCTGCTCAATAGTTTGAACTTGCTGGCTCCTACACATATCTTCCTTTCAGAAAACGGATTACAACTGCATTGGTTGCGCAATTACAGCAATCTTGCCGGACCCGTAATCGGGTGGGATCGATTGACTCACCTCTCAATTGCAACTAACAAAAATCTTCTGGGTAACGTTGAATCGGCTCTTGAATTCAATGTTCTGGCCTCTGGCTTGCCGCTACAAAAACGAGTAATCTACGCGGCTCTTGCGCCTGCAATGACATCAGGATGGTGGAAGGGCGAGCGCTGTGCCATCAGACTGAAATTGGAAGGAATTGCTTCAAGCGATGATCGAAAACGGCTTCAGATGGCTTTGAAAAAATTCCTGCCATCCTATCGCATTGACGCATCCGTCACCGACGAACTCAATTTAGCAATCCGTGTAGAGAGTTACACAGATCTGTGGCTGGATGCGCTTTCATCATCCAAGCGCATTCGGCAAGAAATGCTCGAACCCGGTTCTCACATATTAGGTGGTAGATACGAGGTTGTAAGACGCATAGGTGGAGGCGGTCAGGCTGTCGTTTATGCTGCAAGGGAAAAAGTTTCAGCCGGTCGCGGAGCCGTTAACGAAACTCCAGTTGTGCTCAAAGAATTTGTATTGCCTGCTCAGGCCGGCGTCAATGTAAGAAAGCGTGTTCTGGGGAACATTCAGCGTGAAGCAAAAATTTTGGAAAAGTTTGCTTGCCCGAACATAGTTCGCTTCATTGATTTTTTTGTTGATGATCAGCGTGCCTATCTAGTTCTTGAGCATATCGAGGGAGTTACTCTGCAACACTACATTGAGGACGGTGGTTGCTTAACTGAAGGAGACACCATTGAACTGGCCCTTCAAATGTGCGAGATCCTGAAAACCTTGCACAGCTGTGTTCCGCCGGTAATTCATAGGGACTTCACGCCAGGTAACCTGATGATCGATTCAAACAAAAAATTGAAGCTGATCGACTTTAATGTGTCTGAGCACCTCGAAGCTTCAGGCACTAATTCAGTTGCAGGTAAGCATGCCTACATTCCGCCGGAGCAATTCCGAGGAAAAGCATGCGGGCAAAGCGATATATATGCCATGGGCGCGACTTTGTTTTACCTGCTCACAACTAAGGAACCGGAACCTATCAGTGTTTCATCACCTCAATCGTTGAATCCATTAATCAGTGACGAACTTGACCGAATAGTCAGAAAGGCTACCGCCCAGGAAGTGGCAGAGCGCTTCAATTCCTGGGAATCGATTCGTGACGCCCTGCTAAAGATTTCACAAGAACGCTGTGCCAAATAGATCGGCTGGTTTGTTTAATTACCCAACCGCTAACGGTCGCCGAAAGCACTCCGATATTCAACCGCTGACGGTTGAGTGAAAACCTTTTGCATATTCAACCGTTATCGGTTGAATATGCAAAAGGTTTTCTCGAGCAAATTGTTTGTCGGCTTGTTTGACTACAGTGGTCAAGTGATTGCCAATGTTGCGCAACGTCTTGAACTTTTAGAAACGGCGCTAAACTTCGCTTAGTGCGCATCTCTCAGCAGAGCCGTGCGGCCATGTCTGGAAATCGGCTGAGACGGTGAGCTGCTGCTTGGCGCTACAATGGTTTCCTGCCAGTCATGTGGCACTCGAAATTGTTCCACTCCACAACTTCGGTGTTCTACTTCAAATGCTCCGATTCAGTGCGAGGTGCTCTGCGTCGTTTTAGCGAAAAGGTATCTTCTAATTTCTCGACCTTGAAGTCGTTCGAATCATCCATACTTAGTAATTAAAAAGCTCGTGAGAGTTCTAATGCCAAAAGATGTCGCTGTATGTTTTCCCGAGAAGCAAAGCTTGGGCAGTCTCTACGTTGCTGAGCGAACTTTTCCGCATTTGCGGAAGTGGGTTGGCGAGGCGCGTGGAAAGGTCGTCGTGCAACTCGAAGAGGGCCGCATGTTAGGCGTTGCATTAGGTTCGTTAGGTTGGGAAGGATTAGCGAATACTGGCGACAGCGATTTGTCGCTGCTGATGTCGCTAGATGTTTCGACGTGCCACTTTTCGGAACGGTCTTTTGCAAGCGCTACCAATCTGGCTCATCTGGCTGAAATGAGATTAGATTACCTGAAAATTGGTGACTCGGAGGTCCGACTGCTTCGACGCTTCAGCAATTTGAAGACTTTGTGGCTTACTGGAACTGAAATTACAGATGGTGGTGTTCGCGAATTTAAAGAGTTGCCACAAATTGAAAATATTGTGCTTAAAAGCACGGCAGTCAGCGACCAGGGTATTGCGAACATGGGTGAAATTGCTAGCTTGCGATGCTTGAATTTGCCCGCTCAAATTACCGATCGAGGTCTGGAATTTTTAAAGAATTTCCCTGCGCTGACGAGACTGGATTTGTCCTTCACCAGGGTCACAAATGAGGGAATGAAACAGCTCTCTACATTGCCTGAGTTGCATGAACTTTACTTGAATGACACCACACTTGGTGACGATGGATTGGCGTACTTGCAACACTTGAAGAGCCTGACCTCACTTTTTTTAAGCGGAACAAGAGTATCAGACTCTGGTTTGAATCATTTTGATTCATGTTCTCAGCTGGAGCACCTCGAGCTTCGTGATACCAGAGCCACCGAGATAGGTGTGGCTCGTCTGCGGTCTAAATTGCCAAATTGCGCTATCTTTGGACCGTGAGTCTCTCACGACAATCAATCGCACCTTAACATTACCTTGCTGTGGCCATGACCGTGCGCTTGTCCTGAGGCGCAACTCCAGTTTATTTACCAGGTACTGCTGCGGAAGCAGGCGCCTGTTGAACCACCTGGGGCTGATTGCCCTGTTTTTGCAATACCGTGGCTTCCTGGTGCTTCTTTTGCGAACTAAACAACACGCCCGCGAAAAGAACAATCAGCCCGATCACATTGCCTATGCAGAACCATGAGACTGTCGAAAGCCTGTCCACCGCGCACTTATCCTTCCAGGGTATACAAGGACAGCCTATCACGGCATCCAGGTATAGTGCAGCTCGAAACCACACGGACGTCTTCGACAGCAAAAGCTCTTTCGCTGGGTAGCCTGGTGCAACGATGTTCAAACATGTTCGCTGGTCGACTAGTCTTGAGCGCTATCCTTCTTTTTCATCCACGCAAAAAATTTCGCCCACCATGGACGACTGGCGTTGTCGACTTCTGAACGCATTTTTGTAAGCTTCATGCGCTCAATCTCCAGTTTCACTTTGGCAAATTCAGCCTTAAATTCTTCTGCTGTGAAAGCGATAGCTGCTGCACGCTCCGATTGAGCCTTCAGGTCAGGCAGCAATTTGATCTCGTTTTGCAGAGTCGCGAGCCGTGCCCGGTCATCAACGCGATCAGTGAGCAACCGGATTATTGTTCCCTGGGCTTCCACCAGCAACGTTTTCAGCTCAGCTATTTCAGCGGCTTGATCCGCGGCAGACACGACGTCCCTTACTTCGATCTGCGGCGGAGCAAAAGACAGCTGGTTGCTGCCATCCGCTTCGTCGCTGTTTTTCACGAGCTCTACGAAGCCTTCCATTATTTGGATAAGCTCGGCTCGAGACACTTTTGGCTTGCCACTGTCCGATTGATTCGGAATCGGCGCTGGCAAATCGTGCCCCTCTCCAATGGAAATATTTTCTGCGGCGACAGTTGATACAGCGCTTGCAGATTGGGTTTGATCAATTTCTTTTTCTTGCTGTTGCTCGCCCTCACTTACAACAGTTTGAATCTCGCGATCCTCGGCAAAGAGGTGTGTTAGCGCGTCCTGCATAGCAGATTCGGTCATTTCCGCTGCGGTCATTTGCACTCCTAATCCATTCCCCAGACCTCATTATCTCGACTCCAACATGGATTGTCTAGTTTTCTTTTGGTGCTATATGTGGTGCATATTTCAGGCATGCCGGTTCGAGTATGAACATATTAATCTAGCGTCTGAGGTTTCGGAATGGTGAAATTCCCCCGGCTTGCTTTACTTGTCAAAATGCCCAGT
>DATNPY010000042.1:0-42236 GCA_036702955.1 Drouetiella sp. | reverse complement strand
CTTTCAGAGATACGCTTTGCGCTTGTCTCGGATTTTTCGCGGCTTTCATGCCTACAGCATGATCCTGTCCCGCTCAAATGGCCATCCTTGAAAACGCTAAAATGGCTGAATCTTCGCTAACACTCTGTGGGTTGGCCGAATACTTACATTTTTGGTTTTTATTTGCTAAAAATAAACTTTTTAGGAAAAATCAAGCAACTCGTACATGTTCAATGTGCCCACACCATTGCTCGTACCAAGAGGATTGGAAGGAGGCTCTCAGGCGGCAAATGTGCGAGCAAATCGATCGATGAACATGTCGTTTAGCCAGCCAGGCATGAGAGAGCTGCAACTTCTCAGACTTAGGCGTTCAGCTCTGTTCAAGTTGCGAAAGACAAAACGGACAGCGTTCTCAATATGCTCGTCGCTCACTAAATGCCATAGGGCATTGACCTTTTCGCCGATGCTCGATTCGCACAATTTCGCTTTTCGTTGTGCAATCCCTTTGTATTTTACTTGTCCACGGAATGTCTCAAATCTGCTGCTATGACCGTTTATGGCGAATGTTTTGCCGTACGGTTCTTTGCTTTCATCTTTTTGAGGAAATCTAGCAATCTCATTCAAGACCTCTGTCGCATACTTGTAAATACGCTTACCGAAAGCAACCGCCTTAATCTCAGCAATCTCCTCAATGGAAGGGTTGATGTGTGGGTCTTGAACAAAAACGCCCCTAGCCAATCGCCGAATCTCTCCAGACTTGACCAGGAAATGGAGACATTGATCAACGGCGTTACGCTTGCCGTATTTCAGGACATCTCTAGTCGTGAATATGGTCGAATAATTCAAATTCGCGATGTGCGAGCGAATGCCTGCCGATGCCATAGTGAATCCTCCTTTCAAACAAGTGTCGCTACTTACTAAAACGATTTGCGAATACAAAGAGTTCAATATTTGTCAGGGTTTCATCGATATTTTCTGAAGGATTTTTTGCGCATTCGTGCCCTTCGTTGACCGATTGGAGACTCTAAGAAATTTTGCGAAATTTCTTAGAGTCTCCAAAACCCAGTTTGAGATGGGTATCTAGTCACATCTAAAATGAACCTTGACAACCCGATCTCTTTACGCGGGTAGCCGAACAAGTACATCAGCTTGAGGAGTACATCGCTCCTTGCTGCAGTTGCTGTTGCTTCGCTTCTTCGATAGCCTTGCGAAAGCTTGGACTAATGAAGGCTCCGCCGAACAAAAAGACCACTCCAACCACGCTTATAAGCAGTGGCCTCCATACGTTTTTCCAATCTACGACGTAGTAGACGAAAGCTGCGAAAGGAACGAATGGGAAACAAAGTCCCCACACCAGACCTTTTTTGAAGGCGCAGACAACCAAATGCCGCTTGAGATACAACCTATGACTCCAGCTATTACTAACACCATGGCTAGTATGTCCATGTTGCGCTCCTCAGTGAGTTTGAATCTGGCTCAGCAGTATCTTTGTACCCTGCTGAGCCAGCGCGAAAGTGGCTAATAAATCGTTGAGTCGCAGAACAAATTCTGCGAAAATTCTTTTTTGCTCCTCAAGCATCAATCGGAGATTTCGAAAATCCCTTGAACGGTTAGATTTAGGCGTCCTAGCCTTGCTAGGATCTCCGTTTTCTGAGAGACATCTAGTATCTCAAGCGACATTCCGCAGATTGCACTGCCAAGACCGGGCGGTGTCGGAGTCGGGCGAACGCTGAAACCTGTTGGTTCTTCGGCGGTTAGAATGCGCTCCGCTTTCAGAACTTGGAACAAATTTTTGAAAGTGATTATGTGTCGCACGAAGATCTCAGAAAAAGCGTGGAATAAAGCAGTATGGAGACTTAAATCGCGGGTTTTGTGGTTCGTAAGCTTTCTGTTAAAAGTTGGGGAATTCAATGCAGACCCTGCCCGAACCCGCCTGCATGTCAGGATCTTTAGGCTATACTGCATTTTAGATTGAGGGTTTTCTATGCAATATTATCTCTGCCCACGCTGCAAATTTAGAGTCGCTCAAAACAAGCACGTCTGTAATACCTGCGGTTTGAATATTGCTGCGTACACTAGCACTATCAGCGGTGATGAGAGTGCGGCGCAATCAAAACCCGCGTCCAAGAGCGTTTGGGCCAAAGTTCTCGGCATGGACGGCCGCCGTAAGGATTCTCAGCACGAGAAACCGGCACTCAGTTAGTGCCCGGATAGATGTTTTCGTAAGCCCAGTAGCTCCCGAATACTTTTCGGACGTAGTCGCGCGTCTCCCGAAAGGGAATGTTTTCTACGAAATAGTCAAAGTCAGGATAACCGGCGGTGTTGTGCTCCTTAAGCCAGCTTTGCACGGCGTTGGGCCCGCCGTTATAGCTCGCAACCGCTAGCAGTGCGTTATTGTTCGCGCGTTGCAAGACTGACGAAAGATAATTGCTGCCCAGCTTGATGTTTATTTCCGGCTTGTAGATGTCGCTTAGACCGCTGAGGGGAACATTTAGTCGTTTCGCGACACCATATGCGGTGGCAGGCATTAATTGTGTCAAGCCAATTGCTTTGACACGGCTCAAGGCAGTCGGATTGTAGCGGGATTCCTCGCGAATGAGAGCATGAATTAGCAGCGGATCGAGATTATTCGCCTGAGCACCAGCATTCACGTAGCTCGCAAACATGCGTGGATAGCACATTTGCCAGCGCTCAGCGGATGTCGGTCTTCCTTCCAGATTTTTGCCCGCTGCTCGGATTGCTCCCCCAAAGTCTCCAGCTGCGGCCTTCAGCGCTGCCTTATATTCCTGGCTGGCGCTTGAGGGCATGACCTCTGCAGCTTCATCGAGTTGCTGTAAGGAGAGCAACTGTGTAAACAATTTGGTCGGCTTGCTTGTTGAATCGGGCTTCATCTGCTCGTAATCTGGCCAACTCCAATCGGCTGTGAGCTGCCTATCTGGTTTTGTTGTCCAACCTTTGTCCGCTCCTTTCTTATCCGCTTTCAGTGCTGCAAGCCGGGTGGCTGAGCGCAGCCCGTAATAGTAGGATGGAAAGTTCTTAACGGCGAAGCCGTAATCTAATTTCGCTTGCTCTGGTTGATGTAGTTGCTCATTCATTTTCCCTGCCCAGAAAGCCATTTTAGCTGCCGCTTTGCTGGTTGGGTATTTGGTTACACCTTTGCGAGCGAGGGCGATTGCTGAAGTCAACTTGGCCGGTTGCTGATGCTGCACCTTCGCTTGAGCCCATACCAACCACCACATAGATTCAGGCGCATATTCGCTGGTTGGATAAGTGGCGATTATTTTCTGGAACATTGGCTGCGCTTCAGCCAATGGTGTGCGCATCGCCACATTCCACATGGCGAAATCAGCCTTGGGTGGATGTGCCGCCAAAATCTGCTTGTAGTATTCGAGAGTCTGGGCTCGAGTCATAGGATTGGTTAGAATCGTGGCAACCGCTTCGTAAGAGGCGCGAGCCGAAGTCTCGTGTTTTGCGATGGCTTGCAGGAACAATGCTTGAGCTTCCTTGCTGCGTCCAAGACGTGCGAGACAGAGCGTTTTTAGCAAGAGATGACCTGAATCTCCAGCTAAAGACCATTGTTCTAGCGCACCGTTCCAGCTGCCCGCGTCGTAATAGACATCTGCGAACATTTCGCGGTCGGCTTTAGGGATGGCGGCTTGTGCTGCACCCGTGCTTGCAGCTGCTGTGCTGGCTGCTTTCAGAAGGGTGTCGGCGATCTCTTTGGCAAATCTGCCACTGGGAGCACCTGTGAGATAAGCGCGAAAATATCCAACCGCTGCATCCGACAAACCAGGATCGACTCCCGCTGCAGCCGTGCTTTGCGCTTGCGCTATCTCAGCTCTGGCTAGATAATAATTGGCACCAATCGCTTGATTGCTTGTTGGTGCTTCTTTTTGAATCTTTTGCAGCAACGGCACCGCTTTCTCCCACTCCTGGGTGCGAGCATAAGACTGAGCAAGCGCGTAGTCGGCCGCAGTCTGGGCATATGCATCTTTGCTGTGGCTGCGAATTCGCTCCAGGTGGCTT
This sequence comes from Drouetiella sp., assembly GCA_036702955.1. Lineage (GTDB taxonomy): Bacteria > Cyanobacteriota > Vampirovibrionia > Obscuribacterales > Obscuribacteraceae > PALSA-1081. The sequence goes on along the minus strand of DATNPY010000042.1, from coordinate 38,231 downwards.
CTTAGCTCGGGCTCCAGCTGTGCAGCGGTGGCAACCTCAACGATGTGGTTCTCGCAGCGTTCTCGCAGTTCATCGATTTTGCTTGCTTCGTCGTAATAATCAATTATCTGTTTGGCTTTGTCTGCTTGGTTTGGTCCGATACCAGAGCCAGCACTGGCTCCTGAACCAGAGTCAGCGCTTTTTTGTAAGGTGCGCGCGAGCACATATGAGGCGCGCTGCTTCTGCTTCTCAGACTGCATTGGCCCATTTTTGAAATCTTCCAATTTCTGAATGAGCTCGGGAGCCGGCAATTGCGCCCAACTCTTAAGCGACGCATCGAGCGACGAATCTGCAAATGCCGGAACGACTGACTGCACGAAGTTGAAAGCAGGCGGAATGATGGCGCAACCGACTAGGAAAAGAGATGTTGCCAGTAGTGCTTTAGAGAGCCTTGAGTGCCGCAAGTGTGCTCCTTTTGAATATATCCTGCTGGCGGTTGGGCTTGCGCTGATGCGAGCAAACTGAGACATGCTAGCATGGCGATGCAATGTCTTCAGGTCGCTGCCGATGGACGCGCCAATAATTTATTTCGATAACGCTGCAACAACATTTCCTAAGCCCGAAGAAGTATATAAGGCTCTAGAGCAGTCGTTTCGATCTGCTGGAAATGCAGGACGTGGCGGACACGCGCTTGCCCTAAACAATGCTCGCACCATATTTGATGCGCGCGAATATATTGCCGATTTTCTCGGTGTGAGAGCGGCGGAGCGCCTCATCTTCACTCCTGGGTGCACGTATAGCATTAACATGGTGCTCCAGGGGTGGCTTCGTTTTGCTTGTTCCGCTCGCTCGACTAGAAGTTCAACCATAGTCGTTTCGGGGCTCGAACACAACGCTGTAATGCGCCCCCTTCATCAACTGCAAAGAGAACTGAACTTTGAGATTGCAGCGCTTCCTTATAAGCCAGGACATTTCTGTGATTTAGGCGATCTGGAGCGCATGCTGCAGCAAAAACAGCCCGTACTCTGCATTCTGACGGAAGGAAGTAATGTGACCGGTGAGATTGCTGACTGTTACGCCGCTGCTTACCTCTGCAAAAAGCATAATGTTCCGCTCCTGCTCGACGCTGCGCAAACTGCGGGTCGCTCGCCGGATTGTTTAGCGCACGATGGAATCAAATTCTGGTGCGCTTCTGCTCATAAAGGATTATTAGGTCCGCAGGGACTTGGACTGCTCTATGTTCATCCTGATATGGAAATTGAGCCATTTGTCGCAGGAGGAACCGGATCAGCGTCTGAGCAGCTGGGCATGCCAGATGTATATCCGGATCGATTAGAACCAGGTACGATGCCATCTTTCTTAATAGGCGCTCTGCATGCAGGAATCTCTTGGCTGCAAAACATGGAGCCCCTGAAAATTCATGACCATGAAGATAAGCTGGTTTCACGTTTCCTAGAGTGGTGCGCGCAAGAGTCCAAAATCAGACTCTTCGGATTTGACCGCATCAAATTTGACAGAGGCATCGAATCAGGCAGAGGCATCGAATCAGGCAGAAGCATCGAATCAGGCAGAAGCATCGAAGCGCCAGTTACCACTGAGCGAGCGCCTTCACGCCTTCCGATCGTTTCGTTTTTGATCGATGGTCTTACTCCCGAGCGTGTAGCCGATCAGTTACAGCGCCGGGCAAACATCGCTGTGCGTTCAGGTTTGCATTGTGCAGCTACCGCCCATAAAGCTTTGGGCACGGAGACTACCGGACTTGTGCGAGCAAGCTTCGGTATTTTCAACACAACTAGTGAAGTCGATCTACTCTGTCGCACGCTTGAGCAAATAATCGCAGAACCTGCGGAAGTAATAGGCAGCAGGTGTTCATGAGACGACCGTTACTGATGGCTGCTATTGGATGGACTGTGATTTTCTTGACTTTTGTCGGGTATTTGGATTTCGAGCCCGGAATGCAAAAGCTTATTCAAATTTCTGATTACTTGATGACCTTCCATGTCGGCGGCTATGTGATAGCTCATGGGCTTTTGAGCGTTCTCTATCCCCCGGCAGATTCGACCGCTTTCGCTAAGATGGCGTTCGATAATCTGGCTCATCAGGTATTGCCGGAGATGCCGGCGTCGTCGGTAGCTGAATTTATGTATATGCCGCTCGCTGCAGCAGTCTTTGCGCCGCTGTCGTACTTGCCTTTGAATATTTCGCTTTTCGTTTGGCAGCTGTTGTCGATTATTTCTTTGTTTCTTGGAATGCATTTGACATGGCTGAGTGCAGCAAATAGCGGTGGCACCTATGGTGCGGATGTTGCACCAAATGTAGTACCCGATGTTGTTGCCGGTGCCAGTGCTGAGCCACCTGGATTCGTTACTACTATCACGAGATTGCTTGGTTCTTTTGGGTTGCTGCCCGTCTGTTTGACCATCTGGATCGGTCAAGTCGGCTTGGTGTTTGGCTTACTCCCACTTGCTTGCGGTTATTATTTACTATGCAATAGGCGCCCCTTTTTAGCTGGGTTGGTGTGGGCTCTTGCTATATTCAAGCCTCAGTTTTTGGTGCCGGCGTTTGTCGTATTAAGTGTGCTTCTCCTACGGAAACAATTCCGCTGCATTGCAGGTGTAGCGAGCGGATTGCTTATGATCATGGTTATTAATCTGCTTGTTTTCGGACCGGAATTGACGGCTGGATGGCTCGGCTGTTTGAAGGTTAGCGATGTGGTTTATTCCAATCCGCACTCAGGAGTCGCCACTCATATCGCCACGAGCCTCCCGCGCACTTTGCTTTTGATGGCGGCTACCAAGAATATCGCAGTGAAACCGGTTGTCTATGGATTGGCGGGAGTGCTCTTGCTGTCCGCTTTAGTAGTAATTTGGAAAAGCCACAAAGCTAGGGTTTTTAGAGAGGAGCTTTCCCTCCATTTCGCTTTTTTGATCGGCATTTTTGTGACACCGCTAGTGATGCCACACTTCTTTTTCTACGATTACTGCTTGTTTGCGCTTTCGGCGCCTTTGGCTTTTGCGCCGAGTTGGCCCGCCAGCATCTGCCGTGTGATTCGTGCGGTTGTTGTGAGTACCTGGCTGCTTGTTGATGTATATGCGGTGGTTGTTCTTGTCGCCCATCAATTTGCAATTCCACTAGTTTTTATGCTCGGTATGCTTGTGATGTATTTGGCGCTTGCAGGCGCTGAAGTTCGTTTGAACAAAATCCCTCAAGGAAGTAGTGTGACTCGGGAATAAACTCCAATTTCTTAGCGTTTTCGAGTATGCGGCCAGAGCACTAAGGAGAGCGCGTGAAGTTGACTTGTAAGTGTTGTTTTACTCAAGCAGTATCGCGTCTTCCGGCTGAGATCGTAGGTTGGCGCCCATTTCTCAATGTCTTAGTTCTTTCTGCCTCGCTGCTAACATCATCAACTCTGGGTGCCTGTAGAGATCCTTCGGGAGCTAACGGCTCACAAGAAACGCGGAGGTTCTCAGCACAGAAAGGGAACCGACTAATTCACGAAACGAGTCCGTATCTGCTTGAACACAGCCATGATCCCGTAGATTGGTATCCATGGGGGGCTGCGGCTTTCAAAAAGGCAAAGAGCGAACATAAGCCAATACTCCTCTCGATCGGTTACTCAGCCTGCCACTGGTGTCATGTTATGCATCGGGAATCTTTTCAAGACCCCGACACCGCACGGATAATGAACGAAAACTTCGTCAACGTGAAAGTAGACAGAGAAGAACGTCCTGACATAGATGAAATCTACATGCGAGCTGTTCAAGCTATGACCGGCAGCGGTGGCTGGCCAGCCACCCTCTTTCTGACTCCCGATCTAAAGCCCTTCTATGCTGGTACCTATTTCCCTAACAAGGATATGTTCGGTCTGCCGAGTTTCCAGAAAGTCCTCGTCACTGTCCAACAATCTTGGCATCAAGATTCTGCCAAACAAATCGACATCGGTGATGAAGTTGCACGTAACATTTCCGCGATGGATTCATCTGGCAAGTTCGCAACCACGATCGGCGATGAAGCGATTTTCACGGCTCTGCAATCTCTCTTGAAGAATGTCGATACTAAATACGGTGGTATCGGGGAGTCGACGAAATTTCCCCTGCCAGGCGCTATCTCCTTGTGCCTGCGCGCGATGGCGAGCGGTGCAGCAGGCAGTCAAGATCGGTTATGCAAGTCATTTGTCACAACAACTCTGGATAAAATGTCCTATGGGGGAATCCACGATCACATTGGCGGTGGCTTCTGCCGCTACTCGACAGACAGACAGTGGCGCGTCCCGCACTTTGAAAAAATGCTTTGTGACAATGCACTGATATCTCAAAATTATTTGGACGGATATCAGCTCACTGGTAGTCCTTATTGGGCTCAGACAGCAAAAGATACGCTCGATTTCTGTTTAACAGAGCTTATCTCGCCGAGTGGTGCTTTCTTTAGTAGCCTCGATGCCGACAGCCAGGGGGAGGAAGGTGCCTTTTATACATACACTCGCGAACAATTAGTTGAGGACCTTGGAGAGCAAGATGCTAACTGGTTTTCCAAATCATTTGGTGTCACGTCTGACGGCAATTTTCAAAGACACAGGAACGTACTTTATCTCACTGATTCTCCTGATGCCCTGGCTCACCGCGATGGATTTACGCTGGCTCAATATTGGGAAAAAATGGCTCCTCTGAAAAAGAAGCTTCTTGCCCAACGAAACAAACGCCCACGCCCACAGCGTGACGAAAAGGTTATCGCTGGTTGGAATGCGCTCATGGTCTCTAGTTTGGTAAAGGGCTATAAGGTTCTTGGCGATGAAGAGTACTTGAATGCTGCCAGAAAAACTGCTCGCTTTCTCCTCTCAAAAATGTATTTTGACAATCATCTGCACCGTAGCTGGGCTGCTGACAGAGCTGGAGGCGAGGCTTATTTGGACGACTATGCTTTCACCATACAAGCGTTGCTCGATCTGGCTGCAGTTGATTTTGACCCATCGTGGCTGAAAGGCGCAAAGGCGCTCAATACCGTAATTCTGGAGCACTACCTCGACCAGAGCAATGGCGATTTCTTCTATACCGCTGATTATCAAATGCAGCCCATTGCCAGGACGAGAAGTTGGTATGATAGTTCGTTACCGTCAGGCGCCGGTATTGAGATGTTGAACTTGCGTAGACTGGCGCAAATAACCGGGCGTGATCAATATTCAGCCAGAGTTGAACACTTACTCGGTCTTTATACTGATGCGATGAAAACAAGTCCTGTTGCCTATGCATCCATGCTGAGTGCGCTCGACTATTTCTTACATTCCTGCACGCAAATTGTTTTGGTGGTGCCGGCGGAGGTGTCAAAAACGAAAGAGATTTCAGATGTTCTGTTCGGAACCTATTCGCCCAACACTTGCACTCTCTTTTTCAAGACTGTCGATCATTCTGAAACTAAGGCTAAAGATCGGGATGAATTACTGCGCGACAAGAAACCTCTTGCTGGCCAACCAACTGTATATCTATGTCAGGGCGTGGTCTGCGACAAACCGATCACGGATCCAGCCGTCTTGAAAGAAAAGCTCAAGCAACTGTCTGTTGAACATAAACTCTAAATAGAACTTTATCGTTATCGAACATAACCGATTAAGTATTGGCGATGTCCTTGCTTGTAAAAGTACGCCGTATCTTTCTCGCTCATATGAAAGCTCCTTATGCTGCGAAAATATTACGGTCACTAGGGTGAGATTTCTGTGAGTGATGGTTATGCCCGGATTTACTGATTGCTGATCGTCAGTTCTGGGAATGTAATAGTGGCTCAAGGCTACAAATATCCGCCCACAACAATCTAACTTGTCAGGAGTCCAAAATGGCTGCAGATCAAAAACAGGAAAAACCAGCAATTACAACGGCTGGAGATGCTTCCCTCGCCGGAGCAGCCGCTAAAGGGGCCGGTGCCCATGTCGACGGTGCCCAAGTATTGCAAGAGGGGCAGCAGGCAGCTCTAAGCTATGGCAAAAACCAAAAACTGGGCGATTTGCCTACGAGTGCAGATCTGCTGGCTCAAATTGCAGTGGACGAAAAAACGCATGGTCAGCAGTTTGACAGACTCCCTTATAAACGAGAGCGCGAAATAGCCTCCCATTTGACTCCGGAAGATCTACACAGCATAGGCAAAATCGTGGATGCTATCAAAAGTAAAAGTTATGGCTCTTCCGACACAGCAGGCAGCTTGGCTGAGGAGCTTAAGCATTATCAAGACAAGCCTCAGCATCTGATTGAAATGAAGGACATGATCACACTCGAACTCGAACGCCAAAAGCTCGGCTATTACAACGTGGATGTTCAAGGCTACAGCGAAAAGGGCGTGCCAAAAGCTGCTTTTTTTGTCTCAAACAATAGAACCAAAACTGACGTAGGCTTCACTACTGACGGTGTCAAGGTGCCTGCGGAATTGGGAAAATTGATTTACGATTAACGTCCAACTCCCGTTCAGCACTTCTTGTGCTTGTCTTCATTAGATATAGTCATTGTCTTTAATCGACAACCTAAGCCGTTATCCTAAGGATGTTCCATATTTAGGAAAACATCCTTGATCGCTTCCTCTTGTCCGAAACCTTGAGGAAAAGCAGCACTCGGCGAATTTGCGAAATAATAATTTTGGTCACCCACAGGTGCACTAAGCGGGCGGCTGCCTGGCATTTCAAAAAATCCATCCCAGTCGTTCTTTCGCAGCCATTCTGCTGCATAGCGGAGCCAATGATTGCGATATGCCGGAGGTTGATGGGCAAACCAGCTAATTTCGTCGTAACCCCAAATTGCATAGCCGCCGTTGACATTTGGTTGCCCTTGTTTGTCTGTACTTCTGCCATTGTCCAGTTCAACCAAATAAGGAAGGAATGTGCACTTCCATCCGCTCGGTGTCGTTCCGCCCATGCTGCGGCCGTATATTGTATCTAAGTGTCCCTTCTCGAGAATGGTCTGCTCCGGCTTGCTTACAACTTCGACGGGCCGGCTGGGGAAGGAATGAAAATCTAGGAGTAGTCTGCCACCATCGGCGAAACCATGATCTGGTGCCTAGTGCTTTGTACCGCGGCTGCTATTTTTGCAATTCATCGAGGGATGGACGCTTCAATTGATGATGGACTGTCGATTGAAGCCGCTTTTTCCCGTATCGTTTCAACGAATGACGCACAAGAAGGGTGTGGCGGCTTTTGTAGAGAAACGACGACCTCAATTCATTGGACGCTGAACCAGACAGACCAAGTGGTTTTGTGCAGATTGTATTGATCGACAAATTTTGGAGTTGTGCGTCAGTTCCAAGAACTTTGACGATACTTTGACGTCACGCATGCGAACCTGATTTCCACGGAGCCGCAAGGGATAAGGCTCTGACTGAGAGACAGATTTAAGTCGGGAGAAATATTCATGCTAGAACGAGAAATCAACAAAAAGTCGACAGGAACAGAGGGATCAACATGGCATCAATCCGCAGTGCATGAGTGCTGGCCTGGTGGACCAATCGTTTCCACTCCCCAAGAATGCCATGGTATCGAGAGACCCTGGGCGGCGAGTCTTCCTTCATTGTCCCTTGATGGACTTGACCAGGTTGCATCGGGAAAGCAGAAGACAGAGTCAATGCGTATGGCAAACGCGCCTGAAGCAGAAACACAGCAGCCCCAGGTTATCAGAATTATGCCCGATGGAACGGTGGTGATTGGACCTAAGAATGATCCGCCGGTTTGGGACCGTAAATAGGTGATGTCGCAGAAAGAACTAGCGGATTTCTCCACTAGTTCGTCTACCATCATATTGATTTGATTCTGATCTGATTAGATCTCTGCGTCGTCGAGTTCGGCTACGTGAAGGAACTTCTTGACCAACTTCAGGCGGAGTGTTGCCTTCTGTTCGGCCGTAAGCAGTCCAGACAGAGCAATCAAATTGTCTGAAAGTTGATCGATGAACTCGGACTTGCGCGCCTTAATTTGATCAGCAATTGCTTTGACCTTTGCCTTATCGGGCTGTGGTTGAAGCAACTCTTTGAAAGCTTCTTTCTTGAGTTCCATCAAGTCGAGCTTGCCACGAGCTATTTTGCCAAACGCCTTTCCTTTCAGTTCGGCGATACCGAATAGCTGTTCGTCGGTCAAATTTAAGTCGCTGAGAAAGTGTCCTGGCCCGCAGTGACCACCACCTTTGCCGAAGCCTTCTGCCGGTCCTCCGAAACCGCCGAACGGTCCAGGACCACAATGACCTTTTCCAAACATATGAACCTCCTGGCGACACGCGGCAAAGCCTGTCGCACGTATAATTTTGTGCTATAAAGAGAAAACTGACTGTCAGTTTAAAATTATACCAGTAGTCGGTTTTCGTCAACGGGTACGCGCAAATATGGGTGGAGCGCTCTAAAGCTCCCGTCAGACAGCGATTACGGTCGGAGAAGTCAATTGGGCCGAAGAGAAATTAAGAAAGAAGCAACAAAGCAGGAGATTCTGACTGCTGCTGCTGAGCTTTTTCGTACGAAAGGCTACGAAGCGACATCGGTGGATGACATCGCAGCGGCAGCCAACGTCGCTAAGGGAACGTTCTATTACCATTTTCAAGCGAAGGAAGACCTCGTCCTCGCCTTGCAACAGGCAGAGTTAAAGGTCGCTTCCGAGCGCGCGAATAAGCGAATGGAGGGAGATGAGCCATGCATGAAGATTTTGCTCGACTTTTTGAGCGATTCAGCGCACTGGACTACTGCTAATTCCGAACTAGCTAAGGCGATGTTCAAGCAGAAGTTCGAAATGATGATGCGAAAGCCCGATCATGAACACTTCCCGCCCGCGTCCGGTCCACCGGCTTCCATCAAAGAATATTTTTTCGGGACTATTCACTCCCTGATTTCGCGCGCGCAAGAGACTAATGAGCTTCGCAATGACTTGCCGGCTCAAGAGATCGTACACATCATAATTCCAGTGGTCATGTCAGCAAGAATGCACTGGTTGATGGATTCTCAACCTGAGCCACTCATGGCGCGTGTTGAAAAGTCGTTGATGATTTTGATGGATGGTTTTAAGCCGCAGTGAAGTGTAGGCACCGTATTTGGTTGCGTTGTTGCTCTGATTGATCTGCGGCGCTGTTTTTTCGGTTAGTGCTTCCTAGTCTGGAACAATTCCTTTCCACACTTCCTTGGGGAGATGTGTCCAGTTTTCCTGCCATAGGTCAATGTAGAATCTCCCACTGAAGTTGTTCCCACCGCCCCCTGCATGTAAGATTAGGGCATTGTGGAAGACTCAGCGCCGCCTACAACTCGACCAGACGCTTGGCTTGAATATCTGAAGGTTACAGCTACCGCGGCGCCGCACGCGACGCTGATGAAAGCTTTGGATAATTTCGAGAAAGACGGATTTTCTGCGGGGATGGCAGTCGACTTGGGGTGCGGACAGGGCCGTGATACCAAAGAGCTGCTTCGTCGCCAGTGGACCGTGCTGGCAATCGATTCGTCACAAGCGGCGATCGATGAATTGAAAAAGAACATGGACGCTGAGTTTGGCGGCGCCGAGATTAAGCGCATAAACGAAAGCGGCGCGCTTCAAACACTGAACGCGGATTTCGAAGACTTGTGCATTCCCGATACCGATTTTGTTAACGCCAGCTTCTCTATACCGTTTTGTAGACCGGACAGGTTTCCCGCTTTTTGGCGCCAGGTTTTAATGGGTTTGCGCTCAGGCGGACGATTCGCAGGACACTTCTTCGGACCAAATGACGAGTGGGTATTGAGGGGTTCGTGGACTCATTTCTCAAGGCAGCGTTTGATGAACGTCTTCTATGGTTTTGAGTTGGAGCTTCTTTACGAGGACGAGCGAAATTTTCCAACATCTGAAGGAATCGATAAACACTGGCATATATTCCATGTGGTGGCGAAGAAACTGTAATGAGCATTGACTTTCTCGACTTAAAAAAACGACTGCCCATTCTTGGGATTGGGCTGGGGTTGAGACGTGAAATTGCGGCTGAAACATTCGCCAATATCAAAAAAATTGATTGGCTAGAATTCACACCGGAAAACTACATGCGGATGGGTGGTACGCAAAGAGACATTTTAGAGATAGCAGCTTCTCGATTCCCCCTAACATCGCACGGTGTCAAGCTTTCCATAGGTAGTTCGGATGAACTAGACTTCAGATACCTTGGAGATCTCAAGCACCTACTCAAGGATTTCAGCGTACCTTGGTTCAGCGATCACTTTTGTTATTCCAGCGCCGCCGGTTTCTACCTGCACGACCTACTGCCACTTCCGCGCACTAAAGAGTTAGTCGAGCGGATGGCGAAAAGAATTCGGCGAGTGCAAGATTTCATTGGTCTACCTCTGCTGTTAGAGAATATTTCTTATTACATGGAGATGCCTGGTTCAACTTACTCGGAGTCTGAATTCATCTCTGAGGTTCTTGAAAAAGCTGATTGTGGACTGCTTTTAGATTTGAACAACGTGGTGGTCAATTCGCTCAATCATCGCTTTGATCCCTTTGAATTTCTATCAAAATTACCGCTCGACAGGACAGTCCAAATTCACATGGCTGGACACACTGTCCAGCCCACCAGAGTCGTTGACACTCATGGCGATTCGATCACTGAGACGACCTTTCGGTTACTGGAGAAAGTCGTAAATGCAACGGCCGTGAATGCCGTCATGATAGAGCGAGATCAAAATTTTCCCGATTTCAGCTCTTTGTTGGCAGAGTTGCAAAAGTTGCGCGATATATGCTCTCAGAGTACGCACACATCATTTGCTAAGGTGCATGAGTCTTCACAGAAGGTGGCACCGCTTATAGTATCAACTAGTTCTAAAAACGCATTCAATCTTTCGGACCAGGTCTCCATTCAAACGGAAGGGAGCTTCCCTGAAGCGACACGAGCTGAGAAACCTACAGAGAAGAGAGAATCAAAAGTAGTTTCGGATAATAACCGGAATCTCAATTTTGACATGATCGAAAAAGCATTGACAAAGTTCTGGCTGGCGAAACAAGAACTTCCACCGGTGCTTTTAGAAGGCGCAGCACAAGGAGGATTTGATCTCTATGATTCAATCCTGACTTACGGACGCGAACGTCATCTGGCTTGCATGTATCCTTTGTGCGAGGAAATTCTTGGCGAGCAGTGGTCTGAAATTTCGGCTGAGTTTGGTCGCGCACATCCTTCGACTCACTATAGTCTGCGGGAGTTTGCAGCGCCATTTTCGGAATATCTTGCAGGTCGGCAAGACCTACAGTCCAAATACCCTTTTATTTCGGAACTTGCACAAATGGAGAAGAGCAGACTGGAAATCCTTGAATCGGAATTGCATGTTGAAAGAGCAGCATTTGTCGAGTGGAACGTTGCTGATGATTTGCGTGACAATCGTCCGATTGTGAACGCGGTGCTGCAAATTCATAAATTTAGATTTCCAATTCATAGACTGGCAAGTCATAGCGAAGACGAGATTTGCATGAGCCCAGCGCCTAGCATTCTTGCCATTTATAGAGATCCCGCTACGAAGGGCAGCTTGCTAGCTTCGTTGACTGAACAAACATGCAAGCTCATTGAGTTGGCTGCACTTAATCAATTTTCTTATCTTGATCTTATCGAGCAACTGGCGCCGCCCGAAGATCATCAAGATGCGGTAGAAGCGAGAGTGAAGCTTCTTGATTCGTTCGTTACCTTGCAGAAGTTGAGGATTTTCGTTGGTTCAGCAAGCCTTTTGCAAAAGCCTGTCTAAAAATCGAAGATTTCGGGTAGAAACACCAGGGAGTCGATCTTCCTTGCTTAACTTCTTTAACTAGAAAACGCGTGAGGTCCGAACATGGTCAACGGTAAGTCACCAGAGCACAACCCAGAGCAGAAGGCTACTACGGTGGCAGCAACCTCCGATCAACAGCCGTTGATCAACTCTGTCTTACAAACCTGGAAACAAACAGTTGCATCAAGGTCTGACACAACTACTCCTGGCGCCGCTCCCATGAGCGGCGAGACCGGACAGATTCTTTGCGCTGAAATCGTTGGTAAGAGTGGCACGTCCCAGATTAACCTTTGTGCGGAAAAAATCAATATCAATGATCCAAAATCTCCTGGTGATGGCTCACACGTTGTCACATGCGCCGAAATTATTACCTCGCCAGGTTTACAAGGAACTAAACCTGGAACAGTAGATGCTTGCGCGGAGAACATCAAACTACCAAAAGACGGGAAGCCATTAGCACCGCCCACAGTCGATATGTGTGCTGAACAGATAAAGCTGCCAAAAGACGGAAAGCCATTAGCACCGCCCACAGTCGATATGTGTGCTGAACAGATAAAGCTGCCAAAAGACGGAAAGCCGTTAGCACCGCCCACAGTCGATATGTGTGCTGAACAGATAAAGCTGCCAAAAGATGGGAAGCCATTAGCACCGAACACAGTCAATATGTGTGCTGAACACATTACCTGGCCAAAAGGTGGCAAAGACGGATCTTCTACCGTCACCTGCGCGGAGCACATAAAGCTGCCAGGAGATGGAAAGGAGCCGCCGTCGACGATGGTTGCTTGCGCAGAACACATAAAATGGCCGGATAAGTTAAAGGGGGTAACGCCTGGAAAACCGGGTGACAACGGGTCTACGGTAAACGCTTGTGCGGAGATCATTGATCCCAAGCACCCTAAAGATATCGAAGTCAATACTTGTGCCGAGATAGTAAATCCAAAGCATCCTAAGAAAGCTGTTGTCGATACCTGCTCAGAGATAATCAAGAAATCTTCTGATTAGGCATGCAGAGACGATTCGCTATACAGTGTCTGGCAGGCGCGTGTAGCGAAGATAAACAATACGAGAGCCGAATGTCTTTGTCTCGATCAGCTCCATATTGATTCTTTTCTCCAGAGGGTGAAGGCAAGGCATGCCGCCGCCCAGTATGATTGGGCTGACGAAGAGACGCCATTCGTCGATCAGCCCCAGCTTCATACACGCATGAGCGAGACGGGCGCCACCAACGGCGATGTCCTTTCCGGGCTGTTCCTTAAGCTTGGAGACTTCCTTACCCAGATTGTCCTTGACCAGCCTGCTGTTGCCTGCCACACTCTCAAGTGTTGTGGAGAAAACGATCTTTGGAAGGTCCTTCCAGATTTTAGCGAACTTGGCGTGCTCCGCTGTTAGAGTACTCTCTTCAACGGTCTCCCAATAAAGCATCGTTTCGTAGAGTCTTCTCCCGCAGAGTTGCACACCGGTATCCTCAACCCTCTGAGTGTGGAAGAGAAACAGTTCTTCGTCAGGTGCAGACCAGTCGATGGCGCCATCTGGTCCGGCGATGTAACCGTCCAGCGAGACAGTCATCGAGTAGATTACCTTCCGCATCGCCAGCTTTCCCTTTGACTGAATTTTCTGTTGGCGATAATAGCACGCTTAACCAGCACCGCCTGCCAAGCTTTCTTAATTTGGCTTCCCAAATAAAGCCTGCAGCCTCAGCCTTGAGAACATGAAGTTGCGCAATTTGAGTCAAGAGGCCTAGCTGGGACCTGGCTATACTACACGACATGGAAACACGCACTACAATCACGGCAAAAGCGAATGAGTATGCTCGACGCTTCAGGCAGATTCTCGATCACATCGACAAGCATCTGGATGAAGACTTAAATGTTGAGAAGCTCAGCCAAGTCGCGCATCTTTCGAAGTTTCATTTTCACCGGCAATTTTCGGATTATTGTGGAATCAGCGTTAGTCGATACGTGCAGTTGATGCGCCTGAAGAGAGCATCTTTCCGGCTTGTATTCAATCCGCTGGAGCCTATCATTCAGATTGCCATGGACGCGGGCTTTGAGAATCCGGAGTCATTCTCGCGTGCGTTCAAACATGTCTTTGGACAGAGCCCAAGCCAATTTCGCCGCGAACCGAATTGGAAATATTGGGACGAACAATACAGTTTTTCTAAGAGGAGAGGAACCGATCTAATGGAAGAGAAAGAAGTCAAAGTTGTTATCTTTGAACCAGTTATGGTGGCAGTACTGGAGCATCGAGGAGCACCTGCATTAACGCACGAATCTGCTCTGCGGTTTGTCGATTGGCGCAAGACAACGGGACTTTCTCCAGTTGCGAGCAGCCGAACCTACGGCGTTCCATACAGCGATCCGGAGCTGACTTCGCCAGAAGAATTTCGGTTTGATATCTGCGGAAGCATACTTGAACCAGTCCCAAAAAATGAATACGGGATCGTCACCAAACAAATTCCAGGTGGTGAATGTGCAGTCGTTCGACACCTGGGATCGCACGAACGGCTAGGTGAGAGTGTCTATTATCTTTATCGCGAGTGGCTGCCAAAGAGCGGTAGAGACCTTCGCGATTTCCCTGTCTACTTCCATTATCTGAACAGCAAGTTCACTACTCCCGAGCACGAGTTAGTGACTGACGTATACTTGCCCTTGAAGTAATTATCGCTGGGCGGAAAACAGGAAATACAAGGAGGACCAGCGATTTGTGTCATAACGTGATGACCTGCCAAGCGTACGCATGGGAAAATATTCGCACAAGTATTTATCAATAAAAGACTATAGTGCGCAGGACAACTTCGGAAAATCGCAGTAAAATGCAGAAGCTTGCAGCGAGGACAGAAGTGACTGAAGCACCTGAAGACCTAAATCAAAAGCAACCAGCGCAAGCTGAATCGCGCAAGGTCACCAAGGCTGACCGTATCATCTTCGCCGGACTGCTTATCTTTTCGGCGTGCTGTTTTATGGCAGTTGTGATTGCTGAATTCACAGCAAAGCATCATTGACCTTACAGCTTTTGTATGAGCGGCAGGCTGAACCAAAAAGTCGATCCGCTGCCGGGCTCACCTGTCACTCCCACTTCACCATGGTGGGCGTTGACGATCGCCTTTGAGATTGTTAGTCCAAGTCCGGCACCGCCAGCGCGTTTGCCGTTCTGCGTCTGGAAGAATTTGTCGAATACTAGAGCTTGCTCTGCTTTGTTCACTCCGACTCCTTTGTCTTGAACGCAGACTTTGACGGTGGTTTCATTACTGACCGAAGTCACGATTATTACAGAACCTTCCGGTGAGAATTTGATTGCATTGGACAGGTAATTCACAAGCACTTGCAAGATCCTCTTGCGATCGAGCTGAGCGTAGCAGGGTTCGACCTCATTTCGCACTTGTATGTTTTTGTTTATTGCCGCAGAGTTCAACGATACGATTGCGGACTCGGTAACATCTCTCACTTCGTCTGGTTCTATCGTCATCTGAATTTGATTGTTTTCCAGTTGCTCTATTAAGAGCAAGTCGCTCGTCAGTCCAGCCAATCGGTCGACATTTGACCTCAGCGACCGTAGTTGTTTCTGAACCGCAGGCGACAAATGCTCACTTTCTAGATCGATGAGTTCGAGCGAGAGCTTGCAAGATGTAAGTGGCGATCGCATGTCGTGGGCTACCATCTGCATCAGTGACGCACGCATAGCAGCAGCTTCCACGAGAGACGCCGAAGCTTGGTGCAGTGCATTGTCCAAATAAGCTAATTCATCGGCTCCTGGAACCGTCTGCAGCGGTTCGTTCTTTGGCAAATTTCTTGCATTTTCCACCAGTGTGTTTAAACGCTTGGATTGGTCCGCATTGACTAGCAGAATAGACAAAGCCGAGAGACATACATTTAAAACGAATCCAGCAATTACAAAATTGATAGCCTCGTTCCCGGTTTTGGTGATGTGCAGTCGCAGATTCTCAAGTTCGCTTCGCTCATGTTCAATACTGGTGCTGAAAGGTGAGCTGCTTTCGAGCACTGTATCGATAGAGTCATTGACTGACGAGAGGTCGGGCAGCAGATTGCCCTGCTGTTCTTGCGGAACGGTTAGTATGCGGCGAGTTTGATGGAGATTGCTGACTAACATCTCTTCAAGTTCAACAGCAGTCTTTCTCTGTGATTCGTTCAACGAATCAATCGCCAACAACCTGTGCAAAGCATTTTCTGTTTGACTGATGCACCGGTCACTACGTTCCAGATAGTTGCGTTTCCTAGTTGCGCAATATCCGGCGAAACACTCTTTTGCTTGGTAGGCGTTGTCGAGCACTTCGTTGGTGCGTTCGATATAGGCCGTCTGATTCCGTTCCAGCGCCACTAAATTTAAGAGCTGCTGTATTGCATTCCCAAGTAAGCACAGCCAAGCAATATTTAGAACCAAAGGCACTGTAATCAGGAGCACGAGCTTGTGAACAAACTTCAGCCCGAATTTGAATTGGGCCTTCATTTTTTGCGGTCAGCCCCGTTTGTTTTTGGTTGGGGACTTTGGTCGTTTGAACTTACGAAACCAATGTCGTTCAAGAGAGTGCCTACGTCCTGCTTTGCCTTTTTCGAATAGCTAATGTCAATCATGGCAGTCACTTTTTTGTAGTTCGAGGGCACAACAAATTTTTGCGGTGTATAAGGAACCGCTCGGCAGCTTGCAGTTGACATAATTATCTGAGGACCAGTGCGCAGGTCGCGGGTCAGCACTCCCGCTGATTTCGGGAAGAAAGGCAATTTCTCGTCGAGGTTCGAGCGATAAGATTCTCCGGCGTGCGGGATCGCTCGTAAGTAAAGGGGAATCTTGGGAATGACTGGCGCTCCGTAAACTCTGCATAGAACTCTTGCGCAACCTGGAGATGCCGCAATGTCCTGCGCACCCCAGAGATAGAATTGCCTGAATTTGTTGCTCGCTCGATACTCGATATATTTTGTGTTTTCAAATGTTCCGGAGCCGCACTCTTTCGGAATCGTTTGACGTCGGCTAATTACAGGTCCAGTCTGATTTCCCGAAAACCCGCTGTCGGAGTTTTGGTTCGACGTCATGGCTGCAGCGCGACGGCGGCGCGGCGCAGTATTTAGTCGTGAGAAAGGATTCACGAAGCCACCCGGAGTAAGCTGGTCGGCAGATCCGCTCCAAATCGTTTTTTCGTCATCGCGAAAATAATAAACTGTCCACGTTGGTGCCGTGGCGATGAGAGATGTTCCTAGCTTTGGGGCATCTAGTCTGACTGCGTTTTCCGTTATGTTGACGTACATCTTCCCCACATCCGCGTGTTGCTGCACCAACTCAAATTGTTTTTTTGACGGGGGTGTTTCTGGCACGCGCGAGTTAGCCGCACTAGCCGCCGTGAAATTGGCGGTGCTTACCGCCAATGCCGATACAAACATGTTGCGCATCGCGTAAAGGAACTGGTTTTGGATAATGTTATTTATTTTCAACAACGTATCCAATGTTGATAACTGTTTTGATGAAATCGGGCTTCCCAACTGCTTCCAATTTGCGGCGTAGGTTGAGGATGAACATGCGCACGTTTCCTTCAGAAACATCGCTATCCGACGGCCAAGGTGTGGAGAGCAGCCGCCCTGAAGTATATGGCTTGTTTGCATGTCTCATCAGAAATTCCAGCACTGCAAATTCTTGTCGAGTGAGGATCAAAGATCTGCCGTCAACTGTGGCAACGTAACTTCCACAATCGACCGCAACACCTTTAATTGTAAGCAAATCGGGTTCGATGACAGGGGAACGTCTAGTTACCGACCTTATGCGTGCGTACAGCTCGCGCATTTCGAACGGTTTCGTCACATAGTCGTCACCACCAGACAGAAGGGCAGCCTCTTTGTTCTCCAAATCTTCTTCACCGGTCAGGAAAATGATGCGATCCATTCCGCCAACCTTTCTATATCGTTGGCATACGTCAAGCCCGGTAATGTCTGGCAAATGCCAATCAAGCAAAATGACATCGAAGCTGTGTGTGCGGAGCAACTGCAGCGCATCCTGACCATTGTGCACCAGATCTAGTTGTAGTGATTTCGACGCCAGCCAATCTTTCAATTTATGTGCTAGCTCAACGTCGTCGTCCACCATCAATAGCATGTTCGCTCCTGAACGCAACGTTTTTAGCTTATCACGGCTTCGCCGCGTGTCCATTGACACCGTATTGACAGGCTTGGGTGTATGTTCACGTCCGTTCCCAAGCAGAGGTTTCGCAAATGAGCTCAGTCAAGCAATCAGATAGCGCTTTCCCAATAAACGATTCTAAAGTGTCCCAGCGTGCTGAAAATGCTGCCAGCAACCACATGATAAAAGAGGCTTTTAGTTCTCCAGCGTATGGGAATCCGGAGACAAGACACACTGGCGCAGGTCAAGTCACTCTTCCTAGTCTCGAGATCTTAGGTGGTGGCAAGGAATCACCAGCGCCCCAGGCGCCTGGATCTGCTGAAATCCACGGCGATATAAACTCCGAAAATACTGATCCCGCAAGGAAGTAACCGCGAAACCTTCGGTATTGAAGAAACAATCCGAAACTTTGCGCTGCTCGCACCGCTAGCGAGCAGCGCTTTTTTATGCCATCTTATTTGGTGCGCGCACGGTTGGTTGTATTCGCTCGGCTCTCCAATTAACCGGTCGAAAATGCTAAGCTGCGGTTTCCTAAACTGCTTCTTCCGCAATTCGCTGGTTTGAGCGTGGCTTGGCAGATTGATCATGCTGAAAGTTGGTACTGGGAGAAAGCTTTAGCCGCCGACTTTGATATTTTGGTGCGCGAACGCAACTTCGTGCCGGTGTGCCTGCGCGCCGACCGTGAAGGTTGGGGTGACCTCGCCATTCTTATACTCGGCATATACTTGAGCTGCTTTGTCGCCGCCCTGTTGCTTCAGGATAGCGTCGGTCTTGTTTTGAAGTGCCCACATTTCCTGTGTTCCGCCGTGTTGATAGGCATTGAGCAGCGTGTCGTGAAGCTCCTTTCCGAACTTAGCAATATCGTGCTGTGCATTTTTGTTGGATTCAAGCTCTTTGCCCAGTTTCTGCGCGTCGCGGGCTAAGTGCTCAGCACTTACCACGTGGGAGTGCTTGTGATGGTGGCTGGTATGTTCATAGGGGTTAGAGAAGTGCAGTGCTCCGTCCTTGATAGGGTCCGCCTTCGGCGTGGTGGAATTCAATCTGGAAAGATGTTCGTAGTAAGAAGAGCGATCTAGGTGGTCAGCTGTGTGCTGCTCCGTCTTCGCGGTAGCTGATTCTTTGATTTCTAATTGGTTAGCGTTTGTCATTGCCGTTTTCCCCTATGCCCTGCGCTTTATTGATTGAGGTGCTTCGCCCTCGATGCATCAATATTACGTAGGGCTAGTTTCAGGGGTGTCTCAGATTTGTGTCAGTTTAGTGTCACTGGAAAAGATATTTTGGGAAGATAAATGAGAATCTGGGTGCGCTTAACTTATTAATTGCCGGCACATAGATAGGCGACTGCCGTGGTATCGGTCCTGATACCACGGCTGGAAGGTGCATGCTGTCGCAATAAGCTCTTCTGCGCTTGTTCTAAGTCACTTTTGGTCGGTTATGCTGATTTTGTTGAGAACACCATGGGGTCCGTATTTCAAATCAACCTCCCCATATGGACAGTTGAAGGCTGCCGTATACAGGTCTTCTCGAGTCTTCGGATCGTGGAGTTTCATGGCAGACATATTCTCAGGAAGAAGCGATTTTCTGTTTTCGGAACTCTGATTTAAGTCAGCAACCATGAGATCGTATATCTGGTTGCTCAAAGCTATGGTGTTAAGAACGTCTGTAGTTTGAGCTTGAGCTCTCTTCTCGCAAATCTGTTTCCCTAATTCATTGGATGGATTAGCCATTAGTTTTCCCCCTAAACGGATCCATAGGCACGATGGCATCGTAGTCAATGTGGTCACTCCAATCAATGTTGAGTCTCCCTCTCGCGCGGTGTTCCAAAAGAGGGACGAGTTGCCATTCTGGTACCATCTCAGTGATAGGATTCCCGGAGGCGTACGAGGAGACTTAGGAGCGCGCCAACTTGGATACTTAGGCGGCCATCCTGTCACCAACAGTGCTTTGCGATTGGTAGGATTCTCTTGAATCCCGATGCTGAAATCAGTATCACCTGTTTGTTAATTCCTGACGTCGAACTACGAATCATTAGAAAAGAGCTGAGTGGAGCTTGATTCTGATGAATTTGCTCACATGTTTCTGTCTTGTTTTGTATTTCGCTCACCTTTCGGTAACGCATTGTGTCTCGCTGCGTTAGAACTAGGTCAAGAGTGCAGTTAACTGAGCAAAAGCGCGTCCAAAGCGTCTAGAATTTAATCGGTCCCACTGTCAGGAGAATCAAAATGCGTACATCGAGAAGCCTCATCTTGGCTCTGGCTTCCATCATGATTGCCGGAACAGCATCGATTCCTGCGAGGGCCGATGATTCGTCAACGACGACTGCCAAGTCTACAACGAGCAAAATTACTACAACAAAGCCGGTGTCGGCTTCTATTAGCGGGCACCATCCTAAGATTGGACTCGCTCTCGGCGGCGGCGGTTCACGGGGCTCTGCTCACGTTGGTGTGTTGCGTGTGCTTCTCGAAGAAGGCGTGCCTATCGATTTGATTGCTGGAACCTCAATCGGCTCGGTTGTTGGTGGCTTTTACGCGGCAGGCGTATCGGTCGATGAGCTGGAATCACAGTTTCAAAATGATACTTTCATCAAAGAGTTCATGCCTATGCCTCTTGCTCTGAGGTTGGTGCTGGAGCCGGTTATCTTCGTTCCGCGCATCTTTGGCTATCACCCGTATGACGGTCTGTATAAGGGTAAGAGATTTAGAAGATACGCCGATAAACTCTCCGGGCACACAAAGATCGAGCAGCTGTCCATGCCTTTTGCTGCTGTTGTTACCGATGTGGTCAGCGGTGCTTCGACTCGCTTGACCAGTGGCGATCTGGGTACAGCCATGCAAGCAAGTACAGCTGTACCGGGTTTGAAGAAACCGGTGCAGATTGGCGACCGTCTTTATTGTGATGGCGGGTTGATATGCAACCTGCCGACTAAACACGTTCGTGAGATGGGTGCTGATTTTGTTATTGCCGTCAACATTGATGAATACCTGAATGACGTGCCTTTGAAAACCTTCCGTAAAGCGGGCTCGATGAGCACGCAAGCGTTGAAGATTCAGCTCGCTGTATCAGATGATGCCCTGGCAAAAGAAGCTGAGATTTCGGTCCATCCTGATACAACGGGAATCACGCTGATCTCTCGTAAGAAGAGAGACGCCGAGCGTGGTATCGAGGCTGGTGTCAAGGCGGCGCGTGAAGCCATGCCTGAGATTCGACGCAAGTTGGAAGCTATAGGCATAAAGTTGCATCCAGTGGTTCCTTCCAAAGTTTCCAGTAGCGCTGAGACGTCCACAAAATAAGCCTGTCGTATTGCTGGATGATCAAACGAACTGGATTTCTCGGTGTATTGGCTGTGGCCGGATTACAGCTCGTTAGCGCCATCCCTGGCGCCGCAGCGCAACTAGCTAACTCCAAGGCAACATCAACTTCGGCCGCGGATATCGTCTTCGTCGGAGCACCAATTTACACAGTCGATGCCTGCCGTCGCTGGGCGGGCGCAATGGCCGTCAAAAACGGCAAGATTGTTTATGTTGGCGACGAAGAACACGCGAAAGCTTTTCGCGGCGAGAAGACGGAGTTTGTGCGGTTGCACGGCGGCATGATTTTGCCCGGCTTCCACGACTGCCACGTTCATCCGCTTGAATCTGGTATCGAACAGCAGCGCCTTACACTAGAGGACTGTCAAAGCGTTGAGGCTCTCTGGAACAAGGTCAAAGTGTTCGCTGAGAAGTCGCCCAAGGCGCCGTGGCTGATTGCTAGTGGATGGCAGTTGCCACTCTTTCCGAATGCAAATCCTTTAAACGATAGATTGGACGGAATCATCGCAGACCGCCCTGCGCTCTTAGTCTCTCAGGACGCACATTCAGCTCTTGCAAATTCATGTGCGCTGCGGAAGGCAGGAATCACAAAAGATACTCCGGACCCTCCGCACGGCAAGATCGAACGCAATGCGAACGGCGAACCGACTGGAACTTTGCGAGAATCCGCGATCGATCTAGTGCAGCGGTATGTGCCTAAGGCTGATGCAGCGTCGCGCCGAACAGGACTGCTGTTTGCATTGAAGAAGGCGAGCGGTTTTGGAATTACTTCTATGCAGGATGCTCATGCAAACGAAGACTATCTGCAAACTTATCGCCAGTTGGAAGATGAAGGGCTCCTGACGAGCCGTATAGTTACGGCGCTTAGCGTCGATCCCGATAAAGATCCGCATCAGGTTGATGATTTCATCCGTTTACGCAACAAATATATGTCTGCGCTCGTGCGCCCGATCTCGGCAAAGATATTTGCAGATGGTGTGGTTGAATCACACACAGCTGCTTTGTTGGAGCCATACAGTGATGATTCAGCAAACTGTGGTGTCCTGAACTTCAGTCCTGATAAGTTGAAAGAAGTTGTTTGTCTTTTAGACAAGAACGGTTTTCAGGTACACGTTCATGCGATTGGCGACCGCGCGGTTCATGAGACTTTGAATGCCTTCGAAGATGCGCGAAAGAAAAATGGTGCAAATGACAATCGCCACCAGATTGCGCATCTGGAGTTGATTCGAAAATCGGATTTGCCGCGTTTTCGAGAGCTTGGTATTATCGCGAATTTCCAGGCATACTGGGCTTTCAATGATCCGTACATAGTTAAGAGCACGATACCTGCAATTGGTGTGGAGCGTGCCGCGCACCTTTATCCGATTAAGAGCGTTCTGAAGACGGGCGCTGTTCTTGCTGGTGGAAGTGACTGGTCTGTAAGTTCGATGAATCCTCTCGATGCAATTCAAGTAGGCGTTACACGTCAGGGTGTCGAGGAGGGAGATGAAAAGCAAGAACCACTAACACCATCCGAACGCGTAAGCCTTGCTGACATGATTGCGATTTACACCATTAATGGCGCTTACAGCAACCACGAGGAGTCGACGAATGGCTCAATTGAAGTCGGTAAAGCGGCTGATTTCATCGTGCTCGACCGCAATCTTTTCGAAGTGCCGTCGAGTGAAATTCATAAGACCCATGTGACTGAGACCTACCTAAATGGAAGTAGAGTGTTCCAGCGAGAGCAGTAGTTTCTTGCCGGGAGACAATCTTACGTGACTGAAAATAGACAAAACCTTTATCTCGCTGCGACGCGTTATTGTGTGTGTCTGATACTACCGGTGGTGTCCGCTGTGATTTGCGTGTACTCCATGTGCGGCACCGAATCCCGGATTTCCAAAAGATGCAAGTCCCACCGATCCGAATGACCCGAATAGTGGACCTGATGCCATATAAGGGAAGTTGGAGCGCAAATATTGTGCTTGCATGCTCTCGTTTTGATACGAGCGTTCTATGTCTGCAAGCATCTTTAATTCTCCGGCAATGCTGCTATTTGCTCCTGAATTGTTGACAATGGTTGGCTGAATGATTCCTCCGCTTACTTTAGTTGTGTGCACTCTATCGTCTGCGTCTTCGTAGTCGCCTTGTGCAAACTGATTGTCTTTGTATTTTGTTCTCGTTCTCGGTGCGGAGTCAGCGTCATCGCCTACGCTTGCGAAACGTTCTCCCCATATCGGTTTTTCAAACCCGCTGCGAGCCGAGTCCATAAGCGACTCAGCGACTTCGTCTCGACATGTTTCGCGCATCAGTTCAGCGTATTGCCGCGCGGTGTAAATCATAAGCTCATTGTCTTTACGGCTCGACTTCTTCTCAATATCGATAGCTCTATCGAAAAGTATCTCTGCTTCATCGTATCGTTGCTGCTGCCGGATGTCGGTAGCCAGATTGGTCACGAGCATTGCCAGTTGGCGGTCTTGCACACCGTGACTTTCGGCATTCACGAGCGCGGCGCGGTAAAAGTTTTCGGCTTCAGCGAAACGCCCTTCGCGGAAGAGGTCGGCGCCTTTCTCCGCTAGATACCGGAAGGCGGAGTCAGCATGGGCGATTCCCAGAGATTGGAACGGCTTTGACTGTATTTTTCTACCGACTGGGCTGGCATTCTGTTTTTCAGAATGCAACGAATGTGCGTCTAATTGGTTTGCCTGTTGTTGAGCGCTTTGTACAGATTCAGCTCCGGTATCGGCTAAAGCTGCCCGGTTTGAGAGCATGGAAACAGATATGGCGATGACCAATGCCATTTCCATTTTGCACATGTTGAGGTGAATTCTTGCAATCATGCGTATTTCATACCCCTTATCTGTCTTTGCTATGACGTTTTACATCGATCTAACCAAATTCGATTAAATCATTTTGGCATGTCCGGAACTTATATCGACCGACATGCGCCACGACCAGAGGACAACCATGAAAGAGGGAGCAGATGTTCTGGGAAAAAACAGGCGCCATCGGAGAGGTTGAACAGCTGGCTGCTGGATATCGGCGGACCGGTCACTTGGCTCAAGCGAGGAGTTTGTACACATGCCTCATCGCCATGATTAAGCAAAAGAGCGGCGAAAGTGACGAACTAGCGCTTCACTTCTATCAGCTAGGCGAAATCTATGATGAAGAGGGTAACCGTTCTGCTGCCAACACATACTACAAGCGGGCTGCGGAGACTTGGCGTCATTTGCATCCTGAGAACGGTGGGAAGAGCCCCTACTGGTATCGCGAAGCATTAAATCGCCTCGGGCCCGAACAGTTGAACATCTAAAAAGGGCGGTATAGGTTCGCGACGGTACCGTTTGAGTCTTCATTAACAAAAGTGCAGGTAATGTGTCGCGGGACTTTGCAGCCTGTATGATGAATCTCAGTGGTACTGAATTAGTACCTAATGTCGTACACCAAACTAAACTAGATGAACAACACACAACCAGGCAGAAAAATAGAAGCGGCGCTTAGCTTGGCTTTTGGTTCTGTTGAGTCGGCTTGCGAGCTGAGTGCTGTTCAGGTGCAATACAACAGTAAACATTCGATTTAAAGCCTGTGCACTGGCGTCTGCAATTTGGGCGTGACGCTATTTGTGCTGCGGCTTTTTGTCCTATTTTAGGTGTCTCAGCTATTGGAGCTAATTCCGGAGGAATTGAACTGAAATGAGTGCTCTCAAACAATCCGAACTGACCTTACCAGCCGAAAATACGGGGGAAGGCTCGAACAAGTCTGATTCGTCCGAGTCGGCAGACTCGCACAGTAGTGTGCGCGAGGTCTATGAGACGACAACGGTAGATCCCGCGCAGCATAGTATTCATCTCAATTATCTGGTGGTTCACTCTATTCCGGGTCGTTTGCGTTTGAAGGTCGGCAACCTTTACGCTGACTTTGCGCGCGCGAGCAATTGTCTGGCGCAACTGGCATCGATCAACGGTGTGGAAGCTGTTCGCTGTAACAGTTGGAATGCTTCAGCCGTGATTGAATTTGATCCGGATGTCTTGGACGAGTCAGCTCTTCGCGAAGTCCTGAACCAGGCAGCTTACGATGACCGGTCGGTGCTTGCCCCTCAGTCGATTAAGGTATTGCGAGAGTCAGCTCCGAAGCAATTCTTGCGTCGCTGCTTGTTGTTACTCGACAGGCTCCTGCCAGTTACTGCTCAGCTGACATTTGGCGCTCTATCATTCCTGTCGTCGGTATTGCCTGTACCTTTGCCGGTTACTCAGTTTTTTCTCGGACTTTCAGCACTGCCGATTGCCACTCGCGCCGCGAGAACATTTTTGGAAGAGAGAAAGATCGGTATTGATGCGCTTGATGGTATCGCCGCGTCACTCATGATTGCCAACGGGCGACTGATCGAAACGGGCTTGATGACGGCTTTGATCGCGGTCGGTGAGTTTATCCGTGAAAAGACTGCTCGCCGATGCGAACGAATGGTCACTGATTTGCTTGGACTTTCAGGTCGGTCCGCCTGGTTGATTCGTGGCAACAAGCGTATTCGCGTTCCAGCCGATGAAGTTAAGCTAGGAGAGACCGTAGTTGTTTACCCAGGAGACATGGTTCCGGTTGACGGCTGTGTGTTGAACGGTGATGCTTCTATCGACCAGTCCAAGCTGACTGGTGAATCGATGCCGGTGGAAGTGGTTAAGGGCCAGGCTGTCTATGCTTCTACAGTCGTTGTCGAAGGAAAGATCTACGTTCAGTGTCAGGCTGTTGGCTCGGAAACTCGTGCTGGACAAGTCTTGCAGTGCGTGGCGAATGCTCCTATTCACGAAACCAAGATTCAAAACTATGCATCTTCCATGGCTGACCGTCTGATTATTCCGATCTTTCTTGCTGCCGGCACTACGTTCTTCGTAACCCGCGACATCGGTCGTTTGATGAGCATGCTCATTCTAGACTTCTGTACTGGTATTCGTATTGCTGCACCAACAGCGGTGCTCGCCTCCATGCATAGAGCCGGACGCAGAGGTATTCTCGTTAAGAGCGGAAGCACGCTCGAACGCATGGCTAGTGTCTCTGCGATTGTTTTTGACAAGACGGGAACTTTGACCTCTGGCGAACCACGAGTGGAAGAAGTGCACCGTTTCAATGGACGCAATGAAGACGAAGTGCTTGCGATGGCGGCTGCGGTTGAGATGCGGTTGCACCATCCCGCTGCTCGCGCCATCGTCAAAGCGGCTCAAGCAAAAGGTTTGACTATTCCAGAACGTGCTGAGTCTGAATTTAAGCGAGGTATGGGCTGCAAAGCTCAGGTTGGCGAGCACGAAGTAATCGTGGGTAGCAAGAATATGATGATAAGCGAGAATATCGTTGTCGATGAAGCTCGCGAATCTGAGGCTCGTGCCACCAAACTTGGTGAATCGATCTCCTATGTTGCTATTGATGGTAAGGTCGCCGGACTTATTCGTTACAGTGACAAGCTGCGTCCGGAGGTTGTCGAGGCCCTCAAATCGTTGAAGAAGCTTGGTATTAAGAAGCTTGTTATGGCGACAGGTGATACCGAAGAAGCAGCCAGGCGCATTGCATCGACCTGTGGAATAACTGATGTAATTGCTAGAGCATTCCCTGAAGACAAGGCAGATTTAGTCAAGAAGCTGAAGGCGGAAGGCCACACGGTGGCGGTAATTGGTGACGGAATCAACGACTCGCCTGCTCTTGCCTACGCAGACGTAGCAATCTCCTTGCACGGTGCAACTGATGCGGCGCAAGAAGGTGCCGATATAATTCTCACCGATGATAATTTGACCAGACTCGCAGAAGCCGTACGCATCTCGCGTGGTGCTATGACGCTTGTTAAACAAAACCTGGCAATGGCGATTGTCCCGAACGGTGCCGGTTTCGGTATGGCCGCTCTCGGCTTGCTGGGACCAGCGGGAGCCACAATCGTTAATAACGGTTGTGCAATTGCCGCTGGTTTGAATAGCTTGCGCCCCCTCTATTCCAACGGTTGGTCGGCTGAACCTGTGGCTGTCGCCACTACCGCTTAGAACTGTTTTACATTTGTGTCACAGCCTTGCTACGGCGTTCCTTCGTATACTTGGCCTACTCACAATTTGAATCTTCAGGCGATATCACGCATAGAGATTCATGCGGTTTTGGCGGGTCGGCGTTTATTGTGCAATTTTAGGCAGTGCTGATTTCAGACATTCTCAGCAAATTTCTAACCGTGGCCGATTCAAGTGCAGCGCTCGGGTTGCCGTGCGGTGGAAGGTGTTCAGACAATCGCGCATGAAGTCTCGTGGTGTTACTTTGAGAGCAGTCAAAGTTCTCTTGTGGTCTGCGATGAAAACTAGGCATGCCGACGCGAAAAGTACGCACCACGCGTAGTGCACTCCGCGGCGTACAAAGTGCGGGAATGCACGCGTTCTGTCCTGCAAAAAGTGCGTGTGAAACTCAAGGTGTCCAATTTCGTCAAGCACGATCAGCGAAAAAGCGTCACTAAGCAAACGATTGTCGAGATTGTCAGCGCACGTTCTGTAGAAACATTTGCCGATGATTTCGGCTATAAGCATGATGAAAACTTCTGTCTTCAGCCCCAGCATTCGTCGTAAGCATATGTATGCGATGTCGGTCCAGTGCCAAGTCAGTAGTGTGCCGTCTAGCGATTGAATCATTTGAGCAAGCACGCGAGCGTGATACTGTTCCTCTTTTACAAACAAATCGATGCATTGCTCGTAGACAGGATCGTTCATCAGAGAAGCATACTTCCGCAAGTGCTTCCCTTCGCCAGTTTCGCCGATTTGAAAACGCTGCAACGATTTGATCAGCGGAACTCGCAACTCCGCAGCCATTGTTAAACGGTCTGGAAACGTAATATCGGCACGAGTCTCGCGATTGAGATGGAAATAGCCAAGCCAGTCAGAAGGAGAGAACTTTTGTCCGGAGTCGATGCTTATGTTGGTAATACCGCTCGCATTTGCATCGTTTGTGACCAGCCGCTCTGAACTCATTGCCGTCCCTCTTTTTTTCATCCGGTATCGACATCATGACTGATAGTGATACTCGCCCAATTTGCAGGATGGAAGTACGGGCGATTGGTCTCAGTTCTACCATATTGATGAGATTTCTGCCCGCGTTGAGTTTTAGAACACCGCATGGACTGGACCTCAACCCAGCACTGGAAACGACTATTAATTCCTGTCACAATTCCTCACGTCGACCGCGATCAAAATGAATGTTGAAAAACTCACGATTTGAATTGGTCACGCGCCGCGACTTGCTGCGCGATGCCAGTATGGCTGTTGCTGCAGGAATGGGAGTGGCGGCTGGTACAAATCTGGTGCAGGGCTTGTTCCAACCAGCGCACGCTGATTGGGCGCGGGCAAACATGCCAATCAATGGTGTTGTCGGTAGCGGGATGGAGGATTTTGAGGCCGCAGTACTCCAACTGATAAGTGAAGGTGAAGTGCCGGCTGCACTTTTGTGCGTGAGTAAGAACGGACAAATCGTGTTTAGTCGTGCATATGGCTGGCTTGACTCGCGCTTGAAAACGGCTTTGCCTGTCAACGCACGAATCGGCTTAGCCAGTCTGGACAAGATCATTACCGCTACAGCTATTGATATTCTATGCCGTCGCGGTGCGCACATTCCGAAATCGAGTCAGACGTTCAGCAAAAGTCTTCGCCCCTTTGTCTTGTTTCAAGAGATGGGAATAGCTCCCCCAAACGGATATGTTCGTGACCCTCGACTGCTTGGAGCTACGGTCGACAATCTTTTGAATCATCAAGTAGGGTTGAATGACAGTGTGCACTTCGGTTTCGAATTGCAAAAAGTGTTAGGCATCCGCACACTTCCTACCACTGCCGACGCAATGCGCTATCACTATTTCCAGACATTGAACAGACCAATCACCGACAAATACGAGTATTCCAGCGCTGGGTTTATGGTTCTAAGATATTTAATTGATATTGCTGGTGGTGGCTTTCTTAATTTTCTCAAGCGAGAAGTGTTTGGACCAGCCGGTTCGACCGACATCTGCCAAAGCCATGCCCGGATTCGCGAGCGCGATCCGCTGGAAGTGCGGTATGTCTGTTCGGCGTCTGGTCCCAGCATCTTGCCCGAGGATAAAGGGGCGATTGTGCCTGAGACAGAAGGTGGAAATGGGCGCTACGTCGACTATCATCTCGTGCTTGCCGCATCCGCGGAAGCTGTTGTTCGCTATCTTAGTTACTGGAACTGGGGGACTGCCGAGCGTTTGTGGACCGGTTCCCCAGCCGAGTTGAGCCCGGGAATCAACAACGGATATCACTTTTTTAATGGCCGAATGGCTGCCATTCGAACCGCTATGCAGCAACGGCGTAATACGATGTGCAATTTTGCCTTGCTTACGAACTGGGCGAAGGATAGACCATATGTAAAACCACCGGATTTTCATGAGCGGCTCGAAACTGTGCTTACGCGCCACGGATGGATGTAAGAGCTGCGCCTGGAGGCAATCACGGAGCAACTGGCGATCAGCTGATCTACTATGCGGCGATTCGCCAATTTCTGAAAGACAATCGTATTTGACTTGGGTTAAGGGATGTTGGCATTTGGAGTACTAGGCTTCGTAAGGTTCGACCAACAAGCACGGCAATCGCTAGCTTCACTCTGAGGAACTAAGCATTTGGGCTGAGGCGCAATCATTCCAAGTACCGATGCCGCTCTGCATGAGTATGGGGCACAATTTTGTCATGAAAACACTACTAACATTGGTAATTTTGATTTTGGTTGTGCTTGCAGCCGTTGCAACAACATGGCTCATTGCATCGAGAAAATGCACTGGTGATACTTCTCCTAACAGTCTCGCCGGCGATTCTAATCGTTCTGATTCACTGGGGCAAACAAGTGCAACAAGTCAAAGCTCTCTCGCTCCTAGCACATCTAGCTCCTTTGAAGGGCGGGGACTAATCGAAGTTCTACCGCCACAAGCCGCTGGTTCGGAGCAGCAACCGAACCAAGTTCGGCCGATGCCTCCCAATCATCTCGTTGTGCCTCAAACCAAAAACTACGTCTGGCTAAAATAAAAAGGTACGAGGTTAATGGTGTCCGAAAATTAGGCACCACATACGATACTATGCGCTTGAGGCTTGTGATGCACGAATTAGCGGTCCCGTAATCCAATGTTTCCAGATTGGTGACCCACCATAAATTGCTGATAGAGGCTATCCACAAATTTGGTTGTGATCGGGCCCGTGCCTATTAGGAGTCTGTAATATAGTGGTCCATAGAGCAAATCTGTTGCCAGCTCAAAATCAATATCTGGTCGAATTTGTCCTTGAGCAACAGCTTTTTTCAAAATGTCAACCACGCCAAGGCGACGAGGACGAATCCATCGCTCGCGAAAAGCTTCAGCAAGTTCCTCGCTAGACTGAGCTTCTGCTAAAAGTGACCGAATTAGCATTCCATACTTGCTCTTAAAAAACTTCACTTGCAAATGGAGCTGCAACCTTAGGGATTGAGAGGCTTCTGGTACCGAGGGGAAGTCAGTTTCTGGCCCGACGAGTTCCAGTAGAGCATCCATTACCACGGCGGCTTTGTTCGGCCACCGCCGGTAAATTGTCATCTTACCGACCTTTGCTTGAGCTGCAATTTGATCAACGGTAATTCCCCGATAACCCTTAGCTGAGACCAGGTCAAGCGTAGCTCGCAAAATAGCAGTGTCTGCTTTCTCGCTACGAGGGCGACCAATTTTTGTAGCAACCATCTCTCTCATTCCCCACTTTCCCTTACACACAGTAGGTGGCGGCTTCATTTAGCAAATGGAACTCTATATTTGCAGAAAAAACAGAATGTACGTTTTTGCAACAGAAAAGAAAAATCCGCACTTGCGATACTCAAGGTATCGTATCATGACATTAACGATACTGTCGGTCTCGTTATGAAGGAGGGGCAATATGTCGCAAAAAACAGTGTTCATTACAGGTGTGAGTTCAGGTCTGGGCCGAGCCTTTGCTACCGAGTTGCTAAAAGCAGGCTATAGAGTGATTGGCACTGTTCGCAGGCCTGAGCTTCTTGCACAATTTGAATCTCAAATGCCAGGGCAAGCATACGGGCGAGTTCTGGACGTGCGAAAACCAGATCGAATCGTGGAGGTAGTTAAGGATGTCGAAGAAAATATAGGTGCAATCGACGTGCTCATAAATAATGCAGGCTACGGACATGAAGGCGTTCTTGAAGAGTCATCGATGACGGAACTAAGAGACCAGTTCGAGGTAAATGTTTTTGGAGCAGTGGCTATGATCAAAGCCGTTTTACCGTCTATGCGAAAACGGCGGAGCGGTCATATCATCAACGTTACGTCCATGGGCGGACTGATGACGATGCCCGGAATATCTTTTTACTGCGGGAGCAAATACGCCTTAGAGGGCATTTCCTCATCACTCGGTAAGGAACTGAAGAGCTTTGGCATCAATGTGACGGCGCTAGCACCTGGACAATTCAGAACTGAATGGGCAGCCAGCTCCATGGTCCGTTCGCCGCGAAGTATCGCCGACTACGATGAAATATTTGAACCCATTCGAACTGCAAGAATGAACAAGAGTGGTAAACAACCTGGGGATCCCGCCAAAGCCGGTCGTGCTGTCATTTCCCTCATCGAGTCTACCGCACCTCCAGCACATTTGCTTTTAGGTAATGACGCTTTCGAATTTGTTAACCGGGAATTGAGCGAACTGCACTCAGAATTCGCCCAATGGGAGGCGGTAACACGTTCTACTAATTTCGACCAATAAAAGCAAAGCGATATAAGTCACCAAAGGCAACTCTCATGGCAAGCATTGAAAGCAGTCAGCTCGTTGATTTATTCAAACGTCTCAGCACTGCCATTGCAGCTCAAACGGATATCACACCGGAACAGATAAGATCGGTGATGGAACATATGGGGGACGCCACCGCAGAACCTGGCAGAGTGGATTTTATCGAGGTAGAAATCTCCGGTATTCCTGCGATTTGGTGTATACCAAAACACTGCGCTCACGACCGAGTCCTACTTTGCGCACACGGCGGCGGCTATATTTCTGGCTCAATGTATTCGCACCGAAAGATGTACGCTCACTTTGCCAAGAAAATCGGCTGCCGGGCCCTTATTCCAAATTACGGACTGGCGCCCGAAAATCACCACCCAGGGCCAGTCAACGATCTATCACACGTTTATCAGTGGCTGCTCAACCAAGGAATAAAATCGGAACATATTGCCATCGCAGGGGATTCGTGCGGCGGCAGCCTGGCAATCACAATTCTTCTTCTTCTGCGCGAATTGGGACTTCCTCTTCCGGCGGCAGCCATGCCGTTGTCTCCATGGATTGACCTTGAGCATACTGCAAAATCATTCGAGAGCAATAAAACTAAAGATGCTCTGGTCTCCCGTGATATGGCGGAAAATATGGCCGCACTCTTTCTTGGTGAGAACGGAGACCGAAGAACACCGCTTGCTAATCCTCTATTCGCGGATTTAAAAAAACTTCCTGCGGTTTACATTCAAGTGGGCGCCTTCGAGGTGCTGCTCGATGACAGTCATTTATTGGCCCAGGCACTGAGAAAAGCTGGTGTAGATGTCACACTCGAAGTGTTTCCAGAGATGCAACATATTTTTCATCTCCTGGCCGGAACTGCACCAGAAGCAAACGACGCCATCGATAAATATGCAAAATGGGTGATTCCCAGGCTCGGGCTTTAGCATTATGACAATTGCAACTTGTTTTGCCCGGTCAAGCTGACAATGCAAGCTTCCAATCGATGATGTTTGCAATTCCCGCATGCGATGGCAATCGAGCAGAGACTAGCCAATACAGCATTTGCAAATGTGCGAGTGAGCTGGTTACCACTTTTGTCGTTAAGAGCCTGGCCATTAAAAGCTACAACAGTTTTCGAGCACGATTAGGTGGGAGAAACACGACCAAATTTCGAAAACTATGTTTATCAATCGTTGATTCGGCGGCCTCTAAATCAGCATCTTGGAATCATCTTCCGACCTTCCCGCCAACTGGATAGAATCCCCAAACGACAAGCAGTGAGCATTTCGACTCCTCCTCTCAAGCCAATTTGCGGCTCATCGTGAGAGCAGGCTATCCAGTAGGTCCTGGCGAGGTCCGATAAAAAATGAAAGGTGAGTTCAAAATGTCTAGAACGTTAGAAACTCAAAACGCCGAGCTGCATTGCAGCAACAACTCTTGCACCCACAACCCTGTCCTGGCAAGGTCAGAAAAAAGTGTCACGGCACACTTCTACCCCGGTCATGCCATTTCAGGCGGCTCGATCGAAACTGATTGGCAAATGCACCGTGACCAAGGGCATCTTGTCGGTTGTGATGTCTGCGGCATCCAGCCTGAATGGGCTCGTCCCGTAACCGCCGGAGAGAACACCAGCAAGCTCCATTTCTACCCGGCCTCAGCGCTCTCTGGTGGCAGCATCGAGACAGACTGGGCACGCCACCGGCAAGAAGCAAAAATCGTCGGATGCCACAGATGTGGCATTAGGCCTGAGCGGCCACTGGTTGGTGAAACCACTGCAGACCGGTATGCCGAATTACAGGACAGGCTCTATGGTGCCGGTGGAGCGCCTATTTCCGGTAGCCTGTAAGTGTCCGGCAAATAGTGCTTCTAAGCCAACCGACAACGAGCCGGCTGCGCAACCAGCAACAGAAACCGCAGCATATCAGGTGGTGGGTGATACCACTCAAACAATAGAGCCGTGCACCTATCGCACGTACCGATAGGTGCCGAGTGCGGTCGCATAAGCACAAATCTAGCGTTTACCCTGCGTTAGATTCTTGCCGCGACCGCGCTAAGAACACTCCTCTCGCCTGACTCAGGTGTGTTCTTTAAATAAAGACCAGGCACAAGGATAAATCATGAAAAACGCTACTTACATTCCCAGCCTCAATGAGACACTACAGAATGATACAGACGGCCGCTACATGGTACTGGAGCGCCGAGCCAACCAGTCTTCCAGCCAGATCGACAAGCTCAACAGCCTGCCCAAGCTAAGCTGCACTTTAGCCAATTTACACGAGAAACA
Source organism: Drouetiella sp. (assembly GCA_036702955.1). Lineage (GTDB taxonomy): Bacteria > Cyanobacteriota > Vampirovibrionia > Obscuribacterales > Obscuribacteraceae > PALSA-1081. The sequence continues at coordinate 4,107 of DATNPY010000042.1, read as the reverse complement.
GTTTCGCGCGAGATTGGCGCAGCTCTCAAATCCAACAGAACGTCTGATCGTTCTTGACAAACAGCGCAATCTTAGAGCCGGCTATGCCAGCGCTGTGCTGCTCACCCACGAAGTACAGTCGCACGTGAAAGTCATCTTCGATTCCATGGCCATTCTCCTTCCAGGCAAGCACGAAGGAATTTTCGGCCGGAATAATTTTTGGGACCGGCCCAAAGACAATTTTTCCAATCCGATCATGGCTAATCTGGCTAACTTCGCTCTGTTGCACAAAGACCATTGCCCCGATCCGGGCGAGACAGCCAGGTCGCTCGACAGCGTACCCGACTTGGCGCCAGGGGAAATACAAAGAGCCCTGCGCGAGCTATTCGATGATGTCTGCCGCAAAGGAAAGACCGAACAAGTCATTGGAAGCAACCTCTTCTATATCAAGTTGGACCGCACCTTGCTGCGGCTTACAGAGCTGGATTCGGCCTACGAACAGGCAAATGAATTATGGAAGCGATACGAGGCGGCCAAAGCAGCCTTCGTTTCGGCCAAAGCAGCTCTAAACGAGCCGCAATTTGCCTCGCGTTTGGAGCAGGCAATTCAGTCCGCCGATACGGAAAAGGAGCAGCAGATCAAAGCCGAGCACGATCGTGCAAGAGTTCAGTTTTACTGTGCCATCCATGCCTGCGTGTACTTCTATGATCGGCTCGCAGAGGTTCGCGCCAGACTCAACAAGGCTCTTAAAGCCACTGTCGCCGGTATTGACGCCGCCGACTTGAATCTTTACACCGTACCCAAGCTGGACGAATTATACAGAGACAAGGTGCGCAACAACTGCCTGGTTGCTAGCAAAATGATCGCAAACTTCGACAATGCGGCTCCCAGACCAAGTCTTTCCAGCCTGGACGAAAACACCAAACTGGCCGTAAGCAGGCTATTAAACAGCTACCAGTCATTGAGTGATTACATCGGAGACCTCATGGTAGCGTCTCTCGGATAGCGTTCGATGTTCTATAACATGCTGCCTAATCAGCGGTGCAACCTGAACTGCTAGCGGCTCTGTACGAAGGAGTCGCTAGCGCAACATATTCGCATGGAGATTGCAATGATACTTACATCTAAAGAAGCAATTGCCGCCTATTTCTGGGAGCATCCGGGGCTGGAACGTCTTGAACTCCGCGACGGCTCTGGGGTTTTAAGCTTGCCGCCCCTGCCGAGCTCGCTGACCTCCCTGCTGGTCTACAACTGTCCGGAGCTCGTTAGCCTACCGGAACTGCCGAGCTCGCTGACTTACCTGCGGACCTATAACTGCCCGGAGCTCATTAGCCTGCCAGCACTACCGAGATCGCTGGTCGATCTGCAGGTTCTCGGACCCTCCAAGATTGCTAACCTGCCCGCCTTGCCAGCTTCGCTGGCCGATCTGTGCATTTCCGACTGCCCCAAGATAATGAACTTGCCGGCATTGCCGGACTCGCTGATAAATCTACGAGTTACGAACTGCTCCGGTCTCATAGGATTGCCAGCGCTGCCGAGCTCGCTGAACAATTTGCTGCTTGAGAATTGCGCTGGAATTTCGAGCTTGCCGGCACTGCCGAGTTCCTTGACCACTCTCCTGATTGAATACTCAATGATGACGAGCTTGCCAGAACTGCCGAACTCATTGGTTAGTCTGATGGTTTACGGTTGCCCCAATATTACGAGCCTGCCTGTGCTGCCGAATTCATTGACCGGACTTCGGCTCCGCGGTTGCCCCAAGATTACGAGCCTGCCTGTGCTGCCGAACTCGCTTGGCGAACTATCCGTCGTCGAGTGTGGGATAAAGAGCGGCAGTGCGTTGCGGTTCGGGAACCTGAGGATCGAGATCCAATAGTAAGGGGCTTCAGAGATGGCATGCATCCAGACGGATGCACGTCCATCTCGGTCGCGGTTCAACCTGAACTGCTAGCGGCTCTGTATGAGTCGCTAGCACAGCCATATCTGAATGGAGATTACGATGATATTTAGATCTAAAGAAAAAATTGCCGCTTACTTCTGGGAGAATCAGGGGCTGAAACACCTTGAGCTTCGCGACTGCTCCGGCTTTTCGAGCTTGCCTACGCTGCCGAGCTCGCTCATATCCTTATTGGTCAGCAACTGTCCTGAAATTTCAAGTCTGCCGGAGTTGCCGAGCGCGCTAGGTTATCTCACGGTCGACAATTGCCCCTCGCTGACAAGCTTGCCGGCCTTGCCGAAATCACTGACCAAGCTGTCCGTGTACGACTGTCCGGAGATCACCAACTTACCAGCACTACCGAGCTCCCTGGCCGATATGCACGTTTTCAGATGCTCTAGAATTGCCAACCTGCCTATCTTGCCGGATTTCATGACCGATCTGCAGATTTGTCATTGCCCGAGGATAACGAACTTGCCGGCATTGCCGCACTCACTGATAAATTTGCGGGTTTCCGACTGCTCTGAGCTTATAGGACTGCCGGGGCTGCCGAGCTCTTTGACCACTCTGCAACTTGGTGATTGTTCTCGGTTCTCGAGCCTGCCCGCACTGCCGAGTGCCTTGACCAGTCTGCTGATTGAATGCTGCCCTGGCATTATAAGCCTGCCGGCACTGCCGGACTCGCTGACCTATCTGCAGGTCGACGACTGGCCCAGGCTTTTGGGCCTGCCGAAACTGCCGAACTCATTGGTTAGTCTGATGGTTTACGAATTCCCCCTGCTGTTGAGTCTGCCGGAGCTGCCAAATTCATTGACTGAACTTCGGCTTTTCGGTTGCCCCAAGATTTCGAGACTGCCGGCGCTGCCGAGCTCGCTTACCGAACTCTCTATCGAGAAGTGTCCTGGGCTCTCGAGCAGCGGCGTAATGCAGCTCGGGAACATGAATATCGAGATTCAATAATTGCGTGGCATTTCGTTATGGAATGCAATGCAGATTGCCATGAGAGATTCTCTGCGCAGAAGCTCTCATGGCAAAGGGCGCGGCAGCTTTGCAAAATTTTTTTTTCGACTCCCTTGGGTTCGCGACAATGCAGCATAGCTACCAGTTTGGCAAAACCAGCTGTACCACTGATAACTGTCAAAGCTTTCGCGAGTTTTTTCAATTGACGCCGGACCGCCTTGTGGTTTTGGTCCATTTTTTTGTTAGCAGGATTGGGATCTACCAGTTTTTCCCTTGCCAGCCTGGCTATTAAAAGCTGCCAGAGGTTTTGAGCGCGGTTACGTGGGAGAAACACGCCTGGTGGCGCAAAGTATGTTTATTAATCGTTGATTCAGCGTCCTCCAAATTGGCAGTTTATGATCATCTTCCGATCTTCACCGCCTCCTGGACAGAATCTCCGAACAACAAGCAGCTAAGACATATCGACTTCTCCTCCAGCAAGTTTCGGCTTGTCGTGAGAGCCTCTCAATCGGTATCGGTGAAGTTCAATCTAAAGAAGAAAGGTGAGTTCAAAATGTCTAGAACGTTAGCAACTCAAAACTACGAGCTGCGTTGCAGCAACCCCTCTTGCAACCGGCACAACCCTATCCTAGCCAAGTCAGACGGTATCAAATGCCGCTGCGGGCATGTCACCACCATACCAGCACATTTCTATCCCGGCCACGCTATTTCAGGTGGTTCGATCGAGAGTGATTGGCAGGCACACCTCGAGCGGGCGCGTATTGTCGGTTGCGAAATCTGCGGCATCGAACCCGAATGGGCTCGTCCTTTGAGCGCAGAAGAGAACCCTAGCAAGATTCACTTCTACCCGTCCTCCGCCCTTTCCGGTGGCAGTATCGAAAACGACTGGGCACGTCACCGGCAAGAAGCGAAGATCGTCGGATGCCACATTTGCGGCATTAAGCCAGAGCGGCCACTGGTCGGCAAAACCACTGAAGAGCGGTATGCCGAATTGCAGACCAGGCTGCATGGCGCAGGTGGCGCACCCATCTACGGCCATGGGCCGAACTCTCCAGCAAGTATCACTCCCACACCAACCAGTAACGACTCTGTTGGGCAACCAGCAACAACTTCCGCAATCTCTCCGGCTCAGGCCGCAGTGAGTGACGGAGGCTCGCATTCACTGGCAAGGCGCTTCAAGCGAACCGGATTCGATACCAGAGGCAATGACTATAAATTGCCAGTCTTTCCTC
>DATNPY010000040.1:0-17098 GCA_036702955.1 Drouetiella sp. | reverse complement strand
GAGACATGAAGGTTAAGCAAAATGCTATTGAAGTATATAATTTGGATATGATACCGTATTCAATACCTGAACAAGAGCAGGAAGTCATTAACACTTAGTTCCTAAAGAAGCTGGCCCAAACAACCGGGCCCACTTCTGTATGAAAAACTGGCACGCAAGCTTGATAAGGGCAATCGTTTGCCAGCGGTCAGTGCCGATTTCGAGCCAACTTTGAAGTCTCCTGGTTCGAAGTCTCCTGGTTTGAAGTCTTTGAAGTTAAACGACGGCAACGATTCATTGATCAAAACAAAACTATTGGAACTGGCTGTGAAGCGCCTCGCTCTCGTGAATAACAGGAGCGAAACTGATATCTGGCTCGATCTATTTGAAGAGTCAGCAAGGTCATAGGCAAGAGTAGTCGAATTGGTTGGGCTGGTGGTCGTTGGTATCGTTTGCGATACAAACTTTACGTCATTTGATGTTCGTTTTAGATCGTCATCTTCACACTGAATGATGAGTAGTTCGTCGCTTAGTGAGGGAGTTCCATGCCATTTGATGCCGATAATTTTGTCAGTCGTATTTGCCTGGCGAACAACGAAAGCGATCCGATGAAAGCTGTCAAAAGAGTTGTTGAAGACGCTGTTCTAGATCCGTATTCGATTCTTGAAACATTTCCTGCCAGTGGGCCAGAAGAGATACTGTTGTATCGCTCTGACGATTTAACGATTTATCGCGTCCTTACATTCGAAGGTTACATGTATCCTCCTCACGCTCATGGAATGCCTGTTGTGCTGGGCATTTACAACGGTTGTCAGACGAATTATCTGTACAAGCGTTCTCTCGATGATCCTTCCAAAATAAAGTTGACCGGCCGCATCGATGTTAGCGCTCCCAGGGTCTGGGTTCTCGATGGCGATGTAATACATGCCGTCTCGAACAATCAACCACAGCCATCGGCGGCGTTACACGTCTACATGGGCAATCTAGGCAAGCAGAAAAGAAGTTTATGGAATTTTGCCCTTGACGGTGAGCAGCAGTTCAACGATAAGGCTTACTTTCAGATGGTTAAACGGTTAGAGACGGCAGGATCGCGAATCGTCTGAGTTGAACGAAAAATGGGGCGCGGTTTTACTTCGATTTTATTCGATTCGTGACATCTTATAAATCTCGATTCTAACTGCCTTGATCAGATTCTTAAATGAACAGACTGAACGATTTCGATTCGGTAGAAAAACCGTCTTTCACAGACCACCGGTTTGGTGGCCCTGAAAAGGCGGCGCCAGAAGCATCTGAACCCAAAAATCAGAATAGCGCCTTATATGATTTCGGTCATTCCTTCGCTTATGCGCTTGTTCAGCAACCCGCTGAATCCGTTGCGCAGGTAGCTGATGTAGTTGCGAAAACTCATTGGCTGCCGAAAGTAAATTTGCTGGCTAAACCTGAAGACACTCAGGCATATTCCTCCAATTGGTTTGCTCAACAGATCGGTGGTGCGCTCGGCGCGGTGCCCTACGTTGTTCTTTTAGGAAAAACATTCAGCAAAGTGGGCTCCGCAATTGGTGCGGAGTCTAAAGCGTTTTATGCAGCCGATGCGAATTTGAACGCGATCACTCAGAAGATGGCAGTCAGGGATGCTGCGTTAACAGGATTAGCGCTGGATGCAGGTACAAAAAAGTCAGATCTCGCTGGTGATGCAAGTATCGGCGATCTTCTAGCGGCTCGACTGAAGCAAGGCGCTGTTGGTGCGATGACGTTTGCTGTTTCAACGCAGGGTAGTTTGTCACTACGCAATTATGCTTCGAACATAGGTATGTCAGAGACAATGGCACGCCATCAGGCGCTAACGGCATCTGTTGGAGGCGTTTTATCTGGTGTTCCCGCTGGATTCGTTTCAGCAAATGCCACGCATGCTATCGAGCCTCTGTTCAATAAAAAGTTCGATGCAAAAGATGCGTGGAAAAACTGGAAGCCCTATGCGTCTCTGGAGGAAAATTGCGAAGCAATTGTCGGCATGGGCGTTATCGGTGGTGCCATGCCTGCTCTGCACAAGGCGGCCGAGTTAGGAAATCGTGTTGCCGCTCGTTCAACCGATGCGTCGCTTGAACCGGCGACATCTCGACCCGGCGATAGTTTGAAAAAACAGCGTGCCGCCGAGCCGGATTTTGAACTCAGACAGACTCCAAGCGAACTCAGACAGACTCCAAGCCGGAAAGTCACATTTGCCCTGTCGGAACGCGATGAAACGAGGCGCTTAAATACTTGGAGCGATTATCGCGATATCGACGGATTTATTTATGCTAGTAGATCGCACATTAAGGACAACGTTCAACTTCCCCAGTTAGTCGACGGGCTGACATTGGAAGCGCCTTACAGTCATTCTGCACGATACCGACCCGTCGATGAAATTCAATCGCACTTGCCCGCCGAGATTGACAATGTTTTGAGTCCTATGCGGCAAGGAGATTTGAGACCGTATCAGTCAATCAGTGAGACTGAGCCGCTTGCCGCCGCGCGGATCCTTGCTTTGCCAGAGGGTGTAGAGGCTGCCAAAATTTTCTTCTTAAACGCGCTGGTACATTCGGACTATACCCGGCTCAAATCGTTAGGGAAGGTTCCTGCAATCGTAGATTGTCTCGGACAGTCTGAGCAGGTGCGAGCGGCTGCAATGATTGGAGCGCAACAAGCGATATCGAAGGGACACAACAGTACGTTTGATGCTCTCCTTGCAACAAACATTTTTGATGCAGCAGAAAGGCAATCTTTGAAAGATTACATCGGCGAGAAACTTGAAACTCATTTGTCCAGGGGTGAATTCGAGGAAGCGGCTTCTACTGCTGGATTCAATCAGCTCTCGGAAATTGAAATGGACGTTGCTAGATTTCGCGATGCTGCGAAGCGAGGTGTTCTCAGCTCTCTCGAAAGGACCGATGCGTCGAATGCTAACAGCATTTGCGCAACCGGCTTGATCGATCGGACATTTTTGAACTCACCTGAAGTGAAAGCCGCAGCGCTAACCGGGCTAATGGAAGCACTTTCGACAGGCCGAGGGCAATTGAGGAAATTGGTCGATTCACAATTCCTAGACAAGCGTGAGCTTGAAACTCCAATCGTCCGTGAGGCGATTCGCTCACGTCTTGAAACAGAATTGAAAGAAGGTGGATACCATTACGATGTTTTGATGGATATTGGTTCGTTTTCACGGTCAGAACTCGATGCTATGAAGCCAGCCGCACGACAGGGCTTACTTAGTGAGTTGGCGCAAACTCATCTTGTTAGCGGCGCTCAGCGAATTTTAGAAACTAAGATTTTGAGCCCAGAGGACCTCAACGCGGATGATCTAAAAATAGCGGCAAAAGGCAATTTCACGAACAGAATTGTGGACCCTTATCATCACAGTGCTTCCGAATTTTTGCAGGCGGGCTTAGTTGATCTGAACGATTTCGAGCCTGGCGAACTAAACCGTTTGGTAACGCCAGTCCTAATGACGGCAATTGAGCGTGGTCAATGGTCGAAGATACAAGATACGATGAAATGTGGCATTTATAGCACCGAGGAACTGAATGCAAGCGGAATCAAGCAAGCGCTTTCCGACAAATTGACCGAGCGCATGCTGAGCGATGATTTTAGAAGTGCATGGGAAGCGATCGGGTGCGGTGTGCTCAACAAAAGTGAGTTATCTCTGAGTTTTGAGCATGCATTACTCACATCCTTCAAGGATGACAACTTATCGCTGGCTCGGAAAATTGTGGAAGCGGCAAAAGATCCGAAAGTAGGAGTAGATTTGCAAACTGATACCATTTCTGCGGAAGTTCGTACGATGATATTAGATCGACTCGCCAGAGGTGAATTTCGCGGTGTTGGTGAAATCGAAAGGTTGCGAATTCTACCGAAAACTGAACTTCACGCCGATGATATGCGCTACGCCCGCGTTAAAGGCGTAGTTAAAAATATCAACCAATTTCAAAAAGAAGATCTGGAGGAGATCAATTACGCAAAGCAAACAGGTGAGTTAACACGCGAAATACTTGATCAATATGATGTGCAGACAGCGCTCGTCGAGAGGTTAGAAGTAGAGTTGGTCAAGCCTGACCTGGGAGAGTCATACTTACTGGGCAAGCTGCTTGGTGATGAAAAACTTGCTGTCGAACCGATACATTCGAAATTGCTGGCACTGTTTGAAAAAAATCTGTCTGCCGGAGATGCACATAATGCAGACATTTTGTCCGGGCTTGTCGATGACAAAACCCTTAAAAGTCCAGACGTCAAACTGTGGGCTGAAAGTGGTATTAAAGCGGCTTGCTTGTCCGATAGTGGTGACAAATTTGTAAAGGTGGCTAAGACTATTTTCAGTGCTGATGAACTCGAGTCTGCTGCAGTTGATGCTTTGAAGGAACATCTAGCTGACGGCAATTACATTGCGTCTTACAGAGCGGAACGTCTTATCGATAAGGAACATCTGAAGCAGTTGGACTTGCACGCAGAAGCGGCGATAGGCTGGAACAAAGCATTGGCACTCGGAGTTACGCCGTTTGCTTTGCTGCACAGCGCATCATTCTCACACTGGTTGCGCAGTGAAGATAGAGTTACATCCGAAAGCAAAGAATCCGCGGCAGTTGGCCTGAAGAAAGCTTTAAACGAAGACCAATCCATTGGTATCATCGCCGACATGCAACTCGCAAAGCTCGTAACCCGTGAGCAACTGAGAAGCAACGAGTACAGTGACATCCTATTTAATAAACTGGTGAGGGCGTTATCTTCGGAGTACGATGTTGCGCTGAAATTAGTCGAAGCTGATTTGCTGTCTCATCCAAAACGAGACGAAGCATTCAAAGAGGCCGCGACCAGGGGTCATGTGAGTTCCGTAATCAGGGCGGCCATGACTTCTGGAATTCGATTCAACGCAGCCATGAGAGACTACTTCGGCATCAGCAAATTAACTCCAGAAGCTGCTGAAGCTCTATATGAGACTATGAAGCAATCGGATCAGCAATTCAAAAATGCCGATGTTCAGAAAGCATTTGAAGATGGTGCTGCAATATTTGGTGCTGACAGAATGCTCCGCTATGCACTCCGGCCTGCAGACACACCGCATGATGCATTGATGAATTTTGGTCACATTCTCACCCTGCAAAAGAAGTCAGGCCTCACGGTCGATGACTTCCATAAAAATATTCTGGCTCAGGTTACGAATGACAATGGGCAGTACAGACTGCAGAGTATGGCATTTCACAATTACGGCTATTACACCTCTTACTCTGAGTTGGCTACCATCGCCGCAAACTTTCCAGATGACCCACAACAGATTTTTTCTGCAGCAGCAAAATATCCCGATTTACAAACTCTGCAAGAATTGGTTTCATCCTTTTCCGATAAGCAACAAATTTTTTCTTCATGGCAGGAATTGAAGAAGTTCGATAAGTTGCGAGATTTTGTCGATAGTCAGGATCTTTTTGCCGAGTTGCAGCAACTCCACAAAAGCGAAGACGCCAAAGATCGGAAGCTTGGCGCATGGCTGGAGACGCTGGCATTTCATCGAGATAGCAAAATCGCCAAAGAAGTGATAATGCAAATTTGGAAGGAGCCAGGTCAGTTCTTTGCGAGACCAGACACCACTAGTCTGGAAGTGCACAATCAGTTGGCTCCAAGTAATTATACTCAAATCGAGCACCTCGACCTCTCTGCCACGCAGTTGCGTGATGCCTTGATCGACGGTACGTTGGATAAACTGCAAGTGTTTACCCCGACCAAAATTGAATATCAGTTCGGCTTCGACAAAGCTTCACTCGGTAAAGAGATAACTGAAGCCCTGGGCTCGAATTCTGAAAGTGTGAAAGGTGATGCAAAAATTCCCGGTAAATTGTATGACCGGTTGAATCGTTTGTTCAAAACAGCCAATTTAACTGTCGCAGATGTTGTTGCTGGTGCGGACGTATCAGATGAGATTTATGAAACTGCCAGTCAACTTCTGTACGATAAACACTTTGGTCGAGCAAAGCCCAATCAAAACTTTCAGCTCGTCGCTGAAATTCATAGAAAGAGCGATCCCTTTGCCGTGTTAGCCGGCGATGATACTGCAACTTGCATGCCGTTCGGTAACGGCAAGACAAATAATTATATGATCAATCCGAACGTGGCCTTGTTTACGGTTCGACTTGTTCGACCGGACGGTTCTCGGCGTACCATTGCGCAAAGTGTGTTGACCAAGGATCAAGTTACAGCGCAAAGCTTTGATGAGCTGAAAAAGGAGCTCATGAAGGAAGGTACGATAACGCTTCCTGCCGACTTCAGCAAGCAGGGCAAAGCAGTGTTGGCAGCAGATAATGTCGAAGTGCATCCCGCATTCACTACCGACGTCTATCAAAGCGCACTATCGGCGGTGTATTCAGACTTTTTCCACAAATACTTGAAAGAGAACGCTGCTAGCTCTGGGCTTAATCCAGACCTGGCGGTAGTTGGAATGCAGCACTCGGACGCACTTGCCCACCTGGGTAAGACAGACAATAAGTTCATTCCGCAAACCCCAATTAGCTATACAGACAAATACGGTGCAAAGGTTTACGAGATTCCCCTGAACAATGAACCTCTTGTTCATTTTAAGGCGAGTGAACCGATAGTTGACAAACCTGTCGATTCTCCTCGCGATTCGACTCTAGGTTTACCTGGTTTGCACTCTCTTACATTCGAGGATGCGCTTCTGGTCGCACACAAAGAAGGAGACGTTTATGATGACAACCGCGCTATGCAATTGGGCTTGTTCGGTATTTCAAATGAGTTGATTGCGACCGACATCAATAATGCCGCAAAGAATAGACCGAATATGAGCCTGAAGATGATGGGAAAAGATGGCGAAATCAAAGGCTATTTGCTGGCATACGAAGGGAAGATGCAAATTGACGGAGAGGATAAGCCAATTGTTTACTTGCAAGATTATGCTAGCAACAGTCGCTCCAAAACCGAGAAATTTCAAGCCCTTGATCTCGTTGGTGGCAGTTTGTTGATGGAGTTTATGCGCAACTACAAAAAGAATTACATCGATCAGGGCAAAATGATTCCAATCTACGCGCGCGCGCGCGATGTCACTTCATATCAGTTGCTGACCGGACAATTTGACAAGCTGGCACGCAAAAAGGGATATTCTGTCGAAATCAAGGAACTTGGAACTTCCAGCGCCGGAGCAAACACCATGCATGAAGTCTTGATAGTGCCTCGCCGAATAGATGATCTACCACTTGCTGCCACTGGCACTTAAAGCCATCAAAGATTCCAGTTGTGAGGAATTTACAGTGTGCCTGGACTGATTGATGACCTGTCAATAAGTTTGTGACCATTCACTCGGACTTTCAGAATTTGCAGGAACTCACACTTAATCGGTTTGCACGACCTGATTTGTCGCCAGCATATTGCAGAAAATTGCACCCTGCTCCAGGGCATCGTCGAGCGCAATGTGAGAATGCGGCAGATCATCGAACCAATTTTTTGGCATGTTTCGCTTACTGGAATCACGATATCCCTTTCTCAGCAAGGCCATGCTGTATGTCTTTATATCCACTGCTGAATGGGAAAACGGACTCTCTCCTGTGAACTTTATGAGGTACCAATACACAAACATGAAATCAAAAGCAACTGGATAACCGACAAAGATCGGCGTGCCTGGCAAAAGCATCAACCAATCCCGATATTCTTTCATCACGATTTCAGGTTCCCTGGGATTTTTCCGGCAAGCCTCCCAAGCCTCAGGTTGTTTTTCCCACCAGTCCATAGTCTTGGGATGACCACTAGCACCAGGCAAGGTCATCAGATTTGCTGAATAAGTGCCAATCAGGGTCTTCTGCGGCGTATAGGCAGCCGAGGCAAAACTGAGCATAGAATGAGGACCCGGAATTGGTCCATCCGTCTCGATGTCGGTACTGACATATATTTCAATTTTTGCTGTCATGTCATATCTCCGCTGTGGTTAGTCTCAAAATCTACGCATTGGTAGGTTGTTTCAGCAATATAGTCAGCCAGACTGGGGAATCGTTGCTGAACCCCTGAGGTTGCTTGTATCAAGAGCCCCTGGAAGGAAAATGAAGAACGTACTGCCTCTACCAACCTGGCTATCGACATTGATTGTGCCTTCATGCGCGGTGACAATCAGCTTGCAAATTGCCAGACCCAAACCGAAGGCTTTTTCTTTCTGTTTGCCGGTGACGTATTTCTCGAATACCTTGCTGGCGGTTTCTGGGTCCATGCCCTTTCCTTCATCTTCTATGAAGAGTTGAAGTCCGCCTTTCAGTTTTCGCCCGCCGATTGTGATTTTTGTATTGTTGTCGGAAAACTTGATTGCGTTGGTGAGCAAGTTGATCAGTACCTGCATCATGCGCTGGTCGTCGAGATAAACAGTCAGATCAGGGCAATCAATGACAATATCGATTTTTTTCGCTTGTGCCAGGCTTCTAATCGAGTCAGCGGCGTCTTTTGCCATTGCAAGCAAGCTGCAAGGCTTGATCCTTACTTCTATGTTGTTGTCTTTCAAGCTGTCTATCATCAACAAATCATCGGCCAGAGTCAAAACTCGGTTTACGTTGTTTCGCACTGATTTGAGGCAGTCGGCCGCCTTGCCTTCCAGCCCGCTTGAAACGCTTTGTTCGAGCAGTCCTAATGACGTTTCGACAGCCACGAGTGGTGACCTGATATCGTGCGCAACGATGTCCATCATGCCGCGGCGTAGTTCGTCCGATTTTGCCAACTCGTCGGCAGCGTTGTGCAAGAGTCCGTCCAGGTTGGCAATTTCATCTTTGCCTTTGAGCGTCGGGCTTAAAGTGCCGCGACCAGGAAGTTTGCGTGCATTTTCAACAACAACATAAAGACGGCTTGCAATTTTGCGGTTGAAAAGCCACAGGAGTGCAAGCGAAAAGGCTATGTTCAAAGGGATAGTCAGGACAATGAGATTTTGTACGCGCATGCGAAATTGATCTTGATTCGATTGAATGACAGCCAGTTGTTTGAGGTCTTCAGCCATAACCGCTGGAATTCGAGCCAGCAGGTCACCGGCCCTATTTAGAACCAGACCCATTTCGGTAAGGCCTGCATTGCCCTGGTCTTTGCCGGCGGCAAGGGTCTTTTTCATCTGTTCAAGTTCTGCCTGCACGAATTCGCGCAGGTCGCTCCAGGCTCGAATTTGATCGCCGTTGTAAGGCATGAGCTTATCGAGTTCAGGAAGTTGTTGGTCCAGCAAGTTGAAATTTTTCAATGCCATGTCGCGCGACATTGGATCGTCTTGAACGAGGGACGCCGCCATTCCGCTATTAGCGCGAAATTCTGTGAGTATGATGTTACTTGTTAAGGCGATCAAATCTGACTGGCGCTTTTCTGCGCGATCGAGGCGTGCCGATTCATCCAGTTGCATGTTCAACCAGATCAGCCAACCTGCTTGCAAGAGCAGTGGAAAGAGAGCGATGACAAATGCATGTCTGACTAGCCCCGGTTTGAGTAAATCACGGAATGAAATCTGGTCACTTGTTGAAGCTTCGGTAGTTTCCGCTACGACGAGCCTGTGTACTGGCAGCGAAAACCAGAATTTGCTGCCCACTCCTGGCGCGCTCAAAGCACCAACTTCGCCACCATGAGCCTCGACCAGAACCTTGGCTGTCGCCAGAGGTAGTCGAAACTCTGAATTCTCGTCTCGGTCTTGCGGCAATTGAAATCTGCCGAAAGTCTTGTTGGTGGATGAAATCCATGAGCCACTGTTTTCGGTTACGCTTAATTTCATTGTGTCGAAGGTTCGTTCCGATTCAACAACTACAACTGAACCTGGAGCAGCGCATTTGACGGCAATGGCGAGGTAAGCAGCAATTACTTGTTTAATGCGTTCTCTATCAGCTGAAATCGCATCGAGTTGACAGTGATTTTCGATCACGATTTGTTTGGCATCGCTTCCTAACGAACTTGCTGAAGCACATTCGTCCACCAATTCTTTCAGTGATATTTCCGCGGGTTGCAGATTTACACCGCCAGACTCAAGCCGTTCGAGGGTGAGTAGATCTGTAACGAAGGCCAGAACTCGGTTCGAGCCTGTTTTGATGTTGTCACACCACTGCGCTGCTGTGTTTTGCAGCATTTCTTCCGTGATGTCCTGAAACACTTCTATATAGATTTGCATTGCCATAATCGGTGAGCGCATATCGTGTGCAACCATCTGCATTATCTGTTTATGTTGCTCGGCTGCTTCAGCCAATTCTTGTTCCGTCTCCTGGAAGACCTTATCTAGATAAGTAAGTTCATCGTCACCATCTAACCGATTGGTTGATTTTTTCAGTTGCGATAGTCCAGCAGCATTTTGATTCAGCACCCGCACGCGGATAATAATCTGCTTCACGAAGTTGAGCAGAACGAAGACTGAAATAACTGCTGCGCTCAAGAAGCTCAAGCACACAATTACCTTTGAAACTAATCGCATAAGGTCTTGTTCTGATCTTGCGGAGTTCTGCTCCAACCTTTCGGCTTTGATTACTGATTCGATGCTGTCTGCAAGTTGCTGACCGTGCGAAACAAGATTGGCGATGTTTACGAACCTATCGCGGTTGTCTTTGTAGTTCGTGTTTATTGGAGGTTCCCAGTCACCCAGTGTGACTGAGTTTCGCTCTGAGTGTGGCTTGGGACCTGTGATTTGACCGTCAGCCGTTATGTATTTCTTTGCGCCATTCGGATAATCATACTCAAGCGATCCGTCACTGGTGAACGTTTTTATTACGACGCCGTCTTTGCGTTTTTCGTATCTATAGGCGTCGCCTTCAAGCGGACCAAAAAATTGTTGAACTCCTGAAGGCAGCAGAATGTACCCCAGTTTTCCGTTCTTCGTTGAAATGCTTTTCTGCCCGTTCTTCAGGGTTATGACCAGACCGAATTCATTTGATTCTGGCGAGCGCTCCCTTGGATACAGTCTTACGTAGGTGCCATCGGCTCTCAGGTTTGATATGAAGTTGTCAAATTCCTTTGGACCGATGTGCCGGATGTTTCCATCTGGTTCGTGAATTTCGGCTTTCTCTGTGATCTGCCGTGAGACGTTTTTCTGAGGTGGTTTGGTTTCGAGGTCCTGGGCTAGTTTGTCGGCCTCTGCGACGATGGTGAGCAAGTCACTCTCGATTGCCTTGATTTCTGTGAATTTTTTGCGATCGAGTTGTTCGGCGTTATGCAGTTCTTCCAGTTCTCGCGCCAAAATCTTGCGCACTTCGAGTTGCTTCTGCTTAACGCGCGGCGAGGGCTTGAAAGTGTACGTCATCAAATCGAAGACATAATCTATCAGTCCCGAAAATGCGTTGTTCAGCTTAAAGACAATCTGACTCCGTTTCTGGGATTCAATCGTCAACTTGCTCGTGGAAAACCAAATACCATTAAGCAGCAGCATCAGTGCGCTGCCCAGGATGCTAGGCACAAGCACAAGCAGTAAACCTTTGCGCACGATTACAGGAGTGTAAGGACTCTTATTTAATTTCGTCGTGGGCGCGGACTGCATTGCACTTAATTTCTTACTGACGCTGTAAGCCTCTGAATCTGCGAAGAGTACGGTTTGATACCGAATCTAGTAGCAGAAGCTTCAGATCCAAGGCATTTTGGAAATTATCTGCAAAGCCTTGCATTTTAAGCTGATTTTATAGGGTCGCCCTCATAATTTTACGCTATCCAATAAAATGGCGGGCTCATAGATTAAATCGGGCGCTCGTGTCTGCTACAGACCTTAACAGCGACATTGGATATGTCGTGCTGTCGCTCTGCCAGCTAGCAGATGTAATTCCGTCTTATTCTGCGGCGAAATCCAGTTCACGCCCAAAGGTTTCAGACATGGAAAAGAGCGAGGCAAATGAAGCCAAAAATAATACGATACCAATCGTGGCTGCTGCATTGGCAATGCCTAGCGGCTTTTGCAGATTTTGAAAACAAAAAACAATAGGAATTGTTGCCCCACGCAGCAGATTTAGCATTAACAGGGAAGCTGTAGCGCGGATGTCTATTCCAAAATGTTCCGAAGTGATCATGGTTGCGAGCGCCCAGCATCCTGACGAGACTCCGAGAATGAAGTAGATAAGGTAGAACTGGAGTGCTGTGAGCTTGACAATTGGCGCGATCAATAAAAGAGCAAGTGAAGCGACTACTGCTAGAAGGAGTGTGTAGGACATCGCTTTGCGGCGGCTTTGAAAAAATTGTGTGGCGAATCCGCTCACAATGTCACCCACACTTGTTCCAAAAAAGAAAAGCAGAAGACTGAGTTTCTGGTTGAATTCCTCGTCTGATACCAACACTGTTTTGCTTATTTCCATGGAAAAGAAATTGAGAACGTTCCACACAAAAGTCAGTGGCAGTGACATGAGAAGGCACATGAAAAAGGGTTGGAGGAATGAACGTCTGGCAAATAGTGTGAAAAATTCAGCCAGAGTTGTTTTGCCTTTGGTTTTGCTGAACATATCAGCGTCGAAGAGCCTGGTGCGAAGAACCAGCAACGCCAATCCGATCAGTCCCGCCAGCACATAAGATTGACGCCACTCGAGAAAAAATGAAGTCAAAACGGCCACAACAGGTCCAAGAAATCCTATGCCACCGATTATGGTGATGCCCCAGCCTCGCTCTTTTGCTGGCATCAATTCTGATATCAAAACAACCGCGGCGCCGATTTCACCAGCCAGACCAATCGCCGTTATAAATCGCATTATTGCGTAACTGTTCGCATCGTGAACGAAGCTGCATGCGAAGGTTCCTATTGAATAAAGAAGAATCGATCCATAAAGGGCGCGGACGCGACCCAACCTATCGCCCAGAATACCCCAGATGACTGCGCCTACGATCATGCCAAGCATTTGCGCATTGAGTATGTTGGCACCTACGGCTCCGAGTTGCTCAGGAGCAATGCCTATTGCTTTCAGGCTGGCGACACGGAGCACGGCGAACAGCTGAATATCGTAGACATCGACAAAGTATCCGAGGGCGCAGACCGCAATCGTACGAATCAAGTTGGGGTTGTCGGTTGCGCTCATTGTTTTTGTTCGGCCAGTTCGCCGATTTTGTCAGTCAGTTTCTTTTCAATCGATATCGGCTCTATATAGCACAATCACCATGCCTCTCAGCATGGTGATCGCCCCTTCAGTAAACTTGTATTTGTTAGACCTGCATCAGGTCATATCGTCAAGCCGCAGTTTGCATCGCAGGTGGTGCCTCGAGACTTTTTTGAATTCGCTTGTTCATGATCAGGTCCGCTATTCTTTCATTGATATCGACGTTAGAGGGTCGTCCGTTAATCCATCGCATGAGTTGAGCATTCAATCCGCCTGTGGGCTCGCTTTCTCCCGGCCAGGCGTGTTCACCGGTTTTTATGACGAACTGGTGCACCTTCCCTGGTGCAGCATCAGATGCGCCATACACGGTTTCGATAACACCGTTACTTTCACTGATTGTCGGCGGCGACTTAATTCCGTGATGCTCGGCTAACGCAGGGGCTAGCGCTAGTGGTCTGGAGAATTGAGTGACCCTGTTGTGCCCCAGCCAATTGATCCATTTTGTTGGACCGTTGCTGCCACCTTCGATCGGTAGAGTCTTATCATTGCCACCCAGGACGATAACAGTGGTTAATCCCTTGCGTATGGGACCCTCGGTTCCTAAAACCGCACCGGACAAAGATGCGACGCCCAACAACTTCTCTTCCGGCAAAATACCTGCCATATGCATAGCCATGCCGGCACCTTCAGAGAATCCTGCTAATCCAACCTGTCCAATTCGCACTTGCTTGTCGACATGCGAGAGGATGTCGTCTACAAATTTCGCGTCATCGTATTGTCGTTTGCGTCCAAAAATCGGTTTGCCTTCAGTGAAAACTCCTACACCGGGCGAGTTCCATGAAGCCAGCTTGAAGCCGGGCAGCGATACATTCGTGTCTGGGTGCGGGACTATGGCGATGAAATTATGCTTGTCGGCAATTTTGCCGAGCCCGGGAATTGCAGGTTTGCGGTTGATTTGCACTCCGTCGAATGCCAGAAGAACGTCTGTTGGTTTGGACGGGTCGAGTCCCTTTGGCAAGTGAATATCGAACTTTCGTGAGCGCCCCTCGCTCATAATAGAAGTGCGAAAATCAGCGCCTCCGATAAGAGGAAACTCGGAACTTACAAATGGAGGAATGTTTTCAGCGGGTGCTGTGAGCGAACGCATCGCTTTCGAGCTTCCAGCAGAGGCAATCGAACTGACAGCAAAATCCACCGCGAATCGTCCAACTGAGTTTTGCATGACATCGACGTTCGATTTCCAGTTGCGATCTGAATGCCAGTTATCTACGAATGCGTCAGCGATTTTGGTTCCGTTGGCGGCCAGGTCAGAAACGCCTGAGATTACAGCTGCTACGGTCAGTACCGGTGCCTCCCTTGACTTGGATAGAAGGGTCAAACCGGCCGTCAAACCTCCTGCTAAAGCCGCCTTACCAACTGTTTCCAACTTATGATTTTGCAGTGTGTCCACAGCGGCAGCAGGGATCGACAGCAATGCTTCACCGGTAAGCTGTGCTTCTCTGAGCATTTTGGCGCCAACGGATTCATTTACTTGATCTATTTGCGTTTGTCTTTGCGGACTTATGACTTCCATCCGTTGCTGACTTGTCCTTTTCTGCTCGGTCTATAGGCTCGTGGAGGTAATCATTACTTCTCCAGAATTACCTTAAGGGCGAGTTGTAAAATCAGCATCAAATATGACTTTCGTTTTGAATGAATGATTTGGAACTACAGTTTTTTATATGGATTTGACAACAGGGCGGGTATTTATCAAGAATAGCTTGCAAAGAGGCGGGTCGTTCTCTCGCACACATCGTTATAATGATAGGCAATGGCAAAAATCCTTATAGTTGAAGATGATATTGAGCTGGCGAAAAGTCTGATTACCTGGCTCGAACATTCGCACCACACCGTTGAGCACTGTTCGCGGGGGTTCGACGCGCTGGAGCGTCTCAAATTTTTTGAATTTGACGTTATCGTTCTGGATTGGAGTTTGCCTGAGATGAACGGTCCAGAAATTTTGGCGGAGTTTCGGAAGAAAAATCTTACAACTCCAGTGTTGTTTCTCACCGGGCGCGACAGCATCGCAGAAGTTGAAGCCGGATTCAACATCGGTGCTGACGACTACGTTGTTAAGCCCTGCGATGTGCGTGTTTTGTCTGCGAGAATCAATGCGGTTATGCGACGTCAGACCAAGCTGTACGCCGAAACTGTTTCGTTTAGAGGTTTGAAGGTCGACCTTGCGAAACATCTTGTTTGGAAAGATGATGTTGAAGTGCATCTTCCTCCGTTGGAACTCGGTGTTCTGGAATTTCTCGTGCGCAACTCCAACAATGTTTTTTCCACCGCCGAATTGATGCAGCGAGTCTGGAGTTCCGACTCAGATGCTTCACCAGACACTGTTCGTGCCTGCATAAAGAGATTACGATATAAAATCGATTCGCCTGAAACTCCTTCCTTAATCAAGAACATTCCCAGAATCGGCTATCAGGTAGATATGATAGGTGATGGCGAAGTTGTTAGCGCTGCAGATTCTGAGTTTGACCAATAAACGCTTGCGAAGTTCGAAGCGATTTTAGTATTGCAAACTGACGGAGTTTGAAGTGTGAGATATCGTTGCCGCGCTTTGCTCTGGCTCATCACCGCTGTATGGCGTTGCCGCGGACTTGAAGTGAGTCAGATATCGCCGCAAAATTCTGTATTAGGCTATTTCCGTTTATGGCTTTGTTGAGTAGGGCAAGGACATTATTGCCACTAGTCATGGTGGCATGATCGTTTTGGCATATATGTGATTTTTACACCGGTGATGCGTGAAATACGCACCAGTGCCTGTTTTGCGTATTTATACGAAGGCAATTTTATGCTCATTTGATACCACGCTCACTATTGTGTTCTCAAGACCGAGGCAAGACTCTGCAAATGAGTAAAAGGCACCGGACTACCAATGTGGATGTTCCAATCTGTGAGTGATAACAACGTCCGCGCTCTATAGCCCAAATAGTAATGATGCCTGATGTCGCGTCAATTGAAAGGAGATCGAACAATGTTATTTGTTAATCGCACTGAGCACCCTGTGATGGAATGCAACGAGCAAGACTTCAGTCCCGCAACTGCCGACGAGCATGAATCGGGGCTGGATATGCGCGTCTCGCTCAATCCAGTGATTGAAATGTTTGCAGATAAGCAAGACGGTGAGATAAACGTTTCTGATGCAGCAAAAATGTTCCACAAATCACCTCGTCAAATTCAGAGACTTTTGAAAGAGGGTCGTTTGCTTGGACGCAAAGTGGATGGACCGAAGGGTCCGGAGTGGAGAGTGGCTCGAGAACAGCCCCCAATCACCAGACGTTCAAGTGAAGACGAGATCGCCGAACGAAATAGCATGAACGAACTAATGATGACGAGAATGGATATTCTTGCTCGCGAATTGCAAGTACTTACTTTGAAAGCAGAACGTTTCGAGGCTGCTATTGCGCGTGTCGAGTCGTTGAGCGCGAAGGTGGAGCAACTGTGCACCGACTTGAAGATAGTTCGTGAGCAGGGTCAACAAAGCAATTCTGCAGCTAAAGAACTCTATTCGCTCAAAGATCAACAATCTTCGATTGATTTCGTCACAACAGAATTACGTGAACATCGTGAGATGTTGAGAAATCTGGAAGAACGCACCAGTCAAACCTCCTGGTGGAAAAAGACTTTCGCAGTCTAGGTAACCTTTTGCGCAGCATCATGATTACGGTCATTGCCGATGCTGCCTTTAGTAAGTAAAAAGTAATCGCAATCGTGTAATGCATTTTCCGAACAGGGTCGGGACGTTTTATATCGATTTGACGCTCTCTAGTTTACAGTGCCCGAATCGAGGTGCGTGATTGACGCGTAAACGGCTCACGCACTCAGTTTCACTTTATACGTCGCAGGATAGATTCTAGCTCTGGTCTGAAGTAACTTAACAAAAAATTTTCTGCAATCAAATTATTCCACTCTGGATGTTTCGAAAAAAATCGATTCATCCTTCTCTGTTTTGCGGCACCGAATATAGTATCAGCACGAATAGATGGTGGCGAAGCGGTGCTAGCTGCGATAGATGCGCTAGGGAAGGCTTCAACTGTCGTTTTTGA
>DATNPY010000029.1:0-37279 GCA_036702955.1 Drouetiella sp. | reverse complement strand
TTGCCCCAAGCCAGAAATCCCTTCCGAGTTACACGAGCAGTGTTTCAAGTCTTGCTGCCTGGCGAAATTCACCATCAAGCAAGACGGCGCCAGCTCGGTCAAACTGCTTTCTTCGACGGGCAGCACTGAGGTTGACGAAATCGCTGTAAGCACGCTACAACGATGGAAGTTCAAGCCGGCCACAGTGAACGGAAAACCGGTAGAATCTGCCAAGAAGATAAAGGTTGAATTCGAAGTCGAAGAATGAGCCACAACGATCGGTTGACCAAAGGCGCGAAAAAAGTTTTAGAAGTACTGGGACGGTCGCACGAGCTGACCAGCGCCCAAGATATTCACAGCCGTCTACGAACCGATGACGACCGGGCACCCGGACTTACGACCGTTTACAGATCGCTTGAATCTCTTGTTGGGCAAGGGCTTGTGCAGGCAGTGGACCTTGGCGACGGCGAACGCCGCTATGAGGTAGTAAAGCCTGGTGAACATCATCATCATTTGATCTGCGACAAATGCAATAGTAGTGTGCATCTCGACAAATGTCTCGTACACGACCTGGAAGATGCAATCAAAGCAAAATATGGATTCACGAGTCGCGCCCACATTTTAGAAATATTTGGCACATGCTCAAACTGTAAGTGAAGTCAAACTGGTAGCACAATTCAGACTTTAGTTGGTTGTGAATTGCCAACAAAATCATTTCGTATTGAATTTCAAACACGATCAGTTCGGTACGATCAGTTTGGTGGCAGAGAACGGCTAATCATGGCTCTTTTGTGGCAGCGTTAGTTTACGAGTCGAGCGTTCTAGTCTTTTTAAACCTTGCCTATCAGTCATAATCAGCAGTTTGTCACCAACACCAAGAATGTTGTTAGGCGATGGGTTCCAGTCCACTTCACCGCCTGACTTTTCGTGCAAAAGCACTGTCACTTCGTGCTGATGACGAATGTCATCGACTGTCTGCCCTACGAGAGATGTATTAGATTCGACGACAATCTGAATTGCATTGATGGTGGTGCCACCAAATTCGAAGGAGTCTATGATGTCTCCGCTGATAGCAGCTTGAGCAAACAGACGTGCTGAGCGAGCCGACGAGCTATACGCACCATGGATTCCCAGATTCTTTTCAATTTTCTTAGCCATTTTCTGGTCGAACATACGTACAACCACGCGGATGTTCGGATTCAACTCACGCGCGGTAAGTACGGCTTCCAGGTTGACCAGGTCATTGTCGGTTACTGCGATGATGGCTTTAGCCTTATCTATATTCGCGACCATCAACATCTGAGAGTCGCGAGCATCACCCATTAATACCGGAACATCAATTCCAGCCACCTCATTTACAAACCGACTCTCAGCATTAGATTCGATGACAGTAACGGTCTCGTCGAACTGGCGAAGATGCTGGACTACACGCACGCCGACGTTGCCCAGTCCGCACACGACAATGTGATTCTCAAACGTAGACGCAATCATTTTTTGCCACTCCCCAGAGTACCGTTGGTGCTGAAACAGTAGATTACCCAGATGCACGACGCCCTCTGCGATTGTGACCAGACCTAGCAGAGGCAACAAGAAAAAGAGAGGCGAGATTCGCCAATCGTCTACATAAGTGAGCGGGCTTTCGAAGAAAAGCATCAGCCACACGTCATAGACGGTTTGAGTAAAGCTCAAGCGCGCATGCGGAAGGTCAACCCGCGGATAGAAGGAATAAATAAGCAGCGCCGAGGATGTTACAGCGCATATGAATATGATGAAGAAGCTTTTGAATTCTTTCAAAAGCACGCGAATCAGCAGTACAAGCTGCTTGCTCCGCCTTTCAACATAGAAAACTCGTCCAGATGCCAAGATAAAATCCCACTCAAAGAACATCAGTATATGCGCAATTTCAAGTTTTACTTAGTAGATAGAGCCTGTGATGACGGGCATTTTAAAAATACTGACGGATATTTCACTCTTAAGAGTGAACATAGTCATAGAAAAGTACGATGGCGCGCCCGTTCGTCACAAGATAAAGTAGTAAAGGTCACTTAGGAAATGCGATGAGTTTACCAACCGCCCCAGCGGAAACGCGAATCCTCCTAATTGAAGATGACTTGGCGTTCACAGCGTTGATTTTGGCTTATCTTTCAGAATTTCCGAACGTCAAACTAGATTCGGCGTCAACATTAACGGCTGGCCTGGACCATGTGCGCAAAGAACCATATGACGCCATACTTCTGGATTTGAATCTATCCGATTCGCGCGGCGTGGTAACGCTGAAAACGGTGAGGGAACATGCACCACGTGTTCCAATCGTGGTGCTTACGTCGACAGACGAAGACGACCTGGCCATCCAGCTGCTACACAATGGTGCGGAAGAGTACGTCGT
Source organism: Drouetiella sp. (assembly GCA_036702955.1). Classification (GTDB taxonomy): domain Bacteria; phylum Cyanobacteriota; class Vampirovibrionia; order Obscuribacterales; family Obscuribacteraceae; genus PALSA-1081. Next base: position 34,914 of record DATNPY010000029.1, on the reverse strand, counting down.
CAAATCGTCGGTTCGGCTCAACAAACTGGTGCGCGTGATTAAAGTCGCGATTGAGCGTAAACGCGTCAGCGAACGACTGAGTCTGCTGGAATCAGTCGTACTCAATACAAACGACGCAGTTGTTATTGCCGAGCACAAGAAAGGCACTCCGAAAGCCGATGGAAAGGTCGTGTTCATCAACGAAACTTTCACGGAGATTTCGGGATACACCGCCGATGAAATTATTGGGCGATCTGTCATGCCGCTGTTTGCTCCCAGTATCGAGCAAAGCGCCATGCTGGACGTAGCTGAGAAAGCCGAGATGCCGCACGTGCGAAAAGATGGCACACGGATCAGCGTGGACGTAAACAGCTTTCCAGTTGTCGATGAGGGGGGCAGTGTCACACACTGGGTTTGGATGTTCAGAGATGCGACCGGGCGGAAAGACTCAGAGGAGACACAGCGGCAAATATTGCTCATGAAACAGCGAGAAGATTTTGCAGCCGTGCTCGCTCACGATCTGAAGACGCCCGTGATTGGCACCAACAGGCTTTTAGGAATTCTTCTGTCAGAGGCACTCGGTCCACTCACTCAGGAGCAGCGTGACTTACTGATGCTTATGCAAAAAGACACTGAGAACTCGCTGCAAAAAATTCAAAACGTTCTGGAAATATTCCGGTTTAACGTAGCGAAAAACGAACTCAATCTTCTGCCATTAGATCTGGTGCCCCTGGTCAAAGACTGCATTGAAAAGCAAAAGGCGCGGCAATCAAGCTGCGATATGAATTTTGTTCTCGATTCGCCGACATCTTTGCCAGGCGTAATTGCCGACGAGACTGCGGTAAAAAAAATCTTGACCAACATTCTCGATAACGCCCAAAAATTTTCGCCGCCAAAGAGCACAATCAACGTTAAGGTAATCGGCAATAAAGACCATGTTGAGCTGAGCGTTCAAGACAGCGGACCGGGCATCGCTAAAGACCTTCAGCCAAACCTTTTTGACCGGGTCTGGCTGGGTGGACCGAAGACACAATACACAGCCAATACCGGTCTGGGATTGTATGTCTGCAAGCAGCTGATTACGGCGCACGACGGCACTATCGAATGTTCGAGCGAAACTGGACCGGACTCGAAAACCGTTATCACCATAACGCTAAAGAAAAAGCCGGAGGTGTAAACCTCCGGCCCTATTGTTTTCGTGTTGTCAGTCAACTCCAGTCTTTTCGGTTGATTTGGCTCCTGACACTTTTGAGTTGCTCGTCCTGTCAGCCCGTACCGGTGTGAGCTTCCGAAGTCGCTAGTTAAGATATTCTTTTAACTGTCCAACTTTTGAATTGCCTCTTAGTTTCTTCAAAGCGCGATTCTCAAGTTGTCTTGCTCTTTCGCGTGTCACACCTAAAGCCATTGCACATTCAGCCAGACTCTTCGGCTTATCGCCATTGAATCCATAGCGCATCAACAGCACGCTGCGCTCATGCGCAGTTAGATAACTGAGAGCTTCTACTACATCTTTATGCAATAACTTTTGCGCGACTGCTTCCGCCGGTGCAGAGTTCTCATTTTCGTCACTGAGCGTTTCACCAAGAGTGGTGTCGAAGCCAGCAGCACTCGCTGCGTCGAGAGATAGCAACCCTTTCGATATATCGAGAAGTTTCCGCACCTTCTCAGGTGTTGTCTTCATTGAAGCTGCTAATTCTTCAGTCGTAGGCAATCTTCCAGTCTGTTCGCTCAATGCTCTAACCTGTTTTTTCAGCCGGCTAAGCATTTCATTCATGTGACCAGGCAAGCGAATAGTGCGTGATTTGTCGGCGATTGCACGAACGATCGCTTGACGAATCCACCATGTAGCGTACGTCGAAAATCTGTATCCTAATTCTGGATCGAACTTGTCGACAGCCTTCATCAGACCAAAGTTGCCTTCCTGAATCAGGTCAGGATAGCTCAGACCGCGATTTAAAAAGTGGCGAGCAACACTAACGACCAAACGTAGATTCGACTGAATCAGCTTGTTTCGGGCGTCCGCATCGCCTGAGTGCGCAGCTCTGACAAGCTCGATTTCCTGAGCACCCGTGAGAAGCCCGTAGCGGCCAATCTCTTTCAGATACATAGTCATCGAATCATCATTGAACGAGCGCGCCTGCTCGATCGGTTCGACCTCCAATTCCACCGGCTCAGCCACATTTTCGTCGAAGACAGCTTCAAACTCGTTCCAGGGCTCGTCATTTGTATGATGGGATTTTTTCTGAAGGTTCATTTTCATTGGCATGTTTCCTAAATGGGCTCCCAGGTGGTCCAGGCTAGTCTCACTCCAACCCGGTGACCTGAGAACCTCTGAACAAATAGATGCCCAGTTTGACCTTAAGGTTCCCCAAAAATCAGCCCAATTTGTTAAGAAAATCGGAAATCATGGGGTTCAAAACGCCAACCAGTTCACGGTTTCATTTAGGATACTAATGGAATTTCGGGCGTTCCAAAAGGGCGAAATGGCTCTGGCGAGTACAAACGCATTGGGTCAAATTAGTGTCAATTTCTTAGCCCCAAGTTCAGCGGAATGGTCTAAAAGTAGTAGAACTAGATCGGGCGGAACATACGCCGAAAGAACATGACAAACTACTGGCGCAAAATTTGCATTCCATACGCAACAGCGACAATCGCAGTTGCACTGATTACGGCACTGATCACCGTACTTCATGCCGACCGGCATGCCTCCAACATATCCATGCTTTATCTGCTCGTCGTCACTGTTGCGGCGCTGTTGCTCGGTCGAGGCGCCTCAATATACTGTTCCATCCTTTCCTTTCTGGCATTTGACTGGTTCTTTGTTGAGCCACGGCACCAGCTGACTGTTTCGTCGTTCAGTGAATGGTTGGCGCTATGCATGTTCCTTCTCACAGCAACAATCATCGGACAGCTGACGGCGTTATTGCGCAAAAGAATGGAGGAAGCGCAGAAAAGTCGTAATGAAACCGCTGCTCTAGCCGAAGCAAGCTGGGCAGTCGCGTCCGACATCGACAGAGACAGAGTATTGAAGAAGTTGCTGGAGACGATCTTGAAGGTGTCTGCAGCCGATGGTGTTTCTATGTGCCTGCACTCGAACGAACTTGATGAGACTAATTGGATTCAGTCGAACTCACCAATTCAAGAAAGTGAATGGTCTAAAGAAGCAATCTCGCACGCGCTTATTAAAGGACAATCAATCGGCTGGGACGGCAGTCCGCACTGGAAAAAAGCTTTCGGCGATTTGAAGAAGTCCGAGTTGATTTACTTGCCGATTACCTTGAACAACGAAATTTTCGGCGTTATTTGTATGAGACTGAAACCGGGTAAGCAGCTGGAGGACAGCGAGAAAAACATTATTAATTCGATAGTCAATCATGCCGCAGTGGTCCTTCATCGCGACAAACTTCTGCAAATCCAAACACAAGCAAAAGCCCTCTCGGAAGTGGACCGCTTAAAAACGGCGCTACTCTCCATGGTGTCACATGACTTTCGCAGCCCTCTCACATCCATAAAGGCAAGCGTTGGCAGTATGCTGCAAGAGAATTCATCAATCGATGCAGAGACACAAGCCTCACTCTTACAGGGTGTTGACCAGGAGGCAGACAGACTGAATAAAATGGTCGGAAATATTCTGGACCTTTCAAGACTGGAAGCCGATGCATGGACACCCAAAACCGAGATGACGACTGTAACTGAACTGGTGGGTTCAGTGCTTGATTCTTTCGGTGAGGAAGAAAATAAGAGGATCAAAATCGATATCGCTGACAGAAACAAAGAGTTTTCTCTCGATTCGGTGCAGATGACACAAGTGCTGCGGAATCTTATCGAAAATGCCTTGAAATATTCTCAAGGAGAAGTCACAGTCAAGTTTTACAATGGCAATAACATGATGAATATAGACGTAATTGATCACGGTCCAGGACTTCCGCGCGGAGAAGAAAAAGAGATTTTCAAACCTTTCCATCGCTCCAAGTCTCTTCAGGAATCATCAACGCCTGGAATGGGAGTAGGATTAGCAGTATGCAAAGGTCTGGTAGAAGCACACAAAGGCACGATAACTGCCGCAAACCAGAGTGGTGGCGGTGCGGTGTTTCATATTTCACTGCCACAGGACAACGGAGATAAGAAAGAGCAATGAAGATTCTAGTCATCGATGACGAGCCGCAAATTCGCCGGGCTCTGAGAGTGGGACTCGAACAAAATAACTACCAGGTGTTTCTGGCCGCGTCTGGTGAAGAAGGGCTGGATCTCGCCGCATCCCGCCTGCCGGATTTGATTATTTTGGACCTGGCCATGCCTGGCAAAAATGGATTCGACGTGTGCAAAGAATTGAGAGAATGGACGAAAACGCCAATCATCATTTTGTCTGTTCGAGACCGCGAAGAAGACAAAATAAAAGCATTGGACCTGGGAGCCGACGATTATTTGACTAAACCGTTTGGCATCGGAGAGCTTCTTGCCCGCGCCAGAGCGGTTTTACGCAGGCAGGCTCCAGACGACGAGCAGGAACAATCGACTTTCACCTGCGCTAATCTGAAAGTAGATTTTGCCCATCGCCGCGTTTACCTGGCAAACGAGGAGATACATCTGACACCGAAAGAATACGACCTGCTCAGGTATATGACCACCAACGCAGATCGTGTTTTGACCCATAGACAGCTGTTATCGAAAGTGTGGGGACCGGAATACGAAAACGATTCGCATACGTTGCGCGTGCACATAGCAAATCTGCGAAATAAAATCGAAGAGCATCCTGAACGCCCGTTCTATATTCACACAGAAACGAGAGTCGGTTATCGCTTCCGCACAGATCAACAAGCCACGGCTGATGAGAAAGCGACGGTAGGAGTCTGACGTACGGACCATTGAAATCAATCGGCACCCTGGGGACAGGGTGCCGATTCTTGCTTGAGCCATGACTTTATTGTCTTCGCTTCTAATCTGACTAAGGAACGCCGAGCCCACTCATTGCTTGCTGTGTCAGAGTTCCTGCTATGTCTGTTGACTGCGTAGTGGAAGCAATAGCTGGCGGCTGCGGTGTTGGCTGGTGCGAAGCACCATGCTGTGCCTGCGCAGAAGACTGCAACGCAGCACCGACTCGCGACGTTGTAGAAGGTTTGTGCGAAATTGGAGTAGGCCGCAACTGAGTCGAGGCAACGAATTGTTTATCACCCTGCACAACCATGGCAAGCTCAAGCAGCATGCGTTTCATCTTTTGCACTTCCGCACTCAACTGTTGCAACATCACTTGTCTTGTAGTCAACGTAGCAATACTCAGCCCTTTCTTCTGAGCGACACTGCCTGTGATGGCATCCAATGTTTTGCTATCTCTGCTTGTAAATCCGGGGATATTAGAGTCTGCGATCCACCGGTCGATCATCTGGTCCTTGCGAGTCTTGGAGCTTGTGCCATCTGCTGGAGCTTCGTTCAAGTATAACCAAACAGATTTGGGATATTCGATTTCAGCGCTGGTAGGATAGTTGAACAACTTTGCGAGCATGTTCGGCTCGACTTCAGATGTCTTTCGTTTGCCATTAACAGCCTTCAAAGTGTACATAGAGGCTATTGAGGGAACAAGTCCTGCGGCAATACCAGTGATACCAGAGGGCACCGCGTAGACCGAGCGCGTATGTGTCGGAATAGACAAGCTCTCGCACACCGCCCACAAAACGCCGTTGCTGATGAAACTTGCTGCGTTGACTCGTGCTAAGAGTTTGTCCCTGTCATTCGTAAAGGTCGAAAGAATTTCTGAATAAACGTTCTGCTCCGCAGTCATTTCGGCGATGACAAAATCAACTTCCAGGCTGGTCCTACCAATAATCTGCAGTGCCTGAGAGCGCGCCTCTAAAAGATCAACACGAGCATCTGTCTTCTCTTGCCCGACCGGCAGGCTGTCCACGCGTGCTCGCAGCGATTGCAATCGTTCGAGCACTGAGCTGAGCTGCACATTATTGGCCAGTTGCAGCGAGTTAGGAGAAATATCGGTTGCATTCAAATTGATGCCGGTTCTCAGAATCTGCCGCGGAAACTCCTGACTGTTAGCGGCCGGCGCACCAGCGCTAGAAGCCGGCGCACTTGAACTCGGCGCACTCGAACTCGCAGACGGAGACACGTCTGCATAAGCAGCACATGAATTGTGCAAGACGGTACCAACTGCGAAGACAACGCCCAGATACTTCAGATTCATGAGGACCTCGAAAAAACTTTACAGACCAAATCAGTTTAGTTTGGTCTGCATCAAGATGGCATCAAGAAAATTGGCAGTCGCTTTATGCACCATATTCAGTGGCACCAAGATTAATGACGCAAACGCGTGACATCCCTGCTCAAGGGTGTACCTTTCAGGCTCGAAGCCATATTTTCTGTCCTAAATATTATCTTGAATGAGTAACCGCCACTGTATTATTAGAACCCTGGTAATACGTCTGCCAGACAGCACTTTTACCCATCAGGAGATCCCATGTCCTCGCGGCGCCCTACCCAAGTTTCAGCCCTGGCACTTCTTTGCATCTTGAGCGCCAATGCCTCAGCTGTCGCTGCATTGCCAAACTCTCAAGAGTTTCCAAAACAAATCTTGCGAACCGGCGTCGACCTGAATTCCTCAGACGTTTCTGCTAATTCCAGGCAATTAGCAGACATATTGAAATTAACGCCACTGCTCGAAAGAAACCAGCAGTTGCGCACAAAAATAGATCCCATAAACTTCGACCCTACCGTCGAAAATATCGCGATCAGTCAACAGTTGATTGCTTGTGTATCCGAATCGACGCAAATAATACAGGAGGCAAACCTGTCGGTCGATTTCACACTAGCCGAGATTCAAGCAGAACAAAACATCTACAACGAAATTTTGACGACGTATACGGGAGACAGAGATAAAGCGACGTTAAGAACCAACGCCATCAGCTATATCTTGAATGGCGCATTGTGGTCTGTTTGCGAGGGACTCGCCATTCCCACCAACACGCACCCCAACTTGACCGCGCCATCAGGAGTGACAGGAATTCTAGCGGGAATTATTCCATCTATAGCATCAATCTATGCGCTGAAACAACTGAGCGGAAAAAAACAGACATCAGAAAAAGACCCGAATATGTTGGCAAAAATTTTCGATTATCCGGTCAGTCCAGAAATCGACTATCCACGAACTGTCTGGGAGTTCTTAAACACTTCACAAGTGGGCGAGCCATCCGGCAAGACGCGAAGGGTTCTGCTCATAGAAAGATGGGTGGCAGACAAGAACATTCCAGAATTTACAGAGTCGACAGAATCAAAGCAACTGGATGTTATTACGGCGAGCGTTCCCAGAAAGAAAGCGCTGAACATCGCTACGTTGAACACTCGACTGGCAATGCTTCAGCAACTCAGTGCAGAAATTCTAAAAATGAAGCGCATGCTACTTGAATTGTCCATGGTCGTTCATGGCGAGAAGCACATCTGAATCCTCCGTCACTTCCTCTGGAGAAAGCTGATCTGCATCATTTAGTGATTGTTCATGGAATGACCCTGAACTCTATTGATCGAAAATTGATGTCGCCTTAATCGCGATTGACGAAGTCTTGATTCTTTCTTGACACACGCAGCGGTACAGTTACCTGTGGGAGCAAAAGACACATGGATTTCTTTTACATAGGCGCTGCCATATTATTCTTCGCACTCAGTGCTGCCTATGTCACAGGCTGCGATCGACTGTGATCGCCAACAGGCAATCGAGATGGATTTCGACAATATCTTAGCCGGCACGGCATCGCTTGGGCTGCTTGTCTATTCATTCTTCGCGCTTTTGTATCCGGAGAAAGTGTAGTGATGACCGGCATAGGTTGGTTGCAAATTTTACTTTTCGTGGTGGCACTTCTGGCAATCACGAAGCCGCTCGGCACTTACATGAAGCGCGTCATGGAAGGCGAATCGACGTGGCTCGACTCGGTCATGAAGCCAATCGAAACCATCATCTATAGAGTCGGCGGAGTCGATGAGACGGTCGATATGCACTGGACTCGGTACGCATTTTCGATGCTCGCGTTCAGTTTGATCACGTTGCTTTTTACTTATGGTGTGTTGCGACTGCAAGGGTCACTGCCGTTCAATCCCATGGGATTTTCGACTGCCCAGGCTCCGAGCTATGGGACTGCCATGACCCCCGATCTGGCATTCAATACGGCAGTATCGTTTACAACGAACACGAATTGGCAGGCTTACAGTGGCGAAAATACAATGTCGTATCTATCGCAGATGCTGGCTCTCGCTTTCCACAACTGGATCTCTGCTGCTGCCGGAATCGCGGTTGCAGTAGCGATGATCCGTGGATTTTCCAGACAATCGACAAATAGCATCGGAAATTTTTGGAAGGATCTGGTGCGCTCGACACTCTATATACTTTTACCAATCTGTCTGTTTGCTGCGCTGTTCCTCGTTTCGCAAGGAGTCGTGCAAAATCTCAATCCATATGTGCAGGCAACGACAATCGAAGGTGTCCAGCAAGTAATTCCTCAGGGACCGATTGCATCGCAAGAATGCATCAAAATGCTTGGCACTAATGGCGGTGGCTTCCTGAACGCTAACAGCGCGCATCCTTTTGAAAACCCGACGCCATTTTGCAACTTCGTGCAGATGCTGCTCATCTTCATCATTCCCGCTGGTCTTGCGTATACGTTCGGGTTGATGGTGAAAGACACGCGGCAGGGTTGGGCGCTGATTATCACAATGATGACGCTTTTCATGGTCGGAGTTATTACTTGTTATGGATTCGAAGCGGCAGGAAATCCAAACATCGACAAACTGCATGTCAACACTTCGACCTCTCAACTTGGCGATCTCGGTGGCAATCAAGAGGGTAAGGAAGTACGTTTCGGGCTGGCTAACTCAGCCCTCTTCGCCGTCATCACGACCGATGCCAGTTGCGGTGCCGTCAACTCAATGCACGACAGTTTCACTCCCCTTGGTGGGATTGTGCCTCTGCTCAATATTCAGCTCGGTGAACTAATCTTCGGAGGAGTAGGGGCTGGGCTGTACGGAATTTTGATGTTTGCGATACTGACAGTTTTCATTGCCGGACTAATGGTCGGCAGAACTCCTGAGTATGTAGGCAAAAAGATCGAAAAGAAAGAAGTGAAAATGGCGATGTTGTTTGTGCTCGTCGCAGCTTTCTCCATCCTCGGCTTCACCGCCCTTGGTGCCGTTCTCAATCTGCCGGCGGGTAGTTTCTGGAATGCCGCTGGAGCAACCGCCAACAACGTAAACAACAACGGCGCGCACGGATTCTCCGAAATATTCTACGCCTTCACATCAGCGACCGGAAACAACGGTTCGGCGTTTGCTGGTATTTCGGTCAACACGCCTTTTTACAACATCACGCTCGCCATGGCGATGTTAATGGGACGATTCATGATGCAAATTCCAGTTCTAGCAATAGCCGGCTCACTCTGCACGAAAAAATACATCCCCACGACAAGCGGAACTTTCCCAACTGACGGATTTGTATTTATTGTTCTTCTGATCAGCGTGATCATCATCGTTGGTGCCCTCACATTCTTCCCAGGTTTGACTCTGGGACCAATCGTAGAGCACTTCTTAATGCACGCCGGCAAACTCTACTAGCCATTGGAGATGCAAGTGGAAACCGAAAACACTGCCATCAGCACAAGCAAGAAAGCGAGACCGCTTTTCGACCCGCAAATCGTGCGCGGCGCCATAAAAGATTCGTTCATCAAGCTGAACCCGGCGAAGCTTGCCAAAAACCCGGTCATGTTTGTAGTCGGTGTGGGCTGCGTCTTAACGACAATACTCTGGGTGAGAAATCTGACACTCGGCACAGCTGCTCCAGCGAAACTGATGTTCGAAGGGCAGATCACGTTGTGGCTATGGTTCACTGTGCTCTTCTCTAATTTCGCCGAAGCTATGGCTGAGGGTCGAGGAAAAGCACAAGCTGAGACTCTCAAGCGTGGGCGCAAGGAAGCCGTTGCACGAAGACTTCTGGGCAACGGGCAAGAAGAGATGGTGGCAGCTACGGCTCTCAGGAAAAAGGATATCGTACTTGTCAAAGCTGGGGAAGTAATACCCAGCGACGGCGAAGTCATCGAAGGCATTGCCACAGTCAACGAAAGTGCAATCACGGGTGAGTCGGCACCTGTCATCAGAGAAAGCGGCGGCGACCGCAGCGCCGTTACAGGCGGAACAACGGTTTTGTCTGACTGGTTGAAGATTGAAATTTCAGTCGACCCTGGCGAAACATTTATGGACCGCATGATCGCTTTAGTAGAGGGCGCGCAACGGCAAAAAACTCCAAACGAAATCGCGCTAGACATCTTGCTGGCGGGATTGACGATCGTTTTTGTCATCGCGGTCGTCACGCTTCTTCCCTTCGCCACTTACGCGGTGAAAGCGGGAGGCTCGGGTCAGGTTCCCGACATCTTCTCACTGTCCTCTTTGCTTGTCTGTCTGATTCCAACCACTATTGGCGGTCTGCTTTCAGCCATCGGCATCGCGGGCATGGACCGTGTTCTGCAACACAATGTACTGGCGATGAGCGGAAAAGCTGTGGAGGCAGCAGGCGATGTAGATACTTTGCTGCTCGACAAAACAGGAACCATTACTCTGGGAAACAGACAGGCAGTCGAATTCATTCCAGCGCCGAACGTGACAGTGCAGGAGCTTGCCGACGCGGCGCAAATGTCATCTCTGTCAGATGAAACACCCGAAGGTCGCTCAATTGTCGTTCTGGCCAAAAATTACGGTCTGCGCGAGCGCGAATTGTCTAACAAAGACGCTGAATTCATTCCATTTTCTGCCAATACCCGCATGAGTGGAGTCAATATGAACGGCACGCAGATCCGAAAAGGAGCAGCCGAGGCGGTTTACAAGTATGTGAAAGAAACGGGCCTTATGGTGCCGACCGAAATCGAAAAAGAAGTAACCCGCATTGCCCAGGCCGGCGGCACACCGCTGGCAGTGGCAGATAATAAACGCGGCACACTGGGTGTGATCTACCTGAAAGACGTTGTGAAAGGCGGAATGAAAGAGCGCTTTCTGCAGCTACATTCGATGGGCATCCGCACCATCATGATTACCGGCGACAACCCCCTTACGGCAGCAGCAATCGCAACGGAAGCGGGAGTCGACGATTTCCTGGCTGAAGCGACGCCTGAGCTGAAGATGCAGCTTATTCAGAAAGAGCAAGCTGGCGGCAGACTGGTGGCGATGACCGGTGACGGTACCAACGATGCACCGGCACTGGCGGCTGCTGACGTTGGAGTAGCGATGAACTCGGGCACGCAAGCAGCCAAAGAAGCGGGCAACATGATCGACCTCGATTCAAATCCAACCAAGCTCATTGAAGTAGTCGAGATCGGAAAACAACTTCTCATGACTCGCGGTGCACTGACGACATTTTCCATCGCTAACGACGTAGCTAAATATTTCGCTATTCTGCCAGCGGTCTTCGGCACCATGTATGCGGCTTCGGCGAAGGGGCACGGTCCACTCTGGGCGCTCAACATCATGCAATTACATTCGCCCGAATCGGCAATCCTCAGCGCGGTCATCTTCAATGCACTGATCATTGTCTGTTTGATTCCTCTTGCCTTGCGCGGAGTGCCATATCGCCCGATGACAGGCGCAGCTCTCTTGCAGCGAAACTTTCTCGTTTACGGCATCGGCGGCATAGTTATTCCGTTTCCAGGCATCTGGCTGATCGATAACATCATCGTCATGCTCCACCTTGCACCAATGAGTTAAACCGCACCATGTTGAAAGAATTGATACCGGCAACTCGAATCACCCTTGTGCTTGCACTACTGACCGGGCTTGCCTTCCCTCTTCTCATCACTGGCGCCGCACAGGTGCTCTTTCCCGAGCAAGCGAATGGTTCGCTTATACGCAACGGCAAGGGCACGGTAATTGGCTCGAAACTGCTTGCGCAAAAATTCGAAACGCCCAAATACTTCCACCCTCGCCCTTCCGCCGCGGGATCTGGCTATGCAGGCGAGGCATCGGGCGGCACAAACCTGGGACCGACGTCATCCAAATTGATTATGGGTGTCGCCGATGACCCGGCCACAAAGGCTGATGAGTCATTCTCGGGAATCAAGCAACTGGCCGAGAACTACAGAAAAGAGAACGGTCTGGCCGAAAACGCTGCCGTACCGGTCGATGCGGTAACGCGTTCAGCATCAGGGCTCGACCCCGATATCTCCGAAGCCAACGCCCTGATCCAGGCGCCACGCATCGCCAGAGCCAGGGGCGTCAAAGAAGATGTGATCGTCGATTTGATTCATAAGTGCAAAAGCGAGCGCGACCTGCAAATTTTTGGTGAGCCGCGAATAAATGTGCTGACAATCAACCTCGCGTTGGATAATAGCAAATGAAGACAGACTCGCATTGAGAACTTATATGAGCGACGGGCGTCCAACACCAGAGGAGTTTTTGAAAAGGCTCAGGGAAGAGGAGACGAGTCGCCTGAGCGGTAAACTGACAATTTTTCTGGGCATGGCTCCAGGCGTCGGCAAAACTTTTACGATGCTCGAATCAGCGCAGAAACTGCTGAGAGATGGCGTAGATGTAGTGGCCGGATGCATCGTTACGCACGGAAGAAAAGATACAGAAAAGCTGCTTGAAGGCATTGAAGTAATTCCTTACAAGCAAGTCGCTTATAAAGGAACGACGCTGGATGAATTTGACCTGGACGCTGCGCTGGAGCGTAAGCCTCAGGTCATACTCGTGGACGAGCTGGCGCACACAAACGTGCAGGGATCGCGACACGAAAAACGATGGCAAGACGTGCAGGAGTTGCTGAAAGCCGGTATAAGCGTTTACACGACAATGAATGTGCAGCATGTCGAGAGCGCAAACGACATAGTCGCGCAGATAACTCGGGTTCATGTTAAAGAGACGGTACCAGATTCGGTGCTGGAGCAAGCTAACGAAATAGAACTTGTCGACCTTACACCAGACGAACTAATACAGCGATTAAAAGAAGGCAAAGTCTATGTTCCAGAGCACAGTGAAAGGGCTCTGGAAAACTTTTTTCGCAAAGGAAATTTGATCGCGCTGCGAGAACTCGCCTTGAGGGCAACAGCTGAGCGTGTAGACGATCAGATGCAGAAATACAGGGAAGAAGAGTTCATCAAAGAAATCTGGCCCGCGCGTGAAAGGTTGCTTGTCTGCGTCGGACCACATCCACTTTCGGCGCGTTTGATTCGCGCCACCAAGCGCATGGCGAAAAGCTTACATGCCGAGTGGACGGCGGCCTATGTGGAGACGGCCAGAACGGCAAGGTTTTCTCAGAAAGACCGTGACAGAATCATGCGCACACTCAGATTGGCGGAGCGGCTTGGCGGCGAAACAACTATCTTGACCGGTGAGCAAACCAGTGTCGAATTAGTTTCATATGCACGAAAGTTGAACATCACCAAAATCGTGATCGGCAAACCTGCTAAGCCCCGATGGAGAGAAATATTGTTCGGTTCAGTCGTCGACGATCTAATTCGGAAAAGCGGCAACATCGATGTCTACGTCATCACGGGCGATACCTCTAATACCGAACCACTGTCAAAAGATATGGTGCCCGAAACTGTAAATTACCTGCACTATATCTACTCCATTGCTACAGTCGGCATAGCCGCAGCCGTGGCGAAGTTTGGATTTCACAAGTTAGCGCAGGAAAATCTGATGATGTTTTTCCTTCTCGCTGTTGTGATCACAGCACTGAAACTGGGGAAGGGTCCATCGATTCTCTGCGCCGTTCTGGGTGTAGCCGTTTACGACTTCTTCTTTGTGCCGCCATATCTGTCCTTCGCAGTTTCAGACACACAATATCTGATTACCTTTGGCGTCATGCTGATGATCGGTCTGACCATGAGCACACTCACAACGACAATCAAGAAGCAGGCTGAGCTATCCAGAAAACGTGAACGACACACAGCGACACTATATGCGATGACGCGAGAGCTAGCCTCGGCCCGCGGTCGAGAGAACGTAGCTCGTATTTCTGTTCGTCACATTTGCGAAGTGTTCGGGTGCCAGGCAGCAGTAATCTTGGCTGACGAAAAGGGAGAGCCTGAGCCGGTTGCCGACATCGACAAAGCCTATGAACTGGATGCTAAAGAGACGGGCGTGGCGCAATGGGTTTTCCTCAATAAACAGGTGGCCGGAGTCGGCACCTCGACTTTACCCGGCGCTAAAGCGCTCTACTTACCGCTGACGGGCTCAAAAGGCATCATCGGGGTGATCGGCATCTTGCCTTCAAATCGTGAGAGAATGTTCGACCCTGATGAGATGCATCTGCTCGAAACTTTCGTCAATCAGATGGCGCTGGCTGTCGAGCGCGCCTGGCTCGGTGATCAAGCAGCGCAGCGAATGTATACCATTTCTTAAATCGCAGAAAGACAGACAGAATTTTGACCTTTAGCCCTTCATATTGTCGCGCCTTTGACGAGGGCGGAGTTATACCTTTGATTGTTGGTTAGAGACCCGTTCTCAAGGTAAACACGTATGAAAAAGATAGTCCTGAAGTTTGGCGGAACATCACTTATGGACACTGGACGAATTCAAAAGGCAGCCGAAATTGTGGAGAACGTTGCGGCAGACGGATACGAAATTCTCGTAGTAGTTTCTGCGATGGGACACACGACAGATCAACTGTTGAGCATGGCGCGCGACATAGAGAAGAACCCCAACGCAAGAGAACTTGACGCACTTTTGTCTACAGGCGAGCTGGTCTCGGCGGCACTGATGACAGTGGCGCTGCAGGCGCGAGGTTTCAGTGCCAGATCTTTCACTGGCGCTCAAGCCGGACTTCAAACGGATAGCAGCTTCGGGTCGGCAGCTATCGAGCGCGTGGACACAGCCAGACTGCTTAAATATATGCACCTGGGTACGATACCTGTGGTAGCTGGTTTTCAGGGAATTGACGAAAATGGCGACGTCACCACTCTCGGACGCGGTGGCTCCGATGCCACAGCTATTGCGCTTGCTGCTGCCATCGACGCAGAACGATGCGACATTTACACAGATGTTGACGGTGTGTATAGCGTTGATCCCAGATTGTCGTCTTACGCTTACAAGCTCGAGTCGATTAGCTACAAAGACATGCTCCTCATGGCTAGATGCGGAGCGAAAGTCTTGCAGGCACGCTCAGTCGAAACAGCCATGAAAAATAAGGTGCAGGTCAGGGTTCGTTCCACTTTCGCCCCCACAGACGCCGGCACGCTTGTGACAGCAGAAGCTGCCCAACTGAACTCGTTCACAGGTCTGGCTGTAGACAAATCCAGGTGCTATTTGAAAATCAGCCTGGATCATCTGGAAACCTGCGAACGCAGTGCTCTGCGAGCCTACAGACACAGCAGGCACTCTCTCAAAATCAGACTGGAACGAATCTTACACGCGGCGGCAATCGATTTCGAATTCGGACGATCGATCCACGACTGCGCCTATGAAATTGGAATTTGCGTCGCCGAGACAGACCTGGAATGCGCGCTCAGACTGGTCCGGGAGACAGTCGATGGAATTCCCGCTGAGTTGCACCACAGCAGTAACTTCTGCTGCTCATCTCACAGCAACGGACAGATGGGACTGAAATGCAAATGTGTGACTGTGGAAAAACAACTGACTAAATTGTCCATAGTCGGCACCCAGCTTTCATCTTCGTATGAACTTCAGGTCATGCAAATGCTGACAAAAGCAGGAATTCCGATTTCGATGATTTACAGCCAGGATAGATTGCTTTCCATAATGATTCCTGCACAATCCCTGGAAAGAGCGATTGCGCTTACGCATCAGAACTACTGTCCACTTAAAATCGCCAGTTGAGTTGAATTATTTCGAGCAGTCTTTAGACGGTTAAAGTAGATTCGGTACTACATGACCAGTATCAAATAATAAATCCATTCTGAATTATCGATGCCCGGAACACCATAATTCATCCGCTAAAGATAGGATGATTTGTAGATAGTGTCACTCAGATAGTACGGCGCAGAAGATCAAAGTAAAAAACGTAAGTATCGAATCTGATACCACTAAAGTGAGGAAGACAATGTTGGCAGGAAAAGTTTTTACAGATAATCAAGTTTCTTACAGCGTTTGGTTGAGCCAGGCAGAAGGACAGTCAGGCCAATTGTTAACGAGAGAAACCAATACAATCGCCCGGGCACATCTGCGCCGCTTGAGAAAAATGCAGACTCAAAATTTCCTTCAGCGTGCCGCAACGGAAGTGGTGAATCTGTTCAAAGGTCAACAGGAAGTTGCGTAACAATCGTAATGGTGCTCGCCTGAGTCATTAATTGAATCGAGAAGCATAATGGTGGTCACCGTTCAAGCGGGACCACCATTACTTCAGTAAATTTCACGGACCAAACTATGGACCCGCAAGAGGGTCGAACATTTTTCTAGCGACAGGTGAACCGCCTTTCGCAGGTGATTGAGAAAATTCTTGCCTTTGAACTGACGTGTTGTTCATCGGTGCGAATCGGACCGTAATCAACTTACTGCTTGCACCTTTGGTGGTGCCTGGTTTTACTTTGTTTAGACCTTTGTTCATTGGAATTTCCTTGACCTCCGCTGACCATTCTAGTTATAGTCCTGAGTTAGTCAACGTCGAGACAATTTTGACTGCCTCAGGTCAAGTTTGTGTCCAGAGCAGATTATTTGATAGCAAGCTCACCATGGTAATTTATCGAAGCGGTATGAATAACCAGTTCCAATAAATGCTGCTGGTGCAGTTTTATCCAGCCCGAAGCCGAAGTGCATATCTATTTGATGATGCGGCTTCACTTTGTAGACCGCGCCAAAATGAGCGATCTGTGAAGCAGACAATTGCTGAGTAAAAAATCCGACGTATTCGGCAAACACGCTTGCTTTCGACCCAATGCTGCGACTGAGCATGAAGTCAGGCTGATACTCGACACTTCGACCCGAATTCAAAAGAAGAATTGATTGCATGCCCATAATCGAAAGCTTCGGTGTCAGGGGATACGACCAGGGCGCACGCAAAAGCCCCTGAACCCCTTTGCCAAAATAGATATCTTTGTTGCCAGTTGGAATATTTACCGACGGAATCACACTTATCTGCAGCTTCTTCAGCGGTGCAAGTTGATATTTGAATCCGACTTCACTCAGTCCGGAGACACCACTTGGAGTATCATCTGTGCGCAATCGACTGGTTCCCACGTAATAGGGAACAAACATTTGAAATTCAGCGCGTTTAGTCAGTCCGACACGCACCTGAGTTTCAGAAGCATCGAAATAACTGCCACCGTGCTGAAAGTGCTGATACAATCCGCCGTTTTCGATTTGCACACTGCCACGCGGCACCACCAGCGGTGAAAACATAAAGCTGGGACGGTTCGTATCGATGTCGTCAGACTTATCGAGAGCAAAGACTCGATGGCTGAAAACGGTGAGAAACAGCGCCGAGAAAATCAAGCATAGGGTCAAACGACCGGCGAACAAAGTGCTCTCGACCTCGTAAATTCAGCTTGCTTATGGAACTGCGCATGATCCAGAAACAGGAACACTTTAGCAATAACCAACGATACATTCAATCAAGGAGAGGCAACCATCTACGCAGTAAAGCGGGATAGTCAGCTGGTTTAGTAACACAATCATCCATTCCGCAGGAAATTATCGAAAGCGGATCTTCGATAGACGTCACACCTACGATCGGTATCCTCTCCCCTGTTTTTTGTTCGTCGATGCGAATTTGAACGGTCGCGGCGACACCGTCCATAACAGGCATCTCAACATCCATCAGCACTAGCGAGTATCTTCGCAGTCTGGTTGCAGCCACAGCTTCTTCCCCGTTTTTTGCAACATCAACGATGACGCGAAATTCTCGTAAACTAAGTTGCGCGGCGCGAGCGATCAGGCAGTTGTCTTCGGCGACCAGAACCAAAAGTCTGTTCATTTGATCACCTCGCTGAGCCTTCATTACAACTCATTCAATCCAAAGAGGCGTTAAGACGGAGTCAAGAGAAGAACAGCGATGACAAGGAACTGTCTAATTTTCCCTGTCAAGACTGTGTCAATGTTGAAGTTCCAGAAATCCGAAATAGCTTCTTCACGTAGACTTTTATGCTTTATTAACGCAACGTCTCGACATGATGGTCTTCTATTGAAACTGTAGAAGAGCAGTTTTCTGGTGCCTCCGGGTTTACCTTCAAAAATGACATCGTCATGACGTATCAAGAAAGTGTCAAGATTCAAGTGGCTGCGGCTTTATGGGCGATTCTAGTGATATGTTGATCTTCTGCATAACACTTGAAAAGAACCTTGTCGAATCCCTCACATCTTGATGCCAAAGTGCGAACCGGTCCCTCCATTAGAGAACGTCGATCGGCACGCGCCTCAAACAAGTTTCGGCGCTGGTTTTTTCAAGGAATAAGAGAGACTAACAAGCACACGGAGCATCAATCAGCCTGGTACAAGGTGATGTGCTTGACGGGTGTCGATTACTTTTCAACCCTCGGTTATGCTCCAGGTATTGCATTTCTCGCCGCCGGCACACTTTCGCCTCTGGCGACTTTGATTCTTGTTCTGCTGACGCTTGCGGGTGCTCTACCCGTCTACATGAAAGTAGCGAAGGAAAGCCCCCACGGACAGGGAAGCATTTCGATGCTTGCCAAACTGCTTCAAGGTTGGAAAGGTAAAGGTCTGGTTCTTTGTCTGTTGGGATTCGCCGCTACTGACTTCATCATCACTATCACCCTGTCTGCCGCCGACGCAGCCGCTCACATCGCTCAAAATCCATACGCATTGCCTTTCATGCATGACCGCATCTCCATGACAATGATTCTGCTGGCTCTTCTTGGTGGGGTGTTCCTCATCGGCTTTAGAGAAGCGATCAGCATCTCAGTCATTCTTGTCGGACTCTACCTGGGACTGAATGCGGTCGTCGTCTATGTGAGCGGCATGCATCTGTTGCATGAACCAATCAAAGTGACCGAGTGGCTGAATGCTCTGACACGTCAATACGACTCACCCTGGCGCATGCTCGGACTTTCGGTGCTTCTCTTCCCAAAACTCGCCCTGGGTATGTCTGGATTTGAAACGGGTGTGGCTGTCTCACCTCTGGTCAAAGGTAAGCCAGACGACGATCCGGAAAATCCTGAAGGGCGCATTGCCAACACAAAAAAGTTGCTAATCACGGCAGCCGTAATTATGTCGCTGTTCCTGATCACAACGTCGTTTATCACAACCATGTTGATTCCAGCGCAACACTTCATCAACGGCGGCATGGCTAACGGGCGCGCCCTGGCTTATCTGGCGCACCTCTATCTGGGTGACGCGTTCGGCACCGTTTACGATATCAGCTCGATATTCATTTTGTGGTTCGCGGGCGCTTCCGCAATGACTGGATTGTTGAATCTGGTACCACGCTATCTTCCTAAGTTCGGTATGGCACCGGAGTGGACACGTGCATCCAGACCACTGGTCACCTTTTTCACAATCGTCTCTTTCATTGTCACGGCCTGGTTCAAAGCCGACGTTGACGCTCAAGGCGGAGCCTACGCCACGGGCGTTCTGGTGCTGATGACGTCTGCGGCATTCGCATGCACGCTTTCAGTCTGGCGCAGGCGCAAGCACATGCGATATTTCTTCCTGACGATTTTCCTCGTTTTCGTATACACCACCGTGGTCAACTGCGTAGAACGACCTGAGGGTATTCAGATTGCTGGACTCTTCATTCTGACGATATTCGTGGCCTCTCTAGTCTCCAGGGCGATGCGTGCAACGGAGCTGAGAGTGCAGAAAGTGGAGCTGGATGCGACTGCCAAATCATTTATCGATGAGGCAATTTGCGGTGGAACAGGCGACGTGCGGATTCTTGCACATCGTCCCGAAGGCGCCGACTACTCCTCCAAAGAGTCAGAAGCTCGCGAAATACACAGCATGCTTGGTCCCGGCTGTAAGTTCATTTTCCTGGAAGTAGCACGCACCGACGCTTCCGAATTCGTGGAAAGCTGTCTCGAGGTTTCAGGACATGTGGTCGAAGGCGGCTATCAGGTGCTTCGCTGCGAAAGTCCTGCCGTTCCCAACGCCATCGCGGCAATTTTGATCCATATTCGCGACAAGACAAACACCACGCCTCACGCGTACTTCGGGTGGACCGAAGGCAATCCGGTGCTCTACATCTTCAAATATCTCTTCTTCGGAGAAGGCGAGACGGCGCCGGTCACAAGAGAGATTCTTCGCGAAATCGAGCACAATCCAGAGAGACGTCCAGCTATCCACGTAGCCTGAGATGGCAGGAATTTTTAGTCTTTGATTTTTTGGGCGGGGTTTGATTGACGACTTTCTGCTACTCGCCTGATACCGGCAATAACAAGAGTGACCACACCAGCAAATCCAACCAGAGTGATTGCAACAAGAGGCAACATTTCAACATCGCCTGGCGTGTTTAGAAGCCACAGCCACCCTGGAAAGACAAAACCAATAAAACACAAAACTCCGCCAACACAAAATAAAGCGATCGATATTTTGTGGGTGCCAAATTTACTTTCCATTCGTCTGACTCGGAAGTGCTTCCATCCAGCTAAAAACCTGCACTATCGATCGGTACGGACCAGTTGATCCCTGCGGTCGATCAGGCAATACATGATAGGCCCAAGAATTCAGTCCTGCAACATTTGTGATCTCGTAATGAACGAAACCACCTTTTTCATTTGGTTTCCCATCAGCATTACATCGAGTGGCGCTAGCCGTAGCTCCTGGATAATCTTTAGGTGGATTGCCAAAACCACCTACTTGTAAGCCTATGTTACCCAGATGTTTATCATCAAGTAAATCCTTAAAACCGTGGGTGAATGAATCGCCTATAGGCTTCGCAATCGTATCGACGAAGGCATCTTTGGTACCATAACCAAGTTTATTAGTAAATGAAGGACATCCTAGCTTGACGTATTGTTCGCGCACAGCTTGCGCACCGGGAGACTTAATAAACTGCTCCAGAATCGGATCACCACGTCGAGAGTGTTCTTGCCGGTCATTGCCGCTGCCATTCAAAAACATGTCTAGAAATTCGTCATTGTTTTTCGCGTTCTTACCGTCAAACTTCTTGTGAGAATCGTTTATGGAGTGTTCTTTCGCGTGTTGCAAACTATAATCAAGACCGTAGCTTTGCGCGAGCTGATTAGTCGGCTGCTCCGCAGGCGAACCACTGACTTCAGAAACGGTCGGTGACGTGACAGTTGGAGTGTGGGCGAGTAACATCGGAATTTCTGGCGCGGCTGCGAGCGTGGCTTGTTCACCATAGATATTGTTGGCAGCAAAATCTAAGAACGCAAATTCAATATTTCTCGGCGCTTTTAACTTATAAAAATCCTCCATTTCGGTGCAGCTTGGCATTAGAGTCGCTGAACGCGTTTGCTGCGTTTCTGTTGGTCTCGATAGCTCGGAGCTCTTTTCAAACGACATATTATTTCAGTTGGTGTATGGCTGGAAATAAGTAATCGAATCCTTTACAGATGTCATTAAACTGCGAAGTTTTGGCAATTTCTGGACATAATCAAACCTTTTGACTTTTTAGACCTGCCAATAGCGAAATTGACGGAATCTTGATACCGGTGCACGCATCTTGACACGACCTTGCCGCCTTCAAGAGTTAAATAAAGGTGATGCTCAACGCAAGTGATTGTCATGGATTATCTAGAAAATTCAGTATTCAAATCTAAGGTAGTGGTTTTCGACCAATTGTCCCTGTGGCTGATTATCGGCGTCGTGATCATATTTTTTGCCGGAACAATTTTCGGTCGGTTGACTGACAAGCAACCCACAAAAGCGAGCACTCCACAGGCCCAGCATCACTCAGTTTATGGGCGATTTGGATCTCTGCATTGGGACAACTAGGCGGGCAAAGACAGCCCAATGGAACTCTATTAGCCCGGTCATGGATTTAGATCAAAACACTCGCAGACAGCTAGCCTTGAGCGGTGGCATCATAGGCGGACTGTTTGCCTTCCTGGCGATCTACAACGTCGGCATATTCATTGCCAGCGATAAACCATTTGCTTATCTGGTGGCGCTGATCAGCAGTTTGGGCGTGATAGTGATTGGTACAACCGTGTTCTCCCAGTTATTGCAAACAAACGAAAAATCTTAAAGAGAAGCGCAGAACACTTCGCACCATATATGATGGCAGAGTGTGAGGGCAGTGGTCGGTCGTCTCCTTGTTTCGCGAGACGCTTTATACAACTCTGCCGGACAAAATCTGGTATTACCAGCCGTAGCCACGCATGCCGTAGCCACCCATGCCCATTCCGCCCATTCCGTAGCCGCCCATCCCGCCCATCATACCGGCTCGAGTAGCGGCACGGGTCACCATGTAGAGTGCCCCCAATCCAGCGACAGGCAAGGCCACATGTCCGAGAGTTCGTCCGATGCCCCCGACAGCTCCCTTGATCTTCTTAGTATTGATACTTTTTTCCGGCTTGATAGGTTTGTCGGAAAACGTCGACTGAGCAGGTTGCTGCTGTTCCATCATCGCTCGGGTTGCCGAGTTCGATTCAGGTTGAATTGGCTGTTGATAGTTGTAGCCGCTGGCGCCGCTGCTTTGCTGAGCCTGACCACGATAAGCATCATATTGAGGCGTCTCGTAGCCTTGAGGAGCCTGCTGAGGCCAGGTAGGAGCGCTGCTCTGGTAATTTGCGTAATTAGTATTCTGGTAATTAGATTCCTGGGCAAGGACAGCAGAATGTGCGGACGCGAAAAAAATCGCGACCAGAAGCCATGCTCTGGGCTTGTTCATTGGCTTACGCTCTCAATATGGGTTGGCGGAAATGGAGTATCTATAGGATACGCCTGAAAGTTGTGATGTCAAGCAGAATTCATTTACCGAGCGTGCGCTGAAACACCACTCCCCCGCTGAATGTTCTCACTTTAAACCAGCCGTTCTCAACTACAACAAATTTTTTCCGCCGCCCGGTTACGGCAAGTTCTAAATTAAGCGCTGCCACAAGTGGCTTCACTAAGTCCGCAGTCAACCTGAAATACTCGAAGGTTCGCTCTATCAATGAAGCGTTCTCAGAATTGATGACGTCTGCCAGCGCATGCACTATCTCCAACTCTGTCAGGGTGAGATTACGCACGGCGCCACTGCCACCACCGACCTTACCGCTACTCAGCAGTACCCCGGTTTCAGGCACAAGTCGATTTTGCCAGCTGGTCGCAATTGGAGGAATTTCTGGAATCGCGAACAGTTGTGGGCTCAACGCAGCTAGAAGGGTATTCATCAGGCACGTCTCTGGAAGGGGATTGAAGTGAGAATAAGCAAAAAAAGTGTCAAAACAGTTTCTTTTTCAGTCTAATTTTGTTGGTTGCAAGAGTATTCAAAAATAAGGCGGAGCGAGTAAGATTCTGAAGCCTTATTGCAGGAAGCGTTCGAGAGATGCTATTCGAATCAATATTTGTCCCTACCGACGGCTCCGACTGCAGTCGTATTGCTGCCGACTATGGATTCTGGTTTGCCTCGGCGCTTAAAGCCAGACTGACTGCTCAAAATGTCATCGATCCACGCCTGACAGATTTGCTTCTTGCGCCCGAATTCGCCGAAGAAGCCGGCGTAACGATGCCCTTAGACGCATCTGAGAAACTACTTCGGGCGCAGAAACGCATTGCCTTGCTAACTCTGGACCATTTCAAAAAGCAATCGGTCGAACACTCTATAAATGATGTTCAAACCTGTCTGGATATAGGACCTGTAGCAACGTCCATTTTGAAGCGAGCAGCCAGGTATGACCTGACAATTGTAGGGCACCATGGGCGCAGTCAACAAAATGAAGTCGAACATGCAACGGGTTCAATATCACGAAGAGTGGCGCTGGATAACACACGTTCTGTGCTGATTACATCACAGCCGATAAGAGAACTGGGGCACATTCTTCTCGCATATGACGGCAGTGCCACCGCAGATAGTGCACTGGTGATGGCCGAACGGCTGGCCGTTGCCTTACGAAAAGAATTAAAAGTCGTGCACGTGGCTCCTAACAAGCAGCAGTTTCCAAAAGCGAAGCTGTTGATGCAGCGAGCCGCCACACATCTTAATAAAGCTGCAACTTCTTACTCATCTGCGTTCGATAATGGCAAGCAATATTTAGACAAAGTGACATTTATTGTACGAGAGGGGCAGCCAGCTGAAACGCTTTTAGAATTTGCGCGCATTACGAATGGATTACTCGTGATCGGCTCCAATGGCTCACGTCCCCGGTCTCACAAAGATTTTTTAGGTAAGACGTCTGCTTATATACTGCGCAAAATGGAGACATCTGTGCTGGTATTCAGACCTGAGTAGTTCACGTTTTCTCCCCAAACTTTAAATGTTGACAAGTCATTTTTCGTGCTAGTATCTAATTTGTGCGTAATTAACACTGTTCGTTCAACAGGGCTATATTTACTTGAAAAATTTATCGACGTTCCGTAAAGTCGGACTGACTCTAATCGCTGCAATCACCACGATTGGTATCACTTCGAATGTTGCTTCTGCGCAAGAACATCTTGCAGCTGTGGCACAACCTGCTATCTCAGCAGTTTTTTCATCAGATAGTGTTATCGACAACTTCGGCAGAGTCGCTCCTGGTATCACACGTGGTGCACAACCGTCCGACAAAGCTCTCTCGATGATGGCAAAAGATGGCGTAAAAACGATAATCGACCTGCGCATGAATGGCACAGGTACGGTAAACGAAGAATCCACTACCCGGCACCTGGGCATGAAGTACGTTCACATTCCCATGACGCTTCTGACGCCAAGCAACGACCAGGTTGCTCAGTTTCTCGATGTGGTCAACAAACCAGAGAATTTGCCTGTATTCATTCACTGCAGACAGGGTGCCGATCGAACCGGCACTCTTGTAGCAATCTATCGACGCAAAGTGCAGGGCTGGGATTTCGACAAGACCTATGCCGAAATGCGCGACCATCACTTCAAGCCATTCTTGATCGGCATGAAAGATCTGGTTAGAAATTGTCCCGGTCAGAACTTTGTGCTCAATTCGGCGCTAAACACCGCCAGTGCAGCCGTGCCATCCGCACCACATTCGGTGTCACAAACACAGCAACCGTTGCAACAGCCGGTGGCAGCGAGCGTGCTGGCAGGTGCGCATAGCACAGATAAGGTGATGGCTGGCGACCTGACATCGGCAGGCACAATGACAATGACTGTCGATCAATAAACGGAAACCTGAGCAGACAACCAGTTTGTTGACGTCGGTCGTTGTGCTGAGTGACGAAGGAAGTTCTGCGTCTGTTTTGTCGAGTTCTGCGTCTGTTTTGTCGAAAGACGGCCAGGTCTGCACGGGCTCTCGACTGGTCAGGCGGGCGGCTCCTGACTCTTTCCTTTCAAATCAGCCCAGAGAGCTTGCTCATCATAGCTCTCAGCGCTTTCTTCAACCGTTCCATATTCGCGAATAACAGAGTTGCGACGATTTTGATCCAGCTTTTTCATTCCAGGGTCAAGCTCGTACAAACGATAAAGTGGCTCGAGCGAAGTTCGCACGATTCCAAGAATGTTGCTCACTTCAGAGCCAATCAGGTTAAAAGCAGCCTTGGCTTGCGGCGTGCTGGCGTGCGTATCGATGTCATCAGCGAGCCTGACCAGGCGATCGGTTTCCTTGACGAGCTTGGTCAAAAGCTGCAAAACAGAGATATCGCGTGTATTTCCTGGCTCAGACGGCATCTAGTGACTCCTCCATACACTATTAAAACACCTGGTTAGATATATTCATAACATTGTCGAGCTTGAACAGAGAAACATTATTCTGTTTTTGTCAGTGTAAGTAGATTCGAAAAGCTTAGTACTATAAACTGTTATCTGCCTAACCTGGCGGCTCCGGCTGCCTTTGACATGCTTCCGGGTGCCCCTGATGCCGCTGCTTGAAATCCAAAATCTGGCTACAACATTTCCAACTGAAGCTGGGCTCGCCAAAGCTGTTGACGATGTCACATTCAAAATTGACAAAGGAAAAGTTCTTGGCATCGTCGGCGAATCAGGTTGCGGCAAATCGATAACATCGCTGTCAGTCTTACGCCTGGTACCGCCCCCGGGGCGTATCGCCTCGGGAAGCATCAAGCTGGATGGAGTAAATCTGCTTGAACTGAAAGAATCGCAGATGCAATCGATTCGAGGAAATCGCATTGCCTTGATTCCGCAAGACCCGATGACTTCGCTGAATCCGGTCTACACGGTCGGCGATCAAATCATGGAAGCGATCATGTTGCATCAAAAAGTGAGCAAACAAGAAGCTCGCAAACGAGCCATCGAAGTGCTTGAACGTGTTCGCATTCCAGAGGCCAAAACCCGCATCGATGAGTATCCGCATCAATTTTCCGGGGGTATGCGCCAGCGAGTCATGATTGCCATGGCTCTGTCTTGCAAACCAGAATTGCTCATCGCCGATGAACCAACGACGGCGCTGGATGTCACAGTACAAGCGCAGATACTCGACTTGATGCGCTCCATTCAAAAAGAACAAGATATGTCCATTCTGCTGATCACGCATGACCTTGGCGTCGTTGCTGAAATGTGCGATCACGTTGCTGTGATGTATGCAGGCGCAGTTGTCGAGTACGCCAATGTGCAGGAACTGTTTGCGCATCCAAAGATGCCTTACACAGTAGGTCTGATGAATTCTCTGCCAAGACCAGACGGCGAACGCTTGACCCCCATCGAAGGTCAGCCACCAAGTCTGGTGAATCTGCCCAGAGGGTGCAGGTTCGCCAATCGATGCCCACTTGTAGAACCACGATGCAGAGAAGCAGTGCCACCATTAGAAGAAAAACGACCGGGGCACTTCGCCCGATGCGTCGTCGTGCCGAGTGAAATGGAAAACCCCAGCCGAGCATAGGTAATTGCATGCGATCGACAAGAATCCTAACGACAAGCCAGATTCGCAAATTAGAAGCTGACTGGATCAAACAATGCGGCAATAACTGGTCGCAAGTTCTGATGGAGGTGGCTGGTCGCGGCGCCGCAAAGATCGCCTTGAAGATGTGGGAGAACGAGCCAGGCGATGTGGTGGTTATGTGCGGTCGCGGCAACAACGGCGGTGATGGCATGGTGGTGGCACGATACCTTCATCTGTGGGGCGTTCCAGTCAGTGTCTGGCTGGTCAGCAAAGACAACTCGGCAAAGGTCGAGATGTCGACTGAGGAATCAAGAGTCAATCGCACTATCGTCGAAAATCTGGGCGTGGAAGTTACCGTCTCGAACGAGTCGCCACTGCACGCCCTGTCTGAAGTTACGTTGATCGTTGACGCGCTGTTCGGCACCGGACTCGACCGTGATCTTGACGGTACATTTCGCACTGCCGTCGATGCCATCAACCGCAGTGGCAAGTCTGTAATTGCAATCGACATGCCTTCCGGAGTAAATTCCGATACCGGCAAAGTAATGGGTTCGGCGGTAAGAGCTGACCATACGGTCACCTTCGGATATCTCAAGCCTGGATTGCTATGCCATCCAGGGGCGAGTCTGGCTGGCGACTTAAGCGTTATCGACATCGGATTGCCTGATGCCAGTGAAGAAGAACAGCCAATCATAACGCTCATCTCCTCAGATTACGTGCGCGCTCTTCTGCCTCCACGACCGACCGATTCAAACAAAGGCACCTTCGGTTCGGTGCTGACTGTAGCCGGCAGCCTGGGGATGAGCGGAGCGACTCTCTTATCGAGTCAAAGCGCTCTGCGCGTGGGAGCGGGTCTGTCACTTCTGGCTACGCCCAAGACCCTGGTATTGAATTTGCCACCAGGTGAAGTGATTTATCATGCCATCGCCGAGACTGCAGAGTATTCCATTTCGCCCGATGCCATCAAAGAAGTTGAAAAACTGGTCGAGCGAGTCACTGCCATTATTCTGGGACCTGGACTTTCAACAAAAGACGAGACGGTGACGTTCGTGCACAAATTCGTCAAAGAGTGCCTGGCAGAAAACGACAAGCCATGCATTATCGATGCCGATGCGCTCAATGCTATAGCCAGAGACACAACGGTCATTCCGGCAGAAGCGAATCACATAGTTATCACACCACATCCAAAAGAACTTTCGCGATTAATGGATTGCAGTGTGCAGGAAATTCAGGAAGATCGTGTCAAGGCAGCACGTACTGCAGCGGAAAAGTTCGGATGTGTGGTTGTGCTTAAAGGAGCGCATTCGATAGTGGCCGGACCCGACGGTGAGTTGTTCATCAACCCGACCGGCAATGCTGGAATGGCTACGGCAGGTGCCGGAGACGTTCTATCCGGCATCATCGGTGGGCTGCTCGCACAGGGACTCAAGCCACTCGACGCGGCTACAGCTGGTGTCTACTTGCATGGTGGCTCGGGTGATTATGCTGCACTCGAACTTGGAGAAACAGGTCTGATTGCAGGCGACATCATGGGAGCCGTGCCTTTTGCCATAAGCAACGTCGAAAAAGGTGAGCTGAGCGAACTGGAACAACAGCTCGCAGGCATGATCGCTGCCGAATAGAAATTGCTTATTGAAATCAAGTCAGCGCAGACTGCAAAAATTCCAATCGCTGCCGCCGGGTGTCCAGTGAGACATTGATACCGATAGGAATGGTCGGGGCGAAGTCACCAGCGATAGGAAAATCAAAAATGCTCGGAATATTCAACTCCAACAGTCGGTCTGAAAACAAGTCTTCGATCGACAAAATGTTGAAAGAACCTTTGTTGCCGCAGTTATCGAAATAGCCGAGAGCCACTGCTTTTGTCTTTTCCAACTGACCGGAGACGTAGATTGTTGTGAACCATCTATCTAAAATATCGTTGCGCTCGTCGTGATCTGTCAAAAACAGTACGGCACCGTCGAAGTCAGGTTCGAACTCTGTACCGAACATAGAAGTGAGTCCAGTCAGGTTGCCACCCAGCAGATGACCCTGGCCTATACCCTGCACTGCCACATGACTGTGATTTTCTGACCACGCACTATCCACGGTATCAGCCATTACAGGTGATAAATTTGTATTTGAAGTCAACGCAGATTTTAAACTGGCAAAGCATTTTTCAGTTTTCACATCTTCCAAATTGGGTCCATGGAAAGTAGTGAGCCCGGTTTTAGCGTGTATACCAAGAACAACAGTCGTGTTTTCGCCACCACCAACAATCACTTTGGGATGGCGCTGAATTGCCCCAAAATCAAGGTGAGGAAGTAATGCCAACCCACCAAATCCGCCGCTGATGCAAAAGAGAGCTGATATAGAATCATCGGCGAGGAATTTATTGAAATCTTCAACGCGTTGAGAAACACTTCCGGCGCTGTGCCCTTTCACCTCGAGCACGTACTCGCCAACCACCGGTACAAAGCCAAGATCCTCAATCAGGCGCGCGGCGCGTGATACTACCGACGGTTTATAAGGGCGTCCGCCCGGAGCCACCAGTCCAACACGATCGCCAGGGTTTAACGCTTTTGCCTTTAATGCCGATTTGCTTATCATAGTCAACTCGTCGCCACTTCATCCACGCTGAATCGAACCTCGTCTGCGTTGGTGGCATCGAGGGTCGCCATCACCCCCAGTGGCAACGTAAACTTCTCAACACCGTGACCCAATCTCAGACCATAAATCACCGGTACATTCAAATCAGACAGTTGTTCCCACAAGACAGACTCCAGACTATCGTTCAACGGGGAGACTTTTCGGCCGCTCTCACCAGGTTTACAATCAACGCTTTCACCCACGATGATACCGGCGGCTTGTTGAAACTTGCCGGCCATTTTGAGCTGCACTAGCATTCGTTCGACACTATGTGGCTCTTCACCTACGTCTTCGATAAAAAATATCTTTCCAGCCGTTTCAATCTCAAACGGCGTTCCCAACATTTGCTTGATCAAAGTGAGCGAGCCGCCAATCAACTGCCCGGTGGCTTTGCCGGAGCGTAGCACCATTCGCGGTGGCGGATATTTCGGCTTGAATGCAGGTTCAGGAGGATCGTCAACGGCCCCAATGGGCTGCTCATCCATCAGAGCTGTTTTGAAATATCGATAGGTGTAATCAGCCTCGAAGAAATTTCCCAGGGTTGGACCGTGAAAGGTAACCAGACCGGTGCGTTGATGGATCGGCACCAGAAGCCCTGTGATGTCGCTGAAACCGACCAGAATTTTAGGGTGCGCTGCCAACAGGTCAAAATCGATTTTGGGCAAAAGCCGCACAGAACCGGTGCCACCGCGCAGAGGCATGACCATATTGACCTCAGGGTCTGACCAGATAGCATGCAAATCTTCCAGCCTGGCTTCATCTCGCCCAGCCAGGTCTCCGTATCGTTCGAAAACATGCTTTCCAAGCTTGTACTTCAGTCCGAGTTTCTTCAACCGGCTGAAACTGTACTCAACATGACCCTGCTCGAAGGCTGGACTCGACGGCGCGATAATGCCGACAGTGTCACCAGTGCGGAGTCTTGGGGGTTTTACGAGCGGCAGCATGTGTTAATTGTAGCCCATGAATTATGCGGATTTTGCCCATCTTCAGCCACTGTCCTTGGTATAGTTATGCCAGCCAGGGCAATGCAGCCAGGCAGCTTGACGTAATCACATCTCAGTGTGGAACAAACGATGCTTAAGACCGAATCATCGCCCCAGACTCACAAAAACGACTTCTCGCTCTACACAGCTGAGCAGAAAAAATGGCTCGATAAAGCCCGAGCATTTGCAGATGCCATTCCGCTCAGTGATGTAATCAAGTCTGACAGCGAAAATACCTTTCGGCGCGATCTGTTCGAGGCTGCATGCAAAGAGGGTCTGGGCAGTCTTCCGTTCCCGACGACTTACGGCGGATCTGGCGGCGACTACGTCAGCTTCTGCCTGGTCAACGAAGAGTTCGGGAGACGTTGCGTACCGATTATGAGTTCACTTGGCGTGCACGTTCTCTGTCAGGAGCCCGTATTCCGCTTCGGCACGGAAGAGCAAAAGCAGAAGTATCTTGTTCCATCGGCTAGCGGAAAGTATCTGGCGGCGTTCGGGTTGACAGAACCTGCGGCGGGCTCAGATACGGCAGCACTCGAGACTTCTGCCCGCCTGGTGGGTGATGAATACATTCTCAACGGCACCAAGACTTTTATCACAAGCGGCGGTTCCGCCGACTTCTACATAGTCATGGCGCGCTTGACTGACGTAGAAGGCGCGGGCATCACATCATTTATTGTGGAAAGGAATTTCCCCGGATTCGAAATCGGACAGAAGTTTGACATGCTCGGCATGCGCGGCTATGCAACTTGCGAAATCGTATTCAACGACTGCAAAGTTCCAAGAGCGAATTTGCTTGGACCACACGGAGCAGGGCGAAAGGTCGCTCTCTCGAGTCTTGGTAAAGGTCGAGTCACAATTGCCGCTCAATCGACGGGATGGGCTCAGGGAGCGCTCGAAGGAGCCATTGCAGCGGTCAAAGAAAAACCGGAAAATGAGAGGCAGTCGCTCTATCACCTGATCGGAGAATTAGCTGCAGATGTAGAGGCTGGGCGCGTTTTGACCTATCAAGCCGCGACTCGAATTGATAAAGGTGACCCGGACGTGACCGTCGCGGCTATGGCAAAAATACGTGCCACCGACGCTGCCATGCGTGTTTCGACCGAGGCGATGTCGATTGCAGGTTTGTCCGGAATGAATCCGGAAAAATTGCTCGAGCGAATTTTTCGAGATGCCAAAGCCGGACAGATTTACGAAGGCACAAACCAGATTCAACGTATGTTGATTGCACGCTCTCTGCTCAAATAGGTTATGACACAGTCTGATGTAAACCAGGTTCTTGCCGAAACGGTCGTTCCCGTACCGTTGGATCTCGCCCAGGAGTTCAGCACAAAACGTCAGGCTGCCGAGATGCTGATCAAGGGCGCAATCGCAGCAGCGCTTTTGAATGTTCTGGCGATCGTAGCGCTAACTATTTTCGTCAATCCGCTTTTTGCCGGCAAAGTATTACTGATTGAAGTGATGTTTGCTCTGTCTGCAGTCTGCCTGGGCATCGTCATTGGACACGGCAAAATAATGACGCTTTTGACGCAAGCAGAAGATATAGCTTATCTGGCTCGAGACCAGGCTTTCGTGGATTTGAACATGGCGAGGGAAGAACTCGTCAGATTGCGCCATAAAATTCGCCGCGATGTGGATGCTGAAGGCTACGGACACGTCAACGAATTGCTGAAAATGGTCAGCCCCCTGGTCATGATGTTTATTCAAAAGGAAAAAAACATACTGCGCTGGGGAATGTTCGGCTGGAAAGTCGCCCAAAATGCCATGGCAATCATCAAGCACCGCGCCAAAGAACAGTGATTCACATGCGACCAACAGCCTCCAATGATATTTTCAGTTTCAAGACTTACGCGTCCGATCGCCGACTACTGATCGAAAAGAGTCTGGAAAAGTATATGAATGCAAACGAGCCTGAAAAGCTCTGGCAATCTATGCGGTATTCAGTTCTGTCAGGCGGGAAGCGACTTAGAGCGCTCTTATGTTTAGCTTCAGCTGAAGCAATCAGGCCAGAGGGAGACATCACTGAACTCGTCATGCCATGCGCTTGTGCCATCGAGATGGTGCACGCAATGAGTTTGATTCACGATGATTTGCCTGCCATGGACAACGACGACTTCAGAAGAGGAAAACCGACCAATCACAAAGTCTTCGGCGAGGCGATGGCACTTCTTGCAGGTGATGCATTGCTAATGCTCGCCACTGAAATCCTTATAGAAGAAACGCCCGCGAAAGTTGACCGAAATATTTTGCTAGCTGTTGTGAAAGAACTGTCCATTGCCACCGGTGCCCATGGAATGGTGGGCGGACAGGTTGAAGACATGAACTTCACCGGCTCCTATCAGCAAGGTCACACGAACAAAGAGTTTGTTGACGAGAACATTTTGTCTTCAATACATCGTCGCAAAACCGGCGCTCTGATTACTTTTTCGGTCTGGTCAGGGGCACACCTTGCCGGTGCAAATGAGAAACAGCTCATAGATCTGAAACGATTCGGCGAGATACTCGGTCTGGCATTCCAAATCACTGATGATCTATTAGATGTAACGGGAGACATCAGTACACTAGGAAAAACTCCAGGCAAGGATGAAGCAGCGCAGAAAGCGACCTGGGTAAGACTGTTTGGCATCGATGGATCCAGGCAAAGATTGAAAGAACTGGAAAGCGAAGGGTTGCAGATACTGGATAGCAAAAACATCGAGAACGGCTCTGCGCCCGCGCTTACCGAGCTTCTCAAGTATGCAATAAATAGAGTAAATTAAGGGGTTTTCAACTTAGTAAATGCATGATTGGTCATCACTAGTTTCGCTTGCCACTACTTTTGCCGATACAACGACAACAGTTACAGCGGCTTCCAATGCGCTTCCACCGAGTTCCACACGTGGTTGGCAAGTTGTCTGCGTCACCGTTCTTTGCAGCACGTTGGCTCAAGCATTCAAAATTTTGACCAAGCTGATCAAGACAGGAAAGCTTGACATGCGCATGCTCGCAAAGACAGGCGGAATGCCCTCTAGCCACAGTTGCTGCACAATGGGAATGGCGGTTTCGGTCGGATTGATCGAAGGCTTCAACTCAGTTTCGTTCGCTATCGCTTTGTGTCTGGCGATGATTGTCATGTATGATGCTGCGGGCGTAAGAAGGCACGTAGGGCTGCAAGCCAAGGTCATGAACGAAATGATGACCGAGTTGTTTTCTGACCACCCGCGTCTATCTCCTGAACGTATTAAAGAATTCCTAGGGCATACACCGAAGGAAGTTTTCGTTGGAGCGATACTTGGATCTGTGATCGCATGGTTGTTCAACATGTGGGCCGTGAGTCATTTTGCGCAAGTTTGACAATCGATGTCACGCACCGCAAAAGCCTGAATAGGTGAAAAGAGTGTAATACATGACTTCCGCGCTTTCTTGTAACTTTGCTATATAATCAAGGTCTTGGAAAGGGTTGCCAGGTTCACTCCCGAAGACTACTGACAAAGTTGTTGCCGAGAGTTTTGATTGAAAGAAACAAAATGCTTTCGATCGAATAACGAAGAAAACGTTAGGAACATGTCACTTTTCAAGGGGAACCATTGAACTAATCTATTAGTCAATGGATGTGCGTTGGAGGGTAGCGAAAGCTATCGTTTAAAAACAAGCAAGATATCACTTGCGATACCAGTCGGGTTCCGATCTTTAGAAAAGGAGGAAAGGCAGAGATTGACAAATAAGCTAATCGAAAAAAGCTTTGTTCTGCTGCCGCAAACTGAATGAATACAACGGTTCAAACAAACACTTCCGTGAAGACAACTTCGCCACGACGTTCGCGTTTTCCTGGCAAAGAGTCTGGTTCGGTTTCGTTCAATTTGACCGCGCTCGGCCGTCAGTTGCTCAAAGAGCAAGCTGCAAGCGCAGGCGTATCCAACGGAGACTATGTCGAAATGCTCATTCGTGAGCGTGCCGGCATGCCCCCATTGAGATTGCCAGCATCTGCTAAGCAAACCGGTCCAAAGGGCGGCGCTAAATCGTTCTTCTTCGGCAAAAACCGTGGAACGACAACCGCTGTCTGCGTAACACCAATGGCACACCGTCTTTTGGACGAGCAAGTTGCAGCGTCTCGCATGAGCCGCGGTGACTACATAGAATATTTGCTCCGCGAAAAAGGTGGCGTGATCGAAGAAAGCATCACTGCAGCTATTGCAGCGCAAGCCGCTCAGCCGCAGCCAGTTGCCGCTCCTCAGCAATCATTTGCACCACCAGTAGCTGAACAAGTTACTGAAGTTGCATACATACAACCAACCGTTTCAACAACTACTGACTGGAACACCAGCAACTAGTCTGAAACCTTAGTTCCTCCTTTGAAAGCCCTTGCATTTCTGCAAGGGCTTTTAATTTGCCGATGCGCATCTTTTTAAATGCTACTGCCTGTGGTGCGGCATAAGGCTCCGATGCATTGCTATCTTCAGCGAACCGATATCGGTTTAAAAAAAGTATGGGGATGCAAGGACCCTCCCTTCTTCAGC
>DATNPY010000021.1:0-17673 GCA_036702955.1 Drouetiella sp. | reverse complement strand
GTGCCCTGAAATGATCGAACCAGAGTGCAACGTCGTCATTGTTGAACCATCGACTGAACTGGAGCCGCCAAGCAATCAATCAGTCTATATGCAACGTGCGGGTTCACAAACGCCTGGTTCGAAGATGGAACTGGTTTAGCTGATTCGCACGCAGCTCTCGAATCGCGGACGAAGCGATTATTTGAATGATGGCCGATTCATACGATATTCGGACATTGGCTTCAGGTCGGCTCGTAAGCTCCACCAATCTGATTTGATTCTGCCAGGCGTTTGTGAACCCGCACGTTGCATATAGACTGATTGATTGCTTGGCGGCTCCAGTTCAGTCGATGGTTCAACAATGACGACGTTGCACTCTGGTTCGATCATTTCAGGGCACTCCCTAGTGAATGCGGTTGTGAAATCAAATTACCGGTAAGTCGTTACTAATGTGTTACGGCAGGCAAATCTGGCGGAAAAGATGTTCGGCTTCAAAAGGGACAATAATTTCACGCGGAGATGCCGCTATTTGGACGGTTTGATTGATTCGAGAGATGCTTTTGCTGAAGACCAGAGGAAGTGAATGTCGCACCCCAGATTGATGAGTTCGTAGCCTTGCTCAATATATTTTTTTGCCAGGTCTGGCTGCAGACAAAAAATTCCGATTGGGATGCTTTTCGATTTGCAGGCTTTGCGAACGGTGTCAATGGCTTGTTGTACTTCCGGGTCATGTATTTGTCCCAGTTTCCCGAAGCTGCCCGACATATCGTATGGTCCGATGATGATTGCATCGATGCCCGGCACTTTGAGAATTGAATCGATGTTTTTCACTCCATCGACGTGCTCGATCTGTAAGAACACGCAAAGTTTTTCGTTTGCGTCTCGAATGTAGACGGCGAAATCCATGCCATATCCCGATGCTCTCGACATTCCAACGCTGCGTGTGCCGACTGGAGGATATTTGCATGCCGCAACCGCCTTTGCGGCTTCCTCAGCGGTTTTTACTTGCGGAACGATAATTCCGTCAGCGCCTACGTCGAGGACTCGCTTGATCCAGGTTTCATCGTTGATTGGAATGCGCACAAGCGCGGCACATTCGCCCCGTTTTGCTTGAAGAATCATTTGGACTTGCTCGACGCTGAGCGGACCGTGCTCCATGTCTATCCAGAGCCAATCAAAACCGCACCGTGATATGGCTTCAGTAACTGCTGAGGCGCCCAGCGAAATCAATGTTCCGATTAGCGGTTTGCCTTGCTTGAGACGTTCTTTGAATGCCATGTCGATTCTCCGTTCTGATTTTGCTGCTTAAAATAGCGCAGTTCCTTCCGACTGTGTCAGCGATGAGAACTCTGTTCTATCAAACTTTTTTAACCGCGCGCCAGGATTTTCTACTCACCGAGCCAGGCAGGACCTTTGAAGCGTTTTCGCTCTCTGAACCGGTACCACGCAGTAAGTAGCAATAGCAGACCTAACATTGTCTTGCCTGCTTTGTAGTCGTTTGCGAGACTGACTACAGTCGTGATAAAAGCAGTCCAAATAATCGCGATCAAGTTTATTGTTGTGGAGTAAATTCCGAGATTCCATGGACCTTTAACGAGTGGATTCGCTTTTCTGTTTTTCCATGAAAGAAAGACGGGCGTGATGTAAGCGAAATACAGGCACATAACGCTGATTGAGGTCACCACCTCGTATGCGCCACTGTATATGGCTGCGGCAAAGGCTGCGCACACGGTCGTCCAGATGGCGGCCACAGGTGTTTGGTGTTGCGATTGCACCTTTCTCAAAATTTCTGAAAACGGCATACCTCCGTCACGAGCAAACGCGTAGATGACTCGCGAGCAGCCCGTTACGGCACCGAGTCCGCAGAACCACATTGCCATCGCCGCTAGTACTGAAACTGATTTGCCTGCGGTTGCTCCCAGTGCTTGTACGAGAATAGCAACAACCGTTGGGATGGCGTTTCCGCCTGCGTCTTTCGCGCTCAATACCGCGTTGACATCGTTGATTGATAGCGTTAATGCCAGTAGCATAATGTAGCCAACGAATCCCGATGCGACAACAGCGATAACCATGCCCCATGGAACAGATGTGCGCGCATCGACAGTTTCTTCCGAAACGCTAGCCGAGGAATCGTATCCCGACAGTGTCCACTGAGCCTGGAGTAAGCCAAAAATGAATGCGCACCAGTATGGCAAATTGTTTGACGAAGGAGTGGTAGTGCTAAGCAGAAACTCTGCTGGTTGTTTGGGGGCGAAGATCAGTAGCGCGCCGACCAGAACTGCTAATCCAACTAAGTGCACTGTGACGCTGAAATCGTTCAACCAGGCAACAAGTTTAATTCCGAACTGGTTTATTGCACCATGACTAATAAGTAGTAACGCATAGAGGATTAGAAGATTGACGGTATTGGAGTGAAGGCCCAGCATCGGCATGAGAAATTGTGCACAACCGTAGTCGATACCCGCCAGTGCCGTGATGTAGCCGATAATCACAAACCAGGCAGTAAACCATCCCCAACTTTTGCCGCCTATCTTGCATGACCAGTGATACATTGCTCCTGATGTCGGCAGTGAAGATGCCAGTTCGGCCATGCTCAACACAACGAAGAGGGTAAAGAAATTGACTATTGGCCAACCGATTGTCATTTCTGCTGGACCGCCGAATCTCAAGCCAAAGTCGTAAAGCGTGACTGCGCCTGTCAGAACAGAGACAACGGAAAAGCCGATGGCAAAGTTGGAGAAACCGCCCATGGTGCGAAATAACTCTTGAGCATAGCCAAGTTTGCTTAGCTCTGTATCGTGTGAGTTGGATTCGCCTTGCACACTCGTTTACTTCGTTGTCTTCTCGTTTTCGGGTGATGTTGACTCTGAGGCTCTGGGTGTTTTGGACTCGGAGGTATTCGGTGCCTTGAACTCGGATTTATCCGATGCTTCGGACACGGACGTATTCGATGCTTTAGACTCGGATTGTGCAGACTTGGAATCCTCGACCTGTTCTAGTTTGGGCGCTTTGGGCTGCTCAGAGTTGGTGGCATGGTGTGGATACGGTCTAGTGTGAATCAACAGCAGTGAGGCTGGATCCTCAGCCGCTACTTTCCAGTCACCTTGCTCTTTCAGCGCCTGTCCGAGGCGACTGTTCTTTTCAGTCAGTACCCACTGGATGTGATCCCTCTCGAGCCAGTCAAGCCAGTTCGGCGCGCCATTATCAAAGGTCAGAACCTGATTGATGATGGAATACTGCGCATAATATCCTTCCCCATAAAAATCAGCGCGATCGTCGATGAAAACAGGAGTGCCGAGCTTGTACTTGATGTAGCCACCCCAGTTATCCATGTTGTATCCGTCTGTGACCTTCAGTTCCCCTTTCTCTTCGGCGTTCTTCAAGTATTCTAGAGTTTTTGTTGGTTTGTCTTTGGGATCGAAACCCGACTCCAGGATCGGAACGCCGGCCAGGTTCCCGCCCATGATCGCCGTCACGGAAAGTAGTAAGAAACAGCCGATTGGCAGTAAATGCATTTTGCACTGCCACTCCATGTCGTCAATGCCGTCTCCCAGGCGTTTCCACTTACTCACAATTTTGTGCCAGAGCGAAGATTGCTCGTTGTCACCACTGGTCAGCTCGCTCGCAGCTACGTCCGCTCCGGCTGCGGTAGGTTTCGTCGCAGTTAGTTTTGCATCGTCGTCGACTGGCTCGCCAGACGATGTGAACCTTGTCTTTGAGTACAATTGGGCGATCGCCGGTAATACGATGATCGTGAATAGTGGCATGTTTCGAACAGCCGAAAGTGCCAGATGCGCGAATGCCAGGCAAAGCAGCAGTCTCGGGAACGACAGGCGTCTCGTTGAGATCGCCAGACCGACCAGAAACATTCCGAAGAGAACTTCGAGGCAGGTTGGATGCAGGGAAAAGTGAAATACCGGTGACAGGAATTCGTCTGTATTGGCGAGCACCATGCTGCCTTTTAAATACTTATCGATGTACTGATATAGAACAATCCCGTTAGGATTTACCAGGCTGGCGACGAACGTGCAGACAAGCGCTATGGCGAGTGTTTTAGCTGTTTCTAAATAGCCTTTTCGTTTCTCGCCAGGCGCATAGTACAGAGCTGAACATATTGACGTAGCCAGGTAGATGGCGATGAGAACAAACCCAACCACGAAAGCGGGGTGACAGTTGACCCAAACGAGCATGTAAAGGCTCAGTATCAACAGGAGTTTGGTACTTGATATGGTGCGTCGATAATAGTCTTCTAACGCTCCAGAAAAGAACAGAACTCCGAAAAACGTGAACAGGTGCGGTCTGGCCAGCCAGTGAACAGCCGATACGAGTGCTCCTATCAAACAGGCGAAAAGCACGATCAGGAAATGGCAGCCTTCTTTACGGCAGCGGTTATAGAGCAGCAGGAAGATCAGGCCGATTGCCGCACTCCATACGACAGCTAGCAAATTAAGGCCGCCCACTTGAACCAGCGCAGCCATGATCGTGTCTGATAGCCATTCGTAGGCAACCCAGGCTTTGTCAGCTTTTCCTGGGATTTTATCGAGATAGCAGAACAGGTCTTGATGAGGCACGGCATGATTTTGGAGGATGTACTGACCGGTGACAATATGCCAGCCAGTCGATCCATCTGCGAACAAAAACGTCGGTCGCACCATGAGCGGAATCATGATAATGAACAGGAAGAGGATGTCACCGATATCCGGCGCAGGATGTAGCTTTGTTTTCTCTATGGTTGCCGTCATCTTCGTTTTGCTTGACCCTATGAAACTGGCGGCGCCTTTGACGTTCCGTGATTATGAGAAGGGTCAGTACAGCTTGAATTATCATGACTGTGCGGTTCGCAGCTGTTTGTGCGACTATGTGCTTGAGGACCTTCTGACGCACTTTCGGATGGTGCCGATTGATCAGAAGTTGCCGGTCTTGTTTTGAGCGGTAATGGTGTAACCACATTTGGTATCGTTTTTTTGTAATTTCCCATCCACGCCCGACGTCTTATGCTCAAAACCTGAAAGAACATGCCCATCGAATCCACTACTACGTTTACTTTCGAGCCGGCTACGTTGTTCCAATTGATGGCTAGTTCGGCGATTTTGTAGTTGCGCAACTTGGCGATGTAGAGAATCTCCACATCGAAAGCAAAGCCATTCAGCTCAGAGACTCGAAATATGTCATGCGCCACGTTTCTTTTAAAAAGTTTGAAACCGCATTGGGTGTCGTGGATGCCTGGTAGCAATAAGGTTTGAACGATCATGTTGAAAGTATTTCCTATGTACTTTCTATGGAGATCTGCTACTACGACTCGATCTGGATCTGGTTTATTTCTAGATCCTATAGCGACATCGGCACCATCGGCGATTGCTTTTTGAAGTTGCAAAACCTCGGCAATCGGCGAGCTGCCATCGGCGTCGTTGATGAGAATCAAGTCGCCGGTGGCTTGCAAGACGCCGGTGCGAATGGCATAACCTTTGCCCTGGTTCGGAGCATAGGTGATCAGGCGAATTCCCTCATGGTGCTTGGCAAATGAGTCGACAATGTCATTTGTGTGATCGCCACTTCCATCATCAACGATGATTACTTCGAAATCTTGATAGTGCTCTCGCAAGAAGGCGTGCACCGATTCCAGTGTGGTCGGTAAGCGACGTTCTTCGTTGTAAGCAGGTATGACGACAGAGAGCTGAGGCATGCCCTCAGTATGGCATCATGACTGCCATTTCGTATTTCCCCCACTGGAATTTGAGAAAAGGTTTCAAAAAAGTGTCTAGAAATTTCGCAACCTGGATAGAACTCCAGAACGCCGAAAGGGTGAGCTTTGGTAAAGATAAAATTTTTACCTACTGACAACCCGACTACGTGGTTTTCCCACATACAAAGAGGGGAATGATACGTAAGCTAGGCACAATTGGCGCTCCGTGTACGGACATAGAGGACGAAGAAATGGGCAGCAGCAGATACGAAGACCCTAGAAGCACCGACCAGACCCAGATACGGGATGGACGGCAGACTCAGGGCACCGATCGCATGCAGAGTGAAGTCTACGGCAATCAAGGCCGTGACCGAATCTCACAAAGCCAACAAATGGTTGCTCAAGAGTTGAATGGCGTGCTGAGCCATTTGCAGAACGCCGAGCTGACTTTCGAACAACGCGGTGTGAGAGCTGCAACGGGCGAATATACTGCCGCTATTCGCGCCGCAGACAGCATCGACCAACAAGCTGTTGCACGTGAACGAGACAATGTCCGCCAAATGCTCCAGAGTCAGAATCTCGATGCGCAGACCAGACGCGCCCTCGTTCAGGAAGATGCTGACCTTCACACCCTGCAACGTGCGCCAGGTTTTGCCCGCGCTAACTTCGCTTTGCTGATGATTCGCAATGGCGATCAGTATTATGGAACGCAACTTTTGTTGGAAGCCCAGCAGAAAGACCCTGAAATGAATCAGGATCCTAACTTCCAGCGCCATCTTAAGAATGCTATTGATGCAGCTCCGCGTGGACAGCAGCAGTCGTACGACCAGAGCCAACAACAACAACCCGGGTACGACCAGACCCGGCAACAGCAGCCCGGAGACACACGCACGCAACAACAGCCCGGTGACAATACCCAGCAGCAACAGCAGCAGGGTCGTCTGTCGCCGCTTGACGCGCAGGGTCGCACTCCAGTTGAGAGCGTTCAGCAAGCATTCGGCGCTGTCACCGGACCTCACACGATGACTCCTGAAGTCAAACAGGCATTCCAGCAAGCCATCGCTAACGCAGATGCTGGTCAGTCGCCCAAGATGCAAGCTTTGCTTCAAGCAGAAGCTCAGGCTGCTAATGCCGTCAGACCTCTGGCTGACGCCAATCTGGTCAAAGCGGTGACGGCTCAAGACCAGGCCGCGCAACAATTGATTCAGCAAATGCCTGCCGATAAGCAGCAAGCCGTATTCCAGCTCTACAACTCATTGGACAAAGCCTCATCGCCACAAGAGAGACAGCAGATTCAACAGCAGTTGGTTGCTGCCAACCCTGGACTGCAACAAATTCTTGCGCAACGCGACCAGGCAATGGGTGCGCAGAACATTCAGAACTTGATGCAGTACATGCAGGTCGAAAACGCTCTGCAAGCCGAAAAGAATCAACAGGCCATCACTCGCTTTACTTATGGTATGGCGCTTGCTAAAAACGGCGATGCCCAGGAAGCAAAACAATATATTGCTGATGCTGTGAAGATGAATAACAGCACCGACCCTGAACTGAAAGCCTACTGGCAGCGCACTGCTGCTTCTATGGGGATTCCGCTGGATGCCTCAGGCAATCCGCAGACCACAACCGATAGCACGCAGCAGCAGCAACAGCAGCCTGGCGACCGGCCAACCGCTGGCTCAGCGGCCGATGCGCTTGCGACTGTCGAGCAAAAATTCCAGCAAGTCGTTGCTCAGAAAGGAGACGTGAAAGCTGCATATCAGCAATTGACTCCTGAATTCCAGGCTGCTCAGCAGAAAGCTGATGCCGAGTTTACACAACTTGCTCAGCAGACGACAGCGCGCGATCAACAGTTGCAGGCTGCCATCGACGCTAAGATGACACCGCAGGTGAAAGCCCAATTGCAGCAGATTGGTCAACAAATAGATGCTGAAAAGGCGAAGCTCACACCTGATGCTCAGGCTCTCTGGAACAAGTATCAGGACCCAAGCACCAGTGCTGCAGACCGTCAGACAATTCACTCTCAACTTGAACAGAAAGCGCCGAACCTCACCAAGCTTGGCGATCAGTTGGAGCAAACGGTCGGCAAAGACACATTAATGAACATCATGACCCTCTCCGCTGATCATGCGAAGATGCAGGGTGCGTTGATGGGAAGATTCCTGACCCGCTACTATCTGGCAGATGCTGCGTCGACTGCCGGTGATATGCAGAATGCGCAAGCTCAGTTGGGCGCGGCCTTCCAGACTGTGCCTCAAGAATTCCAGCAAGCATTTGCTCAAAAGCCTGATGTTCAGGCCCTGGCACAGAAAGTCGGCATCGACCTGACCAAGCTTCCAGCTCCTCCAGATGCAGTACTGGCGCAGGCTGCTGGTGCGACCCCCGCAGACCGTACTCAAACCCAGCCTGGTCAAAGAACTGACCAGGCTCAGCAACCTGGACAAACTACCGATCAGAGCGGACAGGTTGCCGGTCTCAGCCCTGAAAATCAGGGCCTTCGTCCTGACCAGATTATTGCCAAAGCGCAGCAGTCCTTGCAACAGAACGGCATGACTGACGCGACTAAAAAGCAGTTCCAGGACGCTATCAAGTCGGCTGATGCGTTGTATGGTCCACAAGATAAGCAGATGACCGATCAGCTCATCTCAGTTCTGCAAAGCGGCAAGAAAGCCGATGGTACTGCGCTGACTCCACAAGAAAGAGTGCAGGCTCACCAACTCGTTCAACAAGAATTCAGCCGCGCTACTCTCGGCATGCAGTACCGCATGGCTTATGGTCAGCTGCTCAATCAGAACAAGCAATATGCCAGCGCCGAAGCTATGTTCAAGGAAAATATCGGCATCGCCGACAAACTGCCGCTGCAATCATTCCAGGCTGAATTGACCCAGCTCGGCAAAGATTCGCAGAATCCACAAATCGACCGCGCCAGCCAGGCTGACCTTTTCACTATGATGCAGAGCATCCAGGGCTCGCAATCATCGAAAGACGATGGTCTGCTCTACATGCCGATCACGGCTCGAAAGCAGGCTGCTCTCTTCTATGTCGCAGGTGCAGATGGACAGGGCACCGGTCTGGTCAAACCAGAACAGGCTTCGGCGATGATCGACCAGGCCAAAGCCAAAGAGAAAGAATTGTATGGCGTCACAGACGACAAACTGAAAACATTCGACCCGACACTCGCCAACATGGCTCAAGGCATTCTGCCTCTCCTTCCAGAAAATCTGAGAAAGCAGAAGCAGCAAGCCGACACATTCTGGAGCAACGCTATCGTTGATGGTGGCACTGCCGCGACCGTACTGACTCTTGCCGGTTTGACGGCTGCCGTCTTGACCAGAAATCCTGAAACAGCAAACTTGCTCGTCGAAGGTGGCAAGCTGAC
The DNA here is from genome assembly GCA_036702955.1 of Drouetiella sp. GTDB lineage: Bacteria > Cyanobacteriota > Vampirovibrionia > Obscuribacterales > Obscuribacteraceae > PALSA-1081. The sequence continues at coordinate 8,635 of DATNPY010000021.1, read as the reverse complement.
CACAGTCGGTTATGGAGTTGTAGGGGCCGGTGCACTCGGCACAGAAATTCTGGCTCGCCACACAGTGCATGGACTCGTGACTGGTCAAAATGAAGATTGGAGCACCAGCGCCATCCACGGTACTGCAGCGCTGGGCTCAGTCGCCGCAATTGTCGGAACACGTTCGGCGGTCAGCAACTTCCTCTTCAAGGGTGCAACTGCAGAAGCCGTGACACCACAACTGGTGAAGGGTTACGGATTGGGTGAAGGTGCAACGGTCAGCGAATTCGTCAATGCTATGGGTAAGACCACCAAGCTGCCTGAATCTATTGCCGCATTGACCAAGGGAGACCTCGCCAGCAAGCCAATCATCGATGCGGCCACTGGTGCAGTCAATCCAGAAGTCGCTCAAGCTCTCAGCGGCTACTACTCTAAAGCTCAACTGGCTAACCTGACTTCCGGCGTCCTCAAGGAGACCGGAGAAGGAGCTGGTAAGTGGTACTCACCATCAGGCATGGCTGCAAGAGTTAAAGGCACATTCTCTCCTCTCGATTTTGGTCTCGAGAATAAGAATCTGGCCGGACAACTTGCTTCCAGACAATTCGCTAGTGGCTACACATCTGCGTTTTCAGCAATCGGTTCTTACAGTTCGATCGCTTCTCTCGATCGTCCAATCGATCCAAAGACCGGTAAACCTATGAGCTACGTTGATTCGTTCGTGCAGTCCAACTATCGCAGCATCAGCGACAACACAGCTGTAGACGCACTATATCTCGGTATCTTGCCAGCCCTGAAAGACGGTGCTGTGGCGAAGAGCGTCTACGCTGACGGCGCTGGACCGATCGGCAAGGGCTGGGGTTACTTCAAGGCTCCATTTAAAGTGAGCTCGCTGGGCTCAATGGGAGCTGAAGGCATCACCAGTTCGAACTACCTGCGCACAGGTCTACAGGCTGGTCAACTCTCAGTTGTTTCGACTCTATACAACGTTCCGAACCTGACGAAGTTGTTTGCCGGAGCGGCTCAGTCTAGAGCAATCGGTCATCAATTAGACGCGATGAACGCACCAATCACTGACCAGAGCGCACCTCAAGCTGCTAAACCCGATACGAATGTTTTGAATCAACAACGTCCTTCCGGACAAACCGATGCACCAGCTAATCAACAGCCGGTTCAAGACAACGGTCAACCGATTCAAGACCAGCCAGTAAATGGAGATCAACAACGTCAGCAGCAGCAACAGCAGCAACAAGGCAGTCTGACGCAGGGTACGCCCGGTCTGGGTGGCTAACAAGGCTTGAGTTGAGACCGAAAAAAACTCAAAAGGATGAGGAGGAAGTCCCCGCTGAAAGTTCGAAGATACTTATGAACGCTTAAATCCAGAGCTTGAACAAGCTCTGGATGTATGCTGTAAATAGACCAGGAAACCAGAGCACTAAACACGTTTGAAACAATTGACAGGTAATCTGAAAAAGTGCCGACCAGAGTTCACGAAAAAGCAGCACCGGTGAGGCAATTTCAAAATCCAAAATGACAATGTCGAAAAACTACCCAACCTGTATAGATTCAAACACCGAAAGTCTCTGATTCTTTAAGGATTAACAAAATGGCTCCTCCAAATCGCGAAGTTCAAAACGCCAATCCGACTGATACAACTCAGCATCAGGGCGATCAAACGCATCCTATTACCGACGCAAGCAGCGTGTTCATCACTCAATTGCAAGATGACAGCCGCTCACAGAGAACTCGCGACGTATCCAAAATTTCAGATCAGGCACTCAGTGCTGTAAAACCAGATCAAACGGCCGTATATCCAAACAAACTGATCGCTGAAGCGCAATCTGCTGGTCGCGAAATTTCGACGATCTTGCAGGGCGGTCACAAAGAAACTGATGTTATCCAATACAAAGACGCTAACGGTCAGATTCGCGAAACAACCGTTGGTGAGCGCGTTGAAGCGTTGCGCACTTTGATTAATCAAGACTGCCAGAACGCCATCACTGCTTCGAACGAGCTAATTAAGAACAACCCAAATTTAGAGCAAAATCTCAACGCTGCCACAGCCAAATTGCAGGATGCTGCTACGAAGCTCGGTTTAGACCCAGCCAGTCCTAATTTTGCACAACAAGCAGCCAACAATCCAGAGTTGCGTCAACTGGCTCAAGACCAGGCTGTGCTCCAATCGGCTCGCATGGCTCCTGGAACTGCGATGTTGACTTACGCAATGCTCAAGGCTGAAGGCTTGACTGACAATCCAATGGCGTCCATGGAAGCCTACAAGACGACTGGCGTTCCTAAACCGTCTGAAAAAGAACTCGCCGACGCCTTCTTACTAACCGCACAAGCTGGTAGAACCAACCAGGAAGTATTTAATTCACCTTTGTACGCATCGGTGAACAATGCAGTTAAGACAGACTACGCTGTCAGTCAGAATGAGAAAGGACAGAACATTCTGAAAATGTTGAAAGATGCTGATGCACTCGCTCAATCAGGCGATACGGCAAAGGCTGAGCAACAATACAAAGCAGCCTGGCAGCTCGGCGAAGGTATCGACCAAAAATTCCTTGCTGCGCAACTGAAACTGCAAGACAATCAATCGAACCCACAGGTCGCTCAGGCGCTGGTTGGTATCATGGCTGATGTCAAAGAAGCGCGCATGCACTATGCAAATTTCCTGGTCAAACAAGGCAAATACGATGATGCGTTGCCAATTGCGCTCTCTGTTGGTGCTGACACTCCTGAATTTGCACAAGCCGATCCGACTTACAACAAACTAGTAAACGATGCCACTTTCGGTAAGAGCATGCCACAGGGTGAACTTCAGGCTCACCAGGCTAAATTTGCACAATTGATGCAAGACACTAACAATCCTAACCGCTTCACAGAAGCTCAAAAAGAACTCGATATTCTGCAAAAGAATTTCCAGGATACCAAAGCAACTCTTGATGCCGGCAGACCCAAGCTCGATGCTGCTAAAGCCGACATCGACAGCAAACTTGCTGATCTTGAGAAGAAGAAAGACAGCACCGATCCAGAAGAATACAAAATTGAGCAACTGCGCCTCAACAACGAAAAGAAAACAATTGAAGCGGTTGAGAAACAGAACGATCAGTTTGAAAAGGGTGGACCTTACCTCAAATATCTGCAGGGCGTTCTGGCATATTCGAAAGAAGACAAAGACACTGCTCACGCCTTGTTCGAAGAAGTTAAGAAGACTGACCCTGAACTGGCCGCAAACAAAGATTTGAAGATCGACGAACTGCTTGATGCCACCAAGCACCAGAACTGGTTCCAACGCAACTGGCATGCTATCGCTACTGTCGGTGCCGTTGTTGCTGGTGTCGTGGTTGGTGTCGGTGTGGGCTTGCTAACCGGACCCGGTGGTATCGCCGCTGGTATCGGTACAACAGGTGCGATTCTGGCTGCTGTAGGCGGCGGCGCCATCGCTGGTGGATTGGTATTCACCGGCACCAAGGCGGCTGCTCTCGGTACAGATTCAGTGACATGGAAAGACTTCCGCGAAGGCGCTTTGATCGGCGGCGCGTCCGCTGTTCCTGCAATTCGGGTTGGAGCTGCTTTCGCTCCTGGCGCCGCCGGTCTGGGAGCGCTCGAAGCAACAGCGGCCACCGGCACTAGCACATTTGCGAAATTTGGTATCACTAGAGCTTCGGTGGCATATGGTGCCAGTGTGGCTGGTGCTGACCAGGGTATGCAGGTAGCGTTCGACGGTAAATCATGGAAGGACGCCGGTATCGACTTTGTCAAACAGGCACCGGTTGACGCTCTCACTTACGGAATGGCTGGACGCGGAACCACTGTCGTCAAAGCACTCGCTCCGAACGTGATCTTCAATGGTGGCGCTAAAGCTACAGTGGAAACTGGAATGAACACATACATCGATTTGACTCATCACACTCTCGACCCTTCGAATCCAGGTGAGGCAGATAGGATCGCCAGAAACTACAGCACAGTCGATCCAGCTCTGTTCCGTCCAGAAGCTGCACCTCAACAACCACAGGGTGACCAGCCACAGGCTGCTCCACGCAAGCAGTTGTCTGAACAAGAGCTCGAAAGATTGCGCAACCAGGACATTACCGACGAGCCAGTCAAATAGGCGACCAGACGACCGGAAACAGTAAGTCTAAAGAGCACGCAGGCATGCGTGCTCTTCTTTTAGTTGTCTTCACGTTTTCGCCACCATCTCGTCCCGCGCAACTTTATAGACACAATTGCCATTTATTATCGGTTTATGCAGGCTAGGCATCACTTGTCTTTTCTGCGCCGCAGTCTTCCTTCCTGGAAATCATATGGGCAACAGAATCAGCGATATTCGTCCTATAGATCAGCCTATGCAATGTGACGCTCGCACTGGTGTCTGCGTACCAACGCCATTGCAGAAAGAAGCTTATGGTCGAGCAAGTCGGGACAGTCGTGAGCAGACAGGTGTTGACGGACCTGTAACCACAGGCGGTATCACTGATAGAGTAGCGCAATGTTCAAAGATTGCGGCACGCGAATTGAGTACAGTTTTAGGTCATTTGCAGCATGCGCAAGATGTGTTCAATAAGCAGGGAATGCGCGTTGCTAGTGCAGAGTATGTAGCCACCATTCGGGCCGCAGACGGTATCGATCAGAAGTCCGTCGCCAGAGAGAGGGAAACTGTTAAAGAGCTGCTCAAGAACAGAAGTATCGATGCTTCCACTCGAACGATGTTACTTAAAGAGGATGCCGATCTGCATATGTTGCAGCGTGCTCCTGGTTTTACGAGATGCAACTTTGCGCTGCGGATGATTGAAAATGGCGATTTATTTAATGGTGTGCAGCTTCTTTTAGATGCGCAGAAAAAAGATTATGAGATGGTTCGAGACCCTGAGTTTCAAAGGCACTTGCGGCATGCAGTTGAGTCAGGACAGGCGAGTAGACGTGTCACCGAAGTGCAAACTAATCGACCGGTGTTGCCCCTTCAACAGAGAACCGAGGTGCCTTCAGTACCTCTGGTGCCACCAACCAATCCTCTCGCACCGCCCTACCAGCCTTCGTATGAATTGCTTCAGAAGCCGCAAGCTGTGCAACCGACAATACCAACTTATCGCCCTGATCCACGATTCCAGCAACCACAGCAACCTGTAATCGGAGACCCAAGATTCCAGCAACCACAGCAACCTGTAATCGGAGATCCGCGATTGCAGCCGCCACTACCATTAGTGCCGGGTCGCGTCCCGCCTGCGGACGTCTTGCTTCGTCGGCAAACGCAGCAGCCAGATGTTACTCCTGTGCAATTGCCGGTCGGGCGCTTCGCTCCTCTGGATGCTCACGGACGCTCCCCTGTTGAAGCCTCTCAGGCGGCTCTTGCTCAAGTGACCGGACCTAAATCGATGACTTTAGAAACCCGGCGCCAATTCGAAGCCTCAATCAAAAATGCTGATACTGGAGTCTCCCCAAAATTGGCGTTTTTCCAGCAGCAAGAGATCAAGGCAGCGAATGTATTGAAGCCTCTGATGGGCCCAGATATAGCAAAGGTGATGGTTGGATTCGACCAGGAAGTGTCCAGAGCTTCACAGCACTTGCCACCGGACAAGAAACGTATCGCGGTGCAGTTATATGAATCCGTGGATAAAGTTCCGAACGCTCAGGAAAGAAGCGATCTGCAAACTCAGTTGGTGAGTTTGAATCCAGCCTTGAAAGACATACTGGACCGGCGGGAAAAGTATCTCGGGCCCGCCAACGTGCAGTTGCTGCTTAATTACAATGGCTGGAAAAATGCCGTTCAGACTGAGCAAAATCAGGTGGCAATCACCCGTTATATGTTTGCTATAGCATTGTCGAAAAATGGTGACAGCAACGAGGCTAAGTTGCACATGACTGATGCTCTGAAGAAAAACCGCGATCCTCAGCTGACTGAATTCTGGAAGAGTACGGCAAAGAAAATGGGATTGTGAGCCAATTTACAGCGTCACCATCGTCACACCGTCGCCGCCTTCGTGTATGTCGCCTGAGCGATAAGAACCTTTTGGCATCTGTTTGTGCAGGTAATCACGAACAGCGTTTTTCATCGCTCCCGTGCCGTGACCGTGAATAATCATGAGCGGGCTTGTATTGGTCAGCAGGTTGTCGTCCAGGAATTGCACCAGGTCTGCCATGCCATCATCTACACGTTTGCCTCTGAGGTCCAGGGTATTGGCAGCTGTTCGCACAAAAACATCGATGGTACTGCCTTTAGTGCGGTGAGTTGGCGCTTCCACCTTGACTGTCAATTTTTGTTTGTTTTGCTGGATCTGTTTTTGCTTTTCTTTACCGAGCATCTCCAGATCAGACTTGGGCACTTTGATGCGCAAGTTTCCACACTTGACTGTTACCTGTGCAGGCTCTTTTGCTGTTTCCGTGGTTATCTCTGTGACGATGCCGATCTGATTGAGAGAGAGCACTTTGACATTTTGACCCACGACAAGCGTCGGCGTTCTATCTTCTTCAATTGATTTCCAACCCAGCTCATTGCGGACCTTTTCCATCTCCTGCTGCGCTTTTTGAGCTTTCGACATACTGGGTTGCTTTTGCAAATCAGCGATCAAATGTTTGATGTAATCTTTTCCGAGTTTGAATTCTGACTCGATATCATTGATTTGTTTCTGTCGCAATGCGCGCGTATCAACTTCGAGTTTTCGCATCTGTTCTTCAGTGAACTGTTTCAATTCTTCCGCTTGTTGCTTGGCTTGCTGTGCCTGTTCCTCCCGTACCGTCGCTTCACGCAATTTGATCTCCAGTAGTTCGACAGTGCGCTGCAAATCTTGATCGTGAACTTCTACTAGCGCTTCGGCTCGGTTTATGACGTCTATGTTCAAGCCCAAACGTTTCGCAATCGTAGTCGCTTTTGAACTTCCGGGAACACCCAGGCGTAATTTGTAAGTTGGAGAAAGTGTTTGTTCGTCAAAATCCAGGCTACCGTTTATGAAACTTGGCTCTGTGTAAGCCAGTGTCTTCAGCTCACCAAAATGAGTCGTTGAGATAGTGACAGCGCCGGAGTGATTTAAATATTCCAGAACCGCACGAGCCAGGGCCGCACCTTCACGCGGGTCAGTGCCTGCGCCGAGTTCATCCAAGAGCACGAGCGAACCTGCTGCGCACTGCTCGACAATTTCAACGATATTTTTCATGTGGGAAGAAAACGTCGATAAGCTCTGTTCCAATGATTGCTCGTCGCCTATGTCAGCGCAGACGCGCGTGAAAATTGCGGCGGTTGAACCTGGCGAAACCGGCAGAAGAAGACCGGCTCGAATCATCAGCGAAAATATGCCGATAGTTTTCAGCAAAACGGTTTTGCCGCCTGTGTTGGGACCAGTGATTATAAGTGTGCTTCCAGAGTTGCCACCCAGAACGATATCGTTGGGCACCACGGTAGATTGTTCGTCCTGCAGCATGAGCAATGGATGTCGCGCGGTCAGAAAATTGAAGCGTTCATCTCGCGACAGTTCCGGTCTTTCGCCTTTGTATTTGAATGCGATTTTGGCACGTGCCATAATTGCATCCAGGTGCATGCAAGTGGAGTACGTACTGGCTATGGCTTCGAGATGTGAGACAGCAAAGCGTGTAAGCACCTCGAGAATTCGCGCAATTTCTCGCTCGATTTCTGCTTGCTTCATTCTTTGTTGATTAGAAAGTTCAAGCACCGCAATTGGTTCTACGTAAACTGTCAGACCTGACGCTGAACTGTCGTGAACAATTCCACTTACAGATGACCGCATGCTGGCGTTTACCGGCAGGACAAAACGTCCATTTCGTTGTGTATAGAGCGGGTCAGTGAGCGCCTTCGCTTGTGTTGCCGAGTGGATTATGCGCTGCAGCGTCTCTTTGATCATGCTGTCGAATTTAAGTACTTCCTGACGCAACGACCTGAGCAGTGAGCTCGCTTTGTCTTTGACGTTGCCACCTTCATCGATGGCATTGTCGATTTCCTGAATCAGTTTCTCAGCCTGAGGTAACTCGGGCAAATAAGCCGTCAAGCGAGGGAAATGTTCAGTTTCGAGTTGCGAAAGATTTGAGCGAAACTTTCTGCCAATCACAAGAGTGTTTCTAACCGCGAGTAGTTCAGCGCTGGAAAGTGACGCGCCAATCTTAAGCCTCTCCAGTACTTCTTCGAGGTCGGGCAAATCTGCCGCTGAAATGCCGCTTCTGGCTTGATACATGGCCAGAGCTTCTCTAGTTTCATCGAGAAGTTGCTCGATCACCACCCGGTGGTCAGCCAGTTCGAGATTCAAACACAGTTCTTTGCCGCCATTGCTGTCTGCTTCGTTTGCGACAAATTGCTTGAGGCGATCCCATTCGAGAACTCTGAGGGTTCTTTGTTGTATGTCTTCTTCGTTTCTCACGGACGGCATGAAAAACCCTCCGCCTGGAGAAGATTCTCTTTCCTTATAAGTTTAAAATGAAACTAATTCAGTTCGGTTGAAATAGCGGCATCCAGCGCGGGCTCTACAGTTGCAGCAACTGTAGCGGCACCGACAGGAGCGATAACGGGCGTTGCGGCTGCGCTGGCAGCTGCTTCGGCGACCAGCTGGTCGATTCCAAGATTGCCGAGCAATTTTTTCAAGCGGATTTTCTGCAATTCATAGCAGCGGTTGTTGCGTTTGTGGACAACACCGATTCTTTCCAACTGCTTGATAGC
>DATNPY010000020.1:0-105808 GCA_036702955.1 Drouetiella sp. | reverse complement strand
GAATGTGGTCCATGCTGAATGTTTTGTCCGTAAGTTGGAGCAAAACTAACATCTCTCGGTTCCGAATTTTCAACATGCTGATAAGGTGCAACAGTTGTGTAGGCTTCGCTGCTCGATCTTGAGTAAACCACGTCAGAAGGCTGCTGTGCAGGAATGCGCTCAACCGGCGCAATATTCTCAACTGAGCGACCTTCTGCACCGGCACTTGCATTTGCCAGGTAGTATTGCACTGGGCTGGTGTATGCTTGCGGTGCCTGTACAGCTGCGGATTCCACGGACAGTGGCTGATTTGGCGTAATCAGCGCAGCAACGAGAGGAGCTGATTGCGATGCCGCTGCATAATATTCGTTAGCAGGACCGCTCGGCTGAATGAAGCTGCTTGGCTGACCTTGAACAGGTGCAGACTGCGTCGAAGGAGCATACTCTGTAGTGGCGCTTTGTTGGCTGGCTGCCACATACTGCACTGGTGTCGAAGGTGCGGTGTAATCAGCGGAGTACGAACTTGTGCTCGAAGCGTATGAGCTTGTACTCGAGTCGTAAGAGCTTGTGCTTGAGGTGTATGAACTTGCGCTTGATACCACAGATGATGCAGGAGTTACTTGAGCGGAATAGTATTCCGCATTGCTGGAGTTCTGAGTTCCGCCAAGCACGTTTTGAGCAGGAGCGCTGTAGTCTGCCGGTGTAGATGATGGCAGAACCGAAGCAAACACTGGTGTGCTTTGCTGAACGTTAGCCGAGCTGTTGTCGACGGATGCGTAAGATGTCGATGCGCCGGCGGCATAGCTGGTTGCAGCATTCGTTGTCGACTGGTTCGAGTAATCGACCGCATATGAGCTGGAGGCTGTTGTGGTTGATGGACTAGAGTAGTCGACCGCGTATGAGCTGGAGGCTGTTGTAGTCGATGGATTCGAGTAATCAACCGCATAAGAGCTCGAGGCTGTTGTAGTTGATGGATTTGAGTAATCAACCGCATAAGAGCTCGAGGTTGTTGTAGTCGATGGATTTGAGTAATCAACCGCGTAAGAGCTGGAGGTTGTTGTAGTCGATGGGTTTGAGTAATCAACCGCATACGAGCTGGAGGATGCTGTAGTTGATGGATTCGAATAATCAACGGAGTAAGAGCTAGCTGAATTGGAGCTATTTTGAACAGTATAATCAGCGGCGTAAGCGTTAGGCTGTACTGAACCAACTACAGTTCCAGAGGCAGCTGGTGCCGCGTAGTATTCACTGGTGGTAGATTGTCCTGGTTGACCAAGGGATGCGTGGGCGCCGGTTGGAATCGTATTGAAGTTTTCCACAGCTGCTACAACATTACCCGAGACAGCTGCTGCTGAGTAAACTGCGTTGGAGAGCACCGAACTGGCGTCGACCTGGTTGCTGACCATGGCTGGAACAGGAGAGCTGTTGGTTACAATCGGCGCACCATACGAATCTGTAGCGGTGTACGAGTTGGTATTTACGAGAGCGGAAAGGTCACTGCGATTTGCATCAGAAGTATTGACGCCACCGTATGTAGTCACATCACCGTATTGAGTCAAGCTTCCGACAGCAGGCGCTGCAAGCGATGAAATCGATACATCGGAACCATCAAAGTTGTTCGATACGGCAGCGAGTGAGTTGTCTACGACTGAAGCATCGATGGAATCCACTGACGTGAGGGCATCCATGCTGCTAAAGTCGGAAAGTTCGAGTCTGGCGAGATCGCCTGACGTCAACGAATCGCTTGAAGTCCATCCGTTCGATACATTGGTTGCAGAGAGATTCATCGATGCCAGCGTGCTTGATGAAGCAACATTGATGTCCGTCAGGGCGTTGTTGACGTCGAAGTTCGATATTCCGTCACGCATCAAAGACGCGGTCAATGCAGCATTGTTCACTGCATCAGCCCCGACAGCTGCGCCAGCAGAAGCACCGGCATTTAACTGATTCACGGCTGCAATCGAGTCACCGAGATTGTTGAGGTGGTTGTTGATTGCTGCAGCGATTCTCTCATCGCGATTCTGCTGTGCCGCGTTGCGTTTTGCTTCTTCAGCTTCTTTAGCCTTTTCAGCAGCCTGATTCATCGCAAATTCTCTGGTGCTGTTGTTAGCCTCTAGAGCACGTTTCTCAGCTTCAGCGCGGTTGCTTTCCTGGTTTAACTGAGCGTCATCCTTAGCCAGTGCTTCAGCCGATGGAGGCAAGGTGGTCGACAACACGTCTGCATCTGCTTCAGCGAGCGACTTGAGGTTTTCGTTAGCAGTCAGTGCGCCAAGGTTGGTAACACTTGAAAGATCAGTGTTGATGTCAGTTGAGGCATCCAGGTCGATATCTGAACCTGCAAGCGGAATATCCGCTCCATCGAAATTACCAGCCAGTTCAGCGGAACAGAACATTGCAGCGTATTTGGATTCTTGATTAAACAAATCGGTGCCATCAGTCTTTTCGGCAGATGGAGGCAATTGATTCTTGTCGGCGGCGAGAGTATCGAACGTTCTGTCTGTGGAAGTTTTTCCATCAAACGGATTTCCCACAGGCGTTGTCGCTGCAGCTGAAGTTGATTCACCTTTTCCATGAGAGCGCGAAGCCACAGCATCGCTGAGTCCAGCTTTATCAACCGGTCCGGTGCTGCCGAATGAACGCTCGCCGGCGCCAACTGGACTGGTAGCGGCAACGCTGACATTGCCAGGATTAGAAACACCATTAGATGAAACCGCACCGATACCTTCAGCAGTGCCAGGAGCCTGACCACCACCTTGAGCACCGCCACCTTTGGCGCCGCAACTTCCACCACCTCCGCCACCACCGGCACCGCCACCTGCGCCGCCGCTCTTCATGGCTTTCTCAGCCATGTTTGCAGCTTCCTGACCGGCAGCGCGAACAAGACCGGCGAAGTCAAATGCATGTTTAACAGATGCTGTAGCAAGGAAGTGCAAGGCTGTCATCAACACACAACCAGTTTCGCCTACACCCTTGAAACACGCAATCAACAAGATAGCGGTGTTCCAGAAGAGACTCCAGAAAGCGAGTGTGATAACGCCTTCCACCCAACTCGGCAAAGCGCCGCGCAACTGCTTCATTGGCCAGACCCAGAGTCCGGCAGCAACTGGACCAACAAACCAGAGGTAGTACAGGTAAGCCATCTGGAAAGCGCACAGGATGTTCCACGACGCAGTCAGTGCAGCGTTGCTGCCATTGAGACCCAATCTGGCAGCGACGCTGCTTGAAGACATGGCCTCGTCAGCACGCGCGCCTGGCGCCTGGTAAATTCCAGAGCAGGGGTCTTCGATTTTGTTTTCCATCATGCCTTCGAACTGGGCAAACAATCCGCCTGGATTTACCATCGGAGTCATTGCTGGAACAGGTAAGTCGAGTGCATTGCGGTTTTCTTGAGCACCACGAACCGGGAATGCACGGATTTCGGCACAGATCGCGTCTTTATACATGTCCGAACCGAAAAGACGAAAGTATTCACTGTTGATAGTAAAAGTAATGGAGTTGGACAGGTCGATGCTGTAGTTAACAACCAGATAGGTACCAGGGATTAAAAAGATTGCGATTACCGATCGCATGATGCCTTCGAGCGGATTGACGTTGCCCAGCACCGGGTTGCCAGCTGCCATGATTGCACGCAGTTGAGTGAGCAAGGCGCCGGGAAGCAGCAACAAAATTCCCATTGGAACAAAGATGTTGTTGCGCAAAAGATTCCATTTGTTGCCACCATCAGAGGTGAAGTTAGTCAGGTAGTGAGCGCAAAAATCGATCGCGCTCGAAGCTTGATCTCTCGAAACTTCGGCAGCAGCGTTTCCAGCATTCGTAGCTTGCGCCTGAGCTGCAGCTTGAGCTGGTTTGACCCAGGCGCCCGGCTCGCTAAGTCTACCAACGAGTTCTTTGTTGGCGATTTGTTCTGCCAGCAAATCGGTGGCAGCGGTCTGCCGTTCCTCAGCCTGATTCCCCTTGAGATAATAGTCATCCACCATCTGCTGCTCGACAGCATCCGTTAATTTAGTATCCGCAGAAGTTGCAGGAATGATTTTGGAAAGCTTAGGGGTCTTTTTGGCCAGATCTTTGCCGAGATTCTGATTCGTCTTTGCGCTAGGTCCAGATGCACCGCCAGATTCTGTCATTGAGCCGTCACCACCCATAGTGTTTGGGTACAGGTGACGATTAGCAGTGTTCATGTTCATTCCAGCCAATTCGTTGGTAAATTGACCACTGCTATCAGAAGGGCTAGCAAGAACGGCAGCTCCTCCGAAAACTGACATAACAACTGCTGTCGTTAACCAGATAGTTTTAAAAGGCGTCATCTGAATCCTCTGTTTTTAGAATCGGGTGCGGCAAAAAATGACAACGTCAATTCGTTGTTTCAGCCGTTTTAGTAAGGGACTTAAACTCGGTAAGGTTCGGGGTGGAGTCCGAGTGAATTCATACTAATGAAAGAGTGTGACCAATTTGTACCTGGATCGCCATAATCAAGAAGGTAGGAACTAGCGACATGTGAGCTCAGGCGGTTTGGGGCTCCAAACGAGTCAACGGTGGCGGTGGAATAGCATCATCGACCTTCACCTGCTCACTGCCGGCATGGGGTGGATTCGAAACAAGGAACGTAGGTCCTGTTCGGCGCGGTTTTTCTTCCGGCTTCTCGTCTTCACGGTCTCCATCTTTCTGTCCACTACTAGTAATTTCGGACGGTGGTTCTGGAACATCGCTCGGGCCGGTGCTCTCGCCACGTCCACCACCGCCGTTTCCTCCGCCCCCTGCACTTGAACTCGGAATGACACCTTCTTTGCCGCCGCCTGCGCCACCCTCCTGACCGCCGCCACTACCACCAGCACCGCACCCCCCACCGGCTACGCCACCTCCGCCGCCACCAGCACCTTGCTGCGCTTGCGATGCTTTCTCCAGAACCTTGGCCACCATTTCCCCGGGCTTGTAATCGAACGGCATGAAAGGAACGTAAGTCAAAATGACGCCGAAAGCAGTGAACACAAGCATTTCCCATTGAGTGTTCGGATTAAATTCACCGAGTTCAGTCAACCACGAAATCCGAGTGCACATGCAGAGCAACACAACACACCACCAGAAGCGCCACAGAGCCAGATTGGTTACGGCATCAACCCAGTTTGCAAATACCTTGCTAAACAGGCTGCCAGCGTTGGTAGGCCAGGCAAAGAGTGCTGCGGCAATTGGTCCCATCAGCATGAGGTAGCACATCATCACGATCTGGAAAGCTAACAAGATCGTCATACCAAAGCCCAGAGCCATGTTCAAAAAGTTGAAGCCCATTTGCATCGCATTCGTTGCGCTGGATTGACTTTCAACACCAGACGATTCTTCCGAAGAATCTGTCATCTTACCGGCGTTCTTCTGCTGTGTTGGAGTTCCCAGGCTGTTCTTCTCATTCTTAAGAGGAGGATTGAACGTTTGCTCTTTAGCCCACATCAGGATCTGGGCCGGCACCAGATACTTCTGCACCTCGAAAGTCATAGAATTGCCGATGTCGATTGCGAAGCTGACAATAAGCTGAGTCGCAGGAATCAAAAATATTGCAATTACCGTTCGCAGTATTCCAGTAAAAGGGCTCATCGTATCCTCATCTTCGAGGTCGATCATTCCCGAAGCGGCAACGCATTTGACTTGAGTCAATACCGCACCTGGCAAAACGAGAAGAATTGCCATCGGAACGTAGACATTTTTGAGCATTTGCTGCACCATCCAGATTGCTTGAGACAGCAATCGAACCGGAGCATAGGTCGTCGTGGGGACTGCAGCACCTTCATTGGCGACATTAATCAAATTCTGGCGCATGACCAGGATGTCAGATTCCATGGCGCTTTCGGCAGCCTCTGCCGAAGCACTCGAAGCTTGTTGAGCTTGAGCCTCCTGAGCGGCCTTCGCCGTTTCCACAAAGTTGTTGGGACTCATCAATTGGTCTGCAAGCTTGTTGGCGCTAGCCATCCGGGTAACTAAATGAGTGCCGACACTAGCTATGGTGCCTGCGCCCTCGCCAAAAGTAGGCAGCCCATCTGCGGCAGAATCGTCCTCCTGCTTGCTTCCCAGTTTCACATTGCACATCTGGGGCGGATGAAAACATGAACCCGGCGGGTCTCCGGCAGGAGGTCCAAGGTGATCATTACCCAGTGTGAGCGGAACCTCGGTATATCCTTGCTTCGCGACCATAAAGATATTACGTCCCGAGTCGGAAGGTTTCTCCTTCTGTGCCTGCGATTGTCCAGCCTGGGTCGAAACTACATCTTTGCCGTCACCGCCCCCGGTGCCACCTTGTTTGAAACCACCAAGCTGGGCTGCCTGCCCCTGGTTGTTTGCAGGTTCCAGAGACTCACTTTGGTCCTTCTTCTGCTGACCGGTGTACACCTGCGCGTACTGGTCACGATAGGTACGCATGTTCGGAGTGCTGGAGGTGGTGTTGTAAGCGCATGCACCGCCTACGAGGCCAAAGGCTAGAATCGTCGCGGCTACGGATGAAATCAGGGGGGTGTTTTTCTTCATCGCATTCAGAAGTAACAGCGATATCTCGCTGCCCTGCTGCCTTTATTTAGTAAGGGATTTCAAACTCGAACCTGGGGAACGGCAAAGCTTATTCGAGTGAGTTAAGTCTAATCAAAGGTTGTGACCAATTTGTACCCTCACAGCCCGCAAATGTTAATCCTGTCCGGGTTTGCTCTGTTCAGCACCAACATAGGTAAAACAGTCGGTATACCTCCGACGGGGGTTTTTTGGGATTGCCGGTTCGCATACTATTCACTGGTCAGACGACGAGCAGCAAAATTCAGACGTCGAAGGACAAGTGGGAACCAACCACTTCACATAATTAGCAAACAGCGGAGATATTCAAATGCACTTTTCAATGACTGGCTTGATTAACACGATCAATCAGCTTGTCAGCCACGAATCAGAATTTGTTGAGCCTACTGAAAGAAAAATGGGCTCTCTTCAAGATCATTTGATGGCGGTGCGCCGCGAACAAAATGATTTCGCTCCGCCAGTCAGTGAAGCAGTACATCCGGTAGATGAATTGAGCGTTGGACCTCCGCCTCTGTACCGCAAAGATCGCGCTTCGAATGTTGTTGGCATGCCGAAGAAGAAGGGCTCAAGATTTATATTCTGGACTCAGGTCGCGTCTATAGATCGAGCTGCGTAGACCCAGGTCGCGTCTGTAGATCGAGCGCATAGTCCGACGAGCTCTGCTCTGAAAGAACAGTTCACAGACTTAAACTAACGTACCCCAGCTTTAGCACGCTGCGTCTTGCGAAACTCTTCCAGGCGATGCTGAGATTCTTCGACCAACTTCAATGCTTCTGCAAATTGAAGATAAGGCGCGCTCGACTCAGTCGAAGCGTCTTCGACAAGGTTTATCACCGCGTACGCTACACTTTCTTTTAGCCGAACCTTCTCGGTCAAAATCCTGGCGCAGACCGGGCACATCTTTTCGCCATGTTTGAAGCTCGTATACATCTGGCTGCCGAGCGCAATTTTTTCATCGCAAAATTCACAACTCAAGCCAGGCACAGAGGCGCTTGTCTCCTCAGCTGCGACGCACTGGCACTTAGTAGGGTCGCAGGAGCACTCATACTCAGGAGCGACTTCTTCAATCTTTGCAATCACTTTCTTGGATCTGGTTCCGGCTAAATATGCACTCTGTCGCTCGAATGGATATTCAGTATCAATCTTATCGACATCTGGATTCGCACCAGGCAATTTGTTCGCCTTCTCAATCAGAGATTTGAGCTGAGCGACATGGGGAGCCAATTCATGGAACCTGTACTTGCGAACGACTTTCACGACTTCTCTGGCTTTTCTGTCGATTTCCTCGGCTGCGGCTATCTCCTTTGCACCCATCTCAATACTCCTGAACCTGCCCACTGAGTGAATTGTAGTCCAATCGACATGAATTTTTCACAGACTCAGCTTTAAGATTATTTCCACGAGGTCTGGGCACTGCCAATGGTGTCATCCAGAAACCAGCTCGAGACTGCAAGTTGAAAACTCAGGCGCGGAATTGGAGCGTAGTCAAGCTAAACTGAATCGAATGGCACTGCCAAATTGTAAAAGTCCCGAATTCTTCCGAACTGGCGCCGTGCACCGCCCACAGGCAGGATGCCAAAGGGAAAGCTTTGTTTTGATCGCGTCAAGACCACTTGCAAGCTCTGCCAATCCCAGTATCATGGGAGGTGAGGCTGCATAAGCCGGGCTATCTGCATAAGGGAATTGCTGGCGGCATGTTCACCCAGTATCAATTGAACGGCATCTTCGATGAAATGTTCGAAGCCAAAGATGTGCCGCGCCCCCACTATGAATCAGTGTTCGGACAACTCGCCGAACTCAGCAACTCCGCCTTCCAGCGCCGAAGACGCATGGCAGACCTGTCTTTCCGCAATCAGGGAATTACTTTCACTGTTTACAACGACGATACTGGTGTCGAACGAATTTTTCCATTCGATCTGGTGCCGCGCATTGTTCCCGCTTCAGAATGGCAAACGATCGAACGCGGGCTGGAGCAGCGCATCACTGCGCTGAACATGTTCTGCCATGATGTTTACCACGACCAGAGAATTCTGCGCGAGGGCGTGGTGCCGCCTGAGCTAATCTACTCCGCACAAATGTTCAGACGTGAAATGATTCACGTCAATGTTCCAAACGACGTTTACATCCATGTTTGCGGAACAGACTTGATTCGCGATAAAAACGGCAATTATCTTGTTCTCGAAGACAATGGTCGCACTCCGAGCGGCGTCAGTTATGTTCTGGAAAATCGCGCCATCATGAAACGAGTTTTTCCAGCGCTGTTTGCCAGTTATCGAGTCAGGTCGATTGAAGACTACCCCTATAACTTGCTGCAATGCCTGAAAGATCTTGCTCAATTCAGAGTCGATGATCCGACAATTGTTGTTCTGACACCTGGCATTTTCAACTCCGCCTACTATGAACACAGCTTCCTGGCTCGGCAAATGGGAGTCGAACTCGTAGAAGGAAAAGATTTGATCGTCGACAACAACTTTGTCTACATGCGCACCACAGCTGGATTGCGGCGAGTCGACGTAATCTATAGGCGATTAGACGACGACTTTCTAGATCCTCTCTGCTTCCGAGGCGATAGTATCTTGGGCATTCCGGGATTGATGACCGTATATCGTTGCGGCAACGTTGCTCTCGCAAACGCAGTCGGTACGGGCGTCTGCGATGACAAAGCCGTCTATCCATACGTACCGGCGATGATCAAATTCTATTTATCGCAAGAGCCAATATTAAACAACGTGCAAACATACAACTGCCAGGACAGCAGCGATTGTTTGTACGTTCTAGAACACCTGGACCAGCTCGTTGTAAAAAGCACTAACGGGTCTGGTGGCTATGGGATGCTCATGGGTCATAAGTCGACTAAAGAAGAACGCGCCGAATTCGCAGCCAAGATTAAAAGCGATCCGCGCAATTTCATTGCTCAACCAATCGTCCAATTGAGTCAACATCCAAGTCTCGTTTCAGATCATTTTGAGGGACGCAGAATCGACTTGCGGCCATATATTTTGTACGGCAAAAGGCCTATTGTGATGCAAGGAGGCTTAACGCGCGTCGCGCTGGAGGAAGGCAGTTTAGTCGTAAACAGTTCGCAAGGCGGCGGCAGTAAAGACACCTGGGTCGTGGAGGACGTGCGCTGACTACCGAATCTAAATTAGATGCTCAAGAAGATGAAGAGCGCCCGATCAAAAAAATCGTAGCGGTGGCAAAGCCGTCGAAACGAGTCGGTGAGCGCATCGTTCAGAGTTCACTCGTGCAACCTGCAGCTGGCAAATCGCGCCCGATGCTTTCGCGCGTAGCTGAAGCAATGTACTGGATGAGCCGATACGTCGAGCGCGCCGAACACATTGCCAGAATCGTTCTGGTCAACTCGCACATGCTCATCGACCTTGGTGAGCTTGAGCAAGACATGCAGGAAAAGCAATGGCTTGGCGTGTTACGGATACTGCGACTCGATCAACGCGCAGAAGTGCAAGAAAGTCTGCTGTCTGGAAAACCGCTTATCGGCATATCTGATTTCATGACTAACGAAAGCAGCCGCAATCTGATTTCGGCGCTGACTAAAGCTCGCGAGAATGCGCGCAGCATTCGCGAAAACATTTCGACCGAAATGTGGGAAACCCTGAATACTCTTTACTGGTCTTTGATGGGAGACGACGTCAAACAGCGTTTCGAAGAGTGCCCAGAGGAAGTTTTTCACTCTGTAATCATGGGCTCGTTGCTGTTTCAAGGCGTGTCGGATCAGACATTGCCGCACACGCAGAGCTGGCAATTTATTCAACTGGCGAAATATTTAGAACGCGCTGACATGATTTGCCGCATCGTCGATACCAATTTCGACATCTTGCAATCGTCTGGAGATTTTTGCGAAACGCCGTTGCGAAACATACAATGGATGGGCGTGTTGCGGAGCTGCTGTTCGATTGAAGCTTATCGGCGCAAATATATTGGAGACCTCGACCCTCTAAATTTGGCGGCATTTTTGCTGCTCGATGACGAATCGCCAAGAAACGTGCGCTATTCCGTTAAGGCTGCACAGGAAGCAATTGCAGGAATCGCATCGGCAGTGCATCCGCAAGAAACAGACTCTGCGGAAAGAATTCTTGGCAGACTCTGTGCAAGACTGGAATTTGCGGAAATGAGCGAACTCACCGGAAATAATCTCAAAGGATTTCTCGGCAAAATTCAAACAAGCTTGCACGAGGCATCAAGTGCGATTGAAAACGCGTACTTTTTGCATTAGACCATTACGCAAGCGAATCGAACAACCAGGCAAGAGACATGCTTCTATCAATCACCCACACAACAGACCTGCACTACTCAGATTACATCAATGAATCTGTCATGGAACTGCGCATGGCTCCTTTGCAAGAGCAGTATCAGCATCGACTTTCATTTGGTCTGGACATCGGTCCAGCAACCCAGGTGAAAAGTTACTTCGATTGGCTTGGTAACACGGTACATGCATTTTCTATAAACGCGTTGCACAACCAGATTCAGATCATTGCCACCAGCATTGTTGAAACTGATGCGCGCACAACTCGGTTAGAGCATTTTCCGGACATCTGGATTCGTGACGCAAATTTCGACTACACATTTTGCGACTTCCTGATGTTTGGTGGCAAAATTGTCGACTCACCTCAGCTGCGTGAACTGGCTGAAACAGCCATTCCCAAGAGTGGACCTCGTACGCCGGTCAAACTCGGAGCGGTTGTGACTTCGCTTCTGAGATTGATCGACGAAAAATTCACGTACCAAAAAAGCGTGACTGATGCCTCGAGTACAATTTCAGAAATCCTCGCGCACGGGCGGGGCGTATGTCAGGACTTCACACATCTAATGATTGGAATGGCGCGCGCACTGAACATTCCAGCTCGATACGTGAGCGGCTATCTGCATCCTGATAGACAAAGACTGCGCGGCTATTCACAGACTCACGCATGGGTTGAAATTTATTTTCCATCGATGGGTTGGGTCGGAGTAGACCCGACAAACAACTGCATCGCTGGAGAGAATTTCGTCAAGGTGGCGATCGGTCGGAACTATCAAGACGTGCCACCCAACAAGGGAATTTACAAGGGCAAAGGCGAAGAGCAAATGGAAGTAGCAGTGCACTCGGAAGAGCTGCTGTCTATCCCAATCGAGCTGGCGGCTGAGCGCACAGGCGCTCTCAACTTACCATGTTATGCTGGCACCAGACTCGATACCAGGGAGCAACAGGCTGAGCAAGAGCAGCAGGAACAGCAAGAGCAGCAGCAGCAGCAATAGTCACGGTAACAGCAGCAACAGCAGCAGCAATAATCACCGTAACAGCAACAGCAGCAGCACTAGCAATAACCAAACAGCAACAGTCCCCGTGCAGTCGCAGCAACCGCGATAACACCACTCACATCCTGAGCAGGAGCGCGGTTACTAGTTGAATCAGGAACCTTTCGCGATCGTGCGACGCAGCAACAAGTCCGCGATCGTGTCATTAATTTGAAAACTTGTTGGTCCGCCGTTAACGCCACTCAAGACTGATTTGTCCTCAGCCCGACCAACACTGCGGCCAGAGTAGGCATGCTTTCCGCCATCAAGCTCTATATAACGAACTTCTCCACCGCCACCCATTTGAGCGCGTGGATAAATCGTTTCGGTTACTCCCGGCTGAGAACTGTTCAAGACGGGCTGGCCCGTGAACTGGTTAGCCTCTGTGTAGCGGCTGATTTGAGCAAGCGGCTGGGAATTTTCCATACGCGTATGTCCGAGTCTGGAGAGAATTTTTGTCAAACCGCCCGCACCACCCTGGATAGGGATGGTTGGATCGGCAGTGCCGTGCACGATAAGCGCATCCATCCCCTGAATCGCCGGATGCTCGATGCCCGTCACCGTTCCTTCCACGGAGCCTACGCCCTGCACCATATTTTTTCCGAGTTTCGCGGCAACGTTATGGCTTACATTTCCGCCCTCAGAGAACCCGACCAGAACAGATCGGTCAGTATTGAGAGCGCCTTTGACCTGGCTAATCACATCAGAAATAAATTGGGTATCGTCGACCTTAGACTTCGGCACGAGCCAATGCCCCGGCGTTAAAAAGCCGGCGCCATCAGACTGCCATGACGTCAGCCGAACACCCGGAACAAGATTAAACGACCCAGCATGCGGGAAGACTCCGATGTCGCCTGTGCGATCCATTAACGCACCCAGTCCATTCGTACCAGCCATTCCGGGTTGTTTATTGACTAAAATTCCGTCCAGCCCTACCAACAAATTGCGGTTTGGATCGATTTTCCCGTCGAAGCCTTCAGGTAAGTGAACATCTACGCGGCGCCAGATGCCATCACTTTTCAGCTTGAAAGCAGTTGTCTCACCTGGTGCAGCAGAAAGTAAATTTGCAGAGCTGAGCTCAGGCAGACCCCGGGTAGAGCCTGGAGTCCATCCAAAATAGCGGCTGCCACCAACATGCGCAATGCCACCGGCGGCGGAATTGATTGCAAAATCAACAGCAAAACGACCGACATTGTCATCGACGATCTGCTTATTCTTCTCCCAATTTTTACCGGACTCCCATGTATCGGCAGCGGCCCCGAAAATAGCCGAACCACTGCGCACCAGATCGGTGCCTAACGATAAAACTGCGGCCGGCGCCAACACTCTCATTGCAGTCGCACCAAGACCGGGCTGGCGAGCGACGCACGTCAATGCCAGAGTGGCTGCGGCCGATAGCGCCGCTTTGCCTGCGGTTTCAGGAAGATGCTCGGGGCTAAAAGCTTCCGCTGCTGCCTTTGGAATTGATTGCAATGCAGCATGTGCCAGGCGGGCTTCGCGCTCCCAGGGTCCATCAAATTGCGAGATGCCGTTTGCATTTTGGAATGCTTTGGTATCCCCAACAGTACCAGCACCAAATTGCTTATCACCGGCTACCGAGGTCTGTGCAAAATCGCGCATCTCCAGCATTGAACAAACTCCAATCCATAGATGTATAAAATCGATAGGTCTATAAAATAGAATTGTGATTACCAATTCGTTACAAGCCAGATCTTCTTTTGCGTAATTCTACGAATTGAATTTGCTAGAAGTTGCGTATATCGAATCATCTGCAGATAGGGGCTTATAAACACCCACCCGAAGCTTCAAACACTCACCGCTAGTTTTTCAAAGCCAAATTGAAATCAATTGAACGCGCAGCAAGTCAAAAGCCAGCGCAGCCAATTTTTGATTGTCGATGCTCGCCTGATGACGGTATCACCGGAGACATCGCTGCGATAAGTTTTGATGATTGCGGCTAGCTCCTGCGAATCAACCGCATCGATGGCAAATCCCCGTGATTGCAAGTAAAGGATGCTTGCTCGAAGAACGGGACGCGCCAGCATTCTCTGCAGCAACATCTGAACACGACCGAGACGCGACCGTTCTTGCGCCAACAAAACACCATCGTTGGTTATCGCTCTGCGCCCGGCAAGGTAACCCAAATATTTGGCGGCATCTCCGTAATAGTAAGCTTGTCTTTCAACAACACCGAGCGTTTCTGTCAATTCCGCCAACTCAGAAATTCCTTGCTCGACCAGACAAATCAAGTCGATAACCTTGTTCAAATCATTCGCCTGCGGTATAGGAATGTCAGTCGGTTCGGGCTCGGACGGAATAGCAGTTACCAATTGCTGCAGATCGACGTGCACCACAGATGGTTCGTTAATAACAAAATAATTTTGACGAACCAATTCCAGCTGCCCAAACTGTTCACCGATTGAAAATTCAGACAGTTGATATTGTCCGTTCGAATAAGAAAGCAAAATTGGAATCACTCGTTTCCTTGAAAGGCGCGAAAGATACAGATACGGATATTGCAATTGACGGACATTAAAATCAGATCTGAAGCCAATCTTCGCTTCAACCAGAGGAATTGCAGAGCGGGCCTCGTAAGCCGAATCAATTTCAATTTGAGCGTTTTTGATGTGCACCATATGTGCAACATCCGGAAGCCACATATCGAATTCACCTGAACTCATTCGACCGCGAGTAGTTAACTCCAACTCTCCTTCATTGCAAAAGGTGGACAGGAGACCAGAGAGATACGCCACGTCGATAGCCTGAAATTCGCTGTAAGCAGACGTCTTCGGAATAGAGTCGAACAGCTCGAGTTCCACTCTTGAAATGTACTGCTCTGGTGGCACAGCTTGCACTTGAGACGGCAATGAAAAATAGCTTCGATTTTCGGGGTCTTTGAACACGATGTAGGTGCCGCGCTCAGAAGGAAGAATATTCAATCCAAATTCCGCGAAAACTTTCGGACGATCGGAAAGACTATCGAGTTTAGCCATCAGTCTGGGTTCACGATGACCAATTGTCTTCAAAGATTTAGCAGTAATGTATGCATAACCTTTCGCATCGATGTCGGACATCAATGTGGAATCTTCGCAAATCTTTCGCCAGGCGGAATCGTTAAGGCTGGTATCGGGCACTATCTTTAAAACAGCGGGTTTCAACTCATACAGAGTACACGAACAGGCAAATCTGGAACAGAATTTGCCTGTCGTTTCGATCACTCTTTCAACAATGCTTTTCTTGTCTGAGGCTCGTTAGCGTCTGGCGCCAGCGAATCTTCCAGCGGAATAATCTTGCATCGCCTGGGCTATCTGCTCTTGAGTATTCATCACAAACGGACCATAGCCAACTACTGGCTCGTCGATTGGCTCTCCGTTCAGCACGATGAAGCGGGCATCAAAGGAGGCTGTTACCACCACGTCAGTACCTTCTCTTTCAAGCAAAACAAGAGTTGGCTCTTCCACTTCCCGAGCACCATTTACGGTGACTGAACCCTCCATGACAAACAGCGCGGTAGTGTAGTTTTCTGGAACCACGAGCTTCACTTCACCGGCACCGAGCTGCACATCCCACAAGTTGATAGGCGTGAAAGTTTTTGCCGGTCCTGCCATTTCGCCGAACTTACCTGAAATTACTCGAACTTTCGCAGAACCACTAGGCACAACTGGGATGCGTTCATTCTCAAGTGTTTGATATTGTGGGTCGGTCATCTTCAAATCAGCCGGCAGGTTTACCCACAGCTGAAGCATCTGCAAAGTTCCGCCGGATTCTCTGAATGCCGGAGCATGCAGTTCTTCGTGCAACACGCCAGATCCGGCGGTCATCCACTGCACATCGCCAGGCCCTATTTCGCCGTGATTACCGGCTGTGTCACGATGCTGTAATCGTCCCTGAAACGCAATAGTGACTGTCTCAAAGCCGCGATGGGGATGCATTCCTACACCCAGGATCTCTTCAGTTGGTTTAAACTGTGACGGCATGCCGTAGTCGAGCATTAGAAATGGGCTCAACTCCCGCTTTCCGAGGTCGGTGTAAGAGAAAACGTTGCGGACAGGAAGTCCATCGCCGACCATGTGAGGTGCGCGAGCTTTATGCACACTGACAATATTCTTTTTCATAGCCCCTCCTCTTAAGGTTGCCAAAAATCAGTATAGCACATTTATCTTGAGGTCAAGATACTTGATATCAAGACAAAATAGTCAAACACTGGCAGAGAGGGAAATTCGCAGCCTGGAATAGTCTTTGACTCAAGGACATGTTGAAAGGCCATGTTGAAAGGTCATGTTGAAAGGTCATGTTGAAAGGTCCTGCCAAAAGGTCGTGGTTAAAACGGCGGAGCTAAAAGGCGGAGTACATTGGTTAAAAGGACAAAGGACATAGTTAAAAGACCGCCTTGAAAATCTCTTTCGTAGTCTTGCCCGTAATACCCAACCCTGCTTTTGCAGTTCTATCGGTTAATCCAAGCGAAGACTTAACGGCTCTGTCTTGAACACCGAAGATGGCTCCTACCGGAGAAAATCCATGCTTCTTTTGCTTCTGCCTTTTGCTAACTGGGCTGGTAGGGGACTGGACTGTACCTGGACCAGACACGGGCGCCGAAAGGACAGGCTGCACCTGGGGGTCATTGCCGGTACCAGTTGGCTCACTGTAAGAGTAGGGGCTCGTCGATGTAAACGGCATAGGTGCTGATGATTGTGCAGTAGTTTGACCGCCGATCGCGCCTCGCAAGTTGGCGTCGAGCTGAGCTGGCATTGCAGGTTGCAGTTGAGGAGCCTGTGAGACCATTTGGTCTGCTGATTGTGCATACGCCTGCATCTGGGCAAGCCAGGCTGACGCCATCAGCATCGCACCAATAAGTTTGTTCATGTCTGGACTCCTTGAGAACATCTACTATGGGCGACATTCTAGCCAGCAGATGTAAAGGAATTGTGAGCCAGCAGACCAGTCATAAACAGCTCGTTACAACTTGCTACACGGATGTGCACCTGTGTACGGCAAATCATACGGTTCACTTCTAATAGTTGGTAATTAGTAGCTCGCTTATCTTGCCACGCCGATCTGTCTTGCAGTTCACCATTCGATTGGCAGCAAGGGTAGTAATTCGGAAGTGCGGATAAGTTTCTTCGAAATACCGATCCTCGGGATTGATGTTTTTTGGATCGGAATTGCTAATCATCAACTTGCTTTCCCTCTTGTCTAATTCAAGACAGTGAGCGGCAAGACGTTGTTGCTCGATGGCATCGAAATTAGTCGGCGAATAAGATGTGAAATTTGCAGTCAGGCTGATTGGTCGATATGGAGGATCAAGATAGATGAATGCATTCGAGCCAACTGAGTGCAGAACCTCACTGAAATCGCACAACCGAATTTCAGCTACTGAGAGTACTCTCGAACAAGCCTGCAGATTTTCACGATCACAAATTGGCGGCTTGTCATAACGTCCAAAAGCCACATTGAATGCGCCTGCGGCATTGACCCGGTACAAGCCGTTGAAACAAGTCTTGTTCAAGAAAATCAATTGCGCAGTTCGACCAACACGAAATTCAACATCATCAGAATCATCGTGGCGCGCGTTATTAAAAGCGTCACGTGTTTCGTAATACATCTTCGAACGCTCTTCGTTACTGAGCGGCCAGAACTCTTGCTGAAACTGCCCTAACGCCTCAATAACGTGCTCAACGTGATTTTTGACAGTCTCGTATGCCCATATCAAATCGCGATTATTGTCGGATATAAGGTATCGTGCAACTCTATATCGTTGTGCGATGTGAAAGAAGACAGAGCCGCCACCCAGAAAAGGTTCGAGATATGCGCCAACATCACCTTCACGCAGCTGAATGGGAATATTTGCGTCAATGTGTGGAAGTATTTGCGTTTTACCACCCACCCATTTCAGAAATGGTCGAGCAACAACTTGAACCGCTGGCGGTGCTTCCGGACGTTCGTATTCGACGTCATGCGAACTTATTGAAATGATTTCAGTTTGTATATCCATATAATATGTAGCCCGCACGTAGTCAGCGTTTTACGCCTACTGGTATTATGACGCATTAAAAATTTTCGGAAAGTACTGCCCTGTGGTGCACAAGACATATACCGCAGAAAGGTTTATTCAATTTTTCGAAGGTGTTACCAGCTTACGAATTGCGACTGCGAAATACATGCACTCGGGTGCTCGCAAATAATTAAATTGAAAAATTCAACAGAATTCGACAATTCCAGAAGCTATATGCGCAAGATATAGCAGCCTGAAGAGGGAGTTTGGAAGAAGCGGCACCGTATATAGTGACCTCACCTCTCAGATCACTGTCAAATCGATCCCCGGATTTTACAAGTCAACGATTGCGCCTGGAGGTAATGCAGCACTTGCGCTGCCGCAGCGCAATGCTCGCAACCTCGCAATTAATTTTGACAAACTCGCTTGACAAATTCACTTTCGGGTAAAAATTTAGTCTCAACCGACTGCTAGAGACGCATTTGCTCATCCGCGAATGGGTAGAATAAACTAGACTGCGGCAGGAAACAAAATGCCAGACGACTTTATGGATGACTTCGTCGCCCGAATGGAGAACTATCATTCGTGGTCTGACATGTACTTGGAAAGTCTGAAACTTATTAAAAGCAACGACTTCGTCAGCGCAATTGCGACGCTGAAGAAGGCTGAAAAGGCGGCTGAAACAGAAAAGCCCACCAGCGCCGCGCAGACCGCTGAGCGACTTGGATACTGCCTGCACAAAGAGGAGTTCTACGGCGAAGCAGAGTCGTATTATCGAAAAGCTTTGGCGTACTGCGCGATGGACCCAGTCAGTCCAATCACCAAAGAACAATATGATTCGGCCGGACCGATTCAAGGTGAATTGGACCGATTACAAAAACTAGGAAATCAAGCCTTCGCAAAAGCAACACGCGAAGTGCTCAAAAACGTTCAAGAAAACTACTGCAAACTGTTAAATGAACTAGGAAGAAAACGTGACGCGGAAGATCTCTCTAATCAAATCAAAGCACAGGAAGCCACCCTTGCGATTTATGACTGATTAAGCTCCTTCGAGCGCCTCGGCGACTTCCACTAGCCGCGGCTAAGTGACAAGGTTATACGCCTTACTGTCAAAAGGATTGTTTAAATGCAGAACGCCTCAACAGAAAAATCTTCGAATTCAAAAACTGTCGCTCCAGCGCTCAAGGCGCTGTTAGAACATTTCATCGACTACGCAGGAATTTTTCCGCCAGCAAAACTTTCTCTCGATAAAGCAGTAGACAATTTCAGCAACTACCGAAATGGAGAGTATTCCTGGATGCTTCACTGGCTCGTTCTAGGCTCAGAACAAGCAAAAGATTCTCCTCACTCGCTAGATGCGCACACGTCACTGGTCAGTGAAACAGATGACGGTCGTGCGGCTTCACTTGAAACTCGCTCGATCGTGATCTCGCAAAAGCCTGTTTACTGCGAAACTTTGCCCGGAGACACAGAGCAACTCGATGCCATCAAAAAATCCGGCTGCTTCGCCAAAATCAGAACCGGTGGCATTAAACCAGAAGCGATTCCCAGCCCAGCAAGCGTTGCGCGGTTCATAGCAGACTGTGCCGAGCGCAAGCTCGCATTCAAGGCCACAGCTGGATTACATCATCCGATACGTGCCATGCATCCGCTTACTTACGAGCACGACGCACCGCGAGCGGTGATGCACGGATTCATCAACGTCTTGCTCGCCTCATGCTTCGCATGGCACGGCGAGCGAGATCTGGAATCAATCATCGCCGAAATCGACCCTGCCAACTTTTCCTTTTCAGACACTGCGAGCTGGCGCGACAAAGTACTGACGGTCGAGCAGATTCACGAAGCAAGAACACACTTCATTCATTCTGTAGGCTCGTGTTCATTCGACGAACCAGTCGAAGATTTGAAAAAGCTCGGATTATTGCATTGAGAAACGCACTTAAAGCGCCTGAAACTCTCACAAGTAAAGCTAGTGATTACGCCCCGGTTTGTGCCTCGGTCCGACGCGCTTTCTGACCGGCCGATGCAGCACTCCGTATTGAACCGAGCTTCCGCTGTTCTCAACCAACTCGGGTGTCAATCCTTCAGGCAAATTCTCATCGCTGAACCCGATGGAAAGCGAACAGACGCCTGAGCCGTCCTGAGCAAACTTGATAAACAATGTCAGAGGAGCAAAGTCGAATTGGTCCTCGCTTTCGGTTGACTCAAGCAACTTTCCATCGAGCTTCTGGCGAATTACTTCACGACTGTCGTAAGGACTTACCCCGCAAGGCAGAGTTCCCGTAAAAGCGTTTATGTAGCCAGGATCGCGCGGTGTACGCACGTTTAAAAAAGCTCGCACGAAAATGCGCCTTGCAGACACGAGCGAAAAACCGGCTTCGGGAAAGAAGTACAAGCTTTTGGCGCTCAGCGGCTCTTCCTTCAAATCCTGAACGAACTGCCTGCAAACCGGTGAGTCTATCTCCTCACCGATTATTTCGGAAAGTCGCGTAAACACATCTTCCATGCCAACAATTCATCTCGTGAAGCTAGTAAACTGAGGTCGTTCGAGACACTCGCCAGTTATTGTTCACCAGAATCGCCCGGGGCAAACCTGCTGAAGTAAATCAGCAGGACAGCATAATCCCCTGTCCCCTGGGAATATAAGTAAGACTAGTTGTTTACTGAGGCCCAAAAGTTGATCGGAAGACAGAAACCCAGCCGTCTGACCTCTGCGCCTAACGAGACGAAGTTACGGCAGTTGCTTGCCGACGCGAATAAGAACAATTCCGCGCAATTAACCTGGACACATCCGAACAACGAAATGTTGTATACCTTGACAGTCATGTGCTCGACCGTCAAAGAGCGACGGGGTTGGGAGCGCGGCAAGACTGGTGAAATGGTTGCGCCTGAGTGGACACTTTATGAGATCCGCGAGAACGGCAAAGACAGAGTCGACCTGTGGCGAATGGCATCGGGCGACATCGCCATCATTCAAAACCTGCTGGAAGATACTCGTCGCGGCGGGTCTGCTCCTACTGCGCAACTTGAAGAACCGGGATTCGAAACTGCCAGCTCATCAGCAAGAGATTCCTACTCACGCATGCCCAGCGGTGGGCAGCAGACGCCGGTGCGCATCTTTTCTGAGCCAGACCAGTCGATCTCTCAAACCATGCAGACCGACCGTAGCACTGCGGGCGTCAATCTTTCAGGGGAGTTGAAAGAAATTGACGTGGCAAGCATTTTGCAATCAATAAGCCTGTGCAAGATGACAGGGCGACTGAATGTGTATGACACAACTCAGCAGGTAGAAATCTTCTTCACTCAAGGCGAACTCGTTCACGCTATTTCCAGTCACCTGATGGACACCACTAAAAGCGTGCGCGGAGAGAAAGTGCTGCTTGAAGTGTTCACGTGGGACGACGGCTCCTTTCAATTTCAACACGGCTGGCAAACAGCTGAACGGTCTGTACAAAAGCATCTCCAGAATCTAGTTCTGGAAGGTGCAACTTTGCTCGACTACAAAAATTCAATTGAAAAAAATGGAATTTTTCCGTCGACAGTTCTTTATCGCAAAGAAAACAGTTTGTCAGAGTCGCAGTTCGAGGCTAAGCTGGCAAACGGATTGCCAATGCACGTGGAGTTTCAAAAGAAAGTTTTTCTAGCCCTGCGAGAGCCAAAAACACTGGCGGACATCATCGACGCCGTGCCGATGGATCGCACCGTCTGGATACCGGTGATTTACAGCCTTGTGTCGAGCATGCTGATCGGCGCACGCGGGGTCACAACCGGTGAAGAGCAATGCTCAGACGCGTTCTCCAATATCGGCGAACTGATCAAAAATGCAGACAGAGGCTTGTTACAACCTGATTCAGGCATGCTCAGTTACGGACTGTTTCTGAGCTTTGCAGATAAAGAACTGGCTCGGCGCATTCCCTGCTGCCTTGCTATGTTCGAATTCAATGTGCCTGCGGCCAGCATCACAAACGAAGCACTGAAGGCGGTGACCACCACGTTTGATGCCATCAAACGTCCCTACGAATACATGACATTCTGGCAGCCAAACCGAGTTCTTATCTTAGTGCCGATGGCTAAAGTCGATGAAACAACAATTCGTCTGAATGGTTTCCTCGACAAATTGTCAGAAAAAATTGACATGGACGGAATAAATTTAGTGGGCGGATTAGCCACGGCACCGAAAGATGGAATGCAACTTTCGGACTTCCTGGCTTCCTCATTCAAACTGTTGAAGAAAGCACAGCAGACCGGCACGCGAATTGCGAGCAGCGACTGACCAACGTACCAGAATAGAAAGTTGATGCACAGATAGGTCGACGAGCCGGGAAACGATGTTAATTCGAATGAGAAGCGGCGGAATTATAATGCGTCGCCCGGTGCAATAGCGGTGCTGTGCGATGCGTCAGGCGACTCACTTTGAGCTTGAAGCAGCTTCATCAGCATCTGTGTCTGACGAATTAACTCTTTGTCTTGAGCATCAAGATGTTCCATGATGTGCTCAACGTCTTGATAACTCGTGAGCGTAGTTTTGTATTGCTCATCAGCCCTCATCTCGGCATGCTTGGATAAGATACTCTGCCCCACCATGATTAGTGGCATAAGTAAAAGTTGCACGATGTTACCGAGAAACAACAGGAACGCGTAAGGATAGGGGTCGAAAGCTTTATCGTGCATCATGTACTGCCAGAGGCACCAGAAAAGCATAAAAAACGCCATGAAATAGAGCGCCCACATCGTACCCATTGCATTTGTGACTGCAAGCGCTATTTTGTCGTTTACACCCAGCGAGTCTGCATGCTTCTCGTTGACATTCTGTGGCTTATGCAGCCTGGGCAGACGATGGAAAAGTGTCGCGGCTGCTTCGACGACTTTGTGCTGTGGACCGTTATTCAAAGAAATATCTCCAGCGAAACATCTATCAGCACCGTAGCACATGTGCGTCAAGATTTCGTGAAGAAGAGTGGTATCACGCCTGGTTACTTGATAAGCTCGCCGTGCACTTTCAAATCCGTTCCTGGAGTTCCGATTGCTTCCAGCGGTTTTGCAGCAGGTTCGCGGACAATTTTATAGATGGATTGTCCGGGTCGGCTGTGAGCGTCCAGCACAAGTCGTTCTGGAGTAGCCAACAATTCATCAGGAGGAGGTGGTTCAGGACCGGGCGCGTAATTGCGTGTATACAGGTCTGAGCCTACCAGCTGAAGGTTAGGGCTTCCAGGCAGTCGTCTTGAATCAGCTATTTGACTTTGGGAGAGTCTGGATGCCGAAACAATTTTATTTATCCGCGATAAGAGCTCCTGTTGGTGCGCCTGCGCTTGAGCTTCGTAAGAGCTTTGTGCATTTTGAATTCTAGAAGCAGTATCACGCTTGATTGAATCGATTGTCGAATCGAGCGAGGATGTTCCCTTTCCTGAACGCTGATTATCGATTGCTGTCTGAATCCCCCTTTCACCATCGCGATTGATTCTTACTATTTCATCACTGAGATGCTCCTTAAGGCTTTGTAAGTCTGAGGCGTAATCTCGTTGCAGAGTTTCGATTTCTACATTTGTTTGATCGGCCATTCTGACAAGTGCCTTTTCTAGAGCGAGGTCGGAAACACCATGTGGACCGGAAGGAAGCAAAGCCGTATCGACAGTAAGGGGCGCCACTACTATCGGTGCACTGTTTAAAACTGACATGGTCTGCCCGTTTGGTAGCACAGGTGGAGTATAGGAAAGATAGGGCAGATTGCTCAAAGGACGCGCCAGAGCTGTGGGTGGATAAGCAAAAGCCCGGCTACGCGCGCTCTGATTGTTTGCCGATTGACTGTTTGCGAATTGACTGGCACTACTGGTGCCTGCAGAACTAACACTAGAAGCCTGGTTAATCGTAGACTGCTTGCTGGACTGCATCTGCTGAATCGCTGCCCGACAATAATCCGTCATTTTTTGGGAAGTCGACTCACGCAGGGCCGCTGCATACTCGTCTAAGCAAGGCTTCTGATACCCGAGATTGAACAGACAGTTAGCCAGATAATAGTGGCCGATCGACTCATGGGGATTTGCGTTAACATAGAATTGTAGATGACTGACAGCATCCGAATAATGCTTGGAACTGAAGCTTTGAATGCCGCGTTGTAGTTCAGTCTGATCAGTTGTAGCGGCAGAGCATGGTACAAAGCCAAGAATCTGAGCCATCGTTACGATGAGGATAGAAGTTCCTTGAGAAATCTTTTTGTTAGTAAGTGATACTCTTTTCCATAATGCCATGACAGTGACGAGCCCCCTTCGTCATTGAAAGCAAACTGAACACGTTGGATTATGAACATCCTAGCGGCAGTCCGTGTAGCTTTCGTGACTATGTGTAAAATCGACTGAGCTGATTATTTTTTGCGATCAAAAAGCAAAATAGCTGGTATATAAAAAACAAGTTCGCATCGGTTACTGAATGGATCTTCGCAGATGATAATGAATAGAAGAACTATCGCTGTTATTTCAATTTCGATTTGCAGCTGCATTTTTCAATTGCAAAATGTAGCCAGCGCGGAAAGCCTGCTAGATGAAGGTAAACGCTTTTACATCCAAGCCAATTTCGGTAAGGCCGAAAGATGCTTTGAAGCCGAAGTCAAAGCAAACCCTAAAGATGCCAATGCGCACTACATGCTTGCCAACACAATTCTGGAGCTAGGACGTCGCAGTGAAGCGCTTGCGGAGTACCAGCAAGCGCTGAAGCTCAATCCAACAACCTCGATCCAGAGCAATTGCCTCCGAGCTATTAATGGGCTTACTCAAACACAGCAGCAGCAGCAGCAGCAGCAAGGGCAAGTGACACCTGCGTCGAGAGCAGAAAAATCGTCGCCAACGCCACCAACTTCCGAAGCGGAGACGATAAGGAATGCAGCTGGAAAAATAGGCGCGCAAACCGAGGCAGTTGAATCACAGGACTCAGCAGAACTCGATGCGCGCATTCGTGATATCAACAAAGACGCAGAGCGTCAGATAGCAGATTTGCAAGCAGAAGAAGCCTCAAAAATGTCTCAATCATTCGGATATGGCAAAGGGCGCTACAACGCTACTGCAGACAACCTCGCAGTAAAACAAGAATATGACGCGCGTATCCAGGCAGCCAGAGATACGCAGGCCAGGAAAATCGCGGATCTGAGAATGTTTTACAAAGCCAAACAATCTGCGGCAGAAGACACAGCCATCACCCTGGACGGACAGTACGCAAAGCGCAATCAACCAGGGTCCGTCAAACTATCGCCCACAGGAACGAGCGTATACGTAAGGAGTTACGAAACAGCCGACGAACCCTCCGGTGTTGGCGTTCCCATAGCGCTTCCGCCGGGCAAGGCACTTAACTATATTCATAAGCCACCGCAACCCAGAGAGGCGACAAAGAAGAACTGATGGCTGAAAAATGGCTCGTCGCTGCAAATGCCATATTGAGCACACTGCTGTGCCTGTGCAGTCAGACAACGTCGATGCCAGCAGCTGGTGCCGGTATCTCAAATGCCTCAAAACGAATTCAGGGATCTGTAACCGAAAATGAATTGATCGATAACTTAGAAAGAGTCGGCATCAAGTGTCTATATCATCAAGGTGAAAATGCGGCGAAAGGCTATTTGACCGTAGACACCGTCAGAATGGGCAGCACAGCGTACTACAAGGGCATCGAAAATGGTGACAAGATCAAGTCGGTAGGCGTATCGAACGACTTTCTCACCATTCAAATCGAGCGCAATGGACAGCCCTTCCAGGTGCAACTGCGAGCACTCACTCCAACAGCGGCTTCAACGGTGCCGTTGCGAGCCGCGGCGCAGCAAACTGCAAACAGCCCGCTTATCCCCGTGGCCAGTGTTAACCAACCCAAAATTCCACTGGTCAAAGTTGACGAATCCACGGCACCGCTGGTTGACGTGAGCGAGAAAGCCAAGGAAAAGAAATTAGTCAAATACAACATAGAACTGATCATCGACATTACCGGTTCAATGCTGGAACATGACGGCACAGGCGCACTTACCAAATTTCAGTGGTGTCACGAGCAAGTTAGAGATTTCGCGAAATTGATGGCGGAATACAGAAAAACTCTAACAATCACTACTTTCAATACCAGCTTTAAAACTGAATACGATTGCGACGTGTCACGGGTCGAACAAATTTATAACACTATCACTCCTGAAGGAAATACGTGCCTGGTTAATCCACTTGTAGACAGGCTCGAGTATGCTTTTCACCACCATGAGCCTGGCAAAGCAACGATAATCGCCGTAATCACAGATGGAATGCCGAACGTGCCCAGAGACCCGCACGTTGTAAATCGCGCTCTGATTGACTTTACCAGGCAGCTGACCGACCCCAACGAAGTTATTGTTACTTTTCTGCAGATCGGTGATACGTTCAATGGCAAATCATTTTGCATCGACCTGGACGATAACCTGGTCAATGAAGGCGCCAAATACGACATCATAGACACAAAAACTTTCGACGAACTGAAAGATGAAGGACTGACTCAGGCCCTCATCGATGCAGTGACGGAGAAAAGATCAGTCAGGCGCGACCACAGCACCCGGGGGATGTCGGCCGAAGACAAGTCCAGGCTGAAAGATGCGGATGCAAAGCTGCATGAGAAAATGGACGAAAGAAAAGCTCTTGAAAAACTGCTGAATTTTACTAAACCAGTTCAACCGTAAACGAACTGTGTAAAATTGTGGAACTTAAGAGGATGACACGTGAACATATTGTTGGCGGTCGATAACTCACCCCATTCACAAGTGGCCGTCGACGTCGTGCTGAGCCGAAGCTGGCCAGACGACACAACCTTCAAAGTCTTTTGCGCTGTTGAAAGACGCGAACCAATATTCGCAGTCATGCAGCGTCCAGAAGCGGAGGCGTTTTTAAATAGGGCTCTCAGCGCCGCAAAAGAATTCACCCGGGAAGTAGCTGACCAATTGTCAGAGCACTTTCCGCGGTGCAAGTCTGTAGCCGAAGCGAAATTTGGGGACAGCAAAGAAATCATCCTCGAGGAATCACACTGGGCTGACCTGATAGTTGTCGGCTCGCACGGAAGGCACGGACTGCCAAGACTTTTTCTCGGCAGCGTTTCGCAAACTATTCTCCTCTATGGACAGTGCTCAACGCTTATCGCACGCTATCAGCACGCACACACCGGTCGCTCAAAATACGATAACAACATTCTTGTCGCGATTGACGATACCGTCGATTCGAGGAACACCCTCGAATGGGTCTTAAATTTGCCATGGAACGACGATGCTCGCTTTACGCTGCTGTCAGTAGTTTCTGTGCCCGACGACATTCAAGCTGCGGGTGTCGACGCGCTCTATGCGCACGCCGACTCGATCGAAAAGAAACGGCTGACAGAAGCAGCGACAGAGATGCTGGAAAGCTGCGCGGATCGACTTGAAGATAAAGTGGGCGTCGGCAAAGTCAGCATCGAAATACGTGAAGGCGACCCTGTAGATGCCATTATTTCGATGGCCGCATCTATTCCAGCTGGTCTGATCGTGATGGGCTCCAGACAGCGTGGTCATCTCATGCGCTTCTTCATGGGCAGTGTCTCACAAGAAGTTGTCTTGAAAGCACCATGCCCGGTTGAAGTCGTGAAACGAATGCGAAGCTAACCCTGGACCGTACTAAAAACCAGCAGCCGCCAGACGCGGGTCTAAGGGTCGAGGCATGATCAGTTCGTCGGTTGGAACTTCATCGGCCCACACTAGAAATTTTTCAAGAGTATGCGGTCCAAACGAAGTCGTGATTGCGCAGTCTGCCGCATCTCTACCGGTCGCAACGAGTATCCATCCAATTCTTCTGACGTTGTGCCTGGCATCGAAAGTATGCCACTTCCCTCCCAGATAGCATTGAAAACAGGCGCTGAAATCCATCGGCGATTCAACTGAAACACCGATGTCACCAAGATAACCAGTTGCATAACGTGCTGGAATGTTCAAAGCTCGACAGAATGTCACAGCCAGGTGAGTGAAATCTCTGCACACGCCTTTGCGGTCTTGATAGACTTCGTAAGCGCCTTTCGTTGAATTCGCAAACTGATAACCGAACTGCACGTTGTTAAAAACCCAGTCACAGACTGCCTGAGCGCGTGCCCAACCGGGAGGTATGTTGCCGAACAATTCCCAGGCAGCATCGCCAAGTTTGTCGACTTCACAGTAACGGCTTGGCAAAAGGAATTGCAAACACTCAGGGGGCAATTCTTCGACCGGATGTTGCTGCGCATCAAGCACAGCCGGGTCAGGAACACCGGAGTCTTTGACGATCGTATCGCTGGTGATTGTGAGTTTACCGGCAGGAGCGACTATGCGAGCGCATCTGTTGCCAAACCAATCCACAAATTCTGTGATGGGAACAGCGGGAGTAATTTTCAACTCATCAGCGTGTCTCAAGTCGCCTGCTCGCGACGGCAACAGATGAAGGAGAAAGATCATCGCCGTTGGATTCGGAAAATCAAAAACCATTTCATAGCCAACGCGAATGTACATAGGGGTTCTCCTGTGTTGCCGACAGATTAACCGCGCTGTCTAACCGCACCAACATCGTAGCTTAATGTAGGGTGCATGGCTACTCTTTTGTTCGTCTCGCTTTATAATTTCAAGAGGAACGAGATTTTAAGCCATAATTTATAGCAAGAATGTTTTACATGCGGCCTTAAGCCCGACTGGCTCTGAACGTGTAAACAGCACTGGAAATAAGAATCGCGACGAGCAAGGTTAGCATGCTGACCATATCAAGCGATTTTGCTGCACCAATAGTCACTTGAATACAGCTCCAGATGGCGAAAAACATTATGCCGGTCACTTCCAGATTCATAACGAAAATAAATTTGCGAGCGAGCAGGTATTGATGGGCTGCATTGCTCTCGGTGATCGGTCTCAAATAGTTGAAAGTATGAGGGAAGTAGCTGAGGATCGACATCAACAGAAAGTTGAAAACAGACATTCCGCAAAGCATCAAGAGCGTGCTCTTTGGTCCATAGTGATCGGGGGCGCCGAAAATATCGAAGTGCACTACGACTTGTTCGGGCAAGACAGACCAGTAGCAATAAACGACAGAAATCGTTGCGCAGAGTACAGATAACGTCATCGCCTGAAGTACCCACTCCATTAATGACATCGGCAAATGCAATCGTGGGCGATTAGCTTTCATCGTTCTTATCAAATAACCTGTTGGCGAATTTACCTACTTTTATAAAGGCATCCAGAACGTCGTTGACCTGCGTCGTGTGGCTAGCGCGCATCGTATCTGGTACCAGACTGAGCGCGTCACCAAATTTCCCCTGAAAAATGTAGCAAGTAAACAATTCGTTCAGGTAGCCATGCTCTAGAGTGCCATGATCTTCTTCGACATCGTCGAGCATATCGAGCGAACGCTTGATGTATGGCTCTGCTTCCTTGAACTTTGCATGCCTGAGGTAAGTCATTCCCAGACCGGCAACGCTGTTCATCAAATTGTGCTTGTCACCGCCCCCGGTGCGTTCAGAAATATCGAGGGCGCGTTTGTAAAACTCGATGGCATCATCAAATTGACCGAGACTGAGACATGCACTGGCAAGATGATTCAACGTCAAAACCAGACGCGGATGGTCAGGCGTGTAGGCTCGCTCCTGAATTGAAAGTGCACGCCGCCAGAGCGGTTCGGCCTTATCAGCACGACCTTGCTTAAGGTATTGAACTCCGAGATTGTGCAGACTTTCTGCTACCGCAGGGTGGTCGAGCCCGAGCTTGTTCTCTCGAATTTTCAAAGCCCGCTTACAGAGCGGTTCGGCAAGCGCATAGTTTTTCTTCTTGGAGTGCAGTACAGCCAGGTTATTCAAACTTTCAGCGTAAATAACGTCGTCTTTGCCAAGCTCCCTTTCCTGAATTCCGAGCACCTGACTGAGCATGGGCTCAGCTTCTTTGAACTTGTCTTGATCGAGTTTAAGTATTCCTATCTCAGTCATAGTCTTCGAAAGAGAAAGTTCGTCAGCGCCAAGATTTTTCTTTATAGACAGTGCACGGCTGAGTAAACGGTCAGCCTCATCAAAATTCTGGCGGTCTGCATGAAACGCACCAAAATTTGTCAGCAAAACCGCTGTTTCATTGGTCTCCGGCAATTGATCGGCGCTGCCCTGCTGGTAATGAACAGCCTTATTGAACGTCTCTTCAGCCTCGTCGTAACGACCTTGTTTAAACAAAACATCAGCCAGTGCACCGTATACAGTTCCGAGAGAGTCTAGCTGATCTGTTTCTCTTATTTGTGCGACCGCATTTTGGTAAAGGCGAATGGCCTCTGCGTAGCGTCCCTTCTGGAAGGCGTTTTTAGCCTCGCTTTCACTTTTTTGCCAGGACATTCATGCCACTCCCACTGTCGCCTATTTTATTACTTTGGCACGCTTTGGCTTTCCATTCTTTTTGGAGCTGTTTTTCTTAAGATCTTCAGGACTGGCAAGGTCGCCGTCCTCTTCATCAAGAGCCCTCTTCATTTCATCTTTGATCTGCTTGCTGCTCTTTTTGGCAGGTTTACTCTCAGGCGCTTTTGCTTCTCTGCTTTTGCCGGCGCCAGTTTTTTTGACGCCGTTTTTCTTGAGCAAACGTTTGCCCATGGTCACCGCCGTTGCGGGCAGTGTCTGAGCAGCTTTAACAAAGTTTTTCTGAGCCACGTAGCAGGAAAATAAACTCAAGTTCAAACTATCCACAGTCTCTTTATCTTGAATCTCGAGATCTTTCATGCGTTTAAGCGCAGTCACGGTATAGTTTTCACATTCTTTGAACTTGCGTTCCCTGAGGCGAATCCAACTGCGCTGACGCCACGAGAGCATCATGTCGGCGGTATTGTTTGCAATTTCTGCTATACCTTCCAACTGCGT
Source organism: Drouetiella sp. (assembly GCA_036702955.1). Classification (GTDB taxonomy): domain Bacteria; phylum Cyanobacteriota; class Vampirovibrionia; order Obscuribacterales; family Obscuribacteraceae; genus PALSA-1081. The sequence goes on along the minus strand of DATNPY010000020.1, from coordinate 75,144 downwards.
ATAGATCTCTTCAGCTTGCGCGTACTTAGCCTGCAAGTAATAGCTGATACCGAGATTCTTGAGTACGCTTACAATGCCGGAATGGCTGGGTGGAAGATGACGCTCACGAATTACGAGAGCACGCTTATAGCAAGCTTCTGCTTTGGCAAAATCATGTTGCGCGAGCGCAATCATTGCAAGCACATGCAAACTCATCGCCACATCGGGGTGACGGTCGCCCAGACCTTGCTCGCGAATCGTCAGACCGCGTTTAGCAAAGTCTTCGGCCTTGCGATAATCTTTCTTGTTGAAGGAGTGAACAGCGAGCAGCCCAAGCGTTGGAGCCAGCTTCACATCATCTTGGCCCAGACCTTCTTCCTGAATTGCCAGAGCCTGATTCAATAGAGACTCAGCTTCCGCCACATTCTTTTCTGTTTCACAGAGTGTAGCCAGCGACACCATGCTGTCGGCGACATCGGGATGCTTCTCTCCAAGCAGCTTTTTGCGCATCTCAAGCCCCCGCCTCAGCAAAGGCTCTGCTTGAGAATATTTCTGCTCATTGAAATAGACCAGGCCGAGTTCATCGATTACCCGAGCAACTTCGGGATGTTCGAGCCCCAGCACTTTGCCACGAATCGCCAGAGCGCGGGTCAGTTCAGCCTCCGCTCTGGGATAATCTTGCAGATGAGCGTGCACCTGTCCAAGTGAATAGAGTGTTGTCGCAACGTTCGCCTGATCTTTGCCAGCTTCACTTACAGCTTTTTGCAAATACCTTTCAGCTTCGGAGTACTCGCCCCGCTCTAATGCGTCGACCCCTGACTGATGCAGTTCTTCCCAGACCATTCCAGTTACTCTTTCTCCAGCCTACATCAAGCTAAAATAACACTTTTAAGGTGCATTTAGCCCGATTTGACGACCTTTCGCGATAAAAAATCAAATGCCCCCCTGGCATGTAGCCAGGGGTAGCGTAAAAATGGGCTTGGAGACGCGAGCTTTCGCACCGCATACAACACCACAAAAGGGGTTGAGGCAGCAGTCGAGTTCACCCCCTCAACGCGCTGTGCCTGCGCTGTTGTTGGGTGTTGTCAGTCAAATTGGAATTTCTTCTTTTTGTGCTTCTTACGGGGTACTACGACCCGCGCTCCTTAGCTACAAACAACTATAGCTCTCGGGCACCGGCAGATGTCAAATATTTAGCGTCCCTTAATCAAATCTCCGGGCAACCTGAGGATGAAAGTGTCCTGCCTCTTCTAGGCGCTGAATTTCTGGCGAGTCGGACAAACTTCCTGGAGCACGTCTTGAATGGTTGTAAGTAAGCTTCCCAATCCTGCTCGTTTAGTGGCTGAAACGATGACAGGGTTTGGCACTTGAGCTAACAAGTAGGTCAGATCTTCTTTGCGCACGATGTCAGCTTTGTTGAGCACAGTAATGAGAGGTTTATCGACTGCGCCCAGTTCGCTGAGAACGTCGTAGACGCTGGCGATGTGCTCGGAAACGTTTGGATGGCTGGCATCGACGACGTGGATCAAGACATCAGCTACGGCAACCTCTTCCAGCGTGGCTCGAAAGGCAGCAACAAGCGAAGTCGGCAACTTTTTAATAAATCCTACTGTGTCTGTGAGCAACACCGGGCTGTGGTCAGGCAACGTCGTGCGCCTTGTGGTCGGGTCGAGTGTGGCGAAGAGTTTGTCTTCCACATTGACGCTAGATTTGGTCATGGCATTGAGCAAAGTCGACTTGCCGGAGTTTGTATATCCCGTCAGAGCAACCACAGGCAGATTGTCATCATTGCGCCGACGCCGCTGCGTGTCGCGATGAGAGCGGATGCGCTCTGTTTCTTTCTCTAGAGAATTGATGCGTTCTCGAATACGCCGTCTGTCGATTTCCAATTTGGTTTCACCAGGACCTCTGGTGCCAATTCCGCCGCCCAGTCGGCTCAAGGTCAAACCTTTACCAATCAGTCGGGGCAGCAAATATTTTAGCTGCGCCAGTTCGACCTGCAACTTACCTTCTCGAGTCTGAGCTCGTTGAGCAAAGATGTCGAGAATCAGCTCGGTGCGATCGATTACTTTCACACCAACAACTTCCTCGAGCGTTCGCTGTTGGTTTGCTGTCAATTCTTGATCGACGATAACAAGGTTCGCTCCCATTTCTTGCACGATCAAAGCAAGTTCTTGAACCTTGCCCGAGCCCAGGAAATAGCGTGGATCTGGCTGCGGACGAGTCTGAGTCAGTCGCTCACAAATGGTAGCACCGGCGGTGCGAGCAAGCTGAGCAAGTTCGTCCAGATCGTCTTCGACCTGCCAGGAATTTTCGCCATCGGTGATAAGACCAACCAGTACAGCGCGCTCTTCTCCCTCCGCTACAGGCAGCCCGGGAGCAACTTTCCTGAACTCATCTTCAAGCGCTGAAATAAGCGCCTCAAAATTTTCCTTCTCTGCTTTCCTTGCTGTCTCTGGTTCGAGCACCTTCCAGATTCTTCCTTCACTATCTCGCCCGGGCAACAAGTGGGCAATATGAATGACATCGGCCATTTTCGCCTGTTCACCACGCGACCGACTGAAGGTGCCCTGAGGGTTCACCTCGATTTGAGCAAGAAGATCAAGGCGATGGCGAGCCAGGCATTGCAGGCTCTCTTTGTTCGGTCCGTGACCGTTCTTCTCTTCGCTTGCACTGATTTTCGACAAGTGAGTATGAATGATGCGATGACCACACAAGCGTCCAGGTCCGACACGCACCCCTCTGAGCTCAGGCATATTCACGTCTGAGGGCTGGCCAACCGTGACGTTGACGACCTGCCCCCGACGATTCACAACGAGAGAAACGGGTTGCCCAATTGAGTTAGAAAGTTCAGCGACTGAGTCAGCTAATTCGATAGTGAGTATCTTATCCGCAGGAATACGCTGCGTCAGGAGACGATTTAGTTGCCGTATTTCCGATTTTTTCAGTCCTTTAGATTTGGCCAGATCAACTTTGCCGTGCAATCAATATCCTCCACAAAGGGGTCAGATTGTTTTTGTTTTGAAACGGATGAACGCCTGCGATAAGTCTCACATTCGGGATCATACCCCTAAAGACCGATAAATCAACTGATAATTAATCTCGGAAAAGTCGAAACTGACTGAATTTCGCCGCTGCGGAAAATCCAGTTTGCAATGCGACCTTTACCTCAACGATATCGATTTTGACATCGATCAGCAGCCCGATGTAAGCAGTTTATGGCGCAGAAGAGGTCTCGCGCCAGATTCCCCGCAAGTGCTGGGAGTAGGAATGACTTTGCCGGGATTGCAAATATTTTCCGGGTCAAAAGACTGCTTGACCCATCTCATCGATTCGAGACTTTCCTCGCTGAAAACAGTCGGCATCTCCAGAATCTTTTCTATGCCGATGCCGTGTTCGCCAGATAAGGTTCCGCCCAGCCTGACGCTGAGTTCAAGGATATCGCGACCGGCCTGGATGACGCGTTTGACCTCATCGGCATTGTCTTTGTGATAAAGAATGCAAGGATGTAAATTACCATCGCCGGCGTGATAAACGTTGGCGATTGTCAATTTGTAAGTGTCAGCGATTCTGGCAATTTCACTAATAGTCATCGCCAGCTTTGAGCGCGGAATAACGCCATCGAGAACGTATCCGTGCGGCGCAATTCTACCCAGAGCGCCGAACGCACTTTTTCTCGCTTTCCAAATCTTCGCTCTCTCATAAGCGTCATTGGCCCATTGCACAGAAGTGGCGTTGTTGGTGCCAATGCATGCTTCTACTTTTTTGCGTTGAACAGTGATGCCGGTGCGAGGCCCATCCAACTCGATAATCAGCAGCGCACCTGCGTTTCGGTCTAGCCCCATATTGAAAGCGTCTTCCACTGCATTCAGTGCAAGCTGATCGACGAGCTCCATTGCGGCAGGCACCACCCCTGATGCAATCACGTCAGAAACGGCTTGACCAGCGGCTTCTACGGTTGCAAAATAAGCGAGCATTGTCTCGACAGCTTGAGCGCGCGGGATCAATTTCAAGACAGCTTCGGTGGCGATTCCGATGGTGCCTTCCGAACCTATAAATGCGCCAATCAAGTCAAGACCTTGATTTGTACGGCTTTTTCCTCCCAGCGTAATAATCTCTCCATTGGCCAGCACGAGCTTGAGCGACGTGACATGATTTGTCGTCATTCCATATTTCAGGGTGTGAGGGCCACCGGAATTCTCGGCGATATTGCCACCAATGGTGGAGGCAGTTTGACTGGATGGATCGGGCGCAAAATACAGCGAATATTTTTGGGCAGCCTCTGAAACCGAGACATTGGTGGCACCAACTTGCACGTGCGCAACCCGGTCCAGTGGATCGATACTCAACACTCTATTCATACGAGTCAAAACAAGACTGATGCCGCCCATGACAGTGGTGGCACCGCCTGAAAGTCCGGTTCCCGCACCGCGCGGTGACACAGGAATTTTATGTGCGAAAGCCAGCGCCATAACCCCCGCCACTTCCTCTGTTGATTTTGGCAAAACAACAAGATCGGGGCTGGCGATATCGAGAGTTTCGGCATCGCACTCATACACAGAGAGGTCGACGGCAGATGACAAAACATATCTGTCGCCGACAATCAAGCGCAGCTCATTTTCCACAGCTTTATCGATTGGCATGACAAAGATTCTATCAACCGCACGAAAATTTCGGCATTAGTGGCGACGAATCGTTTCCTGGTCGCCCATCTGATATTTGAAGCCCTGCTGCGGTCCATAGTTCTGGGTGAATGTAGCCGATTTATCAACGGTCATGCGGCGCGAACCCGGTGGAAAGGCGAGAATCGCCATGTTGCCGTTGAGCGAATTAATCGCCGTCAAAACAATTGCATTAAAAATTGGATTGCCGTTTTTCTGGGTCAGGTGAGAGTTGGCGATATGACCGTCGCGTGTGACCACATATGCGGCGGCGGCAGCCATAGGCGGGCTGCGATAGAAGGCGGCATTAGCCATGGTCGAGTATCGCTCATAAACGGCTGCTGCTACCCGTCTGTGCCATTCGTTCCAGGCGATTTGCAACTCTGGAGAACTGTCCGGGTCATTGGGGTTGAACTGCTGAGGTGGAGGTCCGCCGGTTTGCGCGTTCAAATTGTGCATTTGCTGCTGGGGCTGCTCTTGCGCAGGCATAGCCTGACCAAACTGCCCCTGGAAGTCTTGCTGTCCCTGATTTTGAGCGTTCCCCTGCAACGCTGGTGGCGCTTGAGGAGGCGCCATAGACGACACCTGGAAGTTGCCCGGGTCGAACGCCTGGTCGGCTGGACCTTGCTGTAGCGGGGCGCCACCTCCGCCGAACGGGTCTCCCATCTTCTGAATATCGTTGCGATTCAGCGTTGTGCCGCTGCCGCCCATCGTATCTTGCTTATTGACGGTTCCCTTCAAAAATTCGGCAGAGGCCGGCAACATTATCGATGTGCTCAAAAGCACCCCTAATGCCAAGCGGCTCATTCTATAAGCGTTGAATTGGAACATCGGCGTTACACTAGGTTGACTGCTTGAGTTTGATGTCATGAGCTTACTTTATACTCTACTCCAAAAGCCTAAAAAGTAAATTCGAAATAACGCAAAATGCGGCATTGCGGCAGTTAATTCAGGGAAAACAACAGGTTACTAAAAGGGAATTGAATGGCTGAATCCACACTACCATCAAGTGGCTCCATTATAGATAGCCATGCGCACGTCGTAAAAGAATATTTTGAAACCGATCAAGAGGAAGTAATTCAGCGCGCTTTCGCTTCGGGAATTGTGCAGATGGTCAACCCGGGTGTGGTGTTGCACTCGATACCGGAGTTGCTGGACCTGGCTGACAAATACGATGAAATCTATACTGCGGTCGGATTGCATCCACATGACGCCAAAGACTGGAACGATGAAAGTTTCGACATAATATACAGGGCCTGCCGTCACCCTAAAGTAGTTGCCATCGGCGAATGCGGGCTGGATTTTTACTACAACAATAGCGACCACGACTCGCAAGTGAGAGCATTAAAAGCGCAAATTCAAGTCGCTCTTGAAACGGATAAACCGATCATCATTCACTGCCGGGATGCGTGGGACGAAACGATGACCCTTTTAGAGGAAGAAGGAAAAGGTCAAATTCGAGGCGTGTTCCATTGTTTCACAGGCGGTCCTGAACTGCTGCCGCGCATTGAGAAGCTCGATTTCTACGTTTCTTTTTCAGGCATTGTCACGTTTCCGAAATCAAAACCCATTCAAGAAGCAGCGAAGCTCGTGAAAGATAATCGCATTCTCGTAGAAACCGATTGTCCGTTCCTGGCACCACAGAAGGTGCGCGGCAAAAAAAATGAGCCAGCTTTTGTCTGGTACACAGCCGAAAAGCTGGCTGAATTGCGAGGCACCACACTTGGTGAAATTGCAGGGAAATGCCGCGACAATGCGCGTCAGTTATTCGGGTTGCCAACGGTCTAAATCTTGACGACGGCTAGTGCTTCTTGAATTTTTTCATCAGGTCGGACGCTTCCGAACGATATTTCGACTGAGGCTGCACCTTTTGCAAAAGTTCGAGTGCTTGCGAATACTGGTGCTTGCCACCGAATTTCACAGCAGCCTGTACGTAAGCGGAGTTAAGCGATTCGCTGCTATCTGTAGCGAGATCACCTTGCTGTTTCAAGCGCTCTAGAATTCGCACGGCGTCTTCCGGTCTGCCCTGAGTCGTCAACACTTGCGCCACAGCCACGGCATCTTTGTAGCGGCTGACTTTCATGTAAACCAGACTGGCTACAATCACTGCAGCTAGAGCCGCGACTTTCATCCATAGCTTGCCTTTCGACAGATCACGCAGTTTCTTGCGCCGCTGTGATTTGATTTCGCGATCGCCACTTTCAATTTCAAATTCATGGCCGAAATCAATTGGCTCTGCATCTTCCAGACCCGGCAATTTGAGATAAGCAGGTTCGTTCCACGACGAGAAGGGAATCCAATCTGCGGTCTGCTGGCGCTTCTGTGGACGCTGTCCCTGACAGGCAGCGTTGAATTCCTCCCACAACTCCTCGACGCTCTGCTGGCGGTCCTTAGGCTCCTTACTGAGTGCCTTGCGAATTACCGCCTCCAGTTCAGGTGTGAAGACCGGGTCGACGCGCACCGACGACAGTTTGGGCGCAGGTTCATTGACGTGCAAGAACATCAGTGCCATCAAGTCATCGGCAACAAAGGGCCTTTTACCAGTCAGCGTTTCGAAAATGACAATACCGAGCGAATAAATGTCGCAGCGATAGTCGATTTCAGCACCTCGACAGCCCTCAGGGCTCATGTAAGCGGGGCTGCCACAGACTTTACCTTCCAGCGTCAGGTCAGCTGACGTTGCGCCGGTATCACCAAGCATCTTCGCAATGCCAAAGTCGACAACTTTGACAAACCGCCCGCCCTGGTCTTTCCCCTGAAGAACGATGTTTTCCGGCTTCAGGTCTCGATGCACGATTTGATGGCGATGTGCTTCACCAACTGCGTCGCAAACCTGCTTGATCACGGCTCTGGCTTTAAGAGGCGCCATGTAACCATGCTCACGCAAAAACTGGGCCAGAGTCAGACCTTTCAAAAACTCCGTAATGATGTAGGGCTGTCCGTCTTCCATGAATCCAAAATCGAAAAGTGTAACGATGTTTGGATGCTTGAGGCTGCTGGCTGTTTTCGCTTCGCGGCGAAAACGTTTGACCGAATCTTCAGACGTCTGATGCAGATTGCGCAAAACCTTGAGCGCCATCTCTCGACCTGAATTTTCCTGCACAGCCTTGTAGACGATTCCCATAGAACCGCTGCCGACGGCGCATATGACTTTGTAGCGGCCGCCCACAATTGTGCCGATCAGCGGGTCGTCACCAGTCGGGATCAATTTCGCACCATCTTCAGGACAGGCCATGAGCTTGTCTAGATAGTGTGAATTGCATCGAAGGCAGACTTTCATTCCGACTCAGGTTAACCTTGCTAGTTCGTCTATCGCAGTTGGCTTGCAAAAAAAGAACGGCAGACGAGTTTTCACTCTCTTGTTGACCAGCTTACCACCACTACGGGGGAGGCCGGAGTACCCTAGGGCGCATAAGGGCCAGGAATAGGGGTTAGAAGCAGAGCTGTTACAAGTATTATCAGCAGCACGGCAATTATGGAGCTAAGAATAATTTTTCGCCCGAGGTCACTCCACCACATAGACTGCAAAACCGACTGGGTGTCCTCAGCCTTGTCGGGCTTTGTCTCCCCAGCATGTCGGCCATCGAGAGCCTGTCCGGCGGAGGCAGTTTTATCTGGCGCCCCACTTTTAATTGCCGTAACACGGTGAGACTCAAGCTCTGCTTTGGTCATGCGAATCGTCTCAAGCTCATTCTCCTCAGCACGCACAGGCGCTGCTTCCCATTGCCCGGGCTGGCGTGCCAGGTCGCTAGGCTCCGCCTGCAACTTTTCGAGCAAAATCCGTCGCTCGTCAGCCTCGCGAAAAGACTCCAGAGGCGTCAACTTGTTTATCGATTCAGAAGGTGGTCTCTCATAGTAGACCGGCGCTTTTTCCAGATTGGCAATTTCTGCTTGTGCCCGGCATGCCTGCTCGAACTTCTGCCAGAATTCTTCTACAGTAGCTGGTCTGTTAGCCGGCTGTTTGGCCAGGCACTGCTGAATGAGACATTCAAGTTCCTCGCAAAAGTGCAGATCGGTGCGCACTGCCATCATCGTCGGTGGCGCATCGTTCATTTGCTGATGCATTGTGATCACTGAATTCTTACTTGAAAATGGTCGAGAGCCCGTTAGCGTTTCAAAGACAACGACCGCCAGAGAATAAATGTCGCTGCGGTAGTCGACTTCCATCGATTGACACTGTTCGGGGCTCATGTAAGCAGGCGTACCTCTCAACATGCCTTCTGTCGTGACCCTCTCTTCCACCGCCAGCGGTGGCAGTTTGGCAAGACTGAAATCTAAGATTTTCGCCACCAGACCGTTGGGCGTTTCATTGAGAATAATATTCGTCGGCTTGATATCGCGATGGATGAAACCGTGACTGTGAGCCTCTGCCAGAGCGCTGCAGACTTGGGCGAATATAGGCTGCGCTTCAGAAACTGTCAAACATCTGTTCTCGGCAATTATTGTCGCCAGCGTTTTGCCGGGCAAATACTCTGCTGCAAAGTAAGGCTCACCTCCTCGAGTCTGCCCGAAATCATAGAGTTCAACAATGTTCGGATGTTCAATAATGCTGAGCATCTGCGCCTCACGTTTGAAACGAGCCTGCGCTTCCTCATCATTGCTCAAGTTTTCGCGCAAAACTTTAACGGCGACGAGCGAATTGTCCGAAAGACGGTGAGCTTTGTAAACGCGACCAACTGAGCCTTTTCCAATCAATTCGTCAATGTAATACTTTTCACCAACTACGGTATTAACCAGATTGTCATTACCGGCGGTGACAAGCTTAGCACCATCGCGCTCGCAGACCGAGATGTCATCATTATATTTAGCGCTACAAAGCAGACAGAGTTTCATTCGAACGCACTGCGTGGCACAACTAAAGATCGCTCATTTTCTTCTTGTATTCACGGATCTTAGCCGCTGCTGAAGGATATAAATCAGACTTACGCGAAACATTTTTGAGATCTTTAACGGCGTCCTGGTAGTTTTCTTCCTTGCCCTCTTTCAACCCGAGTTGATAATAGACATTGTTCATCTTATCTGTCTCGGCTGGCGTCAGAGTGCCGGCCTTCTTCTTTGCCTCGAGCAATTCTCGCGCCTTCTCGAATTTGCCTTGCTTGATATAAGCTTCAAGGCTGGTGGGCGCTGCCTGTTTAGCCGGACCAAATGGCAGGAACGGCAGGAACCCACCATACCAGAGTGCAAATCCACCTACCAGCAAGGCCAGAATTGCTGCCACCCAGAGTGGTGGCTTGGCTGGACCCTGGAAATTCTTGCGAACACGAGCGCGGCTCTTCTTCAGCGTTTCGGCTCGCTCGGCTTGCATTTGTTTAGGATCGCTTTTGAAACCAGAATAATAGTCTTGCGTTACTTCAGGTGTCTTGCTCGACTTGATGGCGTTGTTGATCAACTCGGCTGCACGCGTCATGCGGTCAGTCGGAGCGCTCACGTAGTTCTGGAAGGCGCTTCCCTCAGGCGGCTTCTTGGTCGGGTCTGGAGCGGCTGCAGCAGGCACATTCGCCGACGACCTGAAATTGCCGCTCGATTTGGGATCTGGGGCTTTCACCTGCGCAAATGGATTGACCATCGAGGTGCTGGCACCGGCATCGAATGGATTCGAGACAGGCAGACTCGTTTGTGACGTGGTGCTGCTGGTCGCCGGAGAGTTGCCACCAAAAACCACAGGCGGTGGCGCCGGGCTGGAGTATGCATCAGCAAATGGATTCACCATCTGTGGTGGCACAGCGGGAGCATTAGTGGTAGTCTCCTGCCTCTGAGCAGCTTCCAGAAGTCTGTTAACAGCGTCAGAGAGCGAGTTGGAATCACTCGGGCTGGGCACAAACGGGGCGGGAACAGGAGCCGGAGCAGCACTGGCCGGTGCTTCCTCTGGTGGCACTCCGGAAGAGATAGGCTTCGCAACATCTGCCGCTTTCAGCGCTTCAATCTTCTTTTTAACAGCCTCGATCTTCTTGTTCAACACTTCCGGCTTCTGCGTCGGCTCTGGCGAACGCTTAGCCGCTTCGATCAAGCGACTGACCGCATCATGCACTCGGTCTTCTTCGGCTGTGGAATCTAGAGCTTCGATAGCAGCAGCGTCAGGCGGCTTACCGACAATAGCAGCGGTTTGACCAAGATCCGAAGGACTGGCAGCGATTGGTTTCGGCTCAGGTTTTATTCTGGCTGAGTCCAGAAGTCCGTCCACGGCCTGCGCAAATGGATTAAGCGATTCTTCTGCACGATTGATAGGATGCTCGAAACGATTTATGTCGAAGGACGTACTCGCTGCAGCAGGTTCGATCGCATTCTTCTCGGCTTCGCTCGCTCCTAACATTTTGCTGCCGGCGCTGCTGCCTGAGATGAAGCCCTTGTTGACGGGTTGATCGAAGCGAGAAGTATCTGCAGACGCTGCATCGGGCAATGCTTCACGATTGATTGGATTTTCAAAGCGAGCCGGATCGAACGATGCCCTTGTATTAATAGGTTGCTCGAATCGTGCGGGATCAAGCGGATCGGGAGTTCCCGCTGGTGCTTCCATTCTCTTCAATTTATTGGCAGAGCGACGCACATCTTCTTGCGTCTCTTTCATAATCGCCGCGTCAAGCAATCCATCAATCGCCTGAGCAAATGGATTTAGCGGCTCTGAAGATTTATTGACTGGCTGATCGAAGCGACTCAAATCCATCGCAGCTCGTTCGGTGCCGGTCGACTCAGCACCGGGAGCTGACTGAGCTGACACAGGCGTCTGAGGGGCATTTGGCAGGGAACTATTCGGCCTGGCGGCAGCTGGTGCGTTCGGCAGCGACGTGCTCGGCTTGGCGGCAGCCGGTGCGTTCGGCAGCGACGTGCTGGGCTTGGGGGCTGCAGGCGCATTTGGCAAAGATGTGCCTGGCTTGGCTGCGGCTGGCGCATTTGGCAAAGATGTGCCTGGCTTGGCTGCGGCCGGCGCATTTGGCAAAGATGTGCCTGGCTTGGCTGCGGCCGGCGCATTCGGCACAGAGGTGCCAGGTCTGGCAGCTGCGGGTGCAGGAACAGTTGGCTTGGCGGTGTTTGGGGCTGGCACATTTGGTTTTGCTTGGGCATTTGGCGCTGGCATTCCCGGCTTCACAGGCGAATTTGCAGCTGCACCTGCACCACCTGTAGTGCCTGGAAGCGGTGCGCCAGATTTAGGCGGAGTAGCAGCACCAGGTTGCGAAGCACCCGACGCCATAGCATTGAGAGCAGCCGGGTTCAGTTTTGCTGTATGCTCACCGACTTTTGAGGCTGGCATAATTGGTCTGGGAGCCTGAGCGGCTGGAGATTGCATCGAGCTTGCTGCTGGTGCTGAAGATGCCGGCGGAACAGCGGCTGGTTTGTCACTGCCAATCAGGTCATCTAGCAGGCTATCCATGTCTGAACTTATATCAGTGAGACCGCTCTGTGCCACCATCTCTGGTGCAGCATTGGCAGCGGCATTGTTGGTGTTCAAAGGCTTCGGCGATGGAGCTGTCGAATTGAGAGATTGAGATTGCGGCGCCGGCTCTTCAATCTGTTTAGACAGTTCACCGGAATTGCGCCTGGCAGCATCAGCAGCTGACTTTGCTTTCAGCAATTCAATTGGCTTGCCGATTTTGCCACCCTGTTTAGTCTGCATAGACTCGGCTGCACCAGCTGGTGATGCAGCACCAGGTCGCGGTGCGGGTGCTCCAGAAGGCGTGTTACCGCCCGCAACGGAAGATGGAGTTTTCTGTGCAGCGTTCGGAGCAGAAGGAGCTGACCCAGAGGCGCCGCCCTGAACGCCTGGTGGTTGCGGAGCTCTTGCAACCGGGGAAGCTGGCGGTTGTTGAGTCGGAACCGACTGGGGAGGTCTGGCTGCTCCCGGCGCAGTCGCGGGAGAGTTGGCTGAAGTTCCCATCGGTCGCTGAGCGCCAGCTTGCACACCTGCTTGAGTTCCGGTCTGAGCGGGTCGCGGTGCGCCCGCTGGAGTCGCTGCCGAAGCCGCCGCCTGTGTTGCGGCGGGAGTCGTGGCTGGAGCGCTCTTCGCGGCAGCTCCCGATTGCGCGTTCGATGATGTATTCGATGGCGCAGGAAGATCGCCAGTATTCTGGCGACTCAATACTTTGTGGGCCCAGTTTGATATTTCCGGGCCGCTGTTTTCTGGTGGTCCCTGACCTCCAGAAGCTTTGACTGGTTTGGGAGCTTCCTTTTTGGCAGCGTCGTTATGCTCTTCACTGCGCGTCAGAACATCTCGAGCCCAGGTGCCGACGTCTTCTTGCTTGACCGCTTCTGATGCTCGTTTGGCCGACTTGAGAAGTCGATTGACAGCGGCTGACACGTCAGGGGTGTCCGATTGAGCAGATGCCGGAGCCGCTGCTGGCGCCGGTGCCGGCGCTGACGCAGTTTTCGCGGGCAAAACAGCTTCTTCGCTCGGCTCATCCCAATCTTCAGGGCCGGGCAGAAAATTGTGAGAACCGGTGGTTGTCGAGCTGCCACCACCATCCATGAGGCTCTCGCCAACAGGCATAGAAAAGAGGTCGACGGTCACGCTTTCACGTTTTCCGGCACTCATATCAGAGCTGGCAAAAGCTTCTTCCAGTTCTTTTTGAAATTCTTTGATTGATTGTTGCCTGTTGTCCGGGTTTTTAGCCAGGGCTTTGGAAACTGCCAGCTCGACTTGCATGGGGAAGCGCAAATCGGAACGCATGCTACTCAGTGTTGGCGGCGGCTGGCTGACATGCATATAGAACAACTTCATGACGTCGTCGGCGGCGAACGGACGCATTCCAGTCAGCATTTCAAAGATAACGATGGCAAGCGAGTAGATATCGCTGCGTTGATCGAGTTCGAAGCCCTGGCACTGTTCCGGGCTCATGTAAGCCGGGCTACCGGCGGCGGTCTTCTGTTTGGGCATTCCCGGCGTGCCCGACGGAGCGTCTGCAATGCCGAAATCAAGCACTTTCACGTAATCGTCAAAGTTGTTGTCACCCTCATTCGTCTCGAGAACGATGTTTTCAGGCTTGATGTCACGATGAATGATGTTCTGACGGTGCGCTTCGCTCAGGGCTTCGCAAATCTGGGTGATGATTGGCATAGCCCGACCAGCGTGCAGATAGCCCTTCTGCTTGACCAGGTCGGCAAGAGTCATGCCTTCGAGATAGTCCATGACGAAGTATGGCTGGGCGTCGTCGGTTACTCCAGACTCCCAGATGTTGATGATATGAGGGTGACGAAGCCGGCTGGCTGCCCTGGCTTCTCGCAGAAACCGGTCGAGAGCGCCAACTTCAGCGCCCAGATAACTGTGCAACACTTTGACAGCCACTTCACGCCCCATCAGGAGCCGAGTGGCTTTATAGACGATTCCGCTCGAACCTTTTCCTATGACCGAATCAACCACATAGCGGTCGTTGATCAGGGCTCCAATTAATGGATGTTCTCCTACCGCTTCCAAAGTAGAAGTGTCCATCGGACAAAGCTCGATGCCATCCTCAAAATATTGGTTGCATCGCAGACAGAGCTTCATATCAGTTGAATTCCGATAACCTCACTGGAAGATATTGACGCTCGACTACGCTGCATGACAATGCGAAGAAAAAGCTCCCCAACAATTAAGATACCCCGGAATTAAGCGCCTACACGTCACTGTGCAAAATATGCACTGATTTCGCCAGGTTTATGCAGATGAAATAGCCAAGCCGCCAAGCTTTAAGCAAAAAACACCTGCAATTACAATACCGCTTTCTTAGCTTCTTGTGCCAATCTTAACGCCGCTTGACTGGTATAAATTCGCCATATTTTGTCGGAAAACCATCGAGATTTCAAATAGACGCACGTTTGACGGCACTTTTGAGCATTATCCGACACTCAAAAACTGCCGGTCGCCGATAACACTTGTCAGGCTGTCTTACTTGCTTACAAAACTGGTGGTCTGGCGCGAATACCAATCACCCGGCAACCTTTCGACCATCCCAGCCAGTTCGAGCATTGTCAAAGTAGCCGAAAGCTCACCCGAATGAAGACCTGAACGCTCGATCAGATGATCGAAGTGTATAGGCTCGGCACCAATCAGCTCGAAAACTTCCTTTTCCCTGCCGTACAGCTCGACTACTTGAGGAGGCAGTTGCCCATTTGATGGCGCGCTCGCCCAGCGCAACTCGTTGAGAATGTCCTCATGGCTGGTAAGAACATGGGCCGTGTGCGACCCAATCAATTTGTTGGTGCCGGCAGACATTGGATTATCTACTCGACCGGGCAGAGCAAAGACTTCTCGATTCTGTTCAAAGGCAATCTTTGCTGTAATCAATGAACCGGAGGTTTCACCAGCCTCAATTACAGCCAGCCCTTTGGACAAACCACTGATAATGCGATTTCTGGCCGGAAATCGCCACGGTTCAGGTTTGGTACCGGGGAAAAATTCAGAAACGACAGCGCCATGCTCACCACTAATCAGAGCTTTGAATAGCGGTCGATTGCCCGAAGGATAACAAACGTCGGGTCCGCAACCAAGCACCGCCACCGTTCTGCCACCACCCTCGATGGCACCCCAGTGAGCTAGAGAATCGATTCCGACCGCCATGCCACTTACAACCGTGGCACCAGATCGAGCGAGATTTCTCGAAATTTCCTTGGCATATTTGTTGCCATAACTGGTCGGACGCCTTGTTCCAACAACACCAACCGCATAGATCATATCGTCAGGAGTAAGCCTGCCGTTGATGTACAAAACTACCGGCGGATCGTGGATTTCTCGCAGGCGCATGGGGTACATCGGGTGATAGAGCGGGTAAGCCTGGATGTTTGCCTGACGCACTTTAGCCAGGAGAGCCGCAGGGTCAATTGATTTGCGCTTCTCGATAAATGCATCAATGACTTCAAGCTTGAAAATTTCAAGGGAACGCAGCTGGTCACGGCTGGCCGTCCACGCCTCGGCCAGAGATTGCATGCGCTCAAACAACTGCTTGACGCCTTTGACACCCAGTCCCGGGCCGGACAACTGGTCAAACGCCAGCCAGTGCGCCTGCTCGTTGTCAGTCCAGAGATCATCGTCCAAGTTTGTTCCGCAAGCAGTCATTGGTAAACCTCGATCGACCTACTTTCATTAAGACTGTAAATCTGGAAAAAAAGTTCAGCCGTTTTGAAAGTATACGTCAGCATTTTCTCTAAAGCCCACAGAAGTGGCATTGTCTCAGTCAGTGAGCAGAATAATTTTCTGAAACGGTTCTAAGAGGGCGAAGTACGTAGTTTCACCAGTTACAGAGCAACTGCCGATTCATATAGTGATGCGATAAGTGTCGAGCATTGTTTGCTCAGACCGGTTCATCAATCCGGGGTTTGTAATGAAACTACGCCGCCAGTCTACCTGCCTCTCCCTCGCACTCGGGCTGATCAGCCTCTGTGGCAGCGGAGCACTTGGGCAAGATGGAAATCAGCTTTACAAGCTCAAAGCAATGACAACAAGTCAATCGAGACTGAGCCGAAGCGAAGTCGACACGAGCAATTTAGGAGCCCTGGCTCCCAAACAAGCACCACCGCAACAGATGGCATTTGCAGCCTCAGCTGAACAAACGTCAGTGCCGGCGATGACAATTCCTGCTGTTAATGCCGAACCTGACAAAAGCTATATGCAGGAATACTCTGTCGATTGGTCGGGCTGGATTGCCAAGTTAGCCGACCGCTGGTATTACGTTCTGCGCATGAGTGAAGAAGTCGTCGGCAACGAGTTCGTTACGGCTCAACCTGCCTTGATTCAATTTACCTGTTACAGAAACGGACAGATTGGCAACATGTTTTTGAAGCAAAGTTCGGGCAACCCGGCATACGATCGGCTGCAGATGATAGCATTAATGCAGGCAGCCCCCCTACATGCGTTTCCGCAAGGCACACAGCGTAACTCGATCACTCTTGTGCAAGGATGGGAATCGCATATAAAGCAAGCCGGCGAGCAAGATTTCGTGCCAGGCAGCTTCGGTAAAGGCTTTCCGATGGAGAAAGTCAGACAATGGATCAAGGCAAAGTAAAAGCTCTCTTTCTAACAGTTGCCATCATCAGTAGTGCATCATTACCTGGTTTCGCCAAAGGCGCAGAGACTGGTGATAAAGCTACTCTGGGTGCGATGGAACAGAAGCTGTTCTTCAAAACTTACTCTGATGAAGACAACGAAGCGCGACTTGGCCGAATCGAGAAGCGAATCTTCGGCGACGCCGTGCCAGGTGACTTCGCTTCCCGACTGGAGAGAGTCAAGGCAGCCGTAGCACCGCAGCTCAACCCTGATGGCACCATGACCGGTGTCGCACCAGAACCCCCGACAACTGCCGCGCCACCACCACCGGTGCAAAAGGCCGACCCGCAAGCAGAGATGGAACGAGCCAAGATTGCCGTCATGGCTGCGCGCGAAGAAGAAGTCGCAAAGCTGCTTGCCGAAGGAGTAGACCTGTGGCGCCAGAAACGAGGTCCACAAGCAATCGAGCGCTTCGAACAAGTATTGCGGCTGGACCAGCATAATTCAGAAGCACATTTCAATTTGGGTGTTGTCTATGAGTCAGCCAATAATCTGGTTGAAGCCTCCGCTTGCTACCATAAAGCAGAAGAGGAAAATCCAAACAATCGGGACTATCACGATGCAGTTGCAGCTGTGGAAAAGAAGCTGGCCGCGCGCAAGAAGACAGATGACAAAGCAGGTGAGTTGCGCGTTTTAGCCGAAGATGCAGCGGCTGCTTACAAGCGTCAAGAATATTTTTCTGCGCTTGATCTGTATAAGCAGTTGGACGCGAAGGCACCAAACAAGGCACTGGTCAAATACAATATCGGCACGCTGTATTTCGTCACGAAAAACTACACCGACGCGCTGATTTACTACAAAGCGGCGCTCAAACTCGAACCGAAAGAACCTCGCTATCAGCAAGCAGTTCAACAGCTTTCTGCCAACATGAAACAAAGCGAAGAGTCTCAAAAGCAGGTCGATCAACAGTGGCAGCAATATCAGCAAGCCACAGGCGGAGTCGGACTGGATGGAAAACCGACTAAGGCGCCCAAAAAAGACAAAAAAGCGATGGCGCAGCATCCGCCGAATCAGCCGCAGCAACAGCAACAGTACATGACTCCAGCCGTTCAACCAGCGCAAAACATTGATTTCATGGCAGGAATCGGCATCATTGCCAAGCCGTCGCACGATGGTCTGCAGATTGTGCAGATCGGCATCGCGTCACGAGCTGCTCATGTTGGATTGCAGCAGGGCGACTTGATTAAAGCGGTCGACGGAAACATCGTCAAGAGCATGTCGGATGCCAATCAAATTCTATCTAAAAAGCAACAAGGCGCACCGGTGCAGCTCATGATTCAGAGAGCAAACCAGATGGGTCAGTTCAGTTTATAAAGCTTCGAGCTAAGAAAGTTTTTTGACGCTACTCGTCGGCCAGACTGCCGCCGAATGAAAAATTATCGTTCAACCACATTGCAACTGCTGCAGACAAAACCACAATGGTCAGGCCGCTTACGATCGTCATAAAAACTCCTACGTCGGGGATGACATTGGATATCTGTTGATATCGGTCTCGATTGAGACGTATATCAATTGTCGTTGTTTCTAGTTTAAGGTGAGGTTAAGAGACTAGATTTATTTAGAATGCGCTAATGCAGCAACGCGCTCTGATATTGGGGTAACCGCTTGAGCCTCTAAATCCGCAACCCGCTTGATGTTATAGATAGTGTCTCTCTCAACGGCAACGTAACCGGCGCCAGTTATCAAGGACTCCATTTTATCTTTCGCCAGTTGCAAAGGTGTTTTCGCACCGGCGGCATGAGTAATCTTTTCTTCCACGATTGTGCCATCCAGATCGTCTGCACCAAAGGAAAGTGCCAATTGAGCAAGCTCTACGCCAAGCTGAATCCAGTAAGCTTTGATGTGATCGAAGTTATCGAGGAGCAATCGTGAGATAGCTACATCGCGTAATAGTTCTTCAGGCGTCGGTTCAACTACTTCATCAGCGATTGTCGTGCCATCGTAATAGCACTTCAACGGAATAAAGCACTGGAAGCCGCCAGTCAGGTCTTGCTGCTGGCGCAACAAGAGCATATGGTCGATTTTATTTTCGCGATTTTCGCCGATGCCAGTGAGCATCGTGGCGTTTGTTTTCAATCCGAGCTGGTGAGCGATGCCGTGAATTTCCAACCAGACATCGGCCGGAGTCTTCTTTACATGCATAGCCTGACGCACTTCTTCGTCGAAGATTTCCGCGCCACCACCGGGCATCGAATTCAAACCAGCTGCAATCAGCCGCTTCAGTGTTTCTTCGTATGAAATGTGTTCCAGATTAGCCAGGTATTCGATTTCCACAGCCGTCATGGCTTTCATATGAATATGTGGAAATTGAGCCTTAATAGCACGCAGAACTTCCTCGTAGTACTCGAGGTCGCAAGCCGGGTTGAGACCGCCAACCATATGAATTTCATTGATTCCCAGCTGAGAACCTTTGTTAGCCTGTTCAAGCACCTGTTCGACAGTCCACGTGTAAGCTTTGCTCTTTTCTGCAGGATTGGCGTAGGAGCAAAATCTACAAGTCTCGATACAAAAATTTGTCGGATTGAGATGCATGTTATGGATGTAATAAACATACTTCTCGCGCCCAGGACCAGCTTTGCGTTTGCGCGCAAACTCTCCCATTGCGCCAACTGCAAGTAAATCGTCAGAATCGTAAAGGCGAATCGCGTCTTCACGACTTATGCGCTGCCCAGTCTGCACTTTCTGCGCGATGTCGGCGAGTGGATGCGATGCGGGAAGAATTTGTTCGAGAACTGCTGACACGTGGAACTCCTTTAGCGAGGTAGCTAAATCCTCTGGGCTGATCCTAACATGTCAAGACAGCATGTTTTAAAACTGCTGCCATGATTTGCGCTGTTTTTCGAGAGTTGTTACAGCTCGACAACCAGGCGATCGGCCGTCAGACCTGGACACAATTCTTCGTGACACTATATGCAGTGTCAAACAGAGCGCCAGTGAAGCTTTTGCGACTTCAGTTTACGAACTCAAAAGTAATCCATTATCGGACTGCTGTTAGGGTCGAGCCCAGACGGGGCAGATAGCTTGGGGGTAGCTCAGGAGCAGGGATAGCCGCAGGCAGGGGCTCAAGAGCTAGAAAGCAAGGATATGCCGGACGGACAGTACAATTTCGAAGACGAAGAACAAGATGGCACGGCTCGCCGCCCTGGCAGCGCATCGCAATTCGGAACTGGACAAGACCAGAAGCTACCGAGCAGCAACAGCATGCCCATGCCCCGCAAAGCGATTCCTCGCAAACAACCCGCCCCTTCCTTCATTGAAGAGGAAGAGGCACAAACAGATTTAGATTATGGCGTTCACGAAGAGCTTGACGGTCTGAGTGGATATCAAGCGTACGCACCGGCACCGTCGAAAACTGCTTTGCGCAAAAAAGCTGCCGCCGGCAAGGAGAAGCTCGATTCTGGCGGCTCAACAGGCGAAAACCCACTGATGACTGCGCTGTTCCAGATTGCCAGCATCATGCCAGGCATGCGGCTGGAGGACCGGTCAGTCAAGCCGAAAGAAAGACCTTCAGACAACGGCTTCCGTTCGCCACCCGACATTCGCACCAATACTGGTCCGCGCCCGATCCAATCAGACGGTCCACGACCAGGTGGAACGGTCAACCGCAAGAGTGCCCTCGAAGATCTGGCAAAAAACTTTGGCGACTCAGGAGGCGGTGGTGGCGGCGGCGGCAATCGCCACGACATCGGTAGCCTGGAACAGTCTGCTTTCGAGAAATTTATAGAAAAGGTCTTCGGCTCATCAAACGATATCGCCCCTGTCCAGGAGGTTGAAGCCCCTGCAGTCAAACAGAAAAAGTTCTTTATCCGCATGGGCGTGCTGATTTCTGTCGCGATTGTTCTTGCAATCGGCTACAGCGCTGTGCCGCGACAAACGCAACTCTACGACAATTTCCCACGAGAATTCTGGTCGGCAGAGCATGAAAAGGGATTGAAGCTGATGGATTCATCGACAGCTCAATTTCAGATTGGCACAGATATAGTCAAAACGCCGGTCAAATTTTTCCTCAACGACCCACGCGACTTTATTGATGTCATTGCGCTCAGTCCTTTCCAGAAACAATTATTTTTAGCCAAAACCGAACACGGAATCAAAGACATCGATTCGAACTTCGAACTGTTCGAAGAACGAGCTCCTGAAAGTGTGCTTGCAAATGAAGCGCAGAAGACAGCTGAGCGTGTTGAAGCTTACTTCCAAAAAAATCACAGTTACCCGACCACGGCAGAGGGCGTTGGAAAATATTTCAACCCCTATGACGAAAAAGAGCACCTTGTGGTCTTCAAACAAATCACCGAGGGCAATACCAAATCAGGCGAAGACATCGAGCAGAAAAAGCTGGATCTGTACAAGGAATTGGTCTTCTCAAAATCCAAAATGGAGCCAGAAAAGCCTGAGCCCGGCACGATCAGCTGTTTCAATGTAAAATTCGTCGCTGCTCATCAATTGCTTAACGTTTTCATTATCAAACCGTTTGGCAAAAATGGTGCGCCGGTGATTGGCGGACATACAGATGCTCAATTCTTCATCGCACTTGAAGATGGTCAGCCCAAGGAATTGCTGGCCGTCAAACCTCTCTTCGAGTGGATTGGCAAAACCGGAATTAGACCGCTAACTGCAATCATCTGTGCCACTCAACTGGATGGATTCATGCTCATGATTCTCAAGCACAGTGCCAAGCTGGTCTTGACTCTGATGGCCTTCGGTTCACTTGGATTTCTCCTCAGTCTGAAAAAGGGTGACTCACCAATATTCTGGATCGTCATGCTGGTGATCACTACCATTCCAGCTATTCTGGCTGATTTCTCCAACTTCATTCCGTAGTCGCTCCGACTGATTCCGTAGTCGCTCCAACTTCATTGCTTAATCGCTCCAACTATATCGCGCCACTGCACAATAGCTATTGCGGCTCCCAGGGCTCGGGAACATATCCCAGGTCAGTAAATTTGAGCCTGTCAGTCTCGAATGGGACGCCAGCGTGTTTTTTGGCGATCATTTTGTGATAGTAGAAGGCGCCATCTTCAGGCTTCAATTTGATTGCACGATCTAAATCTGCGATTGCCTTTTGAAAATCCCGCAATAGAATGTAATCGACTGCTCTGGTGTCGTATACAGTTGCACTATCGTATTTTAGTTGCAACGACTTATTGCAATCATCCATCGCTTCTTTGCACTGTCCTAAAGCTTCTTCACTCCAGGCTCGATTGTTGTAAGCCATCGAATCTCTGGGATCGAGAGCTATCAACCCGGTCAGATCCTCAACTGATTTACGATACTGTCCAATCTTTTGATAGATGGCGGCGCGAATTGCGTAGGCGCTATTTGCAACATTTTTATCCTTCAATGCCTCAGTACAATCTGATATGGCAGCATCGAAGTGCTTCAATTCGAGATTGGCGCGCGCCCTGTCGCAAAGCGCATTCGCATTAGACGGTGCTTTTTCGAGGGTGGTATCAAGTAGTGGCATGGCGGCAGAAAACTTATTTTCCTTGAGCAATTCAACAGCTTTTCTGTAATATGTTTCGGACACAATATCCGGTCTCTGACTGAATTGATTGTGGGCGAAGACAGTCAAACCAGAGATGAGCAGAACCAATGATGTTGCACCAGCATATTTAATAACGACTGTAACGCCAGCCTTTCTCGCAACAGCGTTGGTGGATTTTCCGGTGGAAGAGATTTCGTGATTTACTGGCTCGGGAAGCGCGCACAGACCGGCTAAGAAGCCAACGATGAATCCTCCACAGTGCGCAGCATTATCTGTATTCTTATCGATAAAACTGAAAATCGCGCTGTAGAGGATCAGGAAAAGCACCACTTTTCCATGAAAGATCAAGTAGCCTTTCGGAAAGTTCTCAGGGCGTTTCCAGACGACCGCCAGCATTGCTCCGAAGCTTCCGAAAATGGCTCCAGAAGCCCCGGCGCTCACAAGAAGAGGATGCACAAAAATGCTTATCAGCGCGCCACCACATGCAGATATCAAATACACAAAACTAAAGCGAAACCAGCCAAAGGCGTTTTCTACTTCGCGACCGATGTCACGCAGAACGTACATATTGATCGCTATGTGAAGGATTCCGGCGTGCACGAAACAGCAAGTCAACAATCGCCAGTACTGGCATGATGCAATCGTTTCAGAGGCGGAGCTGGCGCCCCAATTTAGTAAAGTCAGTGTCGAAGGAACAAGAATTGACTTAGCAGACGAACTGCAAACCATGGCAATGAAACACGCGACATTGAGCCCGATTATGACCTTAACTGCTGACACCGTTTCACCATAGAATCAGATTTATAGTCAGATTCTGCGCTAAACTACGGAGAGCATCAATTGTGGAATTCCCCATGCAAGCGAAACGAATGTGAGTTCGTGCCAGCTGCGCCGATGTCCTGTTATTCCTTTGAGAATAGCTCGACAGACGGAAGCAAGTCCACGGCCCAGAGACTATCGATAGCTCCAATTACATCTTGCGCTGTGATGCGTCTTTCCGAATACAGCGTGCTGCGAGCGATCGAAGGGGCGTCTGGATTTGTCATCAAGACACCTTCGTCGGCGTTCAGTACCGAGCATAGATCGGCAACAGCTTTTTTATCGGTGATTTCTTCATCGAGGACTTTGGAAGGTGTCATCTGGCTAGCCAGAGCCGCTTCCAAGCTTTGCGCTGGTATGGCTTTCGACTGATCATCGGCGCCATCTCGAGGCGCTGGTTCTTCATGGCTGGTTGGTGGCAAGAGGCTCTCAGTCGGTGACATGGCAATCAACGACGTATACGACCGGCGCACGGCGGAACGCTTTTTCAGAAGCGGTGGTGGCTCGGCAAAAGTTTGCACCATAGTTGGCGCACAAGGATCGAGCGGATGGAGTGACTCCCCACGACGAGCTTGAATCGCTTCATGCGTAGTTGCGTGTACGGAAGATGCAGCAGGATCTTTCACCACAGACTTTTGATCTGCAGCACAATGAACTTGCTGCAGGTTTTGCCCTGTAGTGTTCATATCGGTAGGCCCACGAAGAGGAGGGGTGGTGTGGACGCCTTTATTTTTTTAGTTGTAGTAATCCAAGCGTGTTAAATCATGCTAATAAAACCGCTTCTTGTCAAGTTAAAACAATGTAGAAAGTCACGGGCTCAGCTCCCGAATAAAGGTATGTAAGCCATATACCGGATTAATTAGCGCCGCTTCCATTATTAAGTTGATTGAACTTTCGGTTGTTAAGCAGTTAGGATTACTCTCATGATAGGCGTTAGCACAGGCATACTATTTCTAGATTACGTTGTCCGACCGCTCTTCAAGTTCGGCATGAAATTCCCTGTTGTCGGCATGCTGGTACTTTTGGTCTGGTATGGACTGATCGCCTACTTTGTTTTAAAAAGTGGTTTCTTCAGCGACAGCGCCGATCAAAGAAGCTACTAAAAATCAGAATCCAAGTTTGTCGCCGGGCTCAGTTACGGCCGGACTCCAAGCTGCGGCGGGTTCAGTGATCGCTTGTCTCACCGCCTGACTGAAGCTGTTGCCGAACTGATGCCGAAACTTAAGTCGTTGGCGTTGTGTCGCTGGTACCGCCAGGAAAAGAGTCTTCCACATTTAATGGCTGTTTGTTCGACATGACACCGAATATGGTGTAAGCAACAGCAGCGCCAAACCCAACAATCGGCCAGATTGGCATTTGTGGTACGGGCAAGAGCTTAATCACAGTGTCGAGCAACACAGCTGGGGTGAAGGCTACGCAAGCGATACGCACGCACTCGCCGTAAGTCAGCTTGATACTCATGCCATTTGCCGATGCAATCCCAACCGCGCCAAGAATGAGACTGAGAATGGCGCAACAAATGAAACTTACCGGTCCAAAAAACATAAAGACTACGATCGGCACCCACAATTTGATGGCGTCCGCAATTTCCAAATAGTTCTGCTTCGAATACTTGAGATTTTCACCGAATGTCTTCAGCTCAAACTCCTGGGCCTTTGAATCAGTGCCATTTTGAATGTAGAGAAAGTGTTTGGTCACAACAAAAGGAAAAGTTTCATTTGTTTTGACATCGTCTGTAGTGGCATCGAAAATAGCCACCGGGACCTCTCGATTGGTTTGATGCACAGCTGGATCCATCGAATCAGTAGAATTTAGATTTAAGCGATATGGCGATGGCTTGTCCATCTTGAATTCGCCATCTTGAATTTCGATCGCTGGCAGGCGGTCAATCAGTTTCTTAACCGGTCCATTCATTACATCGCTCATGACGAAGTAAACTTTCACCGAAATCAAAAGCCATGAAGTCATAATCAACAGAAAGAGATACAAAAACGCGATTCCTTTCCAGGTTTTGACTACACTGCGGTAGAGGTCCTTGGAAAAGAAACACATGTATAGAGCCTGCAAACCAGAATATGAATTCATAAAATTGCCTGTTCTTTATTGACGGAGATGGGACGCACTTCAATCCTACCCGTTTTATCAATCAATTGGGCGATCTGAGGTCAACTAAACAAAATTCGTCAGGTCAAGTCGCGCCAGTTGTCATTCGTCAGCGACGTCAAAACGTGGTCTTCCCAGCGCCCGTTTATGAACAGGTAGTCTCGTGCGAAACCTTCAGCCGTGAAACCCAGTTTCTTGAGAACCTTGCCACTGCGAATGTTGTGAGGCATGTAATTAGCCATGACTCGATGCAAATTCATTACTTGAAAGGCATACCTGATCGAATAGCGCAGCGCCTCCTCCATGAAACCCTGTCCCTGCTTATCTTCTGCCAGACTATATCCAACATTGCAGTACTGCGCCACACGTCGAACTACATTATTGAAGTTGACAAACCCGATAATTGAATCTGTTGATTTCTCAAAAATGAAAAGCTTCAGCGATTGATCCGTTCTGAATTCCTCCAGATTCGCTGCAAGCTGCAACCGCCAGCGCTCCAGGTCGAAAAAATCTTTCGTCCAACGTGGTCCAGTTTTTTCCAGATGACCTTTATTGACCGAATAGAATGCTAATGCCAGCTCAGCCTCATCAGGCACCAGCAATCGCAGATAAAGACGTGGAGTCTCGATAACCGGCGGGCTGGCAGGCGGGTAAGACAATCTCTGCTACCTATTTAAAGAGCGAAAGCGAAAATGGAATGATAACACTTCTGTTCGGGCTCATGACGGTTGCTCGCGCCTGACGTGATTCGCGCTAGAATCTGCAACACACTTAGAGGGACGTGTCATGAGCAAACGAGCAGTAATTTTTGTCGACATTCAAAACGACTATTTCCCGGGCGGCAAATGGACTTTGCACGCTATGGAAGCGGCAGCAGACAATGCAGCTGAATTGCTCGATTCTGCGCGCCGGAAAGGCGATCTGGTAGTGCACGTCCGCCACGAATTTCCAACAGCTGAGGCACCATTTTTCAGCCCCGGAAGTGAAGGCTCGCAAATAAATGTGAGAGTCAAAAATCGTGACAATGAAGTGGTGATTCTGAAGCATCACATCAACTCTTATCGCGAGACTAATTTGAAGGAAGTTCTGGATAAAAATGGAATCGAGGAAGTCATCATATGTGGTGCAATGAGTCATATGTGCATTGACGCTGTCGCGCGTGCATCCAACGACTTCGGATATAAGGTGAGCGTCGTCCAGGACGCCTGCGCCACAAGAGATCTGGAGCTTAACGGGCAAACCATCCCGGCGCAGCAGGTGCACGCGGCCTTTATGTCTGCTCTGGGTTTTGGATACGCGACGCTGCTATCGACAGAAGATTATTTGAAGGAACCCACTAAAGCAGCTTCCCCAGGATTTTAAAAATGGCTTTTCGCTTCTCACGCAGTTTTTCTAATAAATTGAATGCCGCTCCGACTCTGCTGCTCGCACTCGCAAATGCAGTTGCAGTCGCCTGCACTTACGGTGCGCGCCCGGGCGCAGCTGCATTCGAGCACCTGCCAGACGAACAGGCTATGACTGCCGACCAGCGCGAGATACTCGACCAGGAATCGGCAAAGCAGTATATGTTGAAGCTGATTAATCGGGACCGAGCCAGCGTTGGAGTTGGACCAGTCGTTCTTGACGATGTTGCTTCCAAAGCCGGTCAACTGCATAGCGATGAAATGGCGACAAACGGCTATTTGAGCCACTGGACGCTTGATGGTCGCAAGCCTGACCAGAGATACAACGACGTCGGTGGCAAAGATGCTGTCATGGAAAACGCTTTTGTCAGCCTGGAAGGAACGGCGGCCGAAGACAGTTCACGAGAGCCTGCGAAACTGCCGCTGCATTCATCCCAGGTGTTTCACAAATACGAACTAGACCAGATCGAATCAAGTTTCTTCAATGAACAGCCGCCTAATGATGGTCACAGAGTCAACATCATCGACCCATCGCATACCTCAGTCGGGATCGGTTTGAGCTTCGCGTCTCAATTCGGCATGGGAGTGCGAACGGCTTGCGCGCAAGAATTCGTCAATCACTACGGCGAGGCTGAAGAATTTCCAGCCAAGCTGACACTTGGCGATCCCTTAGTTTTGAAGGGAACTCTATCAAAAGGAGTCAATTTAACTAGCATAGACATCCGCTGGGAAGCGCTGCCTAAGCCGATCAGTGTAGCTGAACTTAATAAGACTTCCTCCTACAGCATGCCCGATAAAATCACCATGACTTATTCTGCAGATCCCTCACAATCGAACGATCCGATTGTAGTGAAAAAAGATGGCGATCAGCAGTCTTACGCACTGACGATCAAGACAGATAAAGAATGGCAGCCAGGGCTGTACTACATAACTTACTGGGCATCGGTGAATGGAAAAGAAGATTGCATTGTTTCATGTCGAACAGTTCAGTTATTGGCAGCTCAATAGTTCTGCAGCTCAAAGTTCTCAGAGTTAGTGGTTACTGTGGCTCAACAGATACTGTTGCTTAATGGAAACGGGAGCTGAATAGTCACACGAATCCCCAGCGTTTTTTTGACTGTTTCGGGCTCGTCTTTATTTGATTGATACCAAGAGTAAGCAAATGCCTGGTGATTAGTTCAAAAAACTGGTCGCGGTCAGTACCTTTGATCACAGCCAGATGATGCGATTCAGCCAGTGAGACGGGATAGCCCATTCCTTTCTGACACTGGGAAAGAATCATACTCAGGGCATCTAGCAACTGTCCTTCCTGAGTCAACAGCCAGCGGGGGAACTCCAGACGCGTTATCTCCTCACCGACGTGCATGTATGT
Source organism: Drouetiella sp. (assembly GCA_036702955.1). Classification (GTDB taxonomy): domain Bacteria; phylum Cyanobacteriota; class Vampirovibrionia; order Obscuribacterales; family Obscuribacteraceae; genus PALSA-1081. The sequence goes on along the minus strand of DATNPY010000020.1, from coordinate 47,312 downwards.
AAAACAAATGCGATGCTGGCGCGGAAGTAATTTTGATACGCTCGCACCAGACAAAAATGTTGCGCTGCGTTCGTTCAAATTTAAATGCGGTTTGAAAAGAAGGCGGTCCGAGAGCGGCCAGACTTTAGAGCACGGGAAATCTTCCTCATTCAGGTCACCGCAGTGCTCTCGGCAATGACTGGTTTCATAAGGACAAATAAATACGCGTAAGCAATTAACCAGGTCGGCGCCACGGCTGTGACTGAGGTAACCAACGATCGGAATTTGATTCTCCTCCAGTCGCGAAAGTGCGTCGGACATTCGATTAATGTAAGAGTGCTGATAGCCATCCGGCAGTTTCTCAACGCTCCATGGAATTAACGAACCATCATATAGAGCCAGCACAGGCAGTCCGCGGTCTTTAGCTTCCACAGCTGCGTTCGCGAGAGTTTCCAACTCCAGAATTGTGCGCTCCAGAGAAACGTACAATTCATCGATGTGCAACCGCCTTCTATCGACCAGCGGATAAAGATCTTCAGGCCTAGAGTACAACTTTGGTTCCGTCTCCAGGCGTGGTGGCAACCTGGCACCATAGGTAATCAGCGCCATGCCGACGTTGAGCAAATAGCACGTATGCACTTCGTGATGGCTTGGCATAATTTGCGAACCATCTACAGCAACGACAGTGTAAGAATCATCCGCTACTGAGATAGTGCGTTTAGTTCCGATATCTTCAAGCGGAGTTGCAACCGGCCACAGCACCCATGAAGCGTTCTCGTCCAACCGGGCGGCAAAATCAGCAGGTGCACGCATGGCTCTGTCTAAAGCCGCTTGCGCGTTATCCATAGTCTCCTGAACTGCGTCTGTGTCGATAAAGCTTTCTTTGCTGATCGAATCAATTTGCTGAACGACTTTATTGAAATCCAACATCAGTGAGCTGCACCGGCTGAAATTCTATCGATAGCCTTTTTCAACTCAGCGCGGATTTTGAACAGACTGTTCAACTTTTCGCTCAACTTATTGGAGTCTTGAACATCGAATAGATCGCTCAAGTTGCGCTGATGCTCAGACTTGGCAATCATGTCATACAAGAACATCAGCAAATTCTCCATGCCAAAGCGATTGTATGGGGCACTCAGAGCTGACGCATTCGTTTCCGTGGAGGCATCAGCCTGTACCATCAAGGGGCTGAGAAGATAAGGAACTTCGTAGTCCAACAAAACTATTTGATTGTCCGCAGAGACTACAAAGTTTTCGATTTTCAGTGGCGGCGGAATCAATGGTGGCATCAAACCTTGCAAATAGATCAAAGTGTTGCAAAGTTGAACACCCCAGCCAAGAACAGTCTCAAGGTTGGCGCGAATGTTTACCAGCGATTTTCCGATCACTTGATTTTCGATCAAGTACAGACAACGGTCTTCGTAGGTGTGGAAATCTACCAATCGCGAAACGCCGGGGTGATCGATTTGCTGTAAAACTCTTGCTCGCCTTGCCACCAGGGTCAGTGCCTCAGCATCAAATTTTGCGGTTCGGTCAGCAAGCTCGAACATTTTCAAATTAACGGTTCGATTAGCTTGCCATTCGTCTTCGGCTGTGGCGCGAATGAAAATCAAACCTTGAGGCAGCGGGCTACTGTCTACCGACTTTTCGAGCTTAGTGGTGATGATGTTCACATAGCGATCAGACCAAACTGAAAAACTTCCAGAAAACGCTTTTTGTTTTTTCGTGAAAAGGCGCATCGAGGAAAGTTGCGTATTGTAGAGGTGCTCCTGCGCATCGAATTTATAGCCGATTAATTCCATCAACGCTTCAGTGTCAGGTGCCAGAATTTCGGCGCCGTCTTCGGCGATATCGCTGGCAGCAACTTGAAAGGCACCACTAGCTCGCAACGGTTTGTTTTTATGCTGCAACTTTGCCGAAGCGATCGTCTGAGTAATCCGCTCCATAACAAGGTGTGCTGCCGCCTCCGTCGTGTCAGGCAAAATTATCAGTGTATGCCCTGGTTCAAAAAAACAAACACGGTCGCTTCCGCGCAGCGAGTTTGTGCAAACCACTTTCCCCAGTCTGTCCAACTGCTCGGCTGCGCCTGCGCCGAGCACATTGCTGACCTGCTCGTATTCGAGGATGTCGAGAGAGGCGATTGCGAATGGTCTTCCATCTTTGCAATAGCGTTGCGACAATTTTGTGATCAAGCTTTTGACGCCATCAGGAGCAATGACTGACGGCTCGCTGGATGCACTCGCCTGCTTGCGAGCACCGCCGCGACCACTCGCACGACGTTCGAGCGCTTGACTTTCCAGCCCGCTCTGATGCTCTCTTTCTGCCCTGTCGATTGGCTCTTCCATACGGCTATTTTCGCATAATTGCTACATCTTCAATGAATCTACCCTGCTAGGATGTAATTCAACTAAAATGAAAGCTACGATTTAGCCCGGGCAATCAGACGAAATGAAACAATTCAGGCAGCTTCCATCAAACATAAAACTGGCACCGACTTTAGCGCGGAGATTGGTGCAGGTGCGCGAGATCCGCAACATGACCGTTGTGGACGTCGCGGCGCATGCAAACTTCCCCATCAAACGCATTGAAGATTTAGAGGCGGGTCTTGAAACATGGCTGAGTTCCACAGACAGACAGAAATTAGCGAAGGCGTTGAGCATCGAGCCAGGATTGTTGAAAGAAGTGGAGGAGCGCCACAAAGACATTGCGCCACTGCCAGTTTCGCACATGCTCGATGCTGAAACCGCGGAAAACTTAGCACGCGATATTTTAGATGGTGTGGAGAATCTGAAGTGCCCAGATTGCGGCCAACCGCTTCGAACCAACGTCATTGATGGTTTCGACATGGACGGTCATCCAACACAGTTTGCAAAAGCATTCTGCACGAAATGCCCTTACGTGCTGCGGATTTAAGCACCGCAGTTGATGCCGTTTATTTTGTGCGGTACCTAATCTGCATATGTCGGACTTAAGCCGCTATTGAATCCTTGATTTTGCAGCGGTCGGACTCAGGCCGCTATTAAATACCAGATTTTGCAGCAGTCGGACTTAAGCCGAGATTGGGTGTTTCAAGAAACACTGTTTGATGGTGTCATTGAGTCTCGTAGTCAATTTGCTTAAACGCGATGAAATTTCAATTCTGCGTTGTTGCAAGTTGAGCAGATGCTTGCGGCGATGGTCATCAAGCGCTTCTGCAAACGACTCATGCAAGGCAATTTCTTCACTCTGCGCCCACCACAAATCTTCGATCACACTGCCGATCAGATCGTGCTCGGCTTCGTCGAGCATTGTCGAGAGAATGCGGTACTCATTGCACCACAAGTGCTCGATCGTGCTGCGCACTTCGGCGCGAAGATTCTGCGCAGCGCTTGTGACGATGGTGGCAGTCGTCTCTTGATCAAGCGTTCCCACTCGCTGTGACAAATTGCGAATGCTTTCTTCGAGCAGATAACGCTGGAAGCAAACTTGCGTTGAAAGAAATTCGCTCAAGTAAGTGATCACGACCATGTGCACGATTTCGCTGCGCGTGGGCAGGTGCAAACGAGTATGTCCACTGCGTTGAGCCAACTCGTTCAAGCTATTGACTGCGCGATAGTTTCTTTCTACAAATTCCGCCAGCCCTTGAATGAGCGAATTACGTAAACCACCGACGTTGCCTCTAACAAAAGATTCCTGAGCAATCAACTGCACAATTTTCTTTCTCAAAAATTCCAGATTGACACTTTGTTCTTCGAAAACAGTGCTGGCGCTCGATTCTTTTAAATCCAAAATTCCAAGCAGTAGATGCTCGGGTTCGATTTCTTCCGAGCCGTAATAGACCGAATACTCTTCCGCGCGCTTCATCGCCTCCACGATAATCTGACTGAATGCGGGTTGTTCTGCGACGCCCTGACGCCCGGTCAATTTGGCAATGGCGTCAACGCTCTGCGGTCTATCATTGAAGACGGGCTCAGCATCAGGATTCAAACGAACATGATTTTCAATTTCTTGAAAAGCGTTTTTCGAATCGACACTCATAAAAGCCAGTGCTTGTGCGGCAAGGTTGTCATCTTCAGTGTTTTGCGAATTGATCAAGCCGAGCAGCAAATGCGATGAGCCAACCCATTTATTGCTGAGCCTCAAACATTCATCCAGAGACAAATAGATAACCCCGAGAAGGGATTCGCTTGCACGCTCAAAAACAAAGTCAAACATCAGGCACTCCAATTAAAAAATGCTCACCGTGAGGCATCACACAGCAACGCGACAATATAAGTCGAATACTACTTCTTTGCTTTTAGGATAGCAAGATAAAAGCCTATACAATGCTCGAAGGAAGCAAATTCGGAGCGGCGACTTGAAAATTCTGATATCAAACGATGATGGCATCAACGCGAAAGGCATACGAGTGCTTGCTCAGCGCCTGGCTGAAGAAAAAGAACATTCAGTGTATGTCGTTGCTCCAGACCGAGAACGCAGTGCCACAGGGCATTCGCTCACACTGCACAAACCGCTGCGCACAGAAGAAGTCGATTTGCCGGGCAAAGTGAAGCACGCATGGTCGACAAGTGGAACGCCAAGCGATTGTGTGAAGCTAGCCGTAACACAGTTGGTAGGCAGCCCCATGCCCGACATTGTCATCTCAGGCATAAACAGCGGACCAAACCTTGGCAGCGAAGTCTTATACTCAGGAACGGTTGCAGCCGCAATGGAAGGCGCTTTCATGGACATTCCAAGTATTGCAGTCAGCCTTATGTACGGTGAAACCAGACATTATGAAACTGCAGCGGAATTCATCGCAAAACTCGTGAAAGTCTTTCCCAAAGCGCATCTTGCTCAACGCAGCTTGCTCAATGTGAACGTGCCGTGCGTTCCGATCGGGCAAGTTAAGGGCGTTCGCATTACCGAGTTAGGTGTGCGGCTCTATGACGATTACTTCGAAAAACGCTCCGATCCTCGCGGTCGCGTCTATTACTGGTTAGCAGGAGAAGCTATCGAAGTCGAGGAGAAGGAAGGCTCGGACGTCTGGGCGGTGGCGAACGGCTACGTGTCGATCACACCCATTTCATTCAACATGACTGACCACACGGCGATGCGTAAGTTGAACGCCGTTGATGATTTGAAAACATTTTTTCACGAGCCGGAAAGCAACGGTAAGTCAGTGACAAAGCCAAAATCAAACTCCAGGGCGAAGGAGCGCAAGTAATCTTGTCAACGACAAACGTTGGGCTTGACCCGAATAGAGCCTTCCACCAATTTTTTAGTGACCCTGACTGGCGGGCAAAAGCAGGCATTGGTGGCATTTTTAGCGGCGGAGCGCTGCTCTTGTTTTGCCTTGGACCGATGTTCATACCTCTTGCGTTCTGCTGCTGGGGCTTGTTGACGGGTTACTACCTGCGCCTGGTGCGAGCAAAAATTGCAGATATGCAGGCTCCTCTGCCTCCCTGGAACGATTGGCTCGACCTGCTTATATCGGGCATCACGTGGATTGCAGTAATTTTTGGTCAGAGCATGATTCCGGTTTCGATCGCCACGATCGCCATCATCTGCGCCACCACGGGCGGTCAAAGCTTCATCACCGGCAATCAGTACACCCTCTGGGCGGCTTCATCCATAGCACTGGTAACCTTTTCATGGATTACTGTGTCAGTGGTTTCGACGATTATTATGGCAAACTTCGCCAAGCAAGAGCGCATGGCTGCTGCCTTCGACTTGATTACGGTTGGAAAGAAGCTGGCCGCATCGGCACACATATTCTTGCAAGCCTGGCTTTTGATTCTGGGAATTCAGTGGCTTGGCTTCGTTATTCCAACTATCAGCATCATTGGAATAGCATTGATTCCAATTTGTGGTTTCAGCGCGAGTTGCATTGGAGCCATTCTTATCGCGCAAGCATGGCGTTCAGCAGAATCCACTGGCGTTGCTGGCTAGCTTTTAACCTTGCTGGAGACGCGCCTTAGCGTCGGGCTACCGTTTCACAACGGTCTTCAAACGGCCTTCATTTGTGTAATAAAGCTTGGTCTGGGCGTAAGTTGGCGTCGGGTACGGACCGCCAAGCGGCGTCATAATCGGAGTCTGGGTCATTTGCTTGTGAAAAGCGAGCGCCCACTGGCACAACTCCTTCGCTTTCTGCTGCCCGACGACGCTGACACGCTTCAGCCCGACCTTGCAAACGTCTGCGGTCTCATCGACAGAAGCGGGCACCGTGATCTTTATTACCTGACTTTTGCCGGCTGCCGGCTTGTTAGGAGCTTTGTTGCTAATCGGCAGTTTAGGGACAGCGTGGTGTGGAATCAACGGAAGAGCAACAGCAAGCTGTCGCCCAGAATTATCAGAAACTGAGTGACTGGTCGAATCTCCGGTCCAGGTCGATGAAACCCCAAGAGGCACAGCTGTAGCATCATTTGGACCGGCACAAACAGCTGGAATTGCTGCCAGAGCCAATACAGCTGTTGAGATAATCGACTGACCAAATAGTGCAAACCGCATATCGATGAACCCTGGCGGGAGACGGGCAAAATTATCGCACGATAGCTACTCCGCGCTTCTTGGCAATCTCATAATTTCTTGATAAGCAACCTGAAAATCGTTGACCGGTAAGCGTTTCCAGCTCCAAGAGCGCAACCTCCCAAATCTTAAACCGATATCGGGTTAAGAACCTTTTGAGACATCTTCGCGTTCTCAAGAAGCGCACAGTTACTGGGTTCACGCCACTCTGCTCGATTTTCGAAGCCTGGCGTTATGGTAGGATCAGTTTTAATTCGTGTTTCTGGCTGCCGCAGCCAGCGTTTTAATAGTATGGACGATCCTCAAAGTAGCAGCACCAACTCCAATCCCGAAGAACCTCCCCAGGGGCGTAACTCGGTTTTGGAATCACGTCTTCATACGTCTGCAAGCAAACCGACCGGTAACACGCCGCGTCGGTTATTTTGTTTTCTACTGTGATTTAGTGAAGGAGCTAGACGTCGCGCCACTGCGATGCAGAGTTTGCCATTTTAGAATTTAGCCTAATCGTCATACTTATTACCATCAACGCTTTCTTTGTAGCGGCTGAAATGGGGTTGGCGCGTGTACGTCGCACCCGCATAGATCAGCTTGTCGACGAAGGAAATAAAGCAGCGAAGCTGGTCCAGAATCATTTAGAAGATCCAGACCGCTTTATCTCCGCCTGTCAGCTCGGCATCACGTTAGCCACACTGGCTCTGGGTGCCGCCGGAGAAGCGAGCTTCGCTGACAAGCTCGCCGCTTTGTTCGAACACTGGGGTTCACTGGCTGCCTGGTCACCTGAAGTTCTACATTTTGCGAGATTGCTCTGCTTTGGTGTCTCATTTGTAATCACAGCCTTTTGCCAAACCGTATTCGGTGAATTGATTCCGAAAACGTGGACATTCCAGCGTGCTGAATCAGTTCTATTTCTGATTATCTATCCAATGGAGTGGTGGTGCTGGCTCGCATCACCATTCATCATTGTTCTCAATGGCACCACCGAATTTATTTTGCGACGCATGAACGTTGTTGAGCCACCGCGCAGACATTTCGTGCACTCAGAAGAAGAGCTGAAGATGCTCGTTTCTGCAAGCCACGAAGAAGGCGTGCTTGAGCCGGAAGAAGAAGAAATGCTGCACAGCGTTTTTGACTTCTCCGACACTGTTGCAAGCGAAATTATGACACCGCGCACCGACATGACCTGTGTGTCAGCAAGTTCGACCGTGCGTGAGTTTGTTGACCTGGCGCTGGAGAAAGGGCACTCGAGAATTCCTGTATACGAAACAGATCTAGACAGCATCTTTGGTGCGGTGCACATTCGCGATGGTCTGCGAGCCATGGTCGAGAAAAAAGATCAGGCACAAGTACGAGAGCTAGCTCGCAAAGTCTTGATTGTCCCGGAAAATAAAAATCTTGGAGACTTGTTGACAGAGTTCAAGAAAACGAAAACTCACATGGCTATTGTCGTTGATGAATACGGCAGTACCCGAGGCATGGCCACTTTTGAAGATTTGCTTGAAGAACTGGTCGGTGACATTGCTGATGAACACGAGGTTGTGGAAGAATTCATCATTGAAGAAGCAGACGGTACTGCACTGCTGGATGCAAAACTGACACTGTACGAAGCAAACGACAAGCTTGACCTCAATATTGACGACGAAGTGTTCAACACTCTCGGCGGTCACATTTTTGGAGCACTCGGCCGAGAGCCCTCTATTGGTGATGAAGTAAAAACAGAAAATTACACGCTGCGTGTTGAAGAATCAGACCGTCACCGCATTATAAAAGTACGATTGATACGGCACCCGGTTAAAGAGGAAGCCGCCACTGAGACGAACGGAAACAAAATAGATCTGCCGCCTTCAAAACCGAACGCCGCGAAGTCCCTGGAGGCTAGCTAACTGACTACTCCTTCGGTTGCACTTCCGACTCGCATCGACTTGATGAGGCTGGCTTCTAAGTTCCACACGAAAAAACGTCTGGGGCAAAATTTCCTCATCGATCCTGAAGCTTTGCAGAATATCACAGAAGCACTTGCCATCACATCTGGTGACAATGTTTTGGAAATCGGACCCGGAATCGGCTTCCTGACACGCTTTCTTACTGCTAAGGGAGCAAACCTGCACGTTGTAGAGCTGGATTGGGAATGTTGCATCAATTTGAAAGATCTGGCGCTGCCGAATGTCACCGTACATCAGCAGGACTTTCTGCAATTCGATTTAGCCAGTCAACCAGTTCATCTCAAAATAGCAGGTAACGTTCCATACCAGATCACGACGCCAATTCTCTGCTACATTTTTGGCGAAATAGGCGCACCGTCACCGTGGTTTCAGAACGTCGACAAAGTCGTGCTCACCGTCCAGAAAGAAGTGGCGGAGAGATTCGTAGCAAAACCGGGCACGAGCGAATACAGCAAAATTACACTGCTGACAAAGTATTTCTCGGATGCTGAAATTTTGCACGTGCTTCCGCCTGAGAGTTTTTATCCAGCACCAAAAGTCACTTCTGCGGTCGTAGCCTTCACCCCGCTCAAGCAGCCACCCGTTCAGTGCAACAATCATAAGCTGTTGCGACAGGTGATCAAGGCGGGCTTTGCGCAGAAACGAAAAATGCTGCGAAACAATCTATCCTTTTTAAAACAGCCATTAGCAGAGCTAGATGAAGTCTTCGAAGAAATGAATCTAGACCCGCAAACTCGCGCGGAACGCCTTTCGCTGCAGCAATTCGCACGGCTAACCGACTTGCTCGACGCACTCCTCAAAGAAAACACCAGCGGCAAAAGCTGAAAATCATGCCACCACTGAGTCAGAGTACACCACGCACGAACATATTGAAAGCGCGGTCTCCGGGCAAACTGAACCTGACGTTTGATATTCTGGGTGATTTGCCGGGCGGCTATCACGAAGTTGAAACGCTCATGCAGACAGTAGACATTCAAGATAACCTGACCTTTGCATTTAGTAGAGCAGATAATTTTTCTCTGGAAATCAAATCCATCGAATTTGCTGGTCGCGCAGCTGACGTGCCAGTTGATCAGAACAATTTGATCGCTAAGGCAGCCAACCTTTTTATTCAAAACATCGGCAACAAAGTCGATCGCCCAGAAACAAATTATCGCATCTCGGTTCAACTGAGAAAATGCGTTCCTGTAGCTGGTGGCATGGGCGGTGGCAGTGGAAACGCCGCTGCCACATTAGTTGCTATGAATAGCTGGTTCGATTCGTGCTTTTCCAATCAAGAACTGATGGACATGGCAGCAAAGCTTGGTGCGGATGTGCCGTTTTTTATCAACGGCGGGACACAAATAGGTACTGAGCGAGGCGACGTTTTAACAAGCGTCGAACACAAAACCGACCTATCATTCCTGATTGTCGGACCAAAACTTTTCGGGATGAGCACACCGGAAGTGTACAGAGCGTACGACGAAGACAAGAACGATAACAGCCAGCGCATCTCAGCTTACGCGGGCGCGGAGGCTTTGAAATCAGGCAATTCTGCAAACATTGCTCAAACTTTTGGTAACGCCTTCGAAGCATGCGTGTATTCTCGTAAGCCAGAATTGAAATTCATCGCAAATCGACTGAAAAAAATTGGCGGCTACTGCACTCGACTGACCGGCAGTGGACCGACACTGTATGTCTTAACTAAAGACACCGCGGAATCTGAATCTATACAGAAGAGTTTGAGTGATGAACTAATCAGTGGTATCAACGGGTGGAGCGATTGGCCGGATTTAGAGATCACAAGCTTCGTTGCATCATCTACAAATCACGGTGTCACTCTGGATGTCGATCCGGAACTTTAGACCGAAAAGTGCTTTCCGTGAGAGGCATGCAGAATGCAAAACGCTGCGGCGCGGCACTGAACAATAAAAGCCCAGTCAGCAGAGATCTGAAGTCCTGACTACTGAAAATCGTCGTCAATGCGGTGCAAGGACGAATAGTCTTCGTGTTTGCCAAATGAATTAGTGATCGTTATCGTAATCATGTCTTCGCCTACGTAAGCCTCAAGTTCATTAGTGCGATCCAGATTGGCACCAATGCCATCAACAAAGTCATCATCAAAACTGACACATTTGATGTTCTGTAGATGTTTGACTTTAGCCTTTATTTGCTTGTAGAACTCCTCCATCTCGCGCAAAGTTTTTCGGAAGACATAGTATTCGATGCGATCTCGGACTTTCGTAGCAATCGTATCTGCTTTCTTTGCAGACACGGTTCCGCAGTCTACAACGACAGAAAGTTCTCCATCTTTGTTTCTCGCCACTAAATCTGGTATGAAGTTCCAATCTATATCTTCATCGAGCTGTGGGCTACGATGGATAAACATCAGATAGGCGAGAAGTTTAAGTGCAATGGTATCGCCGCTTTCATTGCTGAACGCACCTATAACAAGTTTGCCGGAATAATCGCGCTTGCCGTTGTTCGCTTGGATATTGAACGAATATTTCATGACTGAGAAACTACCATACTGGTTGGTTTAGTGAACAAGAATAGCACCATTACGAGACGGCACAGTAACTGTCACATTGCCTGACTGCACCGTGTATACCTTGCCAGTCAGTTCATCATGAACGACAGCGGTGTCCGGCACGTCAAGCATCTTCAGCGGCACCTCAACTGTCTTGTCACTATTAGAATTATTCAGCACGACCGCTATCTGATTTTGTTTATCAATGCGCCCAAACGCAAACACGCTATCGGTGTCGTTCTTTAAAAGGGGGACCACTGAACCGGTACGTAAAGATGGATATTTAGCACGAATCGAGATCAGTTGATGGGTCAACGCGATCAACTTGTTGTCAGGCGATAGTTGTGTCCAGTCGAAGGTTCTTCGACAGTCAGGGTCGCCGCCGCCCCGCATTCCATATTCATCCCCATAATAGATTGTCGGCGTGCCGATATAAGTCATCTGAAATATCAATGCCAAACGCAACTTATCTCGATCTCCACCCGCTCTTTCAGCAAACCTGCTGATATCATGATTTGAAAGGTGATTGCTCAAAACCTGTTGCACATTAGTTGGGTATTCAGCACGCGTCAAACGAAGCATCTTTTCGAACTCAGTAGTGGAAATCGGCCCCCTGCTATCGTCAACTTTCTTGCCAGTAATCCACTCAGAGACTGGTGCGGTAAAGGCATTGAAATTAGTGACGGAGTCCCACTGATCGCCGCCAGCAGTCCATGAACTGGCGTTCTCCCAATTTTCACCCAATATGACAGCTTGCGAATTTACAGCTTTAACGGAGTTTCTGAACTGTCGCCATATGGAGTGATTGAAATTGTCGCTGCCGTCAAGTCCATTGGCGTCGGCATATTTAGGAGCATCCAACCGCCAACCATCGATGCTGTAAGGTGGTTTCAGATATCGCTGAGCAACTGAATCTGGTGACTTATAAATTGCCTTACGCAATTCATCGGAGCCGAAATTCAGTTTCGGCAAACTGTCATATATTAGAAAATGCGCGTAATCATTTGGCCACTTTTTAAAATTGTAGTAGCTAAAAAATGGGCTCTTCTTTGATTGGTATGCGCCAGGCACGCCAGGTACGGCATCATATTTCGCAAACCACTTATGACCGTCACCAGTGTGATTGAACACACCGTCTAAAACGAGATACCCACGCTTTCCGTTCAAGACTTTGTGAAGAGAACTGGATAGAATGGCTAACGTATCATTGGTACCGAACGCGGGATCAACCATGTCGTAGTCGGCAGTATCGTATTTATGATTGCTTGGTGCTTTAAAAATCGGATTCAAGTAGACGATGTTGGCGCCCAGACGACTGCGTATGTAATCTAGCTTGGCGATCACACCTTGCAAGTCGCCACCATAAAAGGTGAACGAGCGATCTTCGCCCTCTTTTGGCAGAGGACTTTCACCCCATTTGCGTTGTGAGGTCGAAATTCCAGCGTGCGTATACTGACCGCTTTTAACATCATTAGTGGTATCACCGTTGTAAAAACGATCGGGGTATATTTGATAGATGACCCCGTTTTTCATCCAGTCCGGCGTTTTGAATTCCGGAATGATTTGAAAGTCACCATCGCCAGGTTCAGCTTGAATTACTCCGCGCGCATTGAACCAGACTGTGCTAGCACCATCTCGCAAACAAAATCGATAATACTTCTTTGCTGAGCCGGCGGGAACTGTCGCATTCCAGTAATCGAACAGCGAATTGCCGTGAGGAATTTCCTTCGTCATCGGCAGCGTATGAAAACGGTGGTCGGCAGTATCGAAGTATTTGACGGTGCAGGACGTCAAATCGTTTTTGAACGCTCGGAACCGTAGCAATACAGGAGAGTGCGCGCCAGGCTCGCCCGGACTGGCGAAAAGTGCTCCCTGGTCGTGAAACAACCCATCCCACTCGATATTTCCATCTTGACTGGCAGCACCAGCGGCTGCCGTCGAGACGAAGGTAAGCCAGATTAGTGCAAGCCAGATACGCTTCACGATAGACACCTGTCAGAGGACGAAAGATTGAGCGCGCCATCATATCACTACACCGGTAAGCAGCGATAAATTTGATAAAAATTACAGAACAAACTGCGATCCATCGCTTCTGCATCAGACTTTAGCTGAGATTCAACTTCAAGCCGGAAATTGTTTTGTGGAGAAGCATCAAACACCTCCGTTTTGCGAGGAAAAATGCCGCGCACGCAAACAAGCGCATTTGGTCGAGCGCAACGCAGAACTTCTCGCTGCAATTCTTTTGTATAGTCTTCTGGTAATAATTCGAGAATGTTGGACAAACCAAAATAATCGATGGAGCGGTCAGGCTGCTTTTTCAACCAATCGACAGTGCCGCAACAGTACGTCGACAATCGTTCTAAATTTTTCGAAATCGCCTCCCATCTACGATTCTGAAGATAAGGAGGCAATGCGTCGTCACGCCCGTTATAACGACCGAGAAATGTTTGCCACACATAGGGATTTGTGCACGCCGGAACCTCCGTCAACGCCCTTAACAAACGGCGCTTCATAATCACGGAAAAATCGGATGGTATCAGTCGCTCAGCGTCAGCACCATGCATTAATGTCATAAAGACTCGACTGAAGGCGACATCTAAGCCCAGCTTCCATTGCCAATTAGACCAATGCTCCCGATAAAATTCGAGTTGCTGCGAGGTATCGCACATCGCCAGAAATTGTTCAGTGGTGGCACGATTGTGAATGAATGCATAGAACAGGCTTGTAATCTGCTGCATCCTCATATCCACCCATCCTGAATTGTTCAAGCCCCGTTGAATACTGTGAGAACTGGCATCGAGAATTGCGCGTGAACGATCTGGCAACAAACTTCTAACTTGCTTGTATGCTGCCGTTGCATCGGCTTTACAGGCGTCGCGAGTAACATCCAATCCCAAATTTTTGAACATCAGTTGCTTGGCTTGCACCAGCGCTATCTGCGCCTCACTTACATCAATCGCATCGACTTGCAAATCTGGAAATGAAAGCATCGAAAAAGCCGTGCATCCACCCGAAGCAATTACAAACGCTCTTTTAGCATTTTCAAGCTTGCCCAGCAAATAAATATCCGCTTCAGCGTCTTCGCGAACCTGACCGAACATGAGCTTTTTGTCGCGACCGAAAATTGGATCTGTCATATCGATGATACGTCATTCTTTTTCAGCGTGATTGCATAGTCACCGGGTCCGTACCGGGCTACAATCAGCGCACACATTATTGTCGGTAAATTGGAGATGATCAATCCGAAAGGATGAGCGATGGTGCCTCCGCCAAACAAAGAGCCAATCACGTTCATAAGTAGAATGATACCAATTTGGAAATACGAAACAAATCGATAAAACAATCCAGATAGAATGCCGCAGGCAAGCAAGGTTTCACAAGAGCCGATTGCCCGACAGAGAACAACTGCATCTAAACCATTGCCGACGGATCGAAGAATAGCGAGATGGTGTTCGTCGAGCAAAATGACCTTGAGCCACAACCCGTTGTAGATCCAGATCGACGCCAGCACAACTCGAATCGCAAAGACCAATCTTTTATCAATGCTCTTTTCGAGCAGTATTTCATCTATGTTCTTTTCAACCATTCAAAACACCGCATTGATAAAAAAATAGCGAGGTGAATAGCACAGTGTAAAAAGTCCACAACAGTGTGCCAAGAATTCGCAATCCCGAATCGACTTTCTTGTTCTCGTGAACTTTTCCCGTAAAACAAACAAATTGAAAAATCAAACGCACCAGCCAGCAGAGGGCGAAGCAACCGGTAGCAATCTTGCCGAGCAAGGTTCGATCGATAAACACCGAAGGTTCTCCGATAAGGACCAGGCCGAGCAGCAGTAATCCACAAGCAATAAAAAGCGTATGGGCATAAAACACCTGTTCGTTTATAGGTGTCAAATTTTTCAAATCTCGCTTCCAATCCAATAGTTTAGCGATGAAGATGTGCCCCAGCGAAAGCACGATCATTGTAACCCCAGCTGTTTCTACTCCAGCCATAAGCAAAAATTTTATCGACATAGCTCAAACACCCGCACAAAGGGGGTAATTTTAAACTGATTGTGGATGCGAAGATTAGCTTCTTTTACGCAACTGATCCAATCAGAATATTTTAGGAAATGAAACGCACCGATGTTGTAAGCAAAAAAGTTCGCGAGATCTTGCACGTGTTCAATCAGTACGATTCGTCCGGAGTCCGCGAGCACCCTGCGCATCTCCAAAAATAGCGTGACGCGATCTTCATGGTTGCGTACTTCATGAGCAGCAAATGCCACCAACAGCAAATCAATTGATCGATCGGCGACCGGCCAATGGCAGATCTCGTTGGAGACAGGTTTTACCTTCGCAGGGAATAGTTTCTGAGCTCGCACAATCGAAGGCTCGAGTCTAGCCAGAGATGGATAAAGATTAACAGTAATGATCTCACTGGTCGGGAAGATCTCAAACAGCTGTCCATCAGTCTCATCGTAACCAGCGTTAACCATTAAGATTCGATCTGTGCTCTTTGCAAATCCGTTACTGTCAGCCGTGGTGGCACTCGAATTTCCTATCCATGACCACTCGCCAATAGAAGAGAGATCATAGACCCAGTGCGATGCGAGCAACGAGCAAAGGATTTGCAAGAAGGCGACGCAAGCAACCGCTAACAACAAAAACGAATAGCGATGTTCGAGCAGTGGAGAGAGTGCCAGAATACACAGCGTGCAAATCGAAATCAGTGCAAATACATAAAGAGGCCAATTAAAAATTATGACTCGAGAGAGCCCCGCGAATCGACTTCTCTTGGATCTCGTGTTACTCGAAGTCATCTATGTCATCCAGCCTTCTAGACGAGAAGAACAATGACTTATCATTCGAATCTTCCTTGCCCAACTCTTCGCAAATCCCTTCCTTCCAGTAGTAGGGAATGTCAGTCAAAAAGAATGAACTGCAGTGAATTGGTGAAGCACCAGAGAATTGCTTTTGATCGAAAAATGTCAGTTTCTCAATGTCGACGGCAACAGTCTTCGGATGCCAATTCTGACGAACCCCTTCGACACGAATAATTGAATTAGTTTCCTTCTCATAATCAAAAGTAAAAGGCATTGGACCAGCGAACTTCAGCGCATCTCTAACAGTTTTAAATGGCGAACCTTCCGGCAAATAAGCCGAAGGCGTCTGCAGATCTGCTTGGCACGTTAGCGAGCTGACACCATCAAGTGAGGTACTACGAAATGAGAATTTCTCGTCAGTCAAAGAGTAGCTGATATCCGACTTGCAAAATCCATAATGCGTGAGTAAATTTCCGGTCGTCACCATGCTCGCGCTGTCGGTCTCAGATCGCAAGATTCTCAAACCACGGAGATTTCGACCGGCAGCGGTCTTATACCGAACAAAGATCCTGTACCCCAAAAGCAGATAGTCCTGGGATATCGCATCAGGAAAACCGCGCGGCCGCATTTTCAGCGTTTGCACGGCAGCAATGGCAACAAAACCATAGTCTTGATAAGTATCCAGCACTAAACCTGGTGCCAGCATCGGAACGAGCAACTCCTTGGGAAATGCATACGTCAACACAAATACAAAGCCAAAATGAGCCTCCATTGAAAATGGATGACGTTTGAGCAAATATGTCGGAAGTAGTGTCATATATTTCAAGCAAAGCTGGATCGGGGTGCTCTAAACGATGTCTGTATTCTGAACAATGGATGTGCTCTAAACGATGTCTGTATTCTGAACAATGGATGTGCTCTCACGATAGGTCAGTTCTGAACGATAAGTGTAGCAGTCGGCAGTGCAGTATAATAATCCACACTGCATCGGAGCACTTCAGTAGAAGTAGCCACGGAGACCTGACAGTGCATGCAGTGCTAACTGATGAAGATTAATGGCACGCAAGTTTAAGCTTAAAATTTGCAGTTTCGAGCCAAATTCGAAACGGTTTGTAGACGGCGTTGTCCTGGCGACATTCACAAGTAGTTTAGTGATTACCGCATGGTCGCAGCTGAAACCAGCATTTGCAGTGGAGCCTGAGACAAACTCGCGAACGTCAATTTCCACGCAGACTGCTGTCACGACCACGGAACCGACGGCACAGCAAAACCAGAGTGCATCGCAAGATAAAAAGGCTTCGCAGGATAAAATAGCGTCGCAAGATAAAAGTTCAAATGACGCCAGTGATGCGATATTCAATCGCATCATGACCAGAGCGAACAAAGAGAACTGGAAGCAATTGCCGATAGGCGAATTGATGGGGAAAGTCGCGAGGGAACTGGAAGGAACCGCTTACGTAGGCGGAGTGCTAGACCGCAACAAGCAACAGGAAATATGCACGGTTGACTTAAGTGCTCTCGACTGCGTCACATTTTTCGAGTCGACGCTCGATCTTGCCAGGACCATCAAAAAGGGTGGATCAAAACCAGCAGATTTGACCCGCGAAGTAAGCTTTACACGCTATCGAGGCGGGAAACCGACCAACTACACAAGCCGATTGCATTACACCACTGATTGGTTTCATGACAACGAGCATAAACACGTGGTCGAACCTTTACAAAAGCTGCCAGGCGCTGCGCCTTTCAGGCAGAAGGTAGGTTTCATGTCCTCGCATCCGCAGAGTTATTCAGTCTTAGTAGCGAATCCCGAATTTGTTTCCATCATCAAAAAACAGGAAGTCGCTATCAACAAGCGACATCTCAACTACATTCCGCTCAACAAAATAGCTGGTATCGAACCCTTGCTTAAAACAGGGGACATCGTAGGGATTTGCACGGATCTGCCTGGTCTCGACATAGTGCACACTGGAATAATCTTCCGTGACCAAGCTGGGGTGCCCCACTTTATGGATGCGAGTTCGAAAAAATCAAACATGAAAGTGACTATCGAAAGTGGACCAATAAGTGGCACGGCCGGTTATTCGCCTCACAATATCGGGATAATGTTAGCGCGACCGCTAGAGCCATGAATCATTGCAGCAACCATCTACTGTTAAAATTCAGTTGTTGATTCAGGATAGAGAAGCGTGAAAAAAACTAGCGAAATCAAGAAGACTTCATCGAAAGCAACCGCAGCCAAAAACAATCCAGCCGCTGTAATGTCAAAAAACAAGCCTGCAGCTGCGAAATCCAGCTCCGCAGTAAAACCTAAACCTGCCGCCGCTAAAACCAGCTCCGCAGTAAAACCTAAACCTGCCGCCGCTAAAAGCAGCGCAGTGAAAACCAAACCCAACGCTGCCAAGACAAAGAGTACAGACCAACCGATCATCAAAAAAGCCGCCAGGAAAGCAGTTGAGCACGCATTCGACTTAGTTGAAAAAAATATAGCCCAACAAGAAATGAACATGCTCTGCCAGGAGTATCCAGAAGCAGATTGTGAATTAGATTATGGAAGCGCATTCCAGCTACTGACAGCGGTGATCATGTCAGCTCAAACAACAGACGTTACGGTGAACAAAGTTACCCCAGCTCTATTTGAAAAATTCCCTGATGCCAAAGCATTAGCCGAAGCAGATCTTGACGAGATAAAAGAAATCATCAAACCGACAGGGTTCTTCAATGCCAAAGCAAACAACATTCAAAAGTGTGCTCAGGCTCTCGTAGCAAATTTTGGTGGTGTGGTGCCAAAAACAATTGAAGAATTAACGACATTGCCAGGTGTTGGACGTAAAACAGCCAACGTTGTTCTTGGTGTCATATTTGGTGTACCGGGATGGACTGTCGACACGCACGTACAAAGGCTTTCTGCGAGACTCGGTTTTACGAAAAACACAGAACCAGAAAAGATAGAAATAGATCTCCAGAATCTCTTTCCAAATCAGGACTGGTCCAAGCTTTCCATCACGCTGATCTGGCACGGCAGGCGCATGTGTTTTGCACGAAAACCAGATTGTCATCGTTGCCCTGTCAATCAGCTTTGCCCAAGCTCATTGGTATGATGTGTTACAAATTTGTTAAAGATTCATGACTGTGTAGCCAGGAGAGCACTACCTGTCGCTTCAGTTCACCGCTGTTTGTGCGCGGCAAAGCCTGGTCAGAAAAAACAATTTTCGTTGGCTTCTTAAACCTGGGAAGATTTTGTAGAAGCGTGTCAATTGACCCTGTAACCGTGCTCAATTTCTGCTTCTTGCTCTCTGGCACCACCACCGCTACCACTTCTCGATAATGGAAACTATTAGCATCTCGCACTCCGACGACACAGACGTCCTTAACCTGCGGCAATTGCGAAATAATTTTCTCTAACTCTTGAGGATAAAATTTATTGCCATCAGTCAAGTGAATCTGATCGCTAATCCGACCATTGACATACAAAAATCCTTCATCGTCAAAGCACCCAAGATCTCCGGTGTACAGCCAGCCAGACGAGTCTATGGCAACATTTGTTCTGCTTTCCTGCTTATAGTAGCCTCGCATGACGTGCGGTCCGCGCACTACGATTTCACCCTCATCACCCACATTTTTCGCTCCGATCAGTCGAATATCTACTTCTGGAATGGGTTTTCCAACAGAGTGCATGCGAAACTTATCGTTGCTATTGATAGAGGTGAGAAAGCAAGCCTCAGACAATCCGTAGCCATGGTATACGTCGAGTCCCACAGTATCTAAGAAAAGTTCCACATATTTCGAAAGTGGTGCACCGGCTGAAATAAAACTGCGAAATCGCGGACCGACTATTTCATTTACAAGCGGAAACAGTTTTCTTCTCTTCCTACGCGGCAGCAGTTTGGCCAATCCAAACCGCATCTTGAATTGCAGTCGTTTTTGCAGGCTCGCTTTAGACAAGCGTTTTTGAATCGAGTTGGTGACAGCCATGAGAAATGGCGAGGTCGTAATTGCGTAACTGACATTGAGCTCAGCAAACTTACGCAGTTTTGACTTAACACTGCTCTCAGGCACGTAACAAATTTGGCCGCCAGCAAATAGTACGCCTAGATATCCGAGAGTCAATTCGCCTAAATTAGACATCGGCAGCGTGGAAAGAAAAGTGTCCGTTTTCTTGAGTTCGAGCAACTGCTGCAAACAATCAGCCTGACACAACAGATTACCGAAAGTGAGCATGACGCCTTTCGGTTTGCCTGTCACACCGGCCGTATAAACGATAACTGCTGTTTCGTCTAGCGATCGCTCAGATCCCTCGTGGAGGATATGTGTGGATACACCGCGCAAAGTTTTTTGCGTTACTGAATCAGGCGATGCATCAGTGCACACAACAAAAGAATTCAGCTGAAGAGCATTCACCATATTCGATGCGAAATCAGCATAAGCCCGAGAAGCGAAAATAACTTTCGGCTCCGTTTCCGCCAATTGCAGCCGCAGCTCGTCAACAGTTTCACAAGGGTCGAGCGCCACAAGTATTGCGCCTGCGCGTATTGCAGCGAAGAAAACCGCACCGAACTCGGGAT
The DNA here is from genome assembly GCA_036702955.1 of Drouetiella sp. Classification (GTDB taxonomy): domain Bacteria; phylum Cyanobacteriota; class Vampirovibrionia; order Obscuribacterales; family Obscuribacteraceae; genus PALSA-1081. Next base: position 27,029 of record DATNPY010000020.1, on the reverse strand, counting down.
TTGATTCGGAGATGATGGCGATGCGGTCACCACTCTTAATACCGTGCTCGATCAGAAAATTTGAGAGGTTAAGGGCTAACCGTTGTATATCTTCAAAAGTGAACTCTAACTGCGCTCCGTCCCTTGAAACAGACACAGCAGCGCTTGAGCGCTCCATTCCGGCTCTCTGATAGATCGAATCTAAGACGCTTAAATGCACGACTAGCTCCACAGACACTAATCGGACTGTATCGCAAATCGAAAAAGTTCGCCAGCTAGTGCCTGGCGCTCAAGCCTTTCAATTGTGCATCCAGCCTGGTGGCACTGGCGGTGTGGTGCTGCATTTTGGCGATCTTGGCAGCAAGTTCCAGGGCTTCAATGTGCACCGCCTTGAGTGACTTCGAATCCTTTTCGATGGTCGTCAGCGCCTGAGAAATCGTGGTCTCCGCTTCGTTTAATCTATGGCTTTCGAGGTAAATTCGAGCCATGCAGACCAAATCATATGCGTATTCAAAATGATCAACACCATGAGTTTGTTTGTGAATTATCTCTGCAGATTTCAGTTCCAGCTCGGCTTCCTTTAACCGATTCAAACGGGTCAAAATAATTCCATGCATACGCGCAATGTTCGCCACCACATCGACGCCGCCCGAGGCACCGGTTCTTGCCACAGACTCCGAATCCGCACAATACTTTTCGGCTTCCTGGAAGCGCTCCAATTTGTTATAAACATTAGCCAGAGTGAACGCCAACTGACCGGTGACGTTACTTTTGGCACTTGTCAAAGAAACTGACCGTGCATAGCCTTGTTTCAGATATTTGTCACCCTCGGCTACTTTACCGACATGCACAAGTTCGGCGCCGTACAAAACTTCGATAGTAGGAAGCAATTTATGATTAGGATAGATTGTTTGACGCAATACCAGACAATGCTGGAAACATCGCTCGGTCTCCCTCGACGCGCCCGCAAGTTGATACGCGTCCGCCAGGTCATCCAGCAGCACGTAAGATTCTGGGTCGCCATGACCGCCTTTCATCAACTTCACGGCGATGTCCCGAGCCTTCTTGTAATGAGGCTCAGCCAGGTCTAACTTCCCCTCCAATACATACAGCGTGGCAAGATGCGCCTCACACTCTTGCACCTCGGCAGATGTCTCACCAAATTTAGCTGCCTCAACCAGAGCCTTTTGATAGTCAGACTCAGCGCGAGGCAGATCGCGACTCAACTGAGACTGCTCCGCGACGTTAAGAAGACCTTGCAAAGCCTCCTTTGATGGAGGAATAGCTAGAGCGGGCGGGACGAGGTACAGAGAACCACTCATGGAAATAAGTGTCAGAAGTGGTAGTAAGAAATTCTCAAATTCAAAATTCAATTTCATGAATACACTTTATCAGCTATCTGGCTACAAACCCCAAGGCGTTGTCAGGCGCAGCAGTTTGACATGGGAGTTATGGATGTCCTGGTTGCTATGAGCGTCCGAGAAAGCCAACAAATTGACATCAGGGTAAAATAGACAGATGCCTGGATTTCATAACCTTACACAGCATATTTCGCACCGGCAGCAACGGGCGAATTACAAAATCTTGCCAATTATTGTGGCGTGCGCCTCATCAACTTTTTCCGCGTCGTGGACGTGGGCTAGCGAACAAACTGACTCCACTTATTCATCTACCCCACAAAGAAGTCAAAAGTTACAACAAAAAACCAACCCGCCGGGAAAGCAGACAACCAACTCGACTCAATCAGCAGTATCAAACATTAGCAAAGACGCAGAGGACCTGGAAACCTATGCAAAACAATCTATTGCGGAAGCTGAGAAAGAATCTGGTAAAGACTCACTACAAGCCACAGATGCCAGGTTCAACTATGTAAAAGTGCTGAAAAACAAGGGAAAAGACGCCGAGGCAGAAGGGTTATGCCGAGAGGTACTTGCACAATATATAAAACTCTGCGGCCCTGAATCACTGCAAGTAGCAAAAGCAGAAGACCATCTTGGGCGCATTCTGAGACATCAGTTTCGCCTCGCTGAATCGGAAACCCACCAGCGGAAAGCATTGGCACTGTGCAAGAAACTGCTTCCACCTGACGATCCCGAAACCGCTGCAAAAATGGAGGACCTCGCAAAGGTCTTAACGCTGCTACCGGGACGGCGGCAGGAAGCGAAAAAACTCTATCTCGATGCTTATGCCATGGCAGAAAAAGGTGGCGATTCGCAGTCGGCTAGCTACATCGCTATGAACCTTGCGACCTCGTGTTTACTGCCTGATGGCGAAACAGCCGAGGCAAGAAAATATGTCGCTCCAGTCCTGGAAAAATTCGCAAAGGATCCGGGTTATAGACCCGATTCGCGCGCCACCATGTTGATGCTCATGGGCGCAAGTTACGCAAAAGAGAAGCAGTTTGATTTAGCGAAAAGCTATTACCAGCAAGCGCTCTCGATTTTCCAGAATTACGCACCGAATCATCCCAAAGTTGCTACTTGCCACGAATTTATGGCAGACGACGAAATCAAACGAGGAGAGTACAGTCAGGCTTCGAAAGATCTGCTTCGGGCAATTCAGATCAGACCAAATCACTCAGGTGGTACCTTCGGCCGCTTGTGTCAACAGCAAAGATTCAAATTTATAAACTTGTATCAAGACCTGATAGAGAGGAAAGGGAAAAGTCTTGGGGAGCAGATTCCTGTCGAGTATCAAATTTTGAAAGCAATCCAAAAAGAACCAGACAAAGACAGCACAGGATTACTCGAACAAATCTACAAGACTCGCAGTAAACATCTCGGCATTCACAATGTCCTGACGAGCGAGGCGGCTCTGCAACTGGCTGTTCAACTGACCTATTTGAACGGTAAGCCCAAACCATTGATCGACTCAGTAGAGCCTGATTTTGCAGAGTTTGCGCGGGCTTTAGTGAGTGACAAATCAGCTAATAATCCTTCGACACAAAATGCAATTCAAATTTTAGGTGATAAAGAAACAGCTCTGGATTTCACGTTTGAAGACCTTTTGCTTCTGGCAGAGTTACGCGGAGAAGAAAAAGAATTTCAAAGCACTCAACAAAATTTGCTTCTCGCTGAAAAATGTCTGAGTGCACGCCATCCTCAAACCAAATCGAATCAAAATTCTGCCAGTTCCACCACGACACTTGCGGGCAATCTTTTGCGCCTGTCTATGATCTGGCAGGCACTGGGAAAATACAATCGCGCCACACAACTTACAGAATCAGCAATCGAGTTAATCAATAAACAGAAAATCGAGAGCGAACTCAAATACAACGCTTATCTGCAATTAGGCAACCTAAATCTGGCAGAATCTGATACCGAAGCTGCGAGCAAAAATGCACGCGTCGCTGAGGCGGTAGCTTACAGACTCTTCGGAACAACGTCTAATAAATTGCTTCCCTGCTATCGTTTACTTTCGCAAATCAAGTTGTCCACAGGCGATTATACAAATGGAAGTGATTACGCGCTGAAGGCTCAACTCTGCTCGAATTTGAACAAAAACGATGCAATCTGGATCCACGATAACCTCGGCTTCTGCGCATTATCTGAAGGGCGCTACAACGAAGCAAAAGACCAACTTACAAAAGCGCTCAGTTTTTGCGACGATTCAAAAAACCAACAGCCGGAAGACCGCAATTTGTTCACGGCTGCTTCAACAGCATTGGCCGAAACACTTGTAAAAATGGGCGATAGAGAAGAAGCTCTTAGAGAACTTGATTGGGCGCTATCGACAGACCGCGCCAATAGCGAAACGGAGTCTTTGATTGCTTCAGCGCGAGATTGTGCGGGCATCGCGACGGTGCACCAGCTAGATGGCGACAAAGAACTCGCCGCGAGCTACGCGCTGCAGGCTGCGGAATTTACAGACAAATTTTTGCGTAGCGGATTTTCAGAATTGTCGTTTGCTCAGCAATGCTCATTTGTGAACGTAACTCATCAAATTCGCAGCATTCTTCTCAACACTTGCACCGACCAGCAAAATCTACCCCAGGCCTACGGCTACATAATTAAGTGGAAGGGATTGCTGCTAGAAACACTTCGAAGTCAGTCAGTAATTGCTTCAACATCTGCCACCGCATCAAGTTCCACTAAAAAATCAATCGCCGATCTGTCGGCGGTGAGAGCGCGGCTCGGCGCACTTGCCAGCGGTAATGAAGAGTCGCTGGCCGAGTTTAACGAACTGAGCGCGAAGAAAGAACGCATTGAACGAGACCTTCTCCGTGACACTAATAGCAACACAATTTCGGATCCACTTGCCAAACGCAACGTAAGTTGGCTTCAAAATCTGCTTAAACCAAACCAGGCTTTTCTGGACATCCTCACCTACAACTCACTCAATGATAATGCCGAGCATTATGCTCTTATTGCATTAAAAGCGGGAAACGCTAGCGACCTTAAAATGTTCGATTTGGGTCAAAGTGAAGCTATCGACAAAGAAATCGCGACCTGGCGTAACAACATTACGCAACAATTTCCAGAGGCAAGCCGAGGAGAGAGGGTTTCCTCCCGCGACCTGAGGCTTGACCAAGAGCGCAGTAAAACCACTCTGTCGTCTGAGGACTATTTGAAACTCACAAACCAACTGGCATCGCTGTTTGTTAACAATCCGGAGCTGCACAAATTTTTGAGTGAGCGCATAAATGAGGTCTGGCTATGTCCAGAAGCAGCAATGGCGAGAATGCCATGGGCTACACTCAGCACCATATGCGGCACTGAAAGCTTTGGGATATGTGAGATCGACAGCCCTCGTGAATTCGCTCAGATCATGACAGAAAACCAGATTCCAAAATCGGCAAATCATCTACTTCTGGCTGGAGTGAGCGCATTCCATGACAGTGCATTCAACGATTTGCCTGGCACTGGAAAAGAAATAAATGGAATTGAAGCAGTAGCAAAACGTTCTGGTATCAGCTACGAAGTGCTTATTAATGAACAAGCGAACAAGAAAAACGTACGCGCTAAAATTGAAGCGGCCTCGGTAGTCCATTTTTCGACTCACGGATTCGCGCGCGGCGACAAAATCACAACTGGCACAAACTACACTGCTGATAGTGCTAGCACAAACAGTCATGCTTCTGGCACTAGATCAAAAGATAGTGCTGCCAGTAATGTTTATTTCGGATTGATGTCTTTGACGCCATCGATAGCACGCAACCCACTAACAGACTCGGGACTTGTGCTCTCGGCTGACGAAGCGAAGACAACTAGCAAGGATGACCCAGTAAAGCAAATACTCACCGCCAACGCAGACACAGGTCCTAAATGGCGAGATCTGCCAGAATCTCTGACAAACAAAAGGTCGCTGGCAAATCTCTTAACAGCTGAGGAAATTGTCGGACTCAATTTGAGAAACTGCAAACTGGTCTCCCTGTCAGCATGCAAGACCGGCTTAGGAACAGGCTTAGAAGGTCAGGGCGTGCTGGGACTGCGTTCGGCAATCATGGCGGCGGGAGCACGCTCTATCCTGATGTCACTCTGGAGCGTTGACGACGACGCCACGCAGGAACTAATGAGAAAATTTTACGGCTATCTCCTGGATCCGCAGACGCCTCTTTCAGAAGCAGAAGCACTCAAAAAGGCGCAAGAATACATCAGAGCGCAGCCACAGTGGCAATCACCAAACTATTGGTCTGGCTGGGTCATAGCCGGTGACGGCTGGCAAAAGGTTCAAACGACATCGCACTAATCTTTTTAAATTTGCCCTAAATTTTCTTGTGAAACTTTTCAGCGTATCCCGTCATCTCGACATACGCTTGCCCGGTGACAGCTTTTCCATTTACTTGTCCCTTAACCGAATTCGCGCCCTCCCAATATGAAACGCCGGTTGATTTTGCAGTGCTTAATTCCTGATCGTCAAGTACCGGTACGAGTCTAAGATTCAACTTTGCACTGGGAATACTGATTGTCCAATCCATCGGATAAACGCCACCTGTGTGTGGACTCTTCCATTTGCGCTCGGTCGTGATTGTGAACTCAGACTGCGTAATATGCTTTGATGAGCCATCCGCGTAAATGATCGTTCCACTTGAGTTGCTATCGATCGAACCATCCGTTTTCTTTATGACGTAGAGCATCAGTTCGGTGTTATCGCTAAGTTGCACACTGTACCAGTCCCAACCCACTTGCTCAGAAGTCAGCTGGTTGCTGCCAAATTCATGGTCCATCCACGATGTGCCCGTGACTGGTATTGCTTGCCCTTTTAGAAAGACGTAACCCTCGCTTTTCAACCGTGTCATCGAGTAGTAGTGGGATGCACATCCTTTGCAAGATGCTTTCTGACTGACCCCATCTTTTCCGTGCACCACAGGCGGTTTGCCAGAATTGAGCATCAAATGCAGTCCAAAATCTGCAGTATCAGCCTTGAGCAAAAACTGATTTCCCAGTTGTTCTATTGACCAATTTTCATTGAAAACATCGTAGTGGTCCGTTCTTGCTCCAGCTGAATTTAAACCACTTCGGTTCAGCTTTTCAAAGTAGTGAAACGTCTTGTTATTTTCATCTGTTAGTGCGAAATGAGCGAGAAAGATATCCTTCACATCCCAGGCGGAAGGCGTTTTTACAGGCAACTCGTCGACGCCGGTGCGAAAAAATGTCAGCTCATAACCGTAGTGCTTGTGACCTTTACTTTCGAGGTGCCCTGTGTAATACCACCATTCAGTTTTATACTCATTATGAGACACGTGATCACGCGGAAACGAAAAAACATAACCTGGAAGTGCTTGCTTAAACTCTCTTGCACAAACCTGAAGGGGATAAGTCACAGCAGCGTAGAGCAGAAGTGTCAAAAGAACAAAGATACGAATCACAGGACCTCCTATTCCTCACGCACCACTTGCGGTGCCAGAGTTTTAGCTGCAAAACGAGCTGGAATTATTCCCGACAAAATCGACGTCAGCAAAACTAAAACGGATGCCTCCAGCAAAAAATCATATGGAACCGCAAACTGGACAGTCCATCCAAAAGACTGTTTATTGATTACAAAAATAAGCAGGAGCGAAAGAACAAATCCCAACGCCAGCCCAGATACATTACCGAGCACTCCGAGAATTCCCGCTTCGGTCAAAACAACAGTTTGAATTTGTTTTTTGGAAGCACCCATATAACGAAGAATTCCAAATTCACGCCTTGAATAGAGAGCGAGAGCAAAGAGAGCATTCATTACAGCCAACATGGATACGGCGATGGCAATCGTATGCAATGCGTATGTTATGGCAAAAGTACGATCAAATATTTTGATTGCTTCCTTCCGCAGTTCGCTGGTGGTACGGATAGAAAACAGACCAACTTTTGCCAGACGCTTCTGGATTTCGGTGCGCACTGCATACGGGTCAGCGCCGGGCGCGAGGTATATGGCACAGTTGGACACGCCGGCTTCATGATATAGATCTTTATAAACCTGCCGTGGTATCACAATGTAGCCGAGATCGCTGGCGTAGTTGTAGTAAACACCCTCGATCTTAACGGCATGATCACCGGCCGGCGTCTGAAGAACTATTGTGTCGCCCGTCTTAACGTGCTTGCGGATTGCGAAACTCTCAGAAACTATGGCGCTGTTACGACCCATCCTTGCCAGCACTGCTCGTGTCGGTTCGCCTGAGGTGAACTTGAGATGTCCATATTTCTCGGTAACATCCAGATCGCCTGCTCCCAGGTTCGTCTGCTCACCCTTGTACTCAATGGGAGTGTCGACGAAAGCATCAACAGCAATGACGTTGGGAACACTTCTAATAAGAGGTACAAGAGATTGATCGAACTTACCAAAACGGCTTCCGGCTGCCCTCGCAGATGATTGCAACCAGAGATCGGCTTGCAGGGTTTGATCGATCCATACCATAACCGTTTCGCGAAAACTGCCAATCATAATACCGAGACTCACCATCATGGCAATTCCAATCATCAAGCTAGCCACCGCCACCGATGTGCGACCAAGAGTTCCGTGCAGAGAGCGAGCGGCAAAAAGCCCTTCAAAGCCGAATATCTTTCGAAAAATAGCACCCAGAGCCGGAAGTGAAAAACGCAACGCAAGCGGCATCATGAGCGCGGAACCGATAATTGCAGCAAGCGCGGCAACATATCCATATACTGGAAAGTTGTAGACTGGCTGCTGCACACTGGCAATCGCTGCACCAGCGAAGAAAAGCAATCCTAACGCAGAAAGCGCTGGTGAGAGGCGTTCTATTTTTGACTCGTAAGACGCTCGGCGAGTCGCTTCAGCAGGAGCAACTCCGGTCGCCTCGATTACTGGCGGAATTGATGCCAGGACAGTCAGTAAGACACCCAGGAGAAATGCCGCCACCAACACCTGCGGTGCCATCGTCACGGATTCCATTGGTGTCTGAAAGTAGAAATGCTGGAATGTGCCCGCAATCGCCTTCAGTGCCCCCTGCGACATTACCAGACCCATCACCAATCCTATAGTGGTGCCAACCACACCAAACCACAACGATTCAATCAAAAACAGAGACATTATTTGAACGCGACTGACACCTAGCGCACGCATTGTTCCAATTTCAGGACGCCTGCGAATCACAGAAATCGTCATGGTGTTGTAAATCAGAAACATGCCAACCATCAGAGCGATAAACGTGAGCGCTATCAGGTTATACTTGAAAGACCGCGTCATTTTTTCAACCTGCTCACCTCGCTGAGATGGTCTGTCGATAGTGATGTCTGCAGGCAATTCCTGCCGAAGTTGGAATTGCGCTTGCTCTAAAAGACTCTCTGGAACGATGATTTCAACCTGACTGATTTTTCCTTCTGCATTCAAGGCGCGCTGCACGACATTCAAATCGCCAACCACAAGGTTGCCACTGTAGACGCCACCCAGTCCCTCGCCCGACATAACCTCCGAGACTATGAAACTTTCGCTTCTGTCATTGATCAAAAGTTTGAAAGAACTGCCTTTAGAAAGATGAAGAGTTTTGGCCAGTCGGTCACCAATCAAAACCGAACGAGACGAGAACAAATCGAGAAAGCTATTGGAGCCTGAACTTTCTTCGTCATAAGATTTAAAATCCGGATCGCCTAGCATATCGATGCCGATAATTTGCACCAGTTCCTCATCTTTATCAGCGACGGCGACTGTTTGTTGAATCATCGGCATATATTTGCCGCCGATGCTGCCAAGCCAACTCAAATCAACTAGCGCATTTTGATCCATGAAAGGACCAGCGGTGCTGCGAATTTCGAGGTTAGCTTTTCCAGATACAAGATCGACAGTTTCTTTGAATTTGATCAGGGCAGTGTGATTCGCCAGGCTAATAGCAATCAGAACGCTGACACCAAGAGCGATACCAGCCAGGGTCAGGCTGGTTCGAGTTTTATTCTTGGCGAGATCACGAAGAATAAAACGCCGAAATAAGCTTAGTTCAAAGAACATTTCGTCTTATCACCATATACGATGCCATCGCGCACTTCGATGATGCGATCAGCGTAGTTCGCCGCTTCCTGGCTGTGAGTAGCCATAATAATTGTTGGTTTAAATTCAGTATTGACTGAACGCAGCAATTCAAGCACTGCCACTCCATTTTCGCTGTCCAGATTACCGGTGGGCTCGTCTGCGAGTATCAAACTAGGGCTATGAATCAGCGCCCTGGCAATTGCGGTGCGCTGCATCTCTCCGCCGGACAACTGAGATGGATAAAAATCAACCCGCTTTTCCAGACCCACCCGAGATAGCATGTCTGTCGCCAACTTGCGGCACTGCCGCTCGTCTCGACCGACGAGTTCCAGGGGCAGAGATACATTTTCCAGAACAGTGAGAGTCGATAGCAGGTTGAAAAACTGGAAGATAAATCCGAACCTGGTGCCCCTCACTCTAGTCGTTTGCTCATCAGACAGAGAAGTCAAATCCTGCCCATCAAACCAGACCTGACCGGCGCTCGGCGTATCTATTCCACCCATCAAGTTAAGCAAAGTGGATTTGCCGCACCCGCTTGGACCCATCAGAGCCACGAACTCCCCGTGCATGAAGTCGAGAGAGACATCCTTAACAGCGTTTACATGATGGTCTCCATAGGTTTTGGAAACGCCAACAACGCGGAGTTGAAAAGTTGAACTTTCTGACACTGCTCCCTCGACTACCGAAACTGGAATTCAGCTTCAACTGAAACTGCGTCCGCCCCACGGCTAGTTATCAGGCATAATTGTATCCAATCATGCGTGAACATTGAGGAAATACGCTATCTTTAGCTTTGACAATAGCTTATGTCGAGCCTGCGCCTGTGTTGAGCGAACGAGGACATTTTGAACGAGAACGCCATCGAGTCGAGCTTACTGGCAGAGCTGAACTTTCGCTTTCCTCTTCGCAAGTATCAGAAAGAGATTCTCGATTTAGTTCATAAAAAGATCGAAGACGGCGAGCAGGAAATTCATATCGTCGCCCCGCCCGGCTCGGGTAAAACAATTATCGGGCTCCAGCTGATCAGCACTTTCAAATGTCCCAGTCTGATTCTCTCTCCAAATACCACGATTCAGTCTCAATGGAAGCAAAAAGTAGAAATGTTTCTGCCACCAGATGCGGAGGCATTTGGAGCCACTGAACTGATCGGAACTCACGAAGATAAACCACTCAAGCCGATAACGTTGCTTACATATCAGGTTCTTTCGACTCCAGGTCGAGAGCTGGAATACCTCGAGAAGATAGCCCACAAAGCATGGGTCGAAGAGCTACGAAACGGTCGTTCAATGACAGTTGGCGAGGCGGAAATCAGAATTCTGGAATTGCTTCAGAACAATCCCAAAATGCATCAGAAAGAACTCTCCAGACATCTCAGTCGACTGAGGCGCAATCTCACTGAGGTTCTGGAGTTGAAAGACATATTGCACGAAAACGCCCTCGCACTGGTGCAAGAACTGCGTCGACGAAAGATTAAAATGGTCATTTTCGACGAATGCCACCACCTTACGGACTACTGGGCAGCAGTGATGACACAGCTGGTGAAACAGTTAGACAATCCGCTCATAGTCGGACTGACAGGCACACCACCTGAAGGTAAATCATCAACTCAGGAAACAAGATATCTAAAACTGGTAGGCGAAATCGACTATCAAGTTCCAACACCGGCGCTCGTTAAAGAAGGAGGGCTGGCACCATTCCAGGATCTCGTCTATTTTACTGAACCAACTGAAAAGGAGTTGGTCTTCCTCAGCGAGCAACACCAGGAATTTCATCAGTTAATCGAGGAGATATCTCAATCCGAAAAAGCGGATGAAAACACCTCGCCATCACCTTTGACGACCTGGGTGCAGGAACGAATTATCGAAGAATGCAACAGCCCGCAAGCAGCGAAATTGCTTGCGGCTAAGCCCGTAAAGCTGATTGCGTTCAACAATGAGCTTACCATTGCGTCCGACGCTTCGGACCAGAGCCCGTCGGCGAGTGCAGCGACGTTGGAAGAGAAGAGAGTAGAGGAACAACCTGCACAATATTTTCCAACGGTAAAAAAACTCGATAAAAACGCGCACGGTATCCGCTTCCCATTAAACAAGTCGAAGCAGCACAGCCCAGCAATCGAAACTGCGTCACTAGAAGGATGGAATAATTTCAACAACCGCAGACCGCAACTGGCGATGGCACTCTGCCGCTACATGTACAAAATGCGGTGTCCTTTTCCACAGGACATCGATATGAACGAGGCGATGGCGCAATCGCCGCTATTGGAAGACTGGATGGTGTTGCTCGAGGAATACTCGTCTCACAAACTGAAGGTCAGCAGCGATAAAGCCGATCACAAACTGTACGACCGCATCAAATCAGCAGCGCGGAAGCTCGGATACGGATTCACGGAGCAGGGTCTAAGAAAACAGGCGTCGCCAGTCGATCGAGTGCTTGCGTATAGTAACAGCAAATCTCAAGCCGTGGGAAAAATTCTCGACATCGAACATCGCAATCTTGGTGACAGGTTACGAGCAGTCGTCGTTACCGACTTCGAACGCATGTCGGCGACTGCGTTCAAACCACTAGATGGCGTGCTATCAAAAGAATCAGGCGGCGCCATTGATGCGCTAAGAACTCTCCTCGACACTGCCATCGGTGCTGAGCTCAATCCATGCCTGGTAACCGGCACATTGCTTCTCATAGATAAGCGAGTTACCGAACAATTCATTAAAGCCGCGCACGAGTATGTGAGAAAAGCTGGTGTCAGCTTAGAGCTCACAATTAAGAACGATGACAACGATGATGAAAGCTTCAGCGAAATCAGCGCCACCGGTGCGATATGGGAAGCCCGCTTCTACGTAGCAATGGTGACAGAAATATTTGAACGTGGTATCACAAAATGCTTGATTGGAACACGAGGGCTGCTCGGCGAAGGCTGGGACAGCCAATGTTTGAATACGTTGATAGATCTGACCACGACAACTTCCCCTGTGTCAGTCAAACAATTGCGCGGCAGATCCATTCGTTTGCAAACAAACGACCCTGGCAGCACACGTAAATGTGCGAACAACTGGGATGTCGTCTGCATCGCACCAAAACTGGAAAAGGGGCTGAATGACTACAGCCGCTTCGTTCGAAAACATGAAGGATATTACGGCATTACTGATGACGGACAAATAGAATGTGGCGTCGGCCATGTTCACGCCGCACTCTCTGAATTAACACCTGCGGAAGTTTTTGCCTCCATTGACGATTTCAATCAGGAAATGACTGACAGAGCACTGACTCGAGAGAAAATCTATGATTTATGGAAGGTCGGACAACCATACAAAAACCTGGCGCTCGGTTGCATCGAGATAGGTAATCTACGACCGGTGGCTCTCACCCCACCACATGTCCACCGAAGCTTGAACTACAAGGAGCATGTCAGTGAACTGCGCAGCGACCTGATCGGAGTGGCCGGCAAATATTCCTTCCTGGGAGCCGGCGCATCGCTGATCGCGCTCGGTGCTTTGCACGCACCGCTTTTGATTGCACTTGCTCCATTCATTTGCGGGCTTGTCGTGGCCGTAAAACAATATCAGTCACTTTTCCAGCGCCTGCAAAAACAGGTATGTTCAGTCAGCAGTGAAGAATCAGCACTGACCGATATTGCTGCAGCAGTTCTCGCCGCGTTGCAAAAAAGACACTTTATTCCAGCCAGTGTTTCTGCCGCCAGTATTAGAATCTCTATGCGCACAGACGGCACCTATCGTGTCTTACTCGATGATGTCGAGCCAGAACAGTCTGCGCATTTTATCAGCTGTATCAAAGACGCTTTGATGCCAGTTACCAATCAGCCATTCATCATCGGGAAATATGAATACAACCTCGAGACCACTGATAGCAAGGCATTCTTTCAATCATATCTTGCCGGCAAAGCTCAACCTCAGATAGGCGCGTACTATCCGGTTCCTGGATTGTTAGCACGCTCTGAGAAAGGGCGAGAAGCTTACCAGGAAGCGTGGAATAAATATGTCAGCCCGGGTTACATCGTGGCTACAGAAACTAATCCCGAGCTATTGAATCGGTATTTCAAAATGGGTCCAAGCCTGGCTCAAAGGCTTTTGTGGGAATGACTCCTGCCATGCGCTTTCGGGAACCATCATTATCAACGAAGAATATAATTCTGGTCGCAGTGCCGCTGGCATTCGAATTGTGCTTCGCACTGGCACTTGTGATTTTGCTGAATTTGAATCAAACGCAACTCGACAGTGAACGACACGCCCGCGATGTAATCAGCGGTCTCAATCAGATTTTACGCCTGCTAATGGCCGAAGGAACACTGGCTGTTTCGACCAGAATCGCCAGCAATCCCCTCGAACAATCGGGGCAGAGGCGACTTTTAGACGACAGAATCAAGGTTGAGACCTACGCGCTAAAGGCTCTGGTTGCAGGGCATCCAGCTGAAGAGCAAGCCTTCGGCGAAATCTATGACTTATTGACCAAGTGCCTGACTATTCTGGCTGATAATAAACGAGCAACACTGCAGGGCGATCAGTTCGGCATGTTGAAGGCCTGGGGAAGTCTCAACAAACTGACACTCAAGCTGCAAGTGCGTATGGACGAATTGATCAAACAGATGGATGCGCTGCAGGAACAAACGCAAGCAGAACAGACGCAGACACGGCGTTACTTTTTTGCGGCACTCGTTGCAGGAGTTGTCTTTAACATTCTGCTTGCAATCGGTCTGGCTGCATATTTTTACCGAGGAACGGTCAGACATTTGAACACCTTGATGGACAACACTCAAAGACTGGCAGCAGGCAAAGAATTGACTCCCCGAATCGAAGGCGAAAGCGAAATCAGTCAACTGGATGGCACATTCAGACAAATGGCGGCCATGCTTGAAGAAGCTAATCGCAAACAACGAGCAGCTTTTGAAAACGCAGTTGATGTAATTTGCTCGATTGATAAAGACGGCAGATTCGCTTCGGTCAACCCTGCCTCTTTAACCGTGTGGGGGTTGTCGCCGGAAGATTTGCAAGGCACGCGCATCAGTCAAATGGTATTCAAAGACGATGTCACTGACACTCTAGAAAAAATCAAACAAATCATGTCGGAGCAGTCGTCAGGATCATTCGAAAATCGCGTCATAAAAAATGACAAAACGCTTGTCGATATGAATTGGACGGCACAATGGTCAGACCAGGAGAAAACGCTATTCTGCGTGGCGCACGATATTACCGAGAGAAAACAAATCGATCGATTGAAAGCGGATTTTGTCGCTATGGTCAGTCACGATTTAAGAACGCCACTAAATTCGGTGCAAGGCTTTTTGGAATTACTTGGTGCCGAAGCATATGGAAATCTCACAGAAGACGGCTATGATTCGCTGGAAATCACTGAAGCCAGCGTAAAACGCTTGATCGCACTGATCAACGACCTGCTTGATTTGGAAAAAATGGAATCAGGAATGCTCGAACTACGCATCGCCAGAACAGATCTAAAAAGAGTTCTGTCAAGTTCAATTGGTTCGGTAATCAGTTTTGCCAAACAAGCAGAAGTTGATGTCAAAATTGCAGGCGATGCTCACTTGACGATCGATGCAGATAACGACCGGCTTGTGCAAGTCGTTGTCAATCTGCTTTCTAACGCGATCAAGTTTTCACCAAAAGGATCGCAGGTGACCATCGATGTGGCTCAAAATTCCGATTTTGTGCGTGTGAATATAAGAGACCGCGGTCGAGGTGTTCCTGAGAAAATGCGAGAGTCAATTTTCGAGCGGTTTAAACAAGTCGAACTTAACGACGAACGCAAAAAGGGAGGCTCTGGTCTGGGTCTGGCCATCTGCAAAGCCATCATTGAGCGCCACGGTGGAAAAATCGGGGTCGAACCTGGCTCAGATAACGTGGGCAGCATCTTCTGGTTTACCCTGCCGCTGACAGCTGCGGGAATTCCAGAGGCGGCTAAAGCGTGAATTTCAGAAACGATCGCCCTAAAGAGTGAAGAAATTTCAGGGACTGATCGCTCAAAAGAGTGATGACATACGGCTCAGGCAGACTGCTCATGAACATATGCATAGCCAGAGACAGGGAAACGAACACGATTTGCTCTCATGCTGTAGTATCTGCGTGTCGGGTCGAGAGGGTCAAAAATCTCTTTGCTCTTGTCAGCAAAGCAGTTGAAGCTTCTCAGTTCGGGCATAATAGACACGAAAGTATCGGACGGTTCTGTGGCTAAAATTCTCCTGGTTGAAGACGATCAAGGTCTGTGCCGTATGGTACGGGACTGGCTTACCATGGAAAAGCACAACCTGGAAATCATCTCGGACGGTCGGGAAGCCTGCGAAAGGCTGAAATATTATCAGTTTGACGTCGTTATCCTCGATTGGGAGTTGCCCGGGATGCACGGACCGGCAATTTTGAAAGAGTTCCGGGACGCTGGAAAGACCACACCGGTGATTATGTTGACCGGCAAATCAACAATTGACGACAAAGAAACCGGATTCACAGCTGGAGCCGATGACTATTTAACCAAACCGTTTGCAATGAAAGAGCTGTCCGTCAGGTTGCGAGCCCTGCTCAGGCGCCCTGGCTCTTTTACGGGCAACGTCATTACGATGGGAAACATCACGCTCGATCAAGCAAACTTCAAGCTGACTAAAAATGACGTCGAAATCAAGCTACTGCCGCGAGAATTTGCATTAATGGAGTTCTTCATGCGTCATCCGAAACAGGTATTCAGCGCAGATGCGCTGCTAAATCGCGTCTGGGCATCGGACTCTGACTCGAGCAGTGACGCGCTGACGACGTGCATCAAACGCTTGCGAAAAAAATTGGATGATGAGGGCAAGCCCTCGATAATAACGACTGTTCATGGCGTCGGCTATAAACTCGATATCGGCTAACTGTCGAAACCTGAAATCGATTCTGGATATTCGTATTCTAGATACTCGATTCTCGATGTTCGACTTCTAGATGTCCGAATTCTAGATGTTCGAATTCTAGATGTTCGAAGCTTAGATACTGGTTCTAGATGTTCGAATTCTAGATATTCGATTCTAGATTCTAGATGCTCGATGATATTGGCACCGCGGCTCCGCTGACTGAATTTCGGCGAATCGCGAAAGTGAACTCGCCACTGTCAGCAATACGTCCAATCGGTTGACCAGCCTTCACCTTGTCGCCGGTAACAACATTTGCCATTTCCAGGCCAATGTACAACTGATAACGAATCGCTCGCTGTGCCCGGTCATAGCACTGGATTACGACAGCTTCTTTTCCAACATTCTGACGCTTGTACTTTTCGATCAATGCCAGGTCTTTTTCGCTCAGGCTGATCAGAGCATGTTTTCTCTGGTCGTTTGATTCAGCCTCACGCGTGGAGTAGACAACGACGCCGTCCTGAAAAGATGCGATCGGCGACTGACAGTCAAACTTAATTGATGCATACGCGTCGGCACCAGAATTGATGGAATTACACTTGCCTCGTTCGAGCATCAACTGACAATCGGTTGTGACACCATTTTTGAGAATGAACTTCGGCCTGCCAACCAGCGGTGGCTCCTGAAAAGCAACTCCATCGGTAAATTGACGTGTCTTGCGACCTTCCAGATCAGTGATGGTGCGGATTCCGCCGTATTCTTCAACGGCGTAGCCGTTGCAATAGCGAACAGTTTGCTTACCTGACAATTCAGTGTAAGTGTAGGCACCATTGTCGTTCACTGTTACGGTTCCGTACCAGTAGCGACCAGTTTCTTCGTTACACCAGACCTGGTTACCAATGTTGTTCCATGTACCGCGCTCATTCAAGATGCGCTGTGGCTGCCCATCGGCATTGTAATTATGAAATTCAAATTTGCGTCCATCTGCGTCATGCATAACGGTCAATCTTCCTGCTGCGTCATAACCGAGAAGAGAATGGTTGAGAAGATTGCGAATCGCAGATCTTCCATCTGAGAATTTGTAGGAAATTGTTTGGGCAATGGTGTCTTCGTGCGATGTGTTGCCCTGAGCATCTTCCTTGATGCGAGAGTACAATTCACCGGAGGCAAATTTTTCGATCGTCTTTGTGCCGCATGGTGAGAAGGTAACCCGCTCGACTGAGCTGTTCATAGTGCATCCGCTTTTGCCTATGGAAATGCCGCCGTGCCACACAGCTCCAGTTTCGCTGTTAACCCAGCTATCCAGGTAGCGTCTGTCTTCACCGCATTGGCGATACCAGTCGCCGTGTTCATTGGCGAATGCTCTCAAATCACCGGTGGCCTCATCGTAAGCAAAACCAAAGCGGCGACCAGCAGCATCCTTGAAGATGCTGATTCGATTTTTGTCATCGATGGTCAATTCGCTGCCGTTTTCTCCAGATACGGTCACCGGTTGCAAAAATTTGCGAGCCGCATCGGCAGCAGAATTCGACCTGCCTGCCACGCGTGCCTCGGATTCAAGTATGCTCAAAGCCGTACCAGCAGCAAAATTGGACTTGCCTGCCGCACGAACCTCTGACTCTTCATTGTTTCGAGTCGTACCAGCAGCGAATTTCGACTCGCCTGCCGCACGCACCTCGGTGCTCATTTCGACTTTGTAAGCGGCGCCTGCAACGCGTTCGGAGCGGCCGGTCAGACTGAATGGACTGTCGCAAGTCAAGAACATCAATCCATTTTGAACTTGATTTTGTTGCTCTAGTAGATTCATCGTTCTAGCCTCACCACTTTTCCGCTGGCGTTTCGTGCCTCATGTTTCTAATTTAGAAAAATGATTTGGCGAAGTTTTGGCAAAAGCTGACCCGAAAAAAATTATTTGTGCGAGTGTCCGAAAGTTTTCCTTGACATCGCCATATAGATGAATATACTGAGGAAGCCCTCTCATACCAATTTATACAAATCGCACCTGGTCCCCCAAGGACTGCCACTTCACGGCTTTCTGGGGATTAGAGGCTCCGAACAGGTACCAAGATATGCCTCCCGGTCCAGCTGACGCTTCCCTTAGTAAGCACGATCAATTAGTCAGGCAGGTTGAAGGTGACTTCAAAGACCTGTACAACCCCAACGACAAAGATCCTGCCCACATGCAGAAAGTGTGGGACGAGCTGAACCAACTACACAAATTAGATGGCAGCGATGATCGGTTCCAGGCCGACATGCGCATGATCAATAAATACCTGCAAGACAAACACATCCTTCCAGGTCTGGAAATCGATGAGGCGCCTAATACTCCAGACGGTTTCAAGATTAACCCTACAGACCCGTCCAGCCCCGACTCGCCTTCGAATGAAAAGGCATCGATGGACGCCAACCAGGCAGCACAGGATGCTGCTACTCAAGATGCACCGGCCAGTGGTTACAACGGAAGCCCTGGCGAATCGGGCGGCTACTCGGGAGGAGCTCAAGCGGGTGACTCTGGCGCCTCAGGCAGCGGCGGATACGACGGCGGCGCTAACAGCGACGGCTCCGGTGGATCAGCCTACAATCCGAGCTTCTCAGGAAAAGCGGGTTTTGATGGCTACAGCGACACAGTTGATCCAAACAACGAAGCACAGAATTCAATTCTTAAAGCGTGCGAGCAAGACGTCGGTCATGCCATGTGGAAACAAATCGATGGTGGCGCCAGCGGTGGCAACGAAGGTTGCGCTGCGTCTGTGAGCGCCGTGCTAGATCAGGCTGGTGCAGCCAATGTCAGCGAAATGGAATGCCATCACCTGCAATCATCGCTACAAAGTCAGGGTTGGAGTATCACTGACAAACCGCAGCCTGGTGACGTTGTTATCGGTTACGGGGGCTTGAGCGCAGCCCACACAGGCATCGTCGGAAAGAACGGTACGGTATTCGACAACCACTCAAGCACCGGCACGTTCCAGCAAGACTCACTCAGTTACTTCAAGAACTGGAACCAGGTAGTCTTCTTGCATAAGGACTCGGCGCCAGCAGCGCATGCTCCAGCGCCAGCGGCTGCCCATGCACCGGCTCCGGTCGCATCACCTCACAAGTAATCTCCCTCTTTTTAAAAATCAGACTAACGGCTGAAACAATAATCAGCCGTCCGGTGTAAGATTCGATTTGATCGACTTACACCGTTTTATTTTCGAGAGATTCCCCATGCAAAATAAGTGCCTTGAGTTCGCTCTGTCATTGTTCCTGGTAGCCGGAGTCGCCTTCAGTCCATTGCCCAGTACTGCTCAAGCGCCCGGGGAACCGCAAGTCAATATGATTCTTTTTCCTGTGATGCGCGACCAGGATAACCAGCAATACATAATCAGCCGCGCGGGCTACAAAATTAACATCCAGGGCGTCGGCATCGCCAAAGATGCCAAACAAATCGCTGTTTATCAAGACAACCAGAACAACTTCTGGTACATCAACAAAAAAGGTGAGCCGACCGAAGTCAATCCTGAACAGATGCAGAAGATGCAGGCGCAAATCCAGGCACAGCAAATGATGCAACAGCAGGGAGCAGCAGGAGGGGGCGGTGCGAATCCCAATGCTAATCCGCAAAACGTCACAGTGAACAACTATGGCTCGGGCAGCGGCAGTGGCGGCGGCAACAGTGGTTCATCTGCCCTGGGCACGGGACTGGCGGCAATGGGCGGAGCCATGGGAGGCGCGGCTCTTGGCGCCGCCATGACCAACTCCATGTACAACCAACCTTATTATGGCGTTCCTTATGGACACCCCATTTACAGAGAGCCAACAAGCGGCAACTACTACTATCACGGGGCTTCTGGCAACAACGTCTACGTCAAACCGACGGAAAACACAGCGGCCATGTTCAATCAATACAATCAGCAGGGCGCCTGGAAAGACCGCGACCAGTGGCAGAACAACCCGAACTGGAATAAGGAACATGCCAACACCGGTATGAATCCAAACATGAATCCAAATATGAACAAAATGAACCCCAATATGAACGGCAACATGGCGGGCGAGCGCCACGAAGCTGAGGACGGCGGCCGTAAGTTTGGCAACCGTTTCAGAGGCGGAAATGATGGGGCTGCAAGCGCAAATGAAGAACGGCGGAGTGCAGGTCGCGAAAACGGCGGTGGGCGCCGGTTTGGCGGCGGTCGATTCCGCTAGTTTGGGTTTTTAACCGATATCGCTTTAGCATCACTAAAAAACCCCAAAACTTAAACGGCGGAAGCTTTGCGCGCCCGCCGTTTTAAATTTGCACAAAACTAGAATTTAGTCTTTCAAGTGTGAGCGCAAGAGGATGCCCGACAACAATTCAAAAGCTTCATCATCAAAGTGATTGGCATGAAGAGCCTTCTCCAAAAATGCCTTTTCCTGCTCGGATACCTTTCCGTCCGCCATAATCAGCTCGCGGATAACTTTTGCCTCGTACTTGGACACTTTATTGTCGTCTTGAAGCGCTTCTTTCAGAGCTTCTTCCAATGTCAACTTAAACGCCACTTTCGTTGCCTCCTTTGGCACACCCGATTAAACGAGATTATACTTAACTACTGGTTGAATTAAAAAGGGGTCAATGATGACTGGGCCGGACGCAAGAACCGAAATAACAGCGCTAGAGCTCAAAAAACGGCTCGATGCGGGCGAAAATGTTGTGCTTCTTGATATTCGAGAGCCACATGAGCTGGCTATTTGCACGCTTGCCAATACGACCGCCCACATTCCAATGGGCGATTTAATGGAACGCCTGAATGAATTGGAGAAATTTAGAAATCAAGATATTGTCGTATATTGTCGCTCGGGCAATCGCAGCGACAGCTGCGCCGAATTCTTGAGAGACCAGGGATTTTCGGGTCTGAATTTGACTGGAGGCATTATTGCCTGGTCGAATGACGTCGATTCATCAATTCAAAAATACTAGGTTGAACGGAGGCACCTGTGACTGGTACTACAGACGGTGATGAAGAAGCCGCCAGAAAAAAACAGAAACAGTTCGTGATACTAGTGGCGGTGCTGAGCGTTTGCACCATTATCTTCCTTGTAATGATGGTATTAATGGCTTATACGCTCCCCAACTCCTCAGGTTAAAGCATTATTTAAGGCGAGAGTAAGGCAAACCTTCAAGCGTAGATGTGACGCTCGAGATTACCGCCGCTGGCCCTTGCTGTGAGTTATGTAATTGAGGATTGGCGGAAGCAAAACTGCAGTTATCACGCCGCCACCGATGCCAAATGTGAAGAGAAATACAATCCAGGCGTTGGTTTGCTGCATGCCCCCGGTTGACATATGGGAAAAATAATCATGAACGTCCGCGCCAAACAGTCGATATCCCCCCGTGCAAATAAAGACCAGCACGGTAGCAGCAATGACGATAATCCACTTTGATTCGGCTATTTGATCCTTTTGGGACTCACCCAGTTTATTTGACCAGACTTTCCGCGACGGGCGCAAAAGTGGATTTTGACTCCGTTTTGGATCATCACCGGGTTTAGTCATACGGCCAAGTATATAACAGTTCAGCGCTCTATAAGTCAAAAGCAGGAAACTTTCTGTCAGTGGAATCAGAGAACTAAACCAGGAAATCGTCACGGTATCAAAAGCAGTGCCTGTCAACTCTAAAGCGACGTGGGCAAACCGTTCAGTTCAGGTGTGCGGAGCAGACCACGCAAACGCGGTGCAATGACTGCACTTTACACATCATCAGGTGCAACACTCTTTCCAACCAGCGAGCTAATTACCGAAACGAGCGATAACCTTTTTGTAGCTCTGTTCCAATTGCGCAGCATCGCTGTCTCGCTTTTCAAAACGCAACAACTGAGTCAGATTCGCCAGCGAAATACGGACACGACTCGGATCTTCACTGTCGCGATGGAGATTTAGCGCTCTTTTAAAACATTCTTCCGCTTTCCGCACGTCACTGCTGTTAGCAAGCTCGATGCCGTAGTTGTCGTAGGCTGTTCCCAGGTCATCCTGAAGAATCATATCTTTTGGAGAATTTGCCAGCGCACGTTCAAAATATGCGACAGCTTGTTGATTGTCTGGAAATGTCTTTCGAGTTTTGTAACGCTGATATTTTCCGGCTTCGGGCGGTGGGGGCGCTGAGACTAGTCCAGGATTTGTGCTCTGTCTCTGTCGCGCTGTTGTTGGGTCACCTGCGCCCCAGTTATTGGCTTGCGAAGCGGAGGAATAGCCAGCCTGCGTCGTCGGCGCATAACTGGTTCGTGAAGCGGGCAAATAGCCGGTCTGAGAAGGCGAGTAACTGGTCTGTTCAGCTCGAGCAAAACTAGCCTGATCTGATTGCGGAGAGTAAGTGTTAGCCTGGGAAGCTTGCGGAGAGCTAGACTGAGAGTAAGCCGCAGGCAAACTACCAGACTGCGCACTGGCAGATTGCAGTGGCTCGAGCTGATCATCGAGCTGTGATTGCGACACAGTCGACGAGGAAATCTTCGGCTGTTGAGTGACGCCATAGCGTTTCTGCAAAATAGTAGAATACAGTTTCGCGAGAGTATTTACATCACGCTGAGTCAGATGCGGCTCCTGAACCTTCTGACCATTAGCAGTGAAATACATTACGTCACCAGCTACATCACTGTGTCCAAGCAGACCCAGCGTGTGTCCGATTTCGTGCAGACAAATCGTATGCATAACCAGGTCATCAACAGATGCTTTGTCGTTGCGTTCACGCGTGAGCAAATATAGCTTCGAGCTGACGATGTATCCGTCACTATCGAGCATTGGTACGGCCTCACCAGCTTCCATGCCGCGATTCTGAGGAAAGTCTTTGGGATCATCGATCCAGATGCATTCTATATTCGCATCGGCAACATTATCGACGCGCGTAAAAGTGATGTGTCCGTCAGTAGCCCTGGTCCATTCCGCAAAAGAATTGTTCAAAATGATGTCATCGTTTTTGCGGTAGCCTCTAATTCCGTGACCATCGCCGATGTAGACTTTAAGAGGCATAGCATCGAGATTCCAACCGTAGAAATTTTTGCCTTCAGTGGCTAAGGCAAAATAGCTGTCGGCACCATCCCTTCCAACACGAGACCAGATTTCGTTCTTCTTTGCCAATTGCTCATTTAGTTTTTGCACGATCAGTTCAGTTTCTCTGCGTTTCGAACTGTGTGGAAAGTTCGTCAGAAACTGATTGCCAACTTGCAAGCCTTCCTCAAGTTGACCAGAAGTCATGCATGCACCGACAAGCGCAGCCCATGCCAGATCGAAGCTGGGGTCAGCCTGCACTGCCTGTTCAAACTTCATGCGCGACTCTTGCAACTGATTGTTGTCTGCAAGCCGGATCGCTTCATTGTATAAGTGTGCTGACACCATCCGCGGTGTCTGCTGTTGTTGAACATAACGACGTGAACCAGACGAGACTCGAATTCCTCCGACACCGGGAATCGGAATTCCACCGCTTAAAAGCGAATCTAACATTCCGGCTTGGGCTCCACCGCAACTAACTGCCAGAGCGCCTACAATTGCAACAAAACGCGTAATGCCCCGTCTCGCCATGCCGAATCCTCACTGGTCTTATAATGTATCTTCCCAGTTTAAGAATTTTTAGTGACAATTTAGTGCCCGGAACTTCAGGTCAGGGCAACGAACTCTTATCTGGTTCAATCCACGCTATCGTTTGAAATCCGTTATTCGTGGAAGCTGGATTTTTCACATAATATAGACTGTTGCTTGTGTTGTTCGTAGAACTCGAAGAGAGCCCAGGGTGCACTGTTCCGGGGTCATAAAAGAACGATCCAGTTCCAGTCAGACTGACGTTATTGCCTGCAACTGCTCCGTGAAACTCCTGACCGGTCATTGACACGTTAACGTTTGCATTTGGCGCATAGATTAAACCGTAGAATTTACTGAAGCCTGACGCAAGCGAAACCGCGACATTTTGTTGTCCTGCATAAAAAATTTGCACGTTAGTCGCCGAGGGTGTGCCAGATTGAGTTATTCCTTTTCCACCGATGTTGATTGGCGTTGAAAGTGCAGATTGACCCTGCACGGTGATATTGACACCCGTCGCATTGGCAGATGATGTGGTCGTGATTTGAGCGTTGTCTTGTATTGAAATTGAAGTCGCTGTGTAGTTTCCCGCTGGAAGGGTCAAGGTGTCAGAATTATGCAAATTAATCGCGCCGAGATTAACTACTTGTCCGGCACCGGGAGCCGTCACAGTACTCGAGTTGGTCCCCGTAGCGGTATACGTTGCGCTAGTGGTGGCTTGCACCGGAATCATAGGAGCGAATTCAGTCTGAGTACTACCATTCGAGGTAATAGTTCCTTGAGTTGGCGTCGGACCGAACGAGCCGTCGCCCAGAACATTTGGATTCCTATCTAGATTGGCAGAGCTGTCAACCAGAAACGCGGGGCTGGTCGATGACACATTGTTAGACATGATGCCGTTATAAGTGAGATTGCCGTTGATTCGGTTGTTCGATGACCCTCTAATTGAAACCGACCTATCATCATTGTTTGCGATTACATTTCCATCAATCACAGACCTGCCACTGAGGACAATAAGATTATTACTGCCGATTTGAGCCTGCCTGGTCGAATTCTCAGAGAGAATCTTCATCCGCGATCCGCCGGTATTCGAAATTGTCAGAGTGTCTCCAGCAAACAGAGCATTATTGAAGTAAGCAGATGGAGGATTTGGCATACCAGCAGCCCCAGATGATGGAACAGCCTGAGTTTGCACAGCTTTGACGATTAGATATACAGCCGACTTTGCAACGCCCAGAGTCGCTATCGATGTAATGCGGCGATAATCAGGTGCAGGAGTGTTTGCGATCTTGGCGAAATTGTCAGCGGCTATGTTATCAACCGCATATCCCGCCAACTGCGCGCTAGTCAGAGATTCAATAGTGACTGTGACATTCGCGTTCGACGCTGCAGCAGGCAACGTCAGGGATGCCGGCACGGAGGTAAGATCCGCGGCGGTGTTCAATTTCGCCATTGCATATTGTGCACCGACTTCAGCAGCGGCCTGAGTCTGTGCACTGAGATTCTGAGCTCCGACATTTTGATAAATAGGAATCAGTGCGCTGGTCGCAGCTAATGCCATCAAAACCATTACGAAGCCCATCGAGGCTACAAAGATGAGTGAAAATCCCTGTCCGTCTCTTTGATTTTTCTTCATGGTGATATCACATTGGTGCGGGAAAACACGTCACTGGCAAACGCGAACGACCTTGTCGTGGCATCACTGCGAGCAGAATTCTCGGGTGCGATCTCGACTGTCATGCGGGCACCTGCAATCTGAGTCATATCGAGAGGATTTGTAAATCCGGCGGTTGGTGCATCTATTAGAGTGGTTCCAGCAGAAGTTTGTCGATAGTATCTGAAGATCTTTGGTGTTGTTGTGTTCGCCGGATCCATCGGACCAACGATGCCACTTACAAGAATAGTGGTGGTCGTTGATGACGGCGAAACTACGGTTTTTTGCAACATATACTGCCCGGTGCGAGTCGGGTCAGTATCAGCGATTAATGAATAGGTCACGGTGTTGATCAACCACTGAGAACTGGACATTTGAGGCAAGCCTACTTGCGCTCCAGACGTAGCGTATACAGGTGTTTCAAGTTGCAGCGACGTTGGCGTGATACTCACAAACGATCGTGCCATATGAACGTCGTGCTCAAAGCTAGAGAAGAAGCGCCTCGCAGCGACGAGAGAGTCCATCTTGGTCGAAGCTTTAAGTGATACCACATTTTGTGTGACCGCGATCTCAGTCATGATCGCACCAATAAAGGCAGTGATAAACAGCGTCGACAGCATTTCGATAAGAGACATGCCAGACTGATTGCGCATTAGAAACTCACTCCGTTATCAAAAATGCAGGAGTTTCGAACCACAGTACGCGTGCCACCACTTTCTGACGGGAACGACACGGTGACCTTGTACGTAGTGCATGGCAAGCTATCAAGAGTGTCACGAGCACTTTCGACCACGATATTGCCTTGAAATTGATTGCCTTGAGTGTCTGTCCAGCGCTTCGACAAATCAATGGCACCATTGCTCAAGATTCCGTACGCATCTTTATTGACGTCCAGCTGATAGTTCGGATTCGGGGAGGTCTGAGCCACGTTTCCCGACAAGTTTTGGTGCTGAATCAGCTCGATAATCTGGTCGGCGATCGCACCGGCAACAATCTGGTTTTGGCTGGCAGTTGAGAGCGACAGCGTTTGCGAAAGCATGCCGGAGAGCAGCACGACAAAAATGCCGCTGAGACCAACGGCTACGAGCATTTCTACGAGCTGGATGCCGCGCTGATTACGCATGGTCGCTCCTGAAAGAACATACCTTCATAATGCCCAATCTAGCCTCAAGAGCACCGCTCGATAGATGCGGCCGAACTGTCCCGGCAAAATTAATGCCTAAGGCACGGCGATATCGCCCTGCAGGCTAACATCAACGTGCGCCGTGCGAATACCTTTGCTGACGATGAATGAGGCTGCGTGCAGCGGCAAGCCCTGCGGGTCGAAGGTGACAGACCCCACCACGTTAACGCCATTGGGCAATATAACTTCCTCTACGGTCTTTTCCTCATCGCGAATCTCGTAACCCGCCGGCGATTTATCAGTCGGGTTACGGCTGGTCAGAGTAATGTTGACTTGATGCTCTTTAGCCAGTCCCTTGCAGCGAATCAGGTCATTGACGAGGTCGCGGTCACACAAAATGTGGTATCACTTAAAGCTTCGACCAAGATGGACTCTCTCGTCGCTGCGAGGCGCTTCTTCTCTAGCTTTGAGCACGACGTTCATATGGCACGATCGTTTGTGAGTATCAC
>DATNPY010000016.1:0-49646 GCA_036702955.1 Drouetiella sp. | reverse complement strand
CACGGCGACGACTACCGGCTACTAGCTACAGGCATCCTTTATTAGACAGCAAGCAGAATGCTTATTGCCGCGCCCGCGAAAACAAACGGAGGCAGGTAGACCAAATAGGCGAGCAGTATCTTCAAAATAAGCAGATTATCGCTGAGAATAGGCAGAAGATACGTGAGCATGAGTGCGCTTAGCGCCGTCAGACCGAACAGCGTTAAGAGCTTGCTAACGAAAACATCGCGGTCTTCTATTTTGTCGATGAATATTGCCGTGATCGTGCCGCTGATGCCAAATCCAAGCAAGGCAGACGAAAGGCTCAGGTAGACCAGGTGGTTCCAGAAAATGAATGACAAAACTCTGGTCTGGAGCAACTCAAACAGGATTGTCGCGAACGAGACTGCTCCCACCGTTATGTAAGTCAATTGTGTTCGCTGCACAAAGCACCCCGCTTGCGGTCTAATAAAGGATGCCTGTAGCTAGTAGCCGGTAGTCGTCGCCGTGTGGGCAATCGACCTCAGCGAGAGACAATTTGTTCCAGGTCCGGTGAACTGTGCAAAAAAAAGAGACCGGCATTTGCCGGTCTCTCCGGTTCATTTTTTGCCAGTGCCTACGGGTAGAGCCCGCGGAGTTTTTTCGCTTCCGCCAATTTGGAAACGCCGATTCGCAGCGCTGCCATTCTTGGTCGCAAGCCAGATTTTGTGCTCAGTTCGAAAACCTGGTCGCAAGCTCTGCCCATGATTTGCTCAAGGCGGCTGTTGACTTCGTCTTCAGTCCAGAACAGGTGCATCAGACCCTGTACCCATTCGAAGTAGCTCACCGTTACTCCGCCTGCGTTGGCGAGAATGTCTGGAACGACCGCGATGCCTCTTTGATGCAAGACGAGGTCAGCTTCTGGACTTGTTGGTCCGTTGGCGCCCTCAACTACGATTTTGCAGCGCAAGCGATCAACGTTGGCTTTGGTGATCTGATTTCCAAGCGCCGCAGGAACAAGCACATCGCACTCCAGCTCAAGCATGTCTGAATTGCTGATTGTTTTGCTGCCCGTGAACCCTTCTACTTTGCCCATTTCAGTGACATAAGCGAGGAGGCGCGGAATGTCCAGACCATCAGGGTTGTAGATGCCACCATGTACGTCTGATACAGCGATGATTTTGTAGCCGGAGGCATGCAACAGCTTGGCTGTGATGGCGCCGACGTTGCCGAAGCCTTGAACGACAACGGCAGGTGGGTTTGCTTTGATACCGAAGTGCTCAACCGCGCGACGTACGCAGAAAGCTACTCCGCGACCGGTCGCCTCGTGGCGACCAAATGAGCCACCAATCGATACCGGCTTGCCTGTGACAACGCTGGGCACTGTGTGACCGACGTTGATGCTGTATGTATCCATGATCCAGGCCATTGTCTGCTCGTTGGTGTACATATCGGGTGCAGGAATATCTTTGTCAGGTCCGAGCAAGTTGATGATCTCGGATGTGTAGCGGCGAGTCAGTCTTTCCAGTTCGCCTTGTGAAAGCTTCCATGGCTCGACTCGAATGCCACCTTTGGCGCCACCATAAGGCAGACCCATCAGTGCGCATTTCCAGGTCATCAACATGGCGAGGCAAGAAACCTCACCCAGGTTGACCTCAGGGTGATATCTCAGACCGCCTTTGGCTGGTCCCAGAGTGGTGTCATGGTGAACTCTGTACCCCGTAAACGATTTCACCGTTCCGTCATCCATGCGAACTGGCACAGTGACGATCAGTGCTCGTTTGGGGTACCGCAGTCTTTCATGTAACTCAGGGTCGAGTCCCATTTCTAATGCGATCTCGTCTAGTTGACGTTGCGCCATCAGGAAGTGCTCTGTTTCGCACTCCATGGTCGGCTTTTCAACCGACTTTACAGCCACCATCCGATCCTCCTTAGGCCTGAGGGCCAGTACAAAACTTAACCGTTTGTGTAATGGTAACCGAGTCATCCTCTGTATATCTTCGGTAGATACACATCAATGGCGCTAAATTTTTTCTTACAACAAAACTGAGTCGCGGAGCCGCTGAAAGGCGCCTTGTTTAGCTATTTTTTCGACTTACGAGGGCGTGCCTCATTAAGCAGATCCTCTAGACGCTTGAGCAGTGGAAATTGGTCGGGGTGGATAATCTTTTTTGCGTCTTCCATCACCACGAATTCCGCTCGATCGACTTCCCAGGACGTGCAGCTCGGGTCGGCGTCTTCAGGTGATGGGCCGGCAAAGCAGTGAACACGTTTGCGACTCTTGGTGTATTCAACGTAGCCAAGAGCCTCTAAGTCACCAGGAGTGACACCAGTTTCCTCCTCGGTTTCGCGACGAGCTGCATCTTCAAGTTCTTCGCCATCATCCGGCAATCCTTTCGGTATGCTCCAGGGCGACTTCTTGTTGTAGTTGCCCGAAGGATGCACCAGCAAGACTTCAAGATTTTTTTTCTTGTAGCGATATAAAAGGGTGCCTGCGGTCTGTTTCACTTGGTCGTCCGTGTCTATCGATAGATTACTGATCCTAACTTGACTGCGCCTTAATTACACCTGTTCCTGCTCATTAGTTCTGGGGAAATTTTTTGCTATCCCAATGCATATATCCAATGCATTAAACTAGCGTGAAATTTGATCGTCAGGCTTGGAAAAAAGCGAAGCTCCTCAATTAAATGGGCAAGAAGAAAAGACGGCGCTCAGAAGTCCGAAGGTAGCCAGGCACAGAGTGCTTAGAACAGGAAGCAATGAAACTCACAGCTGACACGGTTTTGAACGTGTTCATGATTTTTATCCCGGTGCCCATTATCGGGGCGCACATGGGCATGCCTCCGACCATGATTTTTATCACCGCTTGTCTTGGCATTATTCCGCTGGCAGGCCTGATGGGCAAAGCAACTGAGTATTTGAGCGATAGAGTTGGGACAGGATTGGGCGGGCTTCTGAACGCGACGTTCGGCAACGCTTGCGAATTGATCATTGCTTTTGCGGGTCTGCGCCACGGGCTCGTCGATGTTGTAAAAGCCTCGATCACGGGCTCCATTATCGGCAACATCTTGCTTGTGCTCGGCGGAAGCATCTTGGCAGGTGGGTTGAAGTACAACAATCAAACTTTCAATCGCACTGCAGCCACAACCTCCGCCACTTTATTGGCTCTGGGCGCAATCAGTCTCGTGGTTCCAGCCGTCTTTCACTTCGCTGCCCATATCGACCCGGGCGATGAAGTCAATCTGGCCATGGCGATTTCAGTCATTCTGTTCACGACCTATATCTTGAGTCTGGTCTTCAGTCTAAAAACTCACGCCAACTTATACACTTCTGCTGCCAATGCAGATGGGATGGATAACGATGAGCATCCCTGGAGCGTCAATAAATCCATTGTCGTGTTGCTTGTAGCCACTGTGCTGGTCGCCGTGCTCAGTGAGTATCTGGTTCACGCTGTCGAAGAGGCGGCGCACACACTCGGAATATCGAGGCTATTTGTTGGAATCATTCTTGTTGCCATCGTCGGAAACGCCGCCGAACACAGCACCGCGGTCTTGATGGCGCTAAAAAACAAGATGGATCTGTCCATTAATATCGCGCTGGGATCTGGCGCTCAGATCGCCCTTTTCGTTGCCCCGGTAATTGTCTTTTTGAGCGTGTTGATTGGTCAACCGATGGATTTGCGTTTCAGTGAATTCGAAGTGCTTTCGGTTGTAATCTCGGTAATCATTCTTTCTTTTGTGGCGACAGACGGCGAGTGTAACTGGTTGGAAGGCGTCCAACTTTTAGCCGTATACTTCATATTAGCTGTAGCCTTCTATTACGCTTAGAGAGGTGCATGGTGCCTGAGTTACCTGAGGTCGAGACGGTTTGTCGCGGGTTGCAACTGCAATTGCCGGGCGCTGTTGTGGCGGAAGTCGATGTGCTGCGAGACGATTCCGTTGGTTATCCTGCTGTTGAAGAATTTATCGAACAACTGGCTGGACATCGCTTTGTCAGCGTCGTCCGGAGAGGAAAATACATCCTCATCAATCTCGATCGCGGTGCCGGATTAGCGTGTCACCTGCGCATGTCCGGACGATTGCTGGTGGTCAAAGATACTCAGCAGGAGAGTCGATTTTTGCGCGTCAGAATCGGGTTGAAAGACGGTCGAGAGCTGCGTTTCGAAGACATGCGTGTGTTTGGAAGGCTGTGGTACATTCCGCCTGGTCAGACTTTTGTCGATGTCATTCCAACACTCGGTCAACTTGGTGTAGAGCCACTGGATGAGATGTCTGGAGAGCTTTTGGAGAGCCTCTTCGATGGCAAAAAACAACCGATCAAAACAGCTTTGCTCGATCAACGGTTGATTGCCGGAATCGGCAATATTTATGCCGATGAGTCGCTCTATCAGGCTGGCATCAATCCGCTCAGACCAGCAGGAGCGGTAAAAAGAGTCGAACTTGATCGACTCGCACGTGAAATCCAAAAGGTTCTCAAACGCGCTATCAAGCACCGCGGATCGACGCTCTCTGATTACAGAGATAGCGAAGGCGTGAATGGAAATTATCAAAACAAAGCAGGCGTCTACGGGCGCGAAGGGCTTGCTTGTCGGACGTGCAAGAGCGAGATTGAGCGAGTGAAAATTGCTGGCCGCTCATCGCATTTCTGCTTGAAATGCCAGCCGGTAAAAGCTCCTCGCAGCTCCAGGAAATAGAGCGACGTCGTCTGGTCTGCGCAAAAAAGCTCGATAAAAAAGGAGGACGACCGCCCTCCTTTTTGTTTGATTTAACAGACCTGTCTGGTCGCCATCTTCTTAATATCAGGCCACCGCTGGTAGTCCAGTCGCTTACCTGCTGCGTAGTTTAGACATCAATCTCAAAACTTCCAGATAGAGCCAAACCATCGTCAACATCAAACCAAAGGCGCCGTACCATTCCATGTACTTAGGCGCACCGTTTTCAACATTCACTTCGATGAAATTGAAATCGATGAACAAGTTCAAAGCCGCGATGGTGACCACGAAAAGGCTGAATCCAATACTCAACCAGCCCGAGTCCCACATCATCGGTGCATGCATGCCAAAGAACGACATGATCATCGCAACGACGTAATAGAGCGCTATGCCGAAGGTAGCCATGACTACCCCTTGCATGAAATTCTGCGACGGTCTTACGAGTTTAGTCGAGAAGGCAAGCAAGAAGGCTCCAAGAACTGCGAAGCTCAGTGCGATTCCCTGAATGGCGACGCCCGGGTACTGATACTCGTACATCGCCGAGATGCTTCCAAGCGCTAGACCTTCGAATATGGCGTAGATTGGCGCCGTAATTGGAGCCGCTTTCTGTTTGAAAATTGTGATCATTGCGGTGATAAAACCGCCCACACAGCCGATCAAGATAAACGGCGTCAGAGCCGCCGTCGAGATGTTGCTGGTGAAGAAGAGATGCCACGGATACGCTGCGCTCGCTATCAGCAACGCGCCGAGGAATCCAGCTTTGGTAGCTGTTCCGTTCAGCGTCATCACGGCTCCGCTCGCATCGCGCTCCGCATTTGCCCAAGTTTTTTCTCTAAAGGCGGGATTGCTGGTTGGCATGTTAGTTTTACTCCTTGGTCATTCGCCCCTGAATGACTACACTTTAAATGTACCCCTTTTTTAGACGGCTGTGACGGGTATTTGTTCGCCCCGAGCTTCCATCTGGTGGGATTCTCCGGATTTAGTTCTCTCGAACGCTTAGATCAAAAACATTAACTTCATGACAAAGAGACGGCTTTGCGTCGTTGCTTAAAACCCGCACTGGTTGTGCAATACGAGTCAAATTTTACCTGAATCCGGGGTGCAATTAGTTAATGTTTTTGATCTAAGGACTGAGGCTGATGAGTTGATTTTTGACTCGGTCTATGGGCACCTGGGCACAAATTACTGTGCCTTCCACAGTTTCATGAATTCGTATGCAGGCTTTGGTTTTCCAGAATTTTCCGACGCTGCCAGTGAGCAAAACCAGGCGAACTGTTTGTTCACCAGTTTAAAGATGGCGACCGATGTCGGGCGTGGATCGTTCAAAGAGATGAAGTTGATTGCGTCGATGTCGTGTTTTTGAGATAGAGCATAGTTGGCACAGGTGGCAAGCTTTTCGAAGTAGTGCTTTTGGGCATCAGGGCTGCTTCTGAAGGTGACAGTCTGACCCTTTGGCAAGGATATTTCGAAAGGCTCGCTCACCCAGCTTGTTTCGGACACGAACAATGGTTTTCTGGAAAAGGCTGCCATTCTGCTGAGGAAGTCGACGGGTATATTGTCGGGGCTTAGATAAAAGAACGGGTAGGTCGAAACAGGCAGCATATCGCTGTTTGTATCGAAGTCTGCCACGCACTGGCGAAAGTATGCGTCGTCTTCCGCATCGATCATATCGTGATTGTTGTGGTCACCATATGTGATACTGACACCAACTTTGGTTGACGGACTATACTTCTTCACGAGCGCTGTCGCTTCTGGATAAATCTTCCGGAAAGCCTCATAATCAGCAGGATTTTTATCTTTGTACAGATTCGCCTCTACAAGCAGTATGAAATAATCCGGCTTGCATCTCGCTGCAACCTCTTGCACAAGCGCCAGATAGTCGGCTTTTACTTTCGCATCGGAGAATAATCCAAACTTTTTATTCGGTAAGATCAGGTGCGCGCGCGGATCGTCGTATGATAACAAATCAAGCGCCGTATAAATCTTCAACCCTCTGGAGCGCGCCAGGGGCACTTCGTCAAAGCTGATAGGGCGTTGATTGAGCCACTCATCCCATGACCGCTGCATGTAAGAAACTTCCGCGACGTCTTTGATCCGATCGTAAGATCTGGCCACAGGCTCGGTTCTTTCTGTGCATTGCAGCTGAATGCCCAGGCTGTATCCTCTCTGATGTTGTCCAGGAGCTGTACCGCTCCTGACTGCTGTACCGCTCCTGACTGCGGCACCGTTTTGCGCGATGGCGACATTGTTTGCGGCGATTGTGAGGACAGCGATGAGCAAAATCGGCAGTGCATTCTTCGCGTTTGCAAAATTCGACATGGTTGTTCTCAGACCAGAGCCAGCAGTGACATTGCTTCGAAATATCCCTGTTCTATAAGCCGCAACGACCTGAGCGGATCGATTCCTAAAATTCCGGTGTTCACTTTGTCGCTGGGTTGGAAAACCTTGATGATAAGCGGTTCTATGTCGGCTTCTGCGTTATCGAATTGTCCCGAAAGCACAAGTTTGTTGTACTCGTGTACGAGCCTGATACCATCGCGTGCCGATGCATAAAGCAAGATATCGGCGCAACGCGCCAGCACCTGCATCATGTTGCTCGGGCAAACTCCATCGGTCTCAGCTTCTACCAGTACAATGTGTATCTCTTTGGCGCCCATGTTGATTGCGGTTTGAATTGGCGTGTTGCGCACCAATCCGCCATCGATCCAGAAGCCCTCTCCATAAAGGGTTCGAGATGGAAACAGGATTGGCAGCGCCGAGGAAGCCATCAATATATCGATCAATTCTTTGTCCGAAGTGATGTCGTCAGTCGTGATCATCCGCGTTTCAAGTGTGCACAAATCTGTCGTCAGGAAGCCAACTTTGGTGCTGCTGGCTTTGAATTTTTCCAGGTCCATTTCGCGATAGAGCAGCTCTTCCAGCGGGCTCGTGTCGAATAGACCCCAGCGGCTGCCGCGAATAATGCTTCTAATTTGTTCGATGTTGGGAAAACGAAAAATGTCGGTCGCTTTGAGCGAAACCCATAACTCTTCGACCCGCTGAATTTTATCCTGAACGTAAAAGGCTGCGTTTATGCCACCAATGCTAGTACCGAAAGCGAGGTCATATTCCATGCCTTGCTCTTTCAAAGCCTTGAGCACCCCGACTTCATAGGCACCGCGTGCGCCTCCCCCAGATAAAACCAGCGCCCGCTTGGGGCGCTCGATCTCCTCGAGGGTTTGGTCGATCCCAGACAAATGTCAGCCCTGGTAAGTGCACTTACTTACCTACTCTAACTTAATCTTGCTGCGCGCGGTCTGCTTTTTTAGGACGAGCCTGTTGCCATATCCAGCATGCCGCAGCCGTGCCGCAGATAGTGAGAATTGCACAGCAGAAGTGCAGCACGGTTGCAAATGCAAGCGATTGATTTTCGTCGAGCCCACAGGTGAACTGCAGTCCCTGGCTGACAAGGTAGTGGAAGCTGCCAACGTTTCCGGGCGTAGGAATAAGAACTCCAAACGATCCAATGGTAAACACCACCAGACATTGCATCGCCGAGACTTTCGATTCGAGGTTGAAAGCGAAGACCATGCAGTAATAGTTAAGCCAATAGCAAAGCCAGATCAAGATGGTCATAATCGCAATCGCCGGATAAGCTGCGGGGTCCGTCAAAGACTTTGTGCCGACGCTGAATTGTGTGGCAAGATTTTCGACAGTGGCAGCCATTTTTGGCGACAGCTTCTGCTTTATTGCAGGCAGATTCGCAAACCAGCGAATCAATTTTGAGGCGACTGGAAGCGCCAGCAGACCGACAATGCTGCAAATGGTGATGGCAATGCCGCCTGGAATCAAAAGCGGTGCTTTGTCGAGAATTTGTTTCGGCAGCTGTGTCAGCGTCATTCCCAGAAGCAAACCGAGCATGGCAATATCCAGCAGTCGGTCGATGAACATTGTGGGCAAAACGCCCATCCATGGCAGATTCTCGCTCTTGCTGATTGATACCAGCCGAGCTACTTCGCCGCCGCGCGGAATAACAATATTGACTGCGTAACCATAAATGACTGCACAAAAGGAATTGAATAGACTGATTTTTTTATCGGTCAGTGGCTTGAGCAGGAAAATCCAGCGCCAGGCGCGCAGCAGGTGACTGATAACTGCCGTAGCCACTACCCAGAAGAGAAATTCTGGTTTAGTTTGTTTGGCAACATCCCAAATCTTTCCGAAATTGGCGTCCTTAAATGACAACCACAGGAAAAGAACGGCAATGGCTAGAGCCACAAGCTGTTTCCAGATATTAGTCCCGCCCGATGGGGGCGCTTTTTGCTCTTCCACGCCGTTCATAATCCTGACCATGTTACATGGACTGATAGATTCGACTACTAAATCGAGCACATGTTGGGAACAATTAGAAAGGAAACGCGATATGTCTATGTAGTTTCCGGGAATGGCAAGAAATTGGAGGGCAATTAAAGCCAGTCCGCACTTGGCAACAATTACTAGTCCAAATCCTGTTATAAACGGGTTTTCTCGAGCAAATAAAATGGAATCAACTGGTACGGCACAGATGGAATTGGAAAAAACAAAGGTCCTGCTTATCGAAGAGAACCCTCGTGAAGCGAGTTCGCTTCGAGAAGTTCTCCGTGAGGCCGCAGGTGCCAATTTTGCCATGGAATTTACCGACCGCCTCAGCAAAGGTCTGACGAGGCTCGGTGAGGGCGGGGTGGATCTTGTCCTGCTCTCTCTCTCTACTGAGAATGGTTTGGACGCGTTTATGCGTGTCAAAGAGCAAGCTGGACGTGTGCCAGTATTGGTTCTCAGTAATTCGGAAGAGGAGAAGGTTGCTGTTGAGGCTGTTCGTAACGGTGCTCACGACTACCTGATGAAGCAAGGAATGGACCACCGCGCTCTGGTGCAATCGATGCGCCATGCAGTCGAATTGAAGCGAACCGAAGAAGCTTTAAAAGATGCGACCTTCAGACTGGAAGCCGCAACCAGCCGTCTGGAGACTTTAGCCAACATCGATGCCCTGACTGAAGTGTTGAATCGCATCGGTCTTGAGCGCGCGCTGCAAAGCGAATTCAATCGCGCCCAGCGTCAAGGCTGGAATGTAGTGGCGGTCATGCTTGATTGCGATGATTTCGACCGCATCAACGCCTCGCTAGGGCACGCCGTCGGTGACGTAGTTTTGAAAGAAATTTCTGGTCGGCTGCGCGAAACAGTCCGCCCGACTGACCATATCGCCCGCATTGGTGGCGATGAGTTCTTGCTCTTGTTGCCAGACACGCGTTTGGCAGAGGGCATGTTGGTCGCTGAAAAAATTCGCTTGTCGGTAGCTGAAAGTCCATTGCGACTGGCTTCTGAAACGATTCGCGTCACTGCCAGCTTAGGAGTGCTTGCACTTCCTTACGAATTTTGTTCGATTGAAGAAGTGCTTTCGCTGGCAAGACTGGCTGTTCGTGAAAGCAAATTGCTCGGAAAAAATCGTGTCTCTTCGGGTGAGAAGCATAAGAACAGTCTGGAGAACGCTGATAAAGAAGCGCTTTCTGAACTGACCGAGAAGTTGCGTAAAGGCGATTGTTTCAGAGCCGTTTCGATGCCGCTTTATCGCTTGAAAGACGAATCGATATTCGGACATGAGATTCTGAGCCGCGGGCCGGCCGGTGCGTTTGAAATGCCGGACGACCTTTTCAGAGTCAGTTGCGAATACAACCTGCTGACCATTGTCGACTTGCGTTGCCTGAAGACATGCTTGAACGGCAGTCTGGATCCCAAGTTTGACCAGAACACACGCTTCCATGTCAACTTGTTCCCGTCGACAATTATAGACACTCCGATCGATCGACTGTTGACTCTCTTCCCTCCCAATCGCAAGCCCGGAAATTTCTGCATAGAAATCAGCGAGCAACAATTCATCGGCGATCCTGCGTACTTGAGAGATCACGTTGCCGCGTTGAAGGAAAACGGAATACTGGTAGCAATCGATGACGTGGGATTTGGACGTTCGTCGCTTGAGAGCCTGATCATTCTCGAGCCGGATATCGTGAAAATCGACCGAAAATACGTGTCCGGAATCGCTGACGAACCAGCCAAGGCACGCCTGCTTCGCCGATTGGTGAAGGTGGTCAATGCACTTGGTGCCGAACTGATTGCAGAAGGAATTGAGCGTAAAGACGAACTCGAATTGCTGCTTGAGATTGGAATTGAGTTCGGGCAGGGATGGTACTGGGGCAAGCCCTCCTGAGGCGAGTTGTCTCGCGCGTGAAATTCTAAAACCTGCCAAAGCTTCATAAATCCGGCCAGTCAACGCATACAATGTCGGCATGACCAGGCAAAATGTATCGCAGCAGCAGAAATCGCAGCAGCAGAAATCGCAGCAGCAGAAATCGACTGAGTTGTTTTTTGAGCAACTGCAAGAATCTGCAAAAGCGTTCGTGAAAGAGCGGCTCTGCCAGATTTGCTCGGCTGCGAAAAATGTTGGTGCGCCTTGCACTTGCGCGAATCTCTTGCCGAATTTGTTTGTCGAGGCAATCAAAGCGCTTCCAACGCATGTGAATCGTGACGGGCAATCTGCGCAGACAGATGGCGATTGTCTGACCCCTCGAAAGCAAATCAATGCTGTGGACGGCTTGAGCATAGACGCTCTGTGCGATGGACTGAGTGCAGCCTACGAGCATCTTCTGCTTTATACAGTCCTTTCTGAGGCGAACCGTCCTTGCTCTTTTGTTCCAATCGAAAAGAGCAAAAAGCGTCTGGGCAATTTCTACACTCCGCGAAGTCTTGCCAGCTTTACTGTCGAAAAGGCGCTTCAGCAGCTGGTTTTCGATGATAGCGGGCAACTGAAGAGCGCCGAGAGTCTATTGCAATTGAAGATCGTTGACCCATCCATGGGTTGCGGGATGTTCTTGAGTGCGGCACTTGCTTATCTCGGAGAGCGTCTCTTTGAAAGCCGTTCAGGAGCCGTCGATTTGTATTCGTGCCGTGAAGACGTGCTGCTCAACTGTCTTTATGGTGTAGACCTTGATCCGGCAGCTGTCCAGGTGGCTCGATATTTGCTGGCGCTTCAGTGTCGTACAAAACGACAGGACACCGAGATCGCGCTTGAGCAAAAACTAAAATGTGGCGATTCTCTGGTTGGTTTGATGCCCTGTGCGACTCTCCATTCTGGCTCGCAGACCGGCGCTGATGCGCGTGAAATCATGTCTTTCGAAGATGCTGATAATTCCTGCAACGAGTTGTTGGGACTGTCGCCTGGCACTACCAGCCCGTTCAAATATTTTCACTGGACTCTCCAGTTCTCTGAAATTTTTGAGGGTGCAAACCCTGGTTTTGATGCGGTTCTCGGGAACCCGCCCTGGGAAATTTGGAAACCGAATTCTCGCGAGTTCTTCCAACAAAAAGATGAGCAATATTGGACCCGTGGAAAGCAAGATGCTTTGCGCAGACAAAATGAGTTGCGGACAGCACAGCACATCGATGATGAGTGGAATCGCTATCAAAACAACTACAAAATGCTGAGTCGGTGGATTTCCCAATGCAAGTATTTTTGCCTTCAGGGGACTTCCGATCTCAATGCCTACAAACTCTTTGTTGAACTGTCGTTGATGTTGGCGAAGTCTGAGGGGGTAGTTTCACTGATTGTTCCTTCAAGCCTCTACTCCGATAAGGGATCTGCGGAATTACGTCGGGCGCTGCTTTTGCGTAATGACTGGATCAGTCTCAGCACATTTCAAAATTTAGATGGAATATTTGATATTCACCGGTCCTTCAAATTTTGTGTGTTCCTTGTTCGAAAGGCTGGCGTAACGAGCGCGCTGAAAGCTCGTTTTGATGCTCGCGATGTCGATGCTGCTCATCAAGCGAGGCTGTTTAAACTCGACATTCGCCAGTTGAAAACTTTTAGTCCGAACTGGCTTTCCGTGCCCGAAGTAGAGAGCAATCAAGATCTGCAGATCGTCGACAAGATAAGCTCTAACTGCATTCGTTTCGATGATTTTGCGAAAAAATTCGAGCTGAAGTTTCGGCGCGAATTTGATATGACGAACGATTCGCATAAATTTATTGAGCGGGACGTTGCCGAGCGAATTGGTTATAAGGCTGACTCATTGGGGCGGTGGCTGCTAGGTAAGTGGAGCATGTTTGATGAAAGGCTACAGGACGTCCGAACCTCAAAACTAGAGTTGGAACAGCCGAATATTATTGTCTCCGCCGACGGTGCCTTTGTTATAGGGATGGCGGATATAATCGATCTTGCGTTCCCTCTATACGAAGGTCGCATGATCGGACAATTCGACGTCGCTGAAAAGGGCTGGGTTCACGGAAAGGGGCGCCAGGCACTGTGGTCGCCTGTTTCCGACAAGCGTATCCTGCCGCAATATCTTGTTTCTCAGAAAAACTTTGATGCCGCAGATGGTGACTTGAAAGTTGGATTTCTCGGAGTTGGATCAGCAACAAACACGCGTTCAATGATTGCTGCATGCCTGGGCGGTTATCCTTGCGGCAACTCAGTACCGACGATACAGTGCCCCGATCCGCGAACCGCTCTTGTTTTGACAGCATGCCTGAATAGCTTCGTTTTTGACTATCTGCTGCGCATGCGCCTGGTGGGCAACAACCTCAACTATTTCATTTTGCAGGAGACGTTTTTGCCAGACCCGGAGCGGTTGCTGGCTGATCCGGAAATCACTGAAATTGCAGCTCGGTTGAGTTTTAACGACAATCATCATGCTCCCGCACTTCGCAAGTATTTGCCGGAATTTGCTATTAGTGAAATTCTTTCCGAAAAGGAGCGTACACGTTTGCGCTGCCTGTTGGATGCACTGATTGCCGATTTGTACGGTTTAGATGTTCAGGATTTCGAGCATGTGTTACGCGGTTGTGGGCGCCATGCGCCGACCACGAAGACCTCGAAACCAGACGCCTTAGAGCCGAAGTTGAGTCCACGAGGTTTCTGGCGTGTCGATAAGAATAAAGCTCCCGAAACCAGACAGACCGTGCAGACCCTGAACGCGTTCAGAGCACTCAAAGAATTTGGCAGGTCTGGCATTGGTCTTCAAACGAGCGGCGCTGGTTGGAAAGTCCCGGCCGCGGATGGCTGTCACATTTAATCTTCTGCGTTGAACTTTTTCGGACGTTTGCACGTTTATACGGATATGAGCGTCGATGGGAGTTGGAACGTTGCTGTTGTCGAGTTCGAGATGCGCATATCTGCGGATATTTGCGACCCTGCTGCTTTTTGTCGGTGCCTTCCTGTGCACCGCTTCAATTGGGCTGGCTCAGTCCCGTGAAAAGACACAGTGGGGAACACCAGTCTCAGTACCCGCCCCTGGACCCGCCCCACTACCCGCTCCGTCCTTCCTACGCGGAGGGCCGGCACAGGTGGACGAATCGGTTGAGAACCGTGCGCGCGATGACACACCCCAACGTGCGCCAAACAAAATGCTCTTCGGTCAAGTTGGAGTTTCCGAAGTGCTTACATCTGACGTGAAGCAGCATCTTGGGCTTCGCACGGGCGCCTTAACTGACGGTAGTCTCGTCGCGATAGCGGTCAGCGATGGTTCTCCTTCTTTCAGAGCCGGCTTGCGAGCCGGAGATCATATAACCAGTGTCGATCGCCAGGGTGACATCATCACACTATCTGTCGAGCGGGCAGGGCGCGTCAACTCTATTCAACTCTCCCTGTCATCTGCTGAAACACATGAGCTCTCCTTGCGGGTACCTCGGCTTGACAATTCAGCCCCTATTAACAATCCGTTTCAGCTCAACGCTGAACATCTGCACCTATTTGTTGATCGAAATCAAGAACCCATGTTCGCCGCCAAAGTTTCTGAGACTGCCCGCTTTCTATCGCGCTACGACGTTGAGTTGATAGTCGATGCATCCATGTCGATGCGTCGGCCTGACTGCCCCGGAGCAATGTCGAGATGGACGTGGTGTGGAGCGCAGTCTTTAGACCTGGCGCGACAACTTTCGCCGTTTGCGAATCAAGGCATAACACTGACATCGTTTAATCGCAATTTTTACGTATACGAGCATCAAAATCCTGAGCAACTTACAACTTTATTCATGCGCACGCAGCTTGCGCCGAATACGCGGCTGGCAGAGCCGCTGGCAGACAGGTTGAATGATTATCTGATTCATAGCAATAGACCGGGCTCCAGACCTCGTTTGATTGCTGTCATTACAGACGGTGTGCCGCACCCACCGGAGCAGATGCAGATGGTCGAGGACGTATTGATTCATGCGAGCAATATGATTCGTGATCCGCGACAACTGACGGTAGTGTTTTTTCAGATTGGCAGCAGAGATTTTCTCGGTCAACAATTTCTATCTGAGATAGACAACAATCTAGTGGCTAGAGGCGCTCATTTTGATATAGTGCAGACTGTGTCTTTCGAGCACCTGCGACAGGTTGGTTTGGCTCAAGGGTTGGCTGATGCTATTAGAAGCTTCGACTACAATACGCGCAACTGACAAAACATCATCATGCTTGCGAAATTCACGCGATCCTGGTGAAATACGCCATCGATGAGAAACTTATGGTTGGTATTTCGCAAAGAGTTAACTTGTTGCGGGCGCGATCCCGACGTGTTGATTTACGCAATTCTTTTGCCGCTAGTGCTGTATCCGCTATCAGCTGTGTTCGTGAATGAGGCGTCCCTCTGGTACGCGAGCATGCAAGAAAAGAATCGAGACACGATTTATGTCAAAGGTGTTTCGCCGCTGGCCGCGGCGATTGCACAGGGGGTGCGCCAGAAAAAGCACTTCAATGTTGTAGATGACGCTCCTGTGAAACCAACTGGTGCGCCAGGTGCTAAAAAATCGCGTGACAAAGAAGCAAAGACTACTGAAACAGGCAGCGAAGAAACAGGCGCGGTTCAAACACGTTCCACTACAACACGCTCGACAGAAGCAGAAGCGGACCCACTATCAACTGCAGACATGAAGAAGAACGCCGTTGCTACCGTCACCGTTGATCCAACGACAAATGAAATTAAAATCGAAGCAGTAGAAACCTCCAGTCATCTCGGAACTGTAGCAGAGCAGGTCGAAACGGATATTCGGGAAGCCAGATTCAAAGGCTTAAAAGAGAAACTGGAGGAAAAGGGAATCTCGGTCGATATCCTGAATGTTTTCACGGTATCGCGTCTGGACCTGAAAAAAGCTGCTGCTCCTGGTACCAGGGATGGTGAGCTCAAACAATTATTTGACAGATTGCTAGCTCTGCTTGTCACGTTCACAATTCTCATGATGACAATAATCGGCGGTCCTGCCAGTGTCTGCATGATGGCAGAAGAACACGAGAAGAAAACGTTCCTGACAACACTTCTTTTGCCAATAGACAGGCTCGTAATAGTTATAGCTAAATTCTTGACCGTCACGGTTATATGCGTTGGTGGTGCTGCCTTTAATTTGATTTGCCTGGCGCTATTCGTGGCATTCCTGCTCATTAGCGTTTTCGGACATTCTCTCAGCTTCACGCAAATGCTCTCTGATTTGCAGCATCTCACCATACTCAGTGGCGCATACTATTTGGCGACAGGCGCCATCTTTGTGCATCGTGTGCAACAATTTGTGCAGCTTCCTAGCTTGCCCGAGTTATTGCTCATCCTCGCGTTCTTTTGCAGCACCGGCGCGCTGCTGTCTGCAATCTATTTATGCGTCGCCAGTTATGCGAAAACAGTAAAATCAGCGCAGATGCTGGTTAGCTTGCCGATGATTTTTTTGATGGCACTTCCCGCTATCGCGATGATTCCAGGAATACAATTTAACTGGCGCACGGCGTTGATTCCGATCGCCAATCTTTTAATCATGAAGAAATTTGAGAATCCGCCTGCTCTTTTGGCGACTGTTGCGATCTTGGAGCCGTTGCTGATCGTAATTTTGATTCTGTTTTGGGTTCGGCGCAATTTTGAAAATCAGGTTGAAGGAAAAAATCGAAACAAGGGTGAATCGGTAAAAGCATCATGACTGTTGAAGTGAACAACCTGACAAAATACTTTTATGACCCGAAGCGTGGTGATTTCGCGGCTGTGGATGATGTCAGTTTTTACTGCGACCATGGAGAGATCCTTGGCTTGCTGGGACCTAATGGTGCCGGCAAGACTACGACCTTGCGTATGATTGGCACCATTTTGACTCCGGATTCAGGCAAGATCACGGTGGAAGGTTTCGATGCTCAAACAGCACCGCAAGAAGTGCGCCGCTGCCTCGGCTTTCTCTCAGCTGAAACGGGACTTTATGAGAGGCTGACGCCAAGAGAAATACTGGCGTATTTTGCTGAGCTCAGCAAATATCCGGCTGATGCGATCAAGAGTCGTGTCGAGCAGGTAATCAAAATGTTGCATATCGAGTCTTTCGCTGACACGCGGTGTGAAAAACTTTCGACTGGCATGAAGCAAAAGGTCTCTATCGCCAGAGCGGTCGTCCACGACCCACCCGTGGTCATACTTGACGAACCAACCAGCGGTCTCGATGTTTTAGCTATTCAATCCATGCACCAGTTCATTCAGTCGTGCAAGGAGAGCGGAAAATGCGTTTTGCTTTCGACTCACATCATGAGCGAAGCGGAGAAGTTGTGTGACCGCATTGCCATTGTCTACAATGGCAAGATTTTCGCTCTTGGACATCTCGAAGAGTTGCGCGAGAAGACTCAAAAACACTATTTGGAAGACATATTTTTAGCAATCGTTCAGGACGCGGGCAGTGAATTTGTTTGAGATTGCTACAGTTTTCCGCAAGGAATTCAAGGAAACGATTCGCGATTGGCGAACGCTTTGTGTAGGAATTCTGGTGCCTTTGATCCTTTACCCGATC
Organism: Drouetiella sp.; assembly: GCA_036702955.1. Classification (GTDB taxonomy): domain Bacteria; phylum Cyanobacteriota; class Vampirovibrionia; order Obscuribacterales; family Obscuribacteraceae; genus PALSA-1081. Next base: position 32,185 of record DATNPY010000016.1, on the reverse strand, counting down.
AGTTTGATCGTTGCATCGAAGATTATGGTGGAACGGCGCTCGAAGAACGACACCGTTGCAACGAAGGTGTTGGTCAAAGGACCTGGTGCAGCTTGGGTTCGTGAGCAACTGGCAGAAAACAAGCAGATACGTTTACTTGACGAAGATCTTGAGCAAAGCAGCACATCTACTGAGTTGCTTAAAAGTGGAAAAGCTGATGTTGTGGTCACCGTACCTGTAGATGTCAGCGCACCATATGTGAAGTCTGGTACAACCCCAGAAATTTCTGTGCAGGTCGATGAGCTGAAAGACAGCAACGGCGCCTACCTCAGGGTTGGAGCGATGTTGCGCGAGATGCGCCTGAAACTGTCTGAGCAGCGGATGATAGACGCAGGCGTCGAAACCCCGTGGGTGAAGCGCTTGCACTTCACGTCTGTGAATATGGAATCGGCAGCGAAGCGAACTGGTGCGTGGCTGAGTTTGACATTGCCACTGACGCTGGTGTTGCTCGTTTTGACCGGAACATTGTTTCCTGCAATCGATTTGATCACAGGCGAGCGCGAACGTGGCACCCTGCCCCTTTTGCTCGCGTCAGCCGTCAGGCGAGACAGCATCGTATACGGCAAGTTGCTCGTTGTTTTTACGATCGGCTTGGTGACAGTCGTCTTGCTTCTAACCAGCTTGATTGTCATGCTCAGTACTAACTTGAGTAAAGTCGAAGATGGCTCTGGTGCGTTTCTTCTTTCATTGTCCCCGTCCAACATTTTCCTTACGATCCCTCTTGCTTTTCCTCTCATCCTGATGTTCGGCTCCGTTGGGGTCTGGATTTCCGCGTACGCTCGCAACTTTCAGCAGGGTCAGGGATATAGCGTTCCTTACTTGATGATCGCAATGTTTTTGTCAGGTATTGCGCTGTTTCCCGTCAAACATTTGCCTGCTGCAATATACGTTGTGCCGGTATCAAATGTGTGCGTTTGCATGACCGAAATACTGCGCGGCGAGATTAACTGGGGCGCGGTGCTCGTTACTTTTATCAGCTCGACAGCTTATGGATTGTACGTCAGTCGCATCGCCATCGACCTCCTCAGTAAGGAAGAGATTCTCTTCAAGATTCAACAATCTCCGAAGCGTCGCAAGGATTACGATCGCGTCGTCGCCGTGCTCTACGCCTGTACTTTTGTGGCTATGTTTTACATCGGTCAAATAGCTCAGTTGCTAGACAAAGTTTATGGCATGATCGGCACCCAGTTGCTTGTGATCGCATTGCCGGCTATTGCTGTTGTTATTTGGCTGGGTCTGCCCTTGAAAGAGACATTCAGCATCAGGAAACCTCGCTTGACCGCGTTGATTGGTGCTCCACTGATGGCACCAGGTACGGTGCTGCTGACGTCTTTTATGGTTGCCCTGCAAAATAGCGTGTTGCCGATGTCTAACACATTTGCTAAGTCTCTGACGGATGTGATGACGCCGAAAGATCAGTCGATGGCAATGATTCTGTTTGCTATGGCCGTAATGCCGGGTATTTGCGAAGAGATTCTTTTCCGAGGCGCGATCTACGGACTTTTGCGACGGAAATTCGACACCATTGGCTGCTGCGTTCTGGTTGGCGTTTTGTTCGGATTTTTCCATTTGAGCGGATACAGATTATTGCCAACTGCATTACTGGGAATAATTTTGACGCTCATGGTGTACCGCACCGGCTCCATTTTCCCATCTATGCTCTTTCACGCTTCTCACAACGCGCTTGCGATATTAGTGACATCCTTGCCTGAGACTCAGTGGCAAACTTTGAAAACGCTCGCCTTAGCGGTTATCTGCGCAGTTCTGGGAGCTTGCCTGGTTTTTGAGCCAGGCAAACCCAACAAGCCTAAGGCTTGAGCGGCACGCTAGCTGGCGGATTTTTTCTTTCGCCGTTTGGACGCTAGCTGCGGTGCAATAGCAGAGGGCGCTTTGTCTGTATTGACTAAAAGTTTTTCGAGGTCGTTTTTATGATCCAGAATGTCCGCCCAGAGATCCCCTTTCTCCTTCAATCGCTCCGGCACCGAGCGCATTGTGAAGTCATGCGGATAGACATGACCTAGTTCGCTCCATTCGATCGGGGTGGATATTGTTGCTTCTGGGGCAATTCTTGGGGAATAGATCGAACCGAGTGTCTTGCTTCGTGCGTTCATGTTGTGATCGAAAAACACCTTGCCTGTGCGTTTGACTATCGCCCAATCCATCGTTACGTCTTCCGGGTGCTGTTTCATTACTTGTTTGCCGATAATATCAGCCAGCATTCGCACGGTTGGATAGTCGATGGTGCGGATTATAGGCACATAGATGTGCAAGCCTGTTCGTCCTGATGTTTTTATAAACGCTTCGATCTTCAAGCTGTCAAGTAGTTCTTTCACCCAGAGGGCAACCTGACATGCCTGTTTGAAGCCCTTTTCGTGAAGCTCCGGCTCTTCGCCCTGTTTTTCCTTGCCGCTGTAGGTGTAGGGGTCCAGGTCGATAACCATGTAGTCGGGGTAGTTCAGCAGCGACGCTTCGAGCGTCTCTACGTCTTTCGTGTACGTTCGGGGCAACGAGGAACCTTCTGGGTCAGGGTTGTTGCGCGTGTGCGACGTATGCAGCTCAAGGTCGGCAATTTGCGCTAACCAGAGGAGAGTTGAAAGATTGTTGCAAACAAGGAAATCCTGATCGACTTTAGCGTGCTCCGTAAATTGCCTGACAGTCTCAACGAATGGTGGCAGCTTGTGTTCCCAGTGCTTTTGATAGAACTTTCCCTGCCCAATTCCGTTAGGAAATCTGACCATGGTGATCATTCGGTCTCGCAGGTGTGGTAGCAAATATGGTGCGACTCGCGCCAGATAAATAGCGTAGTCGCGCTTTGTGACTGCTTCCATATCCCCCGTGGCAGGCCAGAAAACTTTATTCAAGTTTGAAAAGGCGATTTTGTTGCCTTCTACTTCAAGCTCGAGTTTTTCCTTGTCTGTGTCTAGCTGCTCTAGAATTTCGGCAGTCATGGAATCCTCCTCGTGGTCTTTGCTCTTGTTTGTATCTCTTGAAGACGTGATGGACTTTGTTCTGGCGTGGCTTTTCTTTTGCGAAGTGTTGACCGGTTTTGATTTAGCGCTGTCAACGACCGCTGCTGGCTTGATTGCCTTGAGATTGCCTGTGCGTACTGTCTGTGTTGGTTTGACTTCGTCAGAATCGATGTCATCGCGCAATCTTAAAAACACTGGTGCGCGGAGTATTTTGTCTTGAGTCCACTCGGCAAACTTGATTTCAGCAATTAATTTTGGTTTTACCCATGTCGGGTTCAGTTTTCCCGGTGGTTTCTTACTAAATGGGCATTTGTCGACGATCAGTGGCTTCATCGATTTCATCAATGCTTTTAGCTTCTGGTCATCGAATCCGGTGCCCACGCCGCCGACAAAAACCAGTTTCCCGTGCTCATCATGAGTGCCGAGAATCAGCGCGCCAAATGAATGGCTGCGACCTCCGGTGCCCTCGGTGTATCCACAAATCAAGAATTCAGCGCTTGCTGTCGACTTTACCTTCAGCCAGTTCTTCGAACGTCTGCCGACTTCATAAGTGCTGTCGTTGCGCTTGCCTACAACGCCCTCGAGCTCGTTGCTGAGGCATGCTTCGTACGCAGATTCTCCATCGGTCTGAAATTGTTCGATGATGCGAACGTTGTGCGAGGGTTTGATTTGCTCCACAAGAATTCTGCGTCTTTCGGAAAGCGGCTCGGCTTCGAGGTTGCGGTCCTGGCAGTAAATGACATCAAATATGTAATAAAGAATTGGCGCTGCGCTATTGTTTGCTTTATGCGCTCTGCCCCGCTGCTGCAGGTGCTGAAATGATGGGCGTCCCTTTTCGTTCAGTGCAACTATCTCTCCGTCTAGAACGAAGTTGCCCCTGTAGGTCTTGAGGCTTTCAACAATTGCCGGAAATTGTTCGGTCAAGTCCAGGTCGTTACGAGATTTGAGAGTCACCTCGCCGTTTCTGATAAAAGCAATGGCGCGGATTCCATCCATTTTTGGCTCGAAAACCCAGCCCTCTTTGCTGAATGGTTTGTCTGCCAGGCTAGCTGTCATCGGTTTGAAAAAATGCGGAAATCGCGACGCTTTCCCGCTCTTTACAGCAAGTGGCGTTACTTTCTTTGCGACTTTACCTGCTTTGACATCAGCGAGTGTTCGACCTGAAAGAACGGATTCGTCTTCGTCAGTTGGATCTACATCAGTCCGGGCAAAGGCGTCGGAGTGCTTGATGAGAAGCCATTCTTTGTCAGTCTTTTTAATCTTCACCAGGGTCCATGAACCTTGCAGCTTGCTGCCTTGAAGAAAGATGGAAATTTTGCCTTTCTTCAATCCTTCTCGCATGCGTCTTTGTGCGTCAGCTCTATCGTTCCATGAGAGCTCGCCGTCTTCATCAGGCGTATACGTACCGTTGTCCCAGACGATTACTTCTCCGCCACCATATTCGCCTTTCGGAATAATCCCCTCAAAGCCGCCGTAATCCATAGGATGATCTTCGGTCTGCACCGCCAGTCTTTTTTCAGCAGGATCGAGTGCCGGACCTTTTGGTACCGCCCACGATACTAGCACTCCATCAATCTCAAGCCGAAAATCATAGTGAAGTCTTCTGGCAGCATGTTTTTGAATGACAAATTTGAGCGCCCCTTGCGAGTCAGATGGTGGCTTGCCGCTGGGCTCGGGCGTTTTGTTGAAGTCTCGCTTGCGGTTGTACTCCTTCAGCATCACTTACTCACAGCCTCCGCTTTATATCCGCGAATTTGATCATACGTGCATTGCTCTGGACTCTTATCCGGTCTCCAGCGAATAAATCTGGTTCCGTGTCTGAATCTGCCGTTCGTGAAGTGATCGTATGTTACTTCTGCAATCAACACGTTCTTCAAGGGCTCCCACTCGGTGCTGCGCTCCGTGCTCCAGCGGCTCGGTCCGCCCGGCGCATCGCCCGTGAATCCTGGTTTCTCGATGAGCGGTTCTAATTTTTCCACGAGCTGGGCGCGTTCTTTCTGTGTAAAAGAAGAGCTGAATCCGACATGATTGAGGCGACCTTTCTCGTCGTGCAATCCGAGCAGCAAGGAGCCTATTGCCTTGTTATTGCCGCTGGCGTAGCGAAACCCGCCCACGACGCAATCGACTGTACGCAATTTCTTCACCTTCTGCATTCCTTTTCGATTCCCCGACTGATAAGGCAAATCCAGTCGTTTCGCGATAATTCCATCTAGTCGATTGCCCATCTTGGCCAGCCAATCATCAGTGATGGTGGCGTCGGTGGTGGCAGGCGATAGAATTACATTCAGATTTCCCGGTAAATAGCGAGAAGCGAATTCTTCCAGAGCCTCTCTGCGGGCTTTCAAAGGCTGTGAGGCAATTGATTCGTTTTTCTCGTTCACCAGCATGTCGAAAATAATCATCACAGCTGGTGTTTCCTTCGCCAGTTTTTTGATGCGGCTCGCCGCAGGATGAATTCTTTGCAAGAGGTCATCAAAGGAAAATTCGTTGCCCGATGGCACAACAATTTCGCTGTCGAGTACAAAAGTGTTGGCATCAAGATTCTGTAAATATTGCATTATTTCTGGAAAGTATCGACCCAGTTCCCTGCCACTTTTAGACTGCAACTGAATGTTGTCGCCTTCCCTGAACGCCAGGCAGCGAAACCCGTCCCACTTGGGCTCATACTGCCAACCTTCACCCCTCGGGATGTCGTTAGTAAGGGTCGCCTCCATCGGCTCGTATTCTTTCGGTATCGGCAGCATTAGATTCTCCGGGTTGGTCCTGGTCAAGTGTAGACGTGAATAGCCGTCCCCGGGTGCCCCGGGATGGAGATAAATGCAAAAAAAACGGCGGTGATTGCAACCGCCGTTTTGATCAGTTTCTCAACAGTGTCAGCTCGCTGCCGACATTACGTGACCGTCATCATCCGTCGTATGGCTGTTTTTTTTAGAGTAGAAGCAGGCATTGCACAGGACCGGCTTATGACCATTGGGCAAGAACGGTACGCGCGTTGGACGCTCACAGCCACTGCACGGCACCTCAGCGGTCTCCTGAACGGCGCTGCCAGGGCGCTGGCTACGTGACAAGAGTCGACAGTTTGGGCATCTCTTAGGTTCGTTGCCCAGACCTTTTTCTTTGAAAAAATCCTGCTCTGCTCCAGAGAACACAAACGTGTTCCGGCAGTCACGGCATGTCAACTGCTTATCTGCGGTGGTAGATTTTTCCATGTTTCAGTACCTTGGGCTTTTAAATGGGCTACTTAGGGATTCCAGGCGGGTTGCCGACTCAGGTGCTCGGGTCTGGGAAGGACGTGTAGACTTAAAGCAGCAGTCGGACAGGGCATTTCAACGATGCTCAAGTCACTATCTTAGGTAGCCTTTGTGCGCATTTTGTGTAGTCGCTCCACAAATGGCTCTCAGGCATCAGGGAAGAGCTTTTCGGGCATTAGTGTGGCTTTTGTTACCAATCCGTTTATCGGATCCTCCGCTCACTAGAATGTGCGCTTTGCAATCGAGTCAAAGCGCCCACGGTGCCGATGATTTAAGATTCATAATGTGGAGCCAGGAACATCACCCCACCTGAGGCGTCGTTCCGACTACCATTACTATGTACAGTGTCGGTGTGAGGCAGCATGATGTTCCGGAGTTCAGAGTCATCCCGTGATGAACAGCGCGTTCGAATTTATAAAAACTTCGGTCATTCATGCGCCGCAACTCTTTCTCTGTCCCTGTCACTGTGTGGAGCCCTTTTTCTTTCCAGCTATTCGCTGACGTTCGCGCAGACTACAACTGCGGTTGATTCCAGTGCGCGCTCTGCCTCGGGAACCAAGGTGGATTCTGCGCAAGAAAAATCTTCCGCATCTGCCAGTGAAAAAACTTCTGACGCGGGCGATGAAGCGCAGGCACCACCAGAGACGAAAACAAATATCCGCCGCGATTTATCGGCTGCAGCAGATTTGATGCTGGATGGAAAATATGCTGAAGCTGCAGACCTGTATCGTTCGGTCCTGAATACAAACTCAAAAGAGCCGAACGCTCTTGCCGGGCTGGGAATGGCGCTTGGGCGCCAGTTCAAACTTGATGCCGCAGATGAGCAGTTTGAGCGACTTCTTCAAATCGATCCCAATAATGCTGTGGCTCATTGCGGCAAAGCCATGGTCCTTTTGAATCGCTTGCAATCTTCCAACAATTCAGTCATCAAAAATCGCAATCAAATTTTGAAAGAAGCGGGTAAGGAATGTAACCTTGCTCTCGATGCCGATCCTCGTGTCGTGGAAGCGCATTTCTTGCTGGGGCGCGTTTACAAGGAAGAAGGTCGTAATGACCGTGCCTGTCAGGCATTTCAGGGCGCAATTAAGTTGGATCCGCACTACTCCAATGCCTACGCGCAGCTGGGGTTAGTACAAGTTTTGATGAATAAATTGCCTGAAGCAACAGAAAGTTTCAAGAAAGCAATTTCGATCAACACTGGAAATTCCACTGCCCATTACGGTATGGCGCAGGTCGCGTTCAAGCAGAACCGGCTTGAGGCAGCAGTTGCCGAGCTGAACATTTCGCTCTATCAAAACCCAAACAGCTCACCTGTGCATCAATTACTGGGCAAAGTCTATGAAGCGCAGGGAAACACAAACGCCGCCATCAAGGAATTTAAAGAAGCGATCCGCATAAAACCTGAGCAGCCGGCTCCCTATCTCAGTCTTGCAGAAGTAGCCGAGACTCGTGGTGACATGGAAATGGCAATTGCGGAATTGCACGCCGGTCTTGAGCTCATGCCCAACGAGCCGGAGCTGCTGATTCGCATTGCCAATGATGCTTTGCGTGTTGACAAGTTCGATGATGCCATCAAAAACTTTGAGCTTGCCGAGGCAGCTTCACCAGGCAATGCTGCACCTCTTGAAGGATTGACCCGAGCGATTTATTTGAAGGCTCAGAAGGAGTCATCGGGAGCATATTTCGGCAGCAATGATCTTTCTCAGGCAAACGCTCTCGTACAGAAGGCATTGAAGCTTAATCCCACAAGTGTGCAGTTCCGACTTGTTGACGCAAAGCTGCGCGCTTTGCAGGGGCAACCTCTCAGTGTCGCAAAAATGCCGCTGCCGCAGTCTGACGCCGATCGACCGGCCTACGCTGAGTGTCTGATGGCACAAGGCAAGTACACTGAAGCTACCGAGCAGATGTATCGGGCGATAAATTCAACTAATGACCCGACTAAACTCTTCGCAATTGGTGATCTCGCTTTGATGATTAAGGATTTGCCGTCAGCCGAGCTTGCCTACAAGCGCGCTGCCAGCTTTGTCGGCAATTCGGAGCGAGCCAATCGCGGCATGGATTTGATTTTTAAGGAGCGCGAGGAGGCTAAGCAAAATTTGAATCTGGCTAATGATCTGTCGCGCAGTCGTCAATTGCAAAGCGCGATGGATAAGTATAGATTGTCTGCTTATCAGGATCCGAAGGTGGCTGATACTCACTTGTTCTTTGCTCAAACGATCGAAAAGTTGTCGGAGCAAACAAGCAAAACTTTGCGTGAAACGATTGCACAGTACAAAGCCTACCTGGAATTGGCTCCGGGTGTGCCTGCCGCTACTCAAGACAAGCTGCAAAAACGTGTCGCTAAATTGGAATCGAAAGCGTTGAAAATTGAGCAGTCCGCATCTCAGCCTTCCCAGCCGAAGCCAAGTCTGCTCGGTCGATTATCGCTTTAGCCCCAGTTTTCCTCGGTTGAATCCGCTGAGCTTGACTGGGATTGAGTTTCGGGTTTTCTTTGTACTATAATAAACCAACACTTTGCTCGTCGATGCTTATGCGGTATCAAATATGGTGAGTGCAGTGCAGAGGGTTGTCTTTCTCGAAACTTTCCAATAATTGGGTTGGAAACTCTGCTGTATAACTTTAGTGATAGTTATAAGTTTGAGTGGTCGAATTATCCCCCTACTTAGGTTCAAAAACGCGCTGGTTGGTCATAATAGAGATGGTGACTAAACTGGAAGCGTACTTTCCAGATTAATTTTGCCGCAACGGTGGGTCACGAATGCGCGGTTTTTTCAAAAGCTCCTGGAAAATTTTGAGACGATTGGGCTCATCGTCTGAGGATGCAGCGACAAATTCTGCAGATAACGTTGTGCCTGAAAAGCACACGCAGAACGAAAAAAATCCACAGAGCAGTAAAAATCAGCAAACCGACAAAAATCCGCAAAGTGACAAAAGTGAGCGCCTCAAACAAATCAAGGCGGGTTTTCTGGGCGGTAACAGCAAGTGGAAACAAACACCTAATGACAGACGGGCCACTCTTTTAGCCAATGTCTCAACCGAGCTTCGCACGCCATTAACTCTGATTCTTGCTCCGCTTGAATCGTTGTTGATGGGCAATCACGGCACCCTCACTCATGACCAGAGTGCTCTGTTGCGCACAATCCACAATAACTCAGTGCGCTTGCTGCAAATGGTTTCTGGATTGCTTGACTTCTCGGTTGTTCAGTCTGGCTCGATCCAGGTAAGTCGGCAGCCCGTCGATGTAGCCGTGCTCACCGGTGCCGTCGTCTCAGATTTCCAATCGATTATAGCCTCGCGAAATATCACACTCACTTACGATCCGCAGCAGGCGAATCTGTTCGTCATGATCGACCGCTACATGTACGAACGCATAGTCTCCAATCTGATATCGAACGCAGTCAAATTCACCATGGCTGGCGGTCAGGTGAAGGTATCGTTGCGACACAAAGACGATCGCCTCGAACTCTCTGTTTTTGACACCGGTGTGGGCATCCCCGACGAAACCTTGAAATCGCTTTTTCAAGAATTCAAACAGCTGAATGAAGTGTCTTCGAGGCACGTCGAAGGTGTTGGCCTCGGTCTGTCGCTAGTGAAAGAGTATGCCGACCTGCTGAATGGCACTGTCTCTGTTCGCAGTGGTGCTGGTCAGGGAAGCCTCTTCACGGTCGATGTGTACGCGCCGGTGACTGAGTTGCCTGCGGCGCTCCTGCCGCGCGTCGACACGGCGTTGATGCAGTCAGTCACTATGGCGCCGCAGCACCAGAAGACTGATGCCAGCAAGCATCTTCCCCGCGTCTTGATTGCCGAGAACAATGCAGAACTTGCCTCTTATATCCAGGGACTGCTCAATGAAATGTGCATGACGAAGCTTGCGGCAGACGGTGAAGAAGCGCTTGCTCTCGTCGGTGAGTGGCATCCTGACTTGATTCTGGCGGCTGTAATGCTGCCCAAGCGAGACGGTTTGAGTTTTTGTCGAGAGGTGAAGGCGCGTCCAGATAGTTCTGTTATTCCTGTTGTGTTGCTGACGCCGTTGACACAGCGTGAAGCGATGTTGCAGGGCTGGGAAGCCGGCCGGTGCAGACGAATATCTGTTCAAGCCGTTCCATCCCGCAGAACTGGTGACGCGGGTGCGTTCACTATTGCGCAGTGTGCAGCAACGCAAGCGTGCGCAGGAACAGATCGAGCGTTTGAACGAAGCGTTGGAAAAACGTGTCATCGAACTTGCCAACGCAAACCGCGAACTGAAATCGCTGGCGTCTAAGCTCGAACAGGCTCGAGACCAGGCGCTTGAAGCGTCGAGATTCAAGTCTGTTTTTCTGGCTAATATGAGTCATGAAATTCGCACTCCGATTAATGGTGTGATCAGCATGAGTGATATGCTGATGCGCACTCGCCTGAATGACGAACAGGTGGAAGTCGCAAATATCATTCAAGACTCAGCCAAAGCGCTTCTGGACATTATCAACGACATCCTCGACTTTTCCAAAATTGAAGCTGGCAAGTTGGAACTGGAAATTGTTGACTTTGAGTTGCTGCATGTTGTTGAAGGCACCGCCGAACTGATTGCAGATCAAGCGCGCCAGAAGAAGCTGTCTTTGATGACGTATGTTTCTCCTGACGTGCCGACTTCATTGCGTGGAGACCCTGGACGCCTTCGCCAGATTCTTCTCAATCTGTTGAGCAACGCAATCAAATTTACAGAAAGTGGTGAAGTCGTTGTTGAAGCCACGCTCGATGCTATGGACGACAAACGCTGCCGTGTCAAATTTTCAGTTCGCGACACCGGTATTGGTATGCCGCAAGAAGCTGTTTACAGGCTGTTTCAGCCCTTTACTCAAGCTGATGGATCGATTACGCGGCGATATGGTGGTACGGGTCTGGGTCTATCGATTGCCAAGCTTCTCGTCGAACTGCTGGGAGGCAGAATCGGTGTACGCAGCACTGAGGGGCGAGGTTCGACATTCTGGTTCTCTGTGCCCCTTGAGCGTTCGCATGTAGCGCCTGAAGAACCAATCGATCACGGTAAATTCGACCTCGAAAATACGCGAGTTCTTCTTGTTGAAACATTGGAAGGCACGGCAAAAATTATTCAAGATTATACAGGCAACTGGGGCATGACTTGCGAAACTGTGCCCGGTGTAAACCAGGCTCTGACTGCCATGCGAGCGGGCGTTGACGCCGGAAAACCATTTGATGTTGTTATCGTCGAATTGACCATGCCTGACTCCGCAGGACTTGCATTTGCTGAAGCAGTTCAAGCTGACCCGGTTTTGAGCAAAACTAAATTGATTCTTTGCACCGCGGAAGATAAGGAACGTCTTGGAGAAGGGGCATTGCAGGCAGGTTTCTCCGCTTACTTGATCAAGCCGCTAAAACAGTCTCGTCTGTTTGATTGCATCTCGCTTGTGTTGAACGCTGAAACCGAGTCGGAAAAGGAAGCACTTGCGTCCTATAAACCGCCGCGATTAAACACCACCGCTGAGATGACTGTGTTCCAAAAGACAGGCATGGTGCTGGTTGCAGAGGACAATCCGGTAAATCAGAAAGTGGCGTTGATGCTTCTCCGAGAGCTTGGTTTTTCAGCGCACGTGGTCGGGAGCGGTCGAGAAGCAGTCGAGGTGCTCAATCACACGCCCTACTCGCTCATTCTTATGGACTGTCAGATGCCTGAGATGGATGGATTTGAAGCCACCAGTGCCATTCGCAAAGCCGAGGTTTTGACTGGACGCCATATCCCTATCATTGCCATGACCGCTCACGCGATGCAAGGGGACCGAGAGAAATGTATCGCTGCTGGTATGGACGACTATGTCAGCAAGCCTGTGACGGCTGCCAAACTCAAAGAAGTTCTGGTTCGCTGGTTCAAGACCGATACTGCTGCCTGGCGTGGTGTGCAACCGCATAAGTCTGATGCACCTGCTCCTGGCGCCGGCCGATCACCAGGATTGCTCAATTACGAATCTTTGAAAGACACTTGTGGCGAGGACGGAGCGATTGAATTGATTGGTGTGTTTACCTCTTCGACCGATACTTTGTTAACTCGTATATATGATGCGATCACCGCCAGAGATTCGACAAAGTTAAAGTCAGCTGCTCATGAGCTCAAGGGGTCATGCGGGTCTATGGGATCGACCGATATGGCCTCCCTTTGCAAAGAACTGGAGCAGTCCGCAATCTCTCAAAACTGGGACCTGGCGCCGACTTTGTACATGCAGCTGCACAGCATCTACGAACAGGTGCAGGCTTATTGTAAAGAGCTGCTGGACGCTTACAGTCGCACTGTGTGACGTTCTCGGGAACTGTTCCGCTTTGGGATCGTCAGGCTTATATAGTATTGTCATTCTCGCTCCCGCTGAGAGATGGCTGCAGCAATAAGCTGAGGTAAAAGAAATGTTGAATGGATATGCGAAGAACGCAGCAACCGCACTATCGCTAGTCTGTGCGTTGCAAATCAGTTGCATACAAGATTCCAGTGCGACGACGACCTACAGGGCCGGCACAACCAGAGTAAGGGTTGCAACTCAGAAGAAGACATATTGGCAGCGGCATCCTAAAGTAAAGGCTGCTGCTATCGGTGGTGGCGTTGGTGCCGCCGGTGGTGCGCTCGTGGGCGGGCTGACCGGACATGGTATCGTGCGCGGTGCGGCTATCGGGGCTGGAACTGGTGCCGGAGTTGGCTTGATTCGTTCGAGCCGTACACTCAAACGCCATCCCATTGCGCGTGACGTGGCTACCGGAACGGCAGCTGGACTCGGTGTGGGTTGGGCCGGCGGACGAGGCGGCAGTCGAGCACTTAAAGGCGCTGCAATTGGTGGTGCAATTGGCTTAGGTGTAGGTTTGTTCAAGAACTTACGCTAGTCTGAAAGCGCAAGTTCTTTCTTGTCAGGCTAATTGCCTGGATGCACGCACGCTGGCTCGGATAAAAGCGTGCTTGCCGATATACACTCATCCTTGCCTGGATGCCCGCATGTACATATCCACTGTGTCTAGTCGTTAACGCCGATTTCAGAGAATTTGTATTTGCCCTGGTCTTTTACAAATATGTAGATTTCTTCATCGCAAAACACCATGACACAATCTTTGTCAGCGATCGGTTTGCCGTGCAGCAGACATTTACGCACATCGGCTGGAAAAACTTTCTCTGACTGAGCAATGAACGCAGCTTCATTCAGCTTTTTCTCGTCCATCATGTAAGGCAGCTTCGTCATAGATGCGATTGCTTTCTTATCATTTTTTTGCAGCGCCGCTTTGAAACCCGTCCAGAAAGTAAGGAAGTCCTTATCGAGTGGTTTTGTCGCGGCCAGAGAGGCGCTTACGGTCGATATACACATTGCTGCGATCATTAATATTGGTCTGAATTTCATACTTCCTCCGGGGTCTCTGCAGGCATATTCTATAATCGTTGCAATGTTTGCATGCAAGAGCAAGAGCAGTGGCTCGCGTAACTACGTCTGGAGACCCGATCATGACCACTGACCGTGCCGTTGAAACACTGGCATTCGATAAGATGCAAATCCGGCAGTTCGCTGCGCTTGCTGCATGGAAAGCGCCCTGGGAGAAAAGCTGGTTGTCGCTTGGAATGCTGGAGCGCCGCTGGTCTATCGACGAAATTGAGAAGATGATCGCAGATGACGCAAAGTCTTATCAAGGTCTCCCTGCGATCACTTTTCCGACTCGCGGATGGTTGAAAGATTTGCTGGATAAAACCGCTCCCGGATTTATGGAGTCGGCTTTTCTGGCTACTGAACTCATGCACATTGCCGATGGTATGTCTGAAGACCTGCGCGTCGCCTCGGGTTTGAAGAAATCTGATGATGTGGAAAATCGTGAGCTAGTGGAGCCGCTGTATCGTGAGTCGATCGAAAACTTTTCTCTCTATCTACCCAGTGGTCTCAGTGATTCAGATCTGACAGCGTATCAAAAACAGCGAGACAACGTGGTCAGGCAGTTGGAAATGGCATTGTCGGCTCATATGTTATTGAGTGGACGATCTGCTGAAACACAAATTGCTTCGTTACTTTCTGGTGGACCGATATCTAATTTTGCATTCGTTCTGGATCGAGTATTCCAGTCGGTCGGCGAAAATACAAAAGAAGAACTCAATTTTCTCGCGGCTGTTGAAAACATAGATGCTATCGACTCTGCAGATACACCCGACGGGAACGTGAAAGAGCTTATTTGCACCGCAAACGATGACTTTCTTGCGCATCGACCACGTTCAGCTATCCTGGAAAAATATGCTCGCGCTCTGTCATTGCTCGAACTCAAAGAGCGAGACGACGATGAGGCTCTGGCAAGGGCGGCTCGTCAGTACAGTGAAACGCATTACTCAGCACCCGTAGTTGGTGGATTATTTTTTGCAGCAGACAAAACTCTGTCCCTGCGTGACTATCGCCTGGCCCGGATTTACATATTGCTTGACGAAAAGGTTCGTGCCCTTGAGGCTGACCAGCAGTATGGGTTTTCAAAGTATCTAACGGAGTTCATGCACAATTTCACTCTCGCCAAAGCTCTCATGCAGCTCGACCGTATCGATGAGGCTGAGAAGATCGTCAGCGAATGGGCTACCTCTGCGCAGACGTATGAGACCCCGCAGGATACAACTGGTCGCACACTTGGTTCGCTGCTGGTCTCTCGTGTGATGGCTCTGTACTCACTACTGTTGGATCTGGGTGACAAAGGCTCATCGAGCTCGAAGTGGTGGCAGATGGTGCTCGATCGTCCCGAGTGTTTTTCTGTCATGTGCGAACTCTGTGCTGATCGTCTCGAAGTAGATGATTCAATCAGTGTTCAGAGAATATTGAAAATGTTGAGCGATAAAAATCTTGTCGAGCAGAGGACTGGAGATGTTATTTTCTTCTGGTGGTTGCTCAGCCAGGTAAAATCTGTTGATGCCGAAGCGGCGTTGGATGTAGCCAGTTCCAGAGGTGATTTTCTGACTTGCCTTTCCGATTTTGCGAGTATGGAAATTCTTGGTCAGCGTCATAATTGCTCCGCCGGAGAGGAGCTTCTAGAACTGATTCGCAGTTACATTGATGCGGCGAGCGACAATTCTCTATCAGCAGCTAACGACGAATTGCTCAGTGTCTATCTGCAACTTGCTCTGGAATATCAGCAAGCTGAGTTGAATGACCTGGCTGAAAAGAATTTCCGTATTGGATTTTCATTGATTGATACGATTGTGAAAATGACGCTCGAAGCGGATCCCCGTAAGCAAATGAGATTGAACTACCTGAGAGCAGAGTTTGTGCGCGAATATGGATTGTTTTTGCAAGGTCAAAATCGACATCAAGAAGCATTGTCTCTTCAGAACAAGATTTAGAGCGAGGATTTTTTTGATTGAAGTGATTGCGAATCGGTAAAAGCAGCTACGGTGATTCGATTGTTTAGCGAATTTTGAAAAACCGATTGTTTAGCAGCTGCTGCGATCCGACTTTTGATTTTACGTGCGTATCACAGTCTTGACACACAAACTCGTCTAACGTAAGCGTATACTGTTCACGAATGTCTGTCACCGGATATTCTCTGGAAGGCTATGGACGCAAAGCAATTTGTCTCTCCCAGGACAGATCCTCTTCTTGCGCGGGCCGAGGAAGACTGGCGAAAGGTGGCGACCGGAGAACACCGGGCGCTGGATGCATTTGAAACTGACTTGAGAGAGTTGCATCAACGTGACGACAATCGCAAGTATGCTTCTGACTTGCATTTATTGAATCACGCTTTACGTTCAGAGTCCCTCTTGCCTAACTTGCAAATCGTTTCGCTGGTTGGCATGCATCTGGTCGCGCGCGACCAAAAACGTTCGCAATATGTCGCGATTGATGCATCCAGATCCGGTCGAATCCAGGTTGACGATGTTGATTTCAAACTGCAAGCGCAGAGAGTAAAAGTCAGAGCAAATGATGCACATGCGCCTCTCGACGTTACGCACGTTAGTGCGACGCAAGTTCGCCAGGGTCTTGAAATAAACGACTGCAGGTTGCAAGCCCGTCTAGCATCCCTGGTTCAACAAGATCCCGCGGCGATTGCCAAAATGATCAAGAGCAATCGTGATGGAACGTTCACAGTCACGTTCCCTGGTGCCCCTGATCGACCACAGAGCGTAACCCGACCCACGCAATGGGAGCGCTCCACATTTTCCGATGGGGGTGCGGAGTGGACGGTCGTTATTCAAAAGGCATATCGCCAGTTGATCAACGAGCCGTTTGGTCCGACGCATGCAGCTCAGTCAGTTGAGGGTCTCTTTACGGGCAGGGCTGAGGCAAAATTTGCTCTGTTCGATTGGCCTGCATGCGATGCGAAAGATGCACAGCACCCCAGGAAGCAGGATAGAACGCTGGAGGCTTTTTGCAGGCAGACACCGGTTGGGCATTTGTCTCAGTTCATTGATCGTAACGACCAGAAAGCATCGACCTTATTCAGGCGTGATGTCGGGGACGTGCTTTCTGAGGCTCTCGACCACCACATGATTATCAACACTGTATTTGACGAATCGAAGTTGGCTCCTTCGCTCGGGCAAAATACGGCGTACGACGTCGATGGGCACCGGGTCAATTTGCAGCCGCGTCACTATTATTCCGTCCTTTCATTCGATCGATTGAGAGCTACAGTGACCCTTCGCAATCCCTGGGCAAAAAATGTTGCTTCAGGCACGCACAATTTTGTTGGAGACGGGCGTGTAGTGGTGCCTTTGCGTCAGTTCACGCAAGTGGCTCAGGCGCTTGATATTGAGAAAACAAAGCAAACATGATCTTTATTGTGATCCCTATCGTGACCTTGATGTGATCGTGATCTTGAATCTTGATCTTGAATCTTGATCTTCGTTGATTTCTTACCTAATGTCCCTATCTGGATGCGCGGTAATACTGCATCATCATCTCTGAACGATAATTGTCAGCCAGCGGAATTTCGTTTATAAAAATCATCACCGTTTCATCGTTTTTCCTGGCGCTAATCGTGCCTTTGGTTGCCGACACTTTCCAGCCTGCACTCGATAAAGCATTCTTGTACCACTCTACTGCCTGCGCTCGACCCTCCTTTATATGCCAGGTTTGGCGAAGGTTGTCGGCTTTGTCTCTTTCAATTTTATCTCCGCTGATAAATCGAATTTGACCAGGATAGATCGGTACGTCAGGATAGGGCAAAGGCGCTGTCAGCGTTTTCACGGGAGTCGGTGGCAATTTTTTATTTGGCTGCTGCAACTGAGCTGATGCTGAGTTGTGCAGAGCCATGAACGCAGCTACAGTCAAAAAAATATGCTTTCCTAGCATTATTTTGATTGGTTCCTTTTAGTTGATGTGCGTGAACGTAGTGGTGCCCAGTCCGATTTCGCTGAACGTCATTCGTCCAAAGTTGTTGTCCGCACCTGACCCTGGCTGCCAATCAGCATGGTCGATGCAGTTCAACGGTGTTGCGGGATCTATCTGCACGTACGGGCGTATGTGTACCTTTTGATCGTTTTCTGAATCGACAATGCTGCCATCGAGGTAGTACGTGTTTGTGTAGCAAGCATTGCTAGTATTCGGATAACCGCAGCAACCATCAGGTGCGTTTCCTGTCAGTTTGGGCGGAGGACCGGCATCGATTTGCAATTTGGCGCTTAAATCTCCTCCGGGCAGGTAGATGTACAACTTGCGTGCATTTGCCCAGGTAGGGCTGGCTGGATTTGCCATTGGCAATTGAGTATCAAGTAGAGCAGAGACTTCCGCATCAGAAACTTTTGGCTGAATCTGCTTGCATCTGTTAGCTATGGCAGCAATTGTGTCGGCTGCGCATCCGGGCGACTGAACTGCATTAATCAATTGCTTGATAGTGCCGGGCGCTTCGAGCGGTAGAGGATACTCTGGTGTCGGCATGTTTGGCGGGTTGGTAGGAACTTTGCCCGGCACCAGCGCCGCTGGGTAGACACCCAGACCTGATGCTGGAGCACCACTGGTTAGATTGATTGTGGCGGAGTTGTTGTATGCAGGTTTACCAGTACGGTCAACATTTTTGGGATCCTTTCCTTCGAAATCGACCAGGAGTGTGGCTTTGGCCCAGTCTGCTTGAGAGAATAATTGTGGTCCCTGGCTGGCCAGGCTCGGAATGTTATGTCCGTACGTCATTTGCATCGCAGGTAGTGCACCTACGCATGCTCCCATCAACCCTGTATCGAAATTGAGTTGTTCAAAACATGGCCCCGGCTTGTCCAGAACCATTGCTGAGAGCCACTTTATCTGTTGTGGGCTTGGTGGGTGTGATGCATCGATTCCCGGTTTCAAATCCTGGTTGTATGGACCAACGAAAACCGTGCCTGGGAAAGTGATACCCGAGGGGTCCGCGACGTGGGGCGTGTTCGGGGACGTTTGGTCTTGCTGGTCCCACTTACTTTGCTGACCTTTCGCATAAGCGATCCAGGCGGCAACGGCCGCTCCGTCTGTCCCAAACGCGACGTGGTCGCTTAACTGCGTGGCTTGGTTGTCACCAAATGCAGTGAACAGGGGCTCACGCAACTCGTTATTGAAAATGTTGTCGCTGTAATCAGCAGGTTCGTATCCTGGCGGTGTCTGGTTGGCGGGGAAGTTGCCGAACTCGATATAGCCAAAGGACGCTGCTGCTGGGAATTGAAATCCGCTTCCTAGCAGAGACTTACCAACTCCTGTACCACCTGAGCCTGCGGAGCCGTTTTCAACTGCTCCAACAATTGCGCAAGCAATGGCTCCAGTCAGCATCTGAGTTTTCATTTCAGTTGTGTTCGAGCCTAGTTTCACTGCATTTGGTGGCGCAGAGCCAAAAGACTTGCCCGAATTACTGAAGTCGAAAAATGAGACCAGGTGTGGATTCTGTTGGGGAAAGACGGGGACACCGTAAACAGTGCGCCCCATGACGGTGATGGGGGCGTACCCGGCCATGTAGCCCTGACCTGTACCAGACGCAACATAGCTGCTTTGATTTTTCGGACCTATCGTCGTCGTCGATATGGGAATGGTAACGCCATTAGCTAACTGCTGACCGTTAAAGAAGATGTTGGTCGGTCCATCTGGCTTCATGTATGCAATTTCGCATGGTTGACTATTCTTGATGCCCATGAACGACGCCATTCTTACAGTGTTATTGACGTCGTTGAAATAGTTGTTCGAACTTGCGATCTTGCCGGCAAGGTCTGTTCCCATTGTTTCTAGCTGATCGATAACGGCGTTTGCATTGGCCTTGTAATTCCCGGGTCCAGTCATGTTCGCCGCATTGCCCGCGATCATGATTGCTTTTGCTACGCATCTGTTATATGTGAGCAGATTGATGTAGCCGCAGCCGAGAGGATATTCGCAGTCTTGAAATGGTGCCGGAGTGGTGACTCTGGCATCGCGAATAATATGTTTGGCGACATTGAGTGCACCAGCATCGGTGGCGTTGGCTATTTCTCTGCCGCCACCCAGGATTTTAATAAGGAAAAATACGGACGTTCCGATTACAACCAGCACCAGAACGCATATGGCCACTAATCCTAAAGTGGCGCCTTTCCTGCGGCGTCGAGTCATCAAATGTTCCTCTATCTTTTGCGGGCGGGTAAGTTAGAGATGCCTTCCAGGAATAATTTCCTGGTTCATTTGAGTAGTATGTGGAAAGGATGCCAATGAGCAGGACTGAGTAATTTGAACTTGGGTTTCCATCGGTATGGGGTGGGCAAACATCGTTTACGGATTCGCTAGCCCTCATAGGCGCCTATTATGAAATTGGCTTAATCCCAATTTATCCCATCTATCTATATTGTTCAACTCCGTCAAGGGCTGTTTTGGCTACAGCATTGTTGCAGAGGCTTGTCAGTAGACCGTTTCGAGCCGAGATTAAAACTGTTTGGAACTGATTACCCTTAACTGGCCTGGCTGAATATTTGTACAGCAGTCTAACTAATTCCGCGTCAGTAGCGGGCAAAGAATAGCAAGAGTCGCAAATTTGCGATGATGTTAACCGGTTGCCCTGGAAAAAAGAGTGATGCATTGAAATTCACGCTAGCGCGTCAGGTCTACTTGCTAATTTGCATTCCACTGGTTTGTCAAATCGGCTTCGTTGCTGCGCTGATTTTTCTTGTCAACGATGCCAATGAGAAGGCTCTTGTGCAGGGGAAATTAAAAGACAAGATTGAAACGCTTGAAGATCTATATTCATTGCCGGTGCAGATGCGCAACGCGGCAACGAGTTACATGCAAACGTTCAGCGAAACCGATATGGCTGAATACGAAAGAGCCCGTCAGCAGATGCGTGACGACATCGATAAATTGCTGAAAATTACGGCGTCTGAGCCAACACAACTTGCTCTGATCAAGAGGCTGAACGCTGACATTACAGAGGGGTTGCGCGCAGTCAGCGACTTCATGGAGCTTGTGCAAACCGACAGAACTGATGTATTCCGAAAATTTACTGAGTTGCGGGAGGTTTTGCTTCCGGTTGAAATTGACGACGTGAAATTGATTCGCAGCTTCGCGAATGAATTGAAGCTGGAAGAAAAGAAACATTCAAATATTCCAAAAGAGCTTCACGATCAGGTCATAGTCCTGATTTTGCTCAGTATGTCAGTAAATGTGCTGGTCGTTATCGGTATGGCGATCTGGTTCTCCATGGGCACGGCAAAACGTCTGGGAGTTCTCATGGAGAACACCACTCTTCTTGCTGTCGGAAAAGAGTTGCTGCCGCCAAGCAAAGGGTCCGATGAAATCAGAGACCTGGAGGAAGTTTTTCACAGCATGGCGGCAGTGCTGCGGGAAGCAGAGCAGAAAGAGCGAGCCATGGTTGAAAATGCTGTTGATGTAATTTGCTCTCTCGATGGCGATGGAAAGTTTCTGCGTGTCAGTCCGGCATCGGCGACTGTCTGGCAGACTCCTCCTGAAGATTTGATTGGTCAACGTGTGATTCAACTTTGCGTTCCAGAGCAGCGCGAATCGTTTACTCAGACTTTGCAATCGCTGGTGTCGCGGCGTGCTAAATCGGAGTTCGAAAGTTTGATGCTTTTGCCTGATGGTTCACATCAATACATTCTGTGGTCGGTGCAATGGTCTCGTACAGAAAACGCACTTTTTTGCGTCGCTCATGATATCACCGAGCGTAAGAGGAATGAGGAGGCGCTCCGTGAGAGTGAAGCAAGAATCCGGTCCATCGTCGAAACGATGCCTGTCGGGCTCATGCTACTCGACAAAAGCGGCAACATCGATCTAGTAAATCCCATGATGGAAAAGTTGTTTCGGCGTCATAGATCTGTTGAATTAATTGGTTCATCCCTGACAGATTTATATTCCACGCCAACATCTGAGAATCAGTCAAAAGCGCAGCGACTGCAAGATCTTTTTGAGAAGGCGCAGGGGCGGTTTCAAGAAGTGACAGCCAAACGTGATGACGCTAGCGAGTTTCCGGCTGAAATTCTGGTTACTCCCTTTGGTGGTCCCAATTCTGGACGACAGCTGGGTATCATCGTGGATGTAACGGAACGGCATGAAATTGAGCGTTTCAAAAACGAATTCCTTGGTGTTGTCAGCCATGAATTGCGTAATCCACTGACTGCAATTCGTGGTTCGCTGAAGATGATGATGGTAGGTGCCCTCGGTCCGCAGACTGAGCAAGCCCAGAAGGCAATTACGATTGCAGAAAGAAGTGCCACTAGATTGATTGGACTGGTTAACGACTTGCTTGATGCTGAAAAGCTGGAAGCCGGAAAGTTGGATATGCAATTTGAACTGCGACCGCTTTATCCGATTTTAGAGATGTCCGTCGAGTCTGTGAAGGCTTTTGCTGATGATCATAATGTGACTGTTCACTATGAGCAGACGCCCAGCCAGGTTTATGCTGATGACCATCGTATTGTTCAAGTGATGATCAATCTGCTATCGAATGCGATCAAATATTCGCCTAAGGGTTCGATTGTGCGCATCGATGTCAGATCTGGAAGTGATATGGACGAAATTCGAATCACGGATCAGGGAAGAGGCATTCCAGCGTCACATGTAAATTCCCTTTTTCAGCGCTTCAAGCAAGTAGAGCGCACGGATGCAACTGCAAAGGGTGGAACTGGATTGGGTCTTGTAATTTGCAAAGCGATTATCGAGCAGCACATGGGCACGATTGGTGTGGAAAGCGAGCTCGGTCATGGTTCAACATTCTGGTTCAAGTTGCCCAATAAGAATGTTTCCCCCGTTGCTAGTTCTGCAAGCATGATGACTGCATCGCGCGGGCAACCAGAAGTTCTTTAGTGTTCGGCTAGTTTAGCCGAAACCACGCGGTACGACTGTCCCCAATCCAGTGTTCACCTAGTATGTTCAAACAAATTACAAAATCTCGATATCTTCGTAGCTTCACGCCCGATGAATAATGCATGAATACGATTGCCCCAGATTCGTTGCAAGACATTTTCGTGCCGTCCGGCAAAGTCGTTAGAGGTTGATCGCTTGTGATATCCATATAGTTAGCCAGGTTGATTGTCTTCGTACTTATATGATTGTGGAAATCCATTGCTTCATCTCGCTACGTTGTAGTGGTGTCGTTTCGAGACAATAGAAGATCGATCATGGAAAAAAAGTGTATTTCCAAGATGAACTTTGCGTTCGTCATAAATATTTGATTCTGGCGCAATTTTGAATTTTGGATGGCGCGCCGAATGTGGAAATTGCGTGGAACTGCACGTGTAAATTCTTCCACAACTTTTCTACATCCGGCTCGTAATCTTACGAACATCGAAGGCACTGAATATTGATTGCGACTAACAATCGAAACTAGCGAGGATGCGCCAACAATGCGAAACGAGTTTACGGATTCACCCGATTTCTTTGCTGCAATGCTTCAGTTGAATCAATCTTCCTACACAATTTCCATGAGTTCTTCCGCTGATAGCGCTGTGTCATTTTGGCCTGATTTTTCCATGTCGATTCGTCAAATCACAAATAGCAAAGGTGAAACTTATCCTTCCGATTTCGGAGTTGGTTTGCCACCATTGAGTTCGCAAGACGATTACTAGGTTGCTAATAAATTTTTGTTGATCGAGATGGATTGCAAGGGCAGATTGATTTGCAAGTCCAGGGAAATGAGCTGATTCGCGCAAACAAGCTGTTTCCAAACGATGACAAAGTCGAAACGAAGAGACCAAAAACTCTGAGGAAAGAGATTTGAAACTTTCGAAAAATTTGAAATTTGCGTGGAATTTGAAATCTAGATGGGATTTGGAATTTGTGTGGAATTTGAAATCAACGTTGAATTTGAAGGTTACACGCAATATGGAATTTTGCCGCGTTGGTGGAATGCTTTTGCTTCTGCTCGTCATCTCTGGTTTTCCACTTGAAGCGTTGGGCGCAAATACCTCAAGCAACGGAATAGTTCTATCCAGCAGCCCATCGTTTGCGGACTTTCATCAGCAGCAGTTGCGTTGGGCGCCCTTTACTGCGCGTAACGAAGCGATGACTGTCGTCGTGCCTGCATTGTCATCACAAGCACCACGCGTTCATACCGACTGGGGACCGATTGGCGGCATGAGTAGTGGCAATCTTTCCATCACCGAGCCGAATTCACCGAATAACACAAAGAATCCACTTGTCAATCAATTTCTCAAACCAGCTGAGCTAAAGCGTGCCGTCACGGCTTACGGAAGCCCCACCAATCCAGCCGGATGGGTGGTTTTGCCGGGTCCACCGACGGCGCCCTTCTGGTTCACTCAGCCGCAGGTGAATGCGCCCGTAAACGGGCCGCAGCAGTGGTTTCCGGCTCAGACTACGGGCATTCCCTCCAATGACTTTTATGCGGGATTGGCGGCTACCACTTCATCCATGATCACCACTGAAACGAAAGCGCTGGTCAATTACGATAACGCTCAGGCGACAACTCAAGCGCAGACGCAACAGTTTGGGGATGCCTCCAACGATGCGTCTAATGCCAATGTGCAGTCTGCCATGAATGATGTCGTCAAAAGTCTGGTCAATATTGCAAATGAGAATTCCAATGGTGTTTACGGAAAGGCTGTGCACATGGTTCAAACTATGTACAGAACTACTTTTGTGCCCCTGGCGATTCTGCTTATCTTGCCTGGTGCCGTCATCACTCAAGTGAAAGGACTGGTCAAATTTGGTGTCGTGGATGATGCTAATGATGAGGATGAACTCAGTCCATTCACTGGATTTTTGCGTGCTCTGATCGCTATCTTTTTAATTCCAGCCACACAACTGCTCGTCAGTTACGCCATTGATATCGGCAACAGTATGACAGATGTTATGGTGCAGCAAGTACAGATACAAGACGTGCAGACCTGGGCGAGCACTCAGACGAGCAAGGCGAAAGCGGCAAACCCTGCCGATCAGGCCAAGTTGGATGCGCAGCAAAGTGGCAAAGGCGCATTGAAACGCGCCGCTTTCGGATTCATAAATTCGTTATTCAGCGGTGCGCTTGTAATTTTGCTTGCGTATCAGATCGTAATGATGTGCTACTTGTATTTGCTCGGTCCAATAGCTGCCGCATTTTATGCGTGGCCATCAACGACCAATACGCTTTTCAAAAATGTCTTCACCGGTTGGATCAATGGACTGATTAATTTGACGATGTGGCGTTTCTGGTGGTCGCTGATTATTTTGTGCATGTGTGTGCGTATTCAATGGCTCAAGGACATCGGTCAGTACAATCCAAACAGCCCATGGGAAGGCGTGGTGTACACCGCATTCGTGTGTATGCTCACTTATGTTCCCTTTATGCCATTCGAGTTCAAACCAGGTTCGCTTGTCACGAACTTGCTCAATGCTGCTGGGCAAGGTGGCAGTTCTAGTGGTGGCGGCGCGGGCGTCACTGATCCAAACAGCAGTGCGGCGCAACCGCCGACTGTTCCAGCCGTCGCGTGAGATGAGCCATGGCTTGAGATCGTAGAAGGAGATCTTCGTCCAGTTTCGTTTTCCACAAAGATTCCATTTCAGTTCGTTACTCTCAACATATTCCAGCCGAGATGCGTTGCTGGCACTGATCTGCTTCATTTAAATTAAAGGTGAAGAACGTTGAAACTGACAATCGCTATTCTCGTCATGATCTGGTTGTGTCTCACTCCAGCCGTAGTTCACGCGAAACAATTCGATTCTGGTGATGATGGTTCGGTCGCCTCTCTGGCCAGACACTGGGCAGGAACCAATCCAGATCGGCTGTCCGTGCAGAGCACTGATTACGGCGGTCTTGTAAAAGATGGACCGATGGTGCTTTATCAGCCCAAGATCAAAAATCCAGACGGCACGCTGCCCCCACCGTTCATGGTTTCACCCTTACTAAAATCGATTTTGGATAAAGTTTTTTCTGCGATGGGACCAGATGGCGGATACCCTACGATCGCTCAATTAATTCAATCTGCAGTGCAGAGTGCGGTATCAGCAAGTCAGATTGCGCTTGATCCATCTAAAGTGCCTCCTGCTGCTCAAGCCGCTCAGGCTGCCGCTGGTCAGCAAGCCGGCGATTCGGCTGGCGGCGCCGCAAAGGATAATGCGGCAGGTGCAATTGATTTTTGTTCTCGATTTATGCAGAATTTCGCAAATGATGGTGGCAGTCGATGGAACAAGATTCGCGACAGCGTTTTTATGCCGATTGCGATATTGCTTCTGCTACCCGGTGCGGTGCTGGCTCAGGTAAAGGCAATAGCTTCTGCCGGAAATCCGGTGTTAGGAAACGTGAATCCCTTTGACGGAATCTTGCGCTCTATTGTCGCTATTTTCTTGATACCCGGAACCTATCTTGTTATCAGTTTCGGCATTGATTTCTCTAACTGCATTACTTTTACGATCAGTGATCAGTACACGAGGATGTTCGGTTCCAATATGTACAAAGATGCTCTCTGCGGCCAGATGCGCGCCATGCCGACAAACGGCGCCAGTGCCTCGGCTGGGAGCGGTCAGGTGCCGCCGTGGCCTCAGGGATCTAATCTCGAATCTCAAAATTTCGGAAACGGTAGCCCGGACCCGTGCGGCGGCGCGCCCGCTGCACCCGGTCATGTCAACGAAGCCATGCCGGCCAGTGTTGTGTATTCTCGCCTGGCTGTATATGGTGCCAACGCAGCATCGACGACAGGCTGGAATATTTTGTGTGCGTTTCAGATGGCTTATATGTGTTACTTGTATCTTGTTGGTCCGATTGTCGCGGCACTCTGGGTGTGGCCGATTAAGGCACTGCGCGACGCTTTACCAAGCTGGATCGAAGGTGTGATCACTCTTTGCTTCTGGTCGATGTTTTGGAATACGACGATTCTCTTAATGGCTTGCTTCAAAGATTATGGAACGACCGGCACTTATATTTTTACCGCATTGAATTTTCTATCCACTTCGTGCGTCAAATATGCGTTTGATTTTGCTGGTCTGGTTTCTGCTGCCGGTCAAGCCGCAGCCCAGAATGCCACGCAACCTGGGCAGGGCGGAAGCGGCGGTGCTGGTGCGGGTGGGAAAAAAGGTGCTGGTGCCAGCGCTGGAAAGTTGCCTCCAGGTGCACATCTTTTACCTGGCATGGCTGGTGGAAAATTGCACGCAGTTGATGCTAAAGGCAACCTGCTCACTTTTGACGGAAAAACGGGGATCTGGACTCCTGATGGCGCGGGCACCGGCGGCGGTGTGGGCGCAGGCGGCGCTGGTGGTGGTGCTGCTGGAGACAGTGGTGGCAGCGGCGGCGGTGGGCCGAATCTTTCCAGCACCTATGCGGGTAGTGTCACTCCCGTGACGGTCAACCATGTGCCACCACCATTGCTTGGCAGTGCCGGAACTTTTACGACGCCTATTCCCAACAGTAATTATCATTTGCAATTGAGTTCCGACGGTAAAGGTGGATTATCCGGACAGCTGGTCGATTCCAGCGGTAAATTGGCCGGCAGCCCTATGCCGCTTGTATCCGACGGACAGGGTGGGTTCAAAATGGACCTTCCTAACGGCGAGACCTTGGCGATCAAGCCCAACGCGACTACTGGAGGCGAAGACGCTCTCTTTACGCAAACCTCTACAGGTGCCGTGCTCGGTCAAGAATCGATTGGTGCTGCCGGGCAGGCAACGTTGCAATTCGCAGGTCAAAACGGTGATATGGTCTATGTGCGCAATATTGGCAACGGACTTGCAGCCGTCACCGTAGTTGGTGCAAGCGGCTCAGTAAATACCTTTGTCGGACGGGCAGGCGAAGCCATCGGCGGAATGGCCAATGATGGTGCCAAACTGAATGTTATGACTGACGCGGGTGGAAATCCTTTGAGTATTTCGCTCGATCACACTCCCGGCACTGCAGGTGGTTTGGAAACGTTTGCGGTCACCACAGGAGCCGATGGAAGCCGCAGCATCGCTTACACAGGTGTAGACGGCAAGGTCGACGGCTATGAAACCATTTCTGCACCGGTTGCCTCCTCTACCGGCTCGGCAGTCACCACCGCATTTTTCGACGGCAATCATAACGCTCTGGGAACTCAAACAGACACAGTGTCTACTTCCGCAACTGGGATATTGACTGATAGAATTGCTGATTTCGACGGCTCTGGCAAACAGATCGGACAGTTTTTCGAGGACGCTAAGACTAATCAGATTACTTCTGGCACCGTGATGACAGATGGTGGCGCAGCAGTGAGCTTTAATCAGGTCGCCGATCCGTCTGGTAGTAGCTTTACCTGGGTGCAAACGGGCTATGCGGCTTTAGACTCGCAGTTCAATGGAGTCGGTGCCACAACTGATTCTCAAGTTCGAGCCGACGGGTCTGTGGAGAATCGAAGCTACAACAACGGTCAGCTAGTTGAAGACAAGGTGGTCGCTGCAGACGGCACTACAGTTGTTTCCGATGCCAAATATAGCTACGAAGCCAATGGAAATGTCGACTGCTCGCAGAAAACTTACAACGCTGACGGCAGTTACGTGGTGACTTCATCTGTTTCCGATGCGAATCATGCCCTCGTCAGCAGCACCTCCACCAGCTATGACGCTAGCGGCGCCGTCATCGGTCATACGGAAACTCAACAGAATCAGCAAGGTGGATACGATGTCAAACAATACGACGCCAAGGTCGATGCTTCCAATCCCAATGGACACCTGATTGCCAGCGAAACTACTGCTGCTGGGACCGGCGGAATGGTGACTGACACGAGTACCAGTTATTCATATGGAAGCGACGGCTCTTTGACCGGAAAGAGCGTTGACACCGCCGTCTTTCAAAATGGGCAGAGTTTAAGCGACAATAGACAAGCGTTCGTCATGCAGAGTGGCACCTGGGTCGAGCAGCAAACCTCTAGCTCTGGTGGTGCTCAGACGGTCAGTCTAATCGGTGGCACGAACGATTACGTGACGATGTCGAATTCGAGCGCAGGCTCAACTGACTTCAAAGTCAGTGCTTACGGGCAGACGGAATACGTAAGCGTGTCATCGACCGGACAAGCTCAAGCCTATCATATCGACAGCTCTAATCAGAAAGTGAACGACAGTGCGACTTACGATTGGACTAACAACACAGTCAGTGTCAATACCGGTTCAGATTCAATCGCCATAAAGGGCGATGCATCAGACGGTTACCAGGTCACCGTCGGTGGTAGCACTTTGTCGGGACAAGCTCAGAGTCCCGAAACGTTCACATTTGCTGCACCTGATTCAGGCAATGTTGTCAGCCTCGGTGGTGGTAACGCTGGGTGGGTCGGCTATGACTCGTCAACGAATACTTTCTCAGCGGGAAGCAGCTCAGTTAGCGGAGCCGATTTTAAAGTGCAAGTTGATGGCGGTGTCAATCATGTCACCATTGACGGTGTAACCAGGGATTTGAATCCCTCGCAAACCGCGCCCGGTACTGTAACTCAGTTCGGCACTGCAGAAGTTTCCGTCTCGACGGATGCCTACGGTAACGCAACATACTCGGTAATGGATCATGGCACCACAACTAAATACACGGTGCCTGAGACCGCCACTAAGGATGCAAGTTCGGTCACTATGTCGGTCAATGGGCAGCCAGGGGTAATTGTCAAACATCCAAACGTCGTTAAGCAAGCAGCGCCGCAGGGACTTTTGCCTGGCTTAGCCAGTAAGTACATGCCTGCTGGTGTAGTTTCACGCACGGCACCAACTGCAGTCGGAAACGGTGGTAATTCTGGAGGCAACTCAGGCGGCAACGGTGGTCAGGGGAATGGCTCCAGTGGTGATCAAGGCAACGGTTCCAAAAACTTAAACAATGGTGCCGGTAACAGCGATCAGGCGCTGTTCAAAGATGTTTCGGATGATGCTGTTCAAGCCTTCTCACTAGATGATTTTTCGAATACGAGTTTGCAAGATCAATTGATCAATGCTGGAACGCATGTAAGAAATACCGGCACAATCAATTCTGTTCTGCGCAAGTCATATGGCGGAAATACAAGACCGGAAGCCATTGTTGCGGCGACAGTAGATCAGAACATCGCTACTATTTATAGCGGTCAGGGCAAATATGGACAGGCTGAAGAGCTGTACAAAAACGCCTTGCAGGTGATGGATCGCTATCAGGATGCTCCTGAATATTCGGTTTTGATCGAAACTTATGCCGCTTTTTTGGATAAGCAAGGACGTTGTGCAGAAGCTGATTCCCATCGCGCCAAGCTCTGCAACTTGCCTGTCAGTGCTCTTGTGACCTGGTAAAGAATGGAAACAGACACTCTATTGCGCGTGTTTGATATCACCTGGAGGGATAATTTAGATGGAGGAGAGCCTGCAGTTCCTTAATCACGCAGCTATCCGGCAGGTTGATTCAGCGCATAGTTTGCTATGTAGTTTAGTGTCTCTGCTGCGGCAGCAGCATTCAAATCGCCGCTGTTAATAGATTCTTGTAGTTCGAGCGCAGTGTTCAGCAACGACTCGGGAACGAGATTAGAGCTTTTGAGAATCTCTTCGGGTTTTTGCTTTGTGCTGCTCCCAACTTCAAAGGCTGTATCTGCGTCATGCTCTGTGATAATTCCTGCGATGACGAGCAACTCGACTAGGTTGATTTTAGGCAACTTGCTCGTCGATACTGCCTGCGTGTCTAATGCAGTTTTCAACGCGGACTCGACACGAGCGATTGCTTCGGGTGACATACCAGATTTCGTCTTGGACAGTTGCTCCAACGCCTGGTCTTTGGTGATTTTTCGTTCTCGCATGAGCCTCTGTAATTCCAGGGCAAGCGAAAGTTGTTCTTGTGTTATGGCACCGTGCATGGTGAGCGTTTTACCGAGTGGAAAGCGCGTTTCATTTGCTAATCGTTGCGCCTCGTCAAGCTGATTTTTGCTAATCAATTTCGCGTCTACCAGCAGTAATCCCAGCCTGCTGAAGCTGATTATCTGTGCAAAAACACCCGCTCGCGCCAGCCCTTCTTCTATTGTGAGCCCTTCGGTTGTCGAGCACCGGTATGCGTCCAGAGCCATCTGGCGAGGAATTTTGCATCCTCGATAAATTGCTTGCAGTTTCAACAGTTTTTCAAGGTTTGCTTCGCTGATCATGTGTGAAAGCACGAGCGTTTTTCCCAGTGCTAAGCCGGTTTTCTTTGACAACGCTGTGAATTCATTCAAATGTTGTGCTGATAGCAGTTGCAGTTCAAGCAATAGTTCGTCGAGTGTGAGGTCTGGGCGCTCTGTTTTTGACATTGTTGTTCCAGATTCTGGTCCGATATAGCCTATTTCCGATATCGCCTATTGTAGTAGGCTTTGGTCAACGGTGCTTAATTAATATGGGTTTTCTTCGGAATTACGAAGTTTTTTGAGAATCCCTACGTCATTTTCTACCCTCAATCGACTGCTTCACCTCTACCAGATTGGTAAGACTGCTTTTATGCTTATCAGAGTGAACTGAAGTTGTTCGTTTTGCAGAACTCAATTCGAACAGATTGTGTTGCTCTGATTTGTTCTATATTGAGTCGTGAAAATTGTGTTTCTAGTGTTCTGTTTTCAGTGAAATACTAAAAGGTTACTCTGTTTCATGTCCCTCAACTTTTCGGCACGGGATAGCGAAACCTTGACCTTAGATGCTGAGCTGACAAGCTTTTGCGCCGCGAACTTAAGCGTCAATCGATCAATCCTTTTTTGATGGTCAACCGTATTTGGATCTGTCGCATCGAGTCTTTCTTTCCCTCGAACGAAAGATTTGAGCTCAAAATTCCACGATTTTTCCAGTGCTCTTGAATAAGCTTTGAATCACGGACGGGTTAACGAGGAGAGCAAATTATGCCAGACGTTTCTAGAGAGCACTACAATTTTAGCAATGACCCAAATCAGGATCGCAATGACAGAGCGCGGCTGCATAAATTAGAAACAGACATAATGGCGGCACAGAATGCAAGCAATCCCGTTGATTATGCCAATAAGTGGAACAAAGTTTCTGCAGATCTTTACCAGGATATGGTGGCGATGGCGAGCAATCCGCAAGAGTGGATGAAGTTCAACGAGCAACTCAAGAATGACATGATGTTCGGTAAAACTGTGTCCGGCGAAGACTTTCTTGTTAACAGTAAAGTGTTGCCTGGCATTGACATTGTTGGACCGGGTGGGGTTTCACTGACTGGTGATTTTAATGCCGATGTCAAAGCTATGGGAGATAAGGGACCGATCACTATCGATGGAAAAACAGTTACCATCAAATCCGCATCCGATCTCAACAATCTCAATACATGGGATGAGCTTTCTCAGATCTACGTCCATAATTCTACGACTGGAATGCTTGGACAGATAGACGCTGGTTATGTATACAAATCAGACACTTTTTCAGGAGCATCGAATGGATTAGGCGGCGTAAAAAATGCAGTTGACGGACTTACTAGAGCGCTGCCTGGTGTTCTGGGTCAGTCCGGAGACCCGACGCAAGCCGACTACGTTAGAAGTGGGCCCGGTTGTTTGGGCCAGCTTCTTTAGGAACTAAGTGTTAATGACTTCCTGCTCTTGTTCAGGTATTGAATACGGTATCATATCCAAATTATATACTTCAATAGCATTTTGCTTAACCTTCATGTCTCCTG